>NZ_BSDI01000008.1 GCF_027923225.1 Phytohabitans aurantiacus
AACACAAGACCCCGAATGACCCTCGGCTGGGCCAACCCAGCTGACAAAATGGCCCAACTACTCGGTGTTGCAACCACCGGTTGAGCTCGCCAGGGGCGACGGTAGCGCTCCAAGATCTACGGCCAGCAGCACCGCCACGCCCGAGCGCCGCGCGGGCACCAGGCCGACACGACCCCACGGCCAGGCCGCATCGCCACAAACCGGACCTCACGACCCCCAGCCGAGCCTCGCCGCCGAACGTCCCACCTCGGCCGGATCTCGCCGCAGCCAGGCCTCACCGCCACGCCAACCCGCCGCCTCCGCTAGGCACGCCCGCGCGCCGGCCATCTCGCCAGGCCCATCGGACATTGTCGACGAATGTCGGCATAGCGCGCAGCCATTCACCCCTCCTGGCCGCGTCGATCAAGGAGATCTGCATGGATCAAGGGCAAACACACGCGGAAAGAGATCGAATCACGCGCATTCGCCCTTGATCGACGAACCAGGAAGATCAAGCGGACCAAGCAAGCCACGCAGAGAGCGGACCAAGCAGGACCAAGCGGACAAAGCAGCCCACGGACCAAGCAGGGCCACGGACCAAGCAGGGCCACGGACCAAGCAGGCCACGCGGACCAAGCGGGCCACACCGAGAGCGGGCCACGCGTGCCGAGCGGAAGCGGATCAGGCGGGCCGGGTGGGGCGGCCGGCCTCGCCGGCCGCTGTCCCCGCCGCGACCCCGGCAAGGGTCGGCAAGGGCGGCTCGGGCCGCGGGGCAGCAGGGTCGGGACTGGCCGGTTCCGGACGAGCGGGCTCGTCCGGGCCGACGAATGCCTCCGCGCGGGAGTCACCATCGTCGCTGCCACCGAAAACGCGAGCATCGTCGTCCGGCGCCGCACCATCACGGCCCGCCCGTTCCCGGGCGGCGGCCCCATCCCGCGCGCCGCCGTCACGAACACCACCGCCCGGCCCAAAGCCGTCACGAGCAGCACCATCGCGCCCAACACCGCCACGGCCCGCGCCATCACGCGAAGCGGAACCGCGCCCAACACCGCCGCGGCCAGCGCCATCACGCGAAGCGGAACCGCGGCCAGCGCCATCAAGCCCAAAACCGCCGCGCGCAGCGCCATCATGGGAAACGCCATCGCGGCCAACGGGTGAAGGCCAGAGGGCGCCATCGGCAGCAACGTCGGCACGCATGCGCGGCAACGCGTCCGCGTGGTGGTCGCGGATCCAGTTGACCAGGTGCTCACGCACCAAGCAGCGCAAATCCCACAGCGTCGGCGCGTCGACGGCACTCACCAGCGCGCGTACCTGGATCATCCCGCCGGTCGCCTCGGTGACCTGGAGTACGCACACCCGGCCGTCCCAGAGCTCGCTGCTCTCCACGAACCGGCGAAGCTCCTCGCGCATCTCCGTCACCGGCACCGACCAGTCCAGGTCGAACTCGGCCGTACCCAGTACCGCCGCACGAGTGCGGGTCCAGTTCTGGAAGGGCTTGGTGGTGAAGTACGACGTGGGCAGGATCAGCCGCCGATCGTCCCAGATCTGCACGACAACGTAACTGAGGGTCAGCTCCTCGATCCGGCCCCACTCGCCCTCGACGACGACCACGTCGTCGAGCCGCACCGCGTCGCTGAACGTGAGCTGGAGCCCCGCGAACACGTTGCCCAGTACGCTCTGTGCGGCCAGCGCCGCCACCACGCCGATGACGCCGGCGGACGCCAGCAGGCTCGCGCCGATGGCCCGTACGTGCGGGAAGGTCATCAGCATCACGCCGGCGGTGACCACCACGATCCCGGCGACGGTGACCCGGCGCAGCATCACCACCTGGGTGTGGAGCTTCCGGGCGCGGCGGTTGTCGGGTACGTCGGTGCGGAACCGGGCCAGCGCCACGTCTTCGCTCACCAGCAGCAGTGCCGCGACAAGCCACGCGAACCCGGCGATCGCGGCGAGCACCAGCAGGTGCAGCACGACCGCCCGGCCGGGAAACTCACCGGCTGAGCTGCGTACCGCCGCCTGGCAGGCCACGAGCACGACGGCGACCTGGAAGGGCCGGTGCGCGTGCTCGGTGAGTTCGCGCAGGAGCACGGACCGGCTGCCCAGCCGGCGGATCACCCGGTGTACGACCTCGACCACTGCCAGTGCGATCGCCACGGCGGCGACGGTCATGGTGACCGTCCACAGGGCGGCCTCCACTGGAGTACCTCCTTCTCATCGGCGTCGGGCGGAACGCCCGCCGAGGCGGCGTCGCACGGAGACGCCCGCCGAGGCGGCGCCCGCCGAAAGGGGCAAGCCGCCAACGATGCCCGAGTTGGAGGGGTTGTAACCAGCGTCAGCGCGAGATCTTGATTACTACTTCGGTGTCGGTGACGCTCTGCACAGCGACGTTGAGGCCACCCACGTCGGTGCCCTGCTCGCCGACGGTGAGGGAGAGGCTCTCGCCGGCGACCTCGACGGTCACCTTGTCGCCGTCTACACCGACCAGCTTCGCGTCGACGCCGAGGACGCTGGTCTTTGCGTCGACGCCGCGATCGAAGGTGACGGTGCACTGGTCGAGGCCGCAGTTGGTGTCGGAGCCCTCCGAGCCGCAGCCAGCGAGAAGGACCAGGCCGAGGGCCAGACCGGAAGCGAGCCGGGCGGCGGTCAGTCGGTTCATCACATGATCCAGGGTACGTGGCGGGATCCACGGGGTTGCCGTTGCCGCTACCCTGGCCCTCGTGAACGTGCTCGTGGCCGACAATCCCGCCCGGCGCCGCTTCGAGATTCTGGTCGATGGCGGGCTGGCCGGTTTCGCGGCTTACCGCGTCCGCGACGGCCTCATCGTCTTCACCCACACCGAGATCGACGACGCGTTTCAGGGCAAGGGCGTCGGCGCCCAGCTCGCGGCGGGCGCGCTCGACCAGGTGCGCGAGCGGGGCGAGAAGGTCGTGCCGCAGTGCCCCTTCATCGCCGCGTTCGTCAAGCGGCACACCGAGTACGCGGATCTCGTCGTCGAGGAATGACCGAGTCGGCGCATGAACCACCCGCTCGCTGACGAGCTGTTCCTCGTCGGCCATGACGAATACACCGGCAAACCGACCGGCAACGCCGAGGTGCTGGCCAGCGCGCTCGCTGGCGCGGTAGTCGGGGAGTTGCTGCTCGACGGCCGGCTGACCATCGTCGAGGGTCGCGTCGCGGTACAGGCGGCTCGCGCGTACGGCGAGAAAGTGACCGATGCCGTCCTGGGTGAGGTGTGCCGGCAGGGCGATCCGCAGCCGGTCCGGCACTGGGTGGATTACCTGCGCGGCGACGTGCGTGACGTGGTGGCCCGGCGGCTCGTGGCGACCGGGTTGGTGCGGCGCGAGCAGCCGCGCGGCCTTGCGCGGCGCGGGCACGCCCGCTATCCGGCATACGACCCGCAGCGCTACGCCGAGCCGCGCCGCCGCCTCGCGCAGGCGCTGGCTGGGCAGGGTCCGATGGACGCGCAGCTCGCGACCCTGGCCGCGCTGGCCGGGATCGCGGTCCTGGTCCCGGATCCGGCGCGGATCCGCGAAAACCTGCCGTGGGTCCTGCGCGACCTGGTGTCCGGGGTCGACGAAGCGGTCCACGCCCTGGCCCTGGCCACGGCAAGCTAAAGCAAAAGAAAAAGCTGCGGGCTACCGCGATGTCCGCCGCGGTGCGGACCGCCGCTCCCGCGGCCTCACCCTGCGCGGCACACACCCCGACCGGCGGAACTGGTCAAACCGCGTGCTCCGGCGCCGGCAGGTCTTCGAAGGGAAACCGCCGCGCGAAGTCCGGCCAGGTCACGGTGATGCGAATGCGGTCGGCAGCGGCCTCGGGCGCCGGCTCGGTGGCCAGATCGGCGATCTCACCAAGCTGCGCCAACGCCCGCCGCACCTCGCTCACCGGCATGCGCAACCCCGTGGCAAGCGCCCCCAGATACGTGGTGAGCTGCCGGCGCCGCCACCGCCGCCGGCCGCGGCTGGCCATCTCGCGCACCGTGATCGCGACGAGCACAGTGCGGTCGTCTTGCTGTGCCTGCTCCTCGTGCACCAACTCCTGCCCGACGAGCGGCAGTACGTCGATCGGGTTCTGGTCAAGTCGCGGCCGCACCACCTCACCGTCCAATGTAAACAGTCCGAAGCCGCAGAGGCAGGTCAGCAGCTCATCGAGGGTGTGTGGCACGGGCAGCCCGCGACGGTGGCACATCTCGGTGAACAGCTCGATGCGGGCCGCCCGCACCTGCACCACCCGGTCGTAGTGCTCGCGCGCGCGGCGCTCGGCGTGACCGGCGTCACGCCGCGGATGCCGCCGGCGAGCACGGGCGATCCAGTCGTCGACCGATCCGGGGTCGCACCACACCGGCGTGTCCCAGGGCAGGATCGACCACGCCGATCGCGGGAACTGCTCCTGGTCAGGGACCACTGTCAGGTAGGCGAACGAACAGGGAAGCCAGCGAATCCAGGACGGCACCATCACTGCCCGCTGCCAATCGACGGCCACGACAGGCACGATACTGCCACAGCGCGTATCCGTGGGGGCACGCTCCGCTGTGGACAGTAGTCACAGCCCCGCGAGCACCTCGGCCGCCGCCTCGCCGCACGCCCGGGTCGCCCCGTACGTGGCCAGGTGCACCGCACCGGTGACGCGTTCCGGTACCCCCATCTCGACGACCACGGCGTCCGGCCGTTCGGCGAGCAGCATCGCCACGGCATGCGCCATCCACCGGTACCGGTGGATGTCACGGACGACGACCACCAGCGGACGCCCGCGGGCCGGGCGGAGCGCCGCTTCGGGGTCGGCGGCGCTGAGCCGCACCGCGGTCGTGCCCGGCATGCGCGCGCGCAGCGGCGTCGCGATGCCCCACGGCGTCTGCGTCCCGGCGGCCATGTTGGCCGGCGGCGCGAACTCCACGACGTGCGGCGCGGCGGTCAGCGGCGGCGGTGTTGCCCCGCCGGCGACGGTGAGGCGGATCGCGCGCCGGGCGGCGAGCAGGCCGACCGGGGTCCCGTCCGGTCGGTCCGGCGCGGCTGAGCCGGCCTGAACTGTCCACTCAGCCAGTTGCTGCACCCGTTTCGCAGCCTCGGCGAGGCGCTCCTCGGGCAGCTCGCCGGTGGTGACCGCCTCGACCACGGCGTCGCGCAGCCGCAGGGCGTCGGCCTCGTCGAAGTGGTCGCCGCCCACGCACACCGCGTCGGAGCCGGCGGCGAGCGCCCGCACGGCGGCGCCTTCGAAGCCGTATCGCCGCGCGATGGCCGCCATCTCGATGCCGTCGGTGACCACCACCCCCGCGAACCCGAGCTCGTCGCGGAGCAGGTCGATCAGCACCCGGCGGCTCAGGGTCGCCGGCCACTCCGGATCGATCGCCGGCACGACCAGATGTCCGGTCATGATGGCCTGCGTGCCGGCGGCGATGGCCGCCCGAAAGGGCGGCAGCTCCACCGCGTCCAGCTCCGCACGAGAGGCATTGATCTTTGGTACGTCGACATGCGAGTCGACGCTGGTGTTGCCGTGACCCGGAAAGTGCTTGGCGCAGGCCGCGACGCCCGCGGACTGGAGTCCCGTGATCCAGGCGACCGTGTGCCGCGCGACCAGGGCCGGATCAGACCCGAACGAGCGCACGCCGATCACCGGGTTGCGGGCGTCGGTGTTGACGTCGGCGTCCGGCGCGTAGTTGAGCGTCACGCCCGCCGCCGCGAGATCGTGGCCCAGGTCGCGGGCGACCGCCTCGGTGAGCGCCACGTCGTCGACCGCACCGAGCGCCAGGTTGCCCGGTCGCGAGCTGCCCCGCCGGGTCTCCAAACGGGTGACATCGCCGGCCTCCTCGTCGATGGCCACGATGACGTCGGGCCGTTCGGCGCGCAGGGCGGCGGTGAGGGCGGCCAGCTGCTCCGGGTGCTCGATGTTGCGCCCGAAGAGCGCGACGCCCCCGAGTCCCTCGCCCAGAAGGCGCGGCACCCACGGCGCCGGCGTCGTGCCCGCGAAGCCGGGCTGCAGCACCATGCCCGCGAGCCGGACCAGGTCACGGCTCCTCTGTCCTGTCATGCTGCCATAGTAAACAAACTTTTCTATTTTCGTGTGGGACAGTTTTCAAGCATGGAAACCAGTTGGTACGACATCCCGGCGGTCCGGGTGGTCGGTGCGATTCTTGGCACGCTGCTGCTGGTGGCTGCGATACGGTCGATGTTCGGAAAAGGCCGTTAAGCCGATTTGTGACTCGTCACGCGCGGTACGCCTCGGGTAACGTGACCGCCGTCACAACCAAGCGCTTCGATCGTGGGGCAGATACGCGTGGACCTGGAAACCTCTTCCCGCCAGCTCGCCACCGGCCTGGCACGCGTCGCAGTGGCGGTGCACGCCGCTGAAGGCCCCGGCGGCGAGCTGGAGCGGACGATCGCTCAGCAACAAGTGCTGCTGCTGTTGAGCCGGCGCAGTGAGGTCTACCCGCTGACCGACCTCGCCGGTGACCTCGGCATGACCACGCAGGCCACCATGACGGCGGTGTCGACGCTGGTCCGCGAGGGGCTGGTGTCGATGGGCCCGTCCCCGTCATACGCGCCGGCCGCCGTGCGCGTGACGCTCACCGAGGCCGGCCGCCAGCACGCCCCCGAGGTGCGCGGATGGGCCGCCGACCTCCTCGCCGAGCTGCACAACCTCGACCACGAGGGCCAGCATCGGCTGCTCGCCGTCGTCGCCGGCCAGATCCGCCGCATGCAGCGCGAGGGCCAGATTCCGGTCACCAAGATGTGCGTGTCGTGCCGGTTCTTCGACGGGTACGCCCATCCGGGCAGCGCCCAGCCGCATCACTGCTGGCTGGTCGACACCCCGTTCGGGCACCAGGAGCTGCGGCTGCGCTGCCCCGAGGCCCAGCCCGGCGAGGGCCCGGTCAAGCCGACGCGAATCTAGCTGTTTCTGCCTTGGTCCACTGGGGCAAGATGGCGGGGCCATGAGACTGCTGCTGCCGCTGTTGCACGCCCGCCGCCTTCGCCGGGCCGCCCGTGATCACTTCGGTTGGCGGCGGCTGCGCGCCGGCCAGCTCGATGCCATGAAGGCGGTCCTGCGCCGCCGCGACGTCCTCGTCATCCTGCCGACCGGTGGCGGCAAGTCCGCCGTGTACCAGGTGCCGGCCTCCGTCCTACCCGGACCGACGGTGGTGATCTCGCCGCTGCTGGCTCTCCAGCAGGACCAGATCGCCGCGCTCAACGAGCGCGGCAAGCCAGAGCTGCGTGCCGTGCGCGTCAGCTCCGCCGAGTCACCCAACCAGCAGGCCGCGGCCTTCGAAGCGGTACGCCGGGGCGAGGCGCGCTTTCTGTTCATCACGCCCGAGCAGCTCAGCAACCCCGACCGGCTCACCGAGGTGCGCCTGCTCCGCCCCGCCCTGGTGGCCGTCGACGAGGCACACTGCATCTCCGCCTGGGGCAACGACTTCCGCCCCGACTACCTGGCGCTCGGCCACCTGATTCGCGGCATGGGCCGGCCGCCGATCGCGGCGCTCACCGCCACCGCCTCCCCTCCGGTGCGCGACGACATCATCCGCCACCTCGGGCTGCGGCGCCCGCGCGTGGTGGTGTCCGGCCTCGACCGCCACAACCTCTTCCTGGAGGTCGGCCACTGCCCGACCGAGGACTACCGGTGGCGCCGGCTTGTCGCGCTGCTGAAGGAGGGCGAGAGGCCCGGCATCGTGTACGTGCCGACGCGGCGCGCCGCCGAGGAACTGTGCGAACGGCTCACCGCCGCCGGCTTTCCCGCGCAGGCGTACCACGGTGGGATGGCGGCCGGCCCGCGCGAGCAGCGGCACAACGACTTCCTCGACAACCGGGTACCGCTGATGGTGGCGACCTCGGCGTTCGGGATGGGCATCGACAAGGCCGACATCCGCTGGGTGGCGCACATGGCGCTGCCCGACTCGCCCGACAGCTACTTCCAGGAGATCGGCCGCGCCGGACGAGACGGCGCACCGGCACGGGCCCTGCTGCTGTGGCGGGCCGAAGACGTGGGCCTCCAGCGCTTCTTCACCGGCGGCGCCCCGGACGAGACCGAGTTGCGTGACCTGGCCGCCGTCCTGCGCACCGGCGACCCGCTCAGCCGCACCGCGCTGCGCGACCGCAGCGGCCTCAGCCCGCGCAAGCTCGGCCGCCTGCTCAGCCTGCTGGAACAGGTCGACGCGGCCGTCACGCTCGGCACCAACAAGATCACCGCGCCGTCCTACGCGCCGGCTCCGGCCGAAGCGGCGCGCGCGGCGCTCGCCGAGGCCGAGCGCCAGCAGACGGTACAGCGATCGCGCACCGACATGATGCGAGCCTTCGCGGAGAGCCGGTCGTGCCGCGGGCAGGCCCTGCTCGCGTACTTCGGCGAACACATGGAGCGACCGTGCGGCCACTGCGACAACTGCGCCGCCGGCTCCTCCGCCGAGACGGTGACCACCGGACCGTTCCCGTTACACAGCACCGTGCGACACGCCGACTGGGGCACGGGAATGGTGATGGGCTACGAAGCGGACCGGATGACGGTGCTCTTCGACGACGTAGGGTATAAGACTTTGTCGGTGCCGGTGGTCCGTGAGCAGGGACTGCTAACTTGACTCGTTGGAGAGGGGCGCGCACGTGACGGAGCAGCCGATGTACTCGAGGCTGGGGTTCACTGACGAGGAGTGGGGGCTGCTGGTCGGCCTGCCACAGTCGGTGCTGACCGCGGCCAGCGCGGCCGAGCCGGACGGTGCGAAGCGCACCCACCAGGAAAACGCCGCCGGCCTGGAAGCCATCGCAGAGGGCCGGGAAGACGCCGACCCGCTGGTCGCGGCCGTGGCACAGGAGCTGGTCAACCGCGTCGGCGACCCCGAGATGGGCGAGGAGCTCCCGTCCATCCAGCCCGCCGACCCGGAGGCGTACATCGCCGACGTGCTCGCCAGGGCCGGCGAGGCCGCGAAGCTGCTGGCCACGAAGGTCGACGAGGGCGCGGCCGGCGCCTACAAGCACTGGCTGGTAACCATCGCCGAACAGGTCGTAACGGCCGCCCCGAGCGGCGGCATCCTGGGCATCGGCGGCGACGTAGTGACAGACCCCGAACGCCGCTTCCGCGACCGCCTAGCCCACGTCCTAACCGACTAACCGCGCCGCGGGCGGCCGCGCCGCCGGCGCCCCGCGCCCGGCGCGCCGCCGGCCCCCTTTCCGTCGATCAAGGGCGAATGCACGTGGTTGGATCTCTTTTCCGCGTGCATTTGGCCTTGATCGATGCGAATGCCCTTGATCGCCGCGCGGCGGCGGCGCGGTAGCGTGGCGCACGATGATGACCAGCGAAGAGTTCCGGCTGTTCTGGCGCGAGCGGCACCTGTGCACGCTCACCACGCTGCGCCGCGACGGCACACCGCACGTCGTGCCGGTCGGCGTGACGCTCGACCCTGACGCCGGCATAGCGCGCGTCATCACCTCCGGCTCGTCGCGCAAGGCGCGCAACGCCGCCACCACCGGGCGCGTGGCCGTCTGCCAGGTCGACGGCCGTCGTTGGTCCACGTTGGAGGGACAAGCCGTCGTCCGCGCGGACCCGGAGGCCGTCGCCGAGGCCGAGCGCCGCTACGCCGAGCGGTACCGTACGCCGCGCGTCAACCCCGAGCGCGTGGTCATCGAGATCACGGTCACTCGGGTACTGGGCAATGTCTGACGTCACCGTCGTCGGCATCGGCGCCGACGGTTGGGCCGGCCTGTCCGAGCCCGGGCGAGAGGCGGCCCGCTCAGCGGAGGTACTGCTCGGCAGCCGCCGCCAGCTCGACCTGCTGCCCGACGAGGTCAAGGCCGACCGGGTGCCATGGCCGTCGCCTCTGCTCGCCGCCCTGCACGGACTACTCGACGCACACCGGGACCGCCGCGTCTGCGTACTGGCCAGCGGCGACCCGATGTTCCACGGCATCGGGTCCACTGTGGTCAAGCTGCTCGGCGCCGGTCGCGTAACCGTGCTGCCGCACCCGTCGTCGGCGTCCCTCGCCTGCGCCCACCTCGGTTGGCCGCTGGACACCGTCGAGGTCGTCAGCGCGGTCGGCCGCCCGGTCACGTTGCTGCATCCGGCACTCCACCCCGGACGCCGGGTTATCGTCTTGAGTGCCGATGGCGCGACTCCGGCAGCGGTCGCGGCTCTGCTGGACGCGCGCGGGTACGGCGACAGCGAGCTGACCGTGCTCGAACAGCTCGGCGGGCCGGGCGAACGCGTCGTCACGGGCCTGGCCCGCGACCACTGGCCGGTCGCCGACCCACTCAACGTGGTCGCGGTGCACTGCCGCGGCACCGCCCTGGTGCCGACCGTGCCAGGCTTGCCCGACGACGCATACCTTCATGATGGACAGCTCACCAAGCGTGAGGCACGCGCCGTCACGCTGGCTCGCCTGCAACCGGTGCCCGGCCAGTTACTCTGGGACGTCGGCGCGGGCGCCGGCAGCATCGCCATCGAATGGTCACGCGCGCATCGCGCGTGCCGGGCGATCGCCGTCGAAGCCGACAGCGAACGCGTGTCGCGCATCGGTGCCAACGCGCAGGCGCTGGGCGTACCATATCTGTCTGTTGTGGAGGGTCGTGCGCCCGAGGCTCTCGACGGCCTCGACCCGCCCGATGCCGTCTTTGTCGGTGGCGGGGTGACCGCGCCCGGCATGCTGGAGGCGTGCTGGGCCGCGCTATTGCCCGGCGGGCGTCTGGTGGTCAACGCGGTGACGTTGGAGTCCGAGCGCTTGGTGGCCGAGTGGCACGCTCGGGTGGGCGGCGACCTGGCCCGCATCGCGATCCAGCGGGCGGCGCCGATCGGCGGCTTCACCGGCTGGCGCCCGCTCCACCCTGTGACACAGTGGACAGTGGTGAAGTGACAGTCCACTTTATAGGCGCGGGCCCCGGTGCTGCCGACCTGATCACCGTCCGGGGGCGCGACCTCATCGCGCGCAGTCCGGTCTGCCTGTACGCGGGCAGCCTCGTGCCGGCGGAACTGCTGACCTACTGCCCGCCCGGTGCGCGCACAGTGGACACCGCGCGGCTCACGCTCGACGAGATCGTGGCCGAGATGGTGGCCGCGCACGCCGCGGGGCTCGACGTGGCGCGGCTACATTCGGGTGACCCGTCGGTGTTCAGCGCGATGGCCGAGCAGATGCGGCGGCTCGACGCGGCCGGAGTGCCGTACGCGGTGACGCCGGGCGTGCCCGCGTTCGCCGCGGCGGCCGCCACGCTGAGCCGCGAACTGACTGTGCCGACAGTCGGCCAGACCGTCATCCTGACCCGCATATCAGGCGGCGCGACCCCGATGCCGCCGGGCGAGGACCTCGCCACGCTGGCGGCCAGCCGTTCCACCGTGGTGCTCCACCTGGCGGTCCAGCGCATCGACGACGTCGTACGCGAGTTGCTGCCCCACTACGGCGCCGACTGTCCCGTGGCCGTGGTGGCGTACGCGAGCCGCCCGGACGAGGTGATCCTGCGCGGCACGCTGGCCGACATAGCCGGCAAAGTGCACGAGGCCGGCCTGGTCCGCACCGCGGTGATCGTCGTAGGCAAGGTCCTCTCCGCCGAATCTTTCCCCGACAGCCACCTCTACTCCCCCAAGCGCACCCGCTAGCTCCCCGCTCCGCGCTCCCGTGATCAGGGCGTCCCTGAAGTCGCTCTAACGACTTGAGGGACGCCCTGATCACGAAGGGGTGGTGCGGCCTACCACTCGGCCGGCGCGGTCGATTACAACTACGTCGACCGTCACGGGGGCCTCGCGGAGGACGGACAGTGCTGTCTTGCGGGCGCCGGCCGCGACCGCGTCACCGAGCGGGATGCCCGCGGCCTCGCAGTGCTGGAGGGCTTCGAGCGCGGTGTTGGACGCGACCACCCGCTCGGCCAACTCCCCCGTGCCGCCAGAGGAACGCGCCAGTGCGGCAAGGCTCCTCAGGTCCACTTGCGAGCGTCCAGAGTGGAGGTCGAGGTGGCCGTCAGCGAGCTTGGCGAGCTTGCCAATCCCGCCCGCGATGGTCAGCCGCGGCACCGGGTGCCGTCGCAGATACTTCAACACCGCACCCGCGAAGTCGCCCATGTCGAGCAGCGCGTCCTCCGGCAGGCCGTACAGCTCCGCCGCGACCCGCTCGGATGTGCTCCCGGTGCAGCCGGCGACGTGCTGGCGTCCGGCGGCGCGGGCGACGTCGATGCCGCGGCGGATGCTGTCGATCCAGGCGGCGCACGAGTACGGGACGACGATCCCGGTGGTGCCGAGGATGGACAGGCCACCCAGGATGCCGAGGCGCGGGTTCCAGGTGCGGGCGGCCAGCTCCTCGCCGCCGTCGACGGAGATCTCGACGATGACGTCGCCGGTGCCGCCGTGCTGCGTGGCCACCTCGGCGACGGCGTCCCGCATCATCTGGCGCGGCACCGGGTTGATCGCCGGCTCGCCGACCGGGAGTGGCAGGCCGGGTTTGGTGATCGTGCCCACGCCCGGGCCGGCGCGAAAGACCACACCCGCTCCGGGCCGGGCCAGTGTGACTGTTGCACGGATCAGGGCGCCGTGGGTGACGTCGGGGTCGTCGCCGGCGTCTTTGACGATACCGACCGTAGCTGACCCGTCACTCAGGTACTCCACCGCGAGCGCGAACGCCGGCCTCTGCCCCTTGGGCAGCACAATCTCCACCGGGTCCGGGAACGCACCGGTGAGCAGCGCGGTGTACGCGGCCTTGGTCGCCGCGGTCGCGCACGCTCCGGTGGTCCAGCCGTACCGCAAAGTCACGGTCACAGGATGCCCCACGGGCTTTCGTCGCTTGCCCGCAACCTGCACACTTGGGCGGTGAAGAGACGGTTCGCGATGCTCCTGATACTGAGCGTGGCGGCGTGCGGTTCCGAGCCGGCGCAGCCGAAGTTCGTGCAGGGCACATCCGGGTCGACGGCGCCCGCGACGGCACCAGCCACGGCAGGCACCACCTTCGAGGGCTGGTCCGACCCCGCCGGAGTAGGCAAGCCGTACGGCGACAAGGTGACCGGATTGCTCACCTTCCGCGGCAACCCAACCCGCACGTACTACGGCACCGGTCCCGTGTCGCGCACGGCACCAGCGAAGCGATGGCAGTTTCCCCGCAGCGGCGGCCTGTGCGCGAAGTCGACGGACGGCAAGGGCGAACGGGTCTGGTGCGGCTCCGGTTGGACCGGCCAACCATCCGTCTTCGAGCGCGACAACCGCACGTGGGTCGTCTTCGGCGCATACGACAAGGCGATCCATTTCCTGGACGCGGCTACCGGCGAGCGCATCCTGCCGGACTTCCCCACCGGCGACATCATCAAGGGCTCGGTGACGGTGGATCCGGACGGCTTCCCGCTGGTGTATTCGGGGTCGCGCGACAACTTCTACCGCATCATCGCGATCGACCGCGGCAAGCCGACCGAGCTGTGGAAGCTGTCGGCGAAGGCGGTGTCGCCGACGAAGTGGAACGACGACTGGGACAGCACCGGGCTCATCATCGACGACTACCTGTTCGAGGGCGGGGAAAACAGCCAGTTCCACATCGTGAAGCTGAACCGGAAGTACGGCGCGGACGGCAAGGTGACCGTCTCGCCGAAGGTGGTCTTCAACGCGCCGGGCTGGGATGCGCAGCTGCTCAAAGACGTCGGCGACCAGAACGTCTCCATCGAGACGTCGGTGGCGATCCACGGCAACACCGTGTACTTCAGCAACTCGGGCGGGCTCGTCCAGGGCTGGGACATCAGCGGCCTGAAGGAGGGGAAAAAGCCCAAGCGGGTGTTCCGCTTCTGGACCGGTGACGACACCGACGCCACGATCGTGGTGGACTCCAGCGGCGCGCTCTACGTCGGTTCGGAGTACGAGCGGGGCACGGCGCGTTCGAAGGCGGTCGGCCAGATGATGAAACTGGACCCGACGAAGAAGGATCCGCTCGTGTGGAAGGTCGACGACCAGAAGGGCAACCCGGCGGGCATCTGGGGTACGCCGGCGCTGCACAAGGACATCGTCATTTTCGACACGAACGGCGGTGACGTGCTCGGCATCGGCCGCGAAGACGGTGCGGTGCGATGGAAGTTCGCGTTGCCGGGGCCCACCTGGCAGTCGCCGGTGGTCGTCGACGACGTGCTCCTGATCGGCGACTGCAAAGGCGACATGCACGCATACGACGTCAGCGACACCACTGTCACGCCGAAGAAGCTGTGGACGGTCAACATCGGTGGCTGTGTCGAATCCACACCGGCAGTGTGGAAGGGAAACCTCTACTTCGGCACCCGCGCGGGCGCATTCCACTCGATCGGCGTCAAACAGTGAGTGAGCGAAGCGCGGAGCGAACGAACCATCAAACACTGCGGTTGTTGATTCTGGGGGGCACGGCGGAGGCGCGGGAACTGGCCGCTGCCGCGCCGAGCGGGCACGTTGTCACCTCATTGGCGGGGCGGGTCAACGCGCCCCGCCTGCCCGCCGGCGAGGTGCGGATTGGTGGCTTCGGGGGCCCTGACGGCCTGGTCGCATGGCTGGTGTCCGAGCGCATCGACGCGGTCGTCGATGCCACACATCCTTTCGCGTACCGGATCAGCGCATCGGCAAGGCAGGCGACCGGCCTCCTGGGACTGCCGTTACTGGCGCTGCACCGTCCCGGGTGGACGGAAGGACCGGGCGACGACTGGCGCAGGGTACCGAGTGTCGAGGCGGCCGCCGAGGCGCTGCCGGGACTCGGCAGCCGGGTACTGCTCACGACCGGCCGCCAGAGCCTCGCGGCGTTCGCCGGCAACACTGAGTGGTTCCTGATCCGCACCGTCGATCCGCCGTCACCGCCCCTTCCCGCACGCCACGAGGTGGTGCTGGACCGCGGACCGTACACCGTGGACGGCGAAGCGGCACTGATGCGGGGGCACCGCATCGACGTACTTGTCACCAAAGACAGCGGCGGGGCGCTGACCGCCGCGAAACTGGTGGCCGCCCGCCACCTCGGACTGCCCGTGCTGATGGTCGACCGCCCCGCCCCGCCCGACGGGGTCCCCACCGTGACCACCGTCCCCGAAGCAGTGGATTGGCTCAGGGATAACGCCGGGGCGTGAACACCGCACCACCGGATGCCAGCCGCGTCTTCGACGAGCCGACGATCAGGAGGCATCGCATGTCGATGGTGGACGGGTCAAGGTCAGACAGGCGCACCACGCGCACGCTCTCCTCCGCTCCCCCCACGTCCCGACCGATCACCACGGGCGTGTCCGGCGAGCGGTGCTCCAGCAACAGATCGCGCGCCTTCTCCACCTGCCAGGTACGCGTCCGCGACGCCGGGTTGTAGATGGCGATGACGAGATCGGCACGGGCGGCGGCGGTGAGACGATCCACAATGGTGTCCCACGGCTTGAGCCGATCGGAGAGCGACAGCACGCAGTAGTCGTGCCCGAGCGGCGCGCCCGCACGGGAGGCCACCGCCTGCGCGGCTGTCAGCCCCGGCACGACCCGTACCGGCACACCCGCGAAGCGGGGCTCGGCGGCCACTTCGAGTACGGCGCTCGCCATCGCGAACACGCCCGGGTCTCCGGAGGACACGACCGCGACCCGCGACCCGCTTCGCGCCAGGTCGAGCGCGAACGCCGCGCGCTCCGCCTCCACGCGATTGTCGGACAGATGCCGCTTCTGGCGCGGGTTCGGTGGGACGCGGTCGAGGTACGGGCCGTAGCCGACAAGTTCGTCGGACTCGGCGAGCACCGCCTGCGCCTCGGGCGTCAGCCAATCCCGCCCGGCCGGCCCGAGGCCGACCACGACCACCTCGCCCCGATCGCGTTCCGCCACCGCCTCGGGGTCTACTACCGGCATCGCCGCCACGCGACTCGGCAGTACCGCGATGGAGAAGTAGGGCACCGACGTCGGGTCCACTTCGGACAGCGGTGCGACGCGCTCGCGGCCGGTGCTGGCGCGCTCGACATACCAGGCCTCACCGAGCCGCCCCGACTGGTCGAGCGCCTCCCGCACGGCCGGAAACGTGCGGCCCAGCTTGAGGATCGCCGCCGAGTCGGTGCCGGACAGGCGCTCCGCGAGCACGTCCGCGGGCAGCGTGCCGGGCAGTACCGTGAGCACCTCGTCGCGTTCGACCAGTGGACGGCCCAGTGCCGCCGACGCGGCGCTCATCGACGTGACGCCGGGCACCACCTCGGTCTCGTACCGGTGCGCGAGCCGCTTGTGCATGTGCTGGTACGAGCCGTAGAAGAACGGGTCACCCTCGCACAGCACCACGACGTCGCGGCCCGCGTCGAGGTGGGCGGCGAGCCGCTCCGCGCAGCCGGTGTAGAACTCCTCGATCGCGCCCCGGTACCCGCCCGGGTGGTCGGTCGCCTCGGTCGTGACCGGATACACCAGCGCCTCTTCGATCTGGCCGTCCCGCAGGTAGGGCGCGGCCACCGATCGGGCGATGCTGCGGCCGTGCCGCGCGCAGTGGTACGCCACCACGTCGGCGTCCGCGACGAGCCGTGCGGCCTTGACCGTCACCAGTTCCGGGTCGCCCGGACCTAGCCCCACTCCCCACAGTCGACCGGCCACTACTCCTCCTCGCTCGCGATGGCGTTGATAGCCGCCGCCGTCATCGCACTGCCGCCCCGCCGGCCGTGCACCACCAGATACGAAAGGTCACTGGCCGCGAGCGCCACTTTGGACTCCGCCGCCCCGATGAACCCGACCGGTATCCCCAGCACCGCCGCCGGGCGGCCGGCTCCCTCGGCCATCAGCTCCAGCAGCCGGAACAGGGCGGTCGGCGCGTTTCCCACCGCCACAACGGATCCGGCGAGGCGGTCGCGCCACAGCTCCAAGGCCGCCGCGCTGCGGGTGGTGCCGAGCCGCGCGGCGAGGTCGGGCACGCGCGGATCGCTCAGCGTGCACACCACCTCGTTGTCGGCGGGCAGCCGCCGTCGGGTCACCCCTGCGGCGACCATCGCGGCGTCACAGAGGATCGGGGCGCCGGCCCGCAGCGCGGCCCGGCCGGCCTCGACCACGCCGGACGACCAGGCCAGATCCTTGACCAGGTCGACCATCCCGCACGCGTGGATCATCCGGACCGCGACCCGCGCCACATCATCGGGTATCGCCGACAGGTCGGCTTCGGCCCGGATGGTGGCGAACGAGCGGCGGTAGATCTCCGCACCGTCCCTGACGTAGTCCCTCATCGGCTCTCGTATCCGTCCTCTGTGGCCAGTTTCAGTTCGTGCGCTCCGGTGGGGCGGCCGCAGGCCCGTTCACAGCCGGCCCAGTGGACGGGAAGCGACGGCGCCGGCCGCCCACTGTGGAAGGCCAGCGCGTCGGCGCGTACGTCGGCGAGTGACCGGGCGCACCCGGGTCTTCCGGCGCAGGCGGTCACACCGGCCCACGGCGAACCGGGCTCGACCGCGAACCCAGCCGCCACAAGGGATTCGACGAGGTCGGCGTCCGGTAGGTCGGCGAGGACCACGCCTCGCCAGGGCGTGACGCACACCCACGACTGTCCGGACAGGACGCTGATCTGCTCCGGTGTGAGCCGACCCAGCGGCACGGCAGCGCCGATCGCGACGCGGCCGTCGACCTGATCGATGACCCCGATCGGCGGCCGCCCGCTCACCGACACCGGTGCGCCGATCGATCCACCCAGGCGCCGCGCCACCCGCCCCGGACCGCTGTCCAGTTCGGACAGTCGCCATTCGTCACCCCGTTCGGCGAGGAACGCGTGCGCGGCGGCCAGTAGTACCGGTACAGCATCAGCCGGCTGGACGCGGAGGCCGCTGTCGCGGCCGGCGAGAAGCACGGCGGTGCCATGAATCGCCACGTCGGCACCGAGTCCGGCGACGTCACCGCGCCCGTCGTCGAGCGCGAACAGGAACCGCCCCGGCAAATCGGCCAGCACCGGATCGGCGCACAGGGCCCGGTCCAGCTCCGCGACGAGCGGCCGCGCGTCGAGTACCCCGTGCCCGTCACGGCCGGTGAGCGGCGACGCCACGATGTTGCGTACCCGCTCATGGGTGGTCGACGGCAGCAAGCCGGCCTCGGACAGTACCGCCGCGAACGCCGTCTCCGCGCCCGGCGCCAAACCGCGGACCTGAAGGTTGCCACGTGAGGTAATTTCGAGGCCGTTGCCGGCGCTGGCGACGGCGGCGAGTTGCGCGCCGGTCAGCCACCCGCCTGGTATCCGCACGCGCGCGAGCCCGCCGTCGGCGGCGGCGTGCACCTGAAGCACGCCGGGGCACGCGTCGGCGTGCTGGCGGCGAGGGGTGATGGGGCTGACCACGGGCCGGAGCATACGACCCGCTAGGCTGGCGGACGCAACCCGCGGCGACAAGCGGAGGAAGCCGGTGCGAGTCCGGCGCGGTCCCGCCACTGTCACCGAGAGCGACTGTTCTCGGAAGCCAGACACTCCCGTCGCCGCGTTCCTGCTGACCCGGGACGAGGATCCCGGAGGGGAGTCGTGCCGCGTGTTCCTGTTGCTGTCGACGTCCGACACCGACCTGCTCAGCGCGCGTGCCAGCCGTGCTGATTTCCGCCTCGCCAACCCGGCCCGGGTCACCGTCGACGACCTGCCCGCTCTGGTCGATGGCGTCGACCTGGTCGTGGTGCGCATCCTCGGCGGCCGGCGGGCGTGGGAAGACGGGCTCGACGCGCTGCTGGCCGGCCCGTGTCCGGTGGTGGTTCTGGGTGGCGAGCAGGCGCCCGACGCGGAGCTGATGCGGCTGTCGACGGTGCCGAGTGGCGTGTGCGCGGAGGCCCACGCGTACCTCGCGCACGGCGGCCCGGCGAACCTGGCCGAGTTGCACCGGTTCCTGTCCGACACCGTGCTGTTGACGGGTCACGGCTTCGCACCGCCGGTGCCGACACCGACGTGGGGCGCCACCCGCCCGCTGAGCGGCGGCTCAGGTCCCGTCGTCGCCGTGCTCTACTACCGGGCGCACCACGTGGCAGGCAACACGGCGTTCGTCGACGCGCTGTGCGCCGCCATCGAAGGCGCCGGCGGGCGGCCGCTGCCGGTGTTCTGCGCGTCGCTGCGCACGCCGGAGCCCGAACTGCTTGCCACGCTTGGTCAGGCGGACGCGCTCGTCGTCACCGTGCTGGCCGCCGGCGGCACGCGGCCAGCCGAGGCGAGCGCGGGCGGTGACGACGAGGCGTGGGACGTGGGTGCGCTGGCCGCGCTCGACGTGCCGATCCTGCAAGGGTTGTGCCTCACGTCGAGCCGCGAGACGTGGGACGCGAACGACGATGGCCTGTCTCCTTTGGACACCGCCACGCAGGTGGCGATCCCGGAGTTCGACGGGCGCATCATCACGGTGCCGTTCTCCTTCAAGGAGATCGACGAAGACGGCCTCACCGTGTACGTGGCCGACGCGGAGCGGGCCGCTCGGGTCGCCGGGATCGCGGTGGCACACGCCCGTCTGCGGCACATACCGCACGCCGAGAAGCGCGTCGCGCTCATGCTGTCGGCGTATCCCACCAAGCACGCGCGGATCGGCAACGCGGTCGGCCTCGACACGCCCGCCAGTACGGTGCGGCTGCTGGCGGCGCTGCGCGAGCGCGGGTACACGGTTGGCGACCTGCCGGACGGCGGCGACGCGCTGATGCACGCGCTCATCGCGGCCGGCGGCCAGGATCCGGACTGGCTCACCGAAGAGGCGCTCGCCGCGAACCCGGTGCGCATCCCGGCTCGCGACTACATCGCCTTCTACGAAACGCTTCCGGCGGGTCTGCGCACCGCCATCGAGGAGCACTGGGGTCCGCCGCCCGGCGAGTTGTACGTTGACGGCGACGACATCGTGCTCGCCGCGCTCCTCGCCGGAAACATCGTCGTGATGGTGCAGCCGCCGCGCGGCTTCGGCGCCAACCCCATCGCCATCTACCACGACCCCGACCTGCCGCCCAGTCATCACTACCTGGCGGCGTACCGGTGGCTGGCCGCCGACTTCGGGGCGCACGCCGTCGTCCACATCGGAAAACACGGTAACCTGGAGTGGCTGCCGGGCAAGACGCTCGGCATGTCGGCCGAGTGCGGTCCGGACGCGGCGCTCGGCGACCTGCCGCTCATCTACCCGTTCCTCGTCAACGATCCCGGCGAGGGTACCCAGGCGAAGCGCCGCGCACGCGCGACCCTCATCGACCACCTCGTGCCGCCCATGGCGCGCGCCGAGAGCTACGGCGACATCGCCAAGCTGGAGCAGTTGCTCGACGAGCACGCCAACATCGCCGCGCTCGACCCGGCGAAGCTGCCCGCGATCCGCGCGCAGATCTGGACGCTGATCCAGGCGGCCAAGCTCGACCACGACCTGGGGATCGGCGACCGCCCGCATGACGCGGAGTTCGACGACTTCCTGCTGCACGTCGACGGCTGGCTGTGCGAGGTCAAGGACGCGCAGATCCGCGACGGGCTGCACGTGCTCGGCGAGGCTCCGAGCGGTGCGGCGCGCGTCAACCTCGTCCTGGCGATGCTGCGCGCCCGGCAGATGTGGGGCGGCCAGTTCTCCTTTCCGGGCCTGCGCGAGGCGCTGGGCCTCGCCGAGGAAGCCTCGCGCTCCGATGTGGACCGGATCGAGGCGGAGGCACACGCGCTCGTCGCGGACATGGAGGCGCGCGGCTGGTCGCCTGAGCACGCCGGCACCGGCCCGGTGGGTGATGTGCTGCGGTTCGCGGCCACCGAGATCGTGCCGCGGCTCGACCGCACGACCGACGAGCTGACCAACCTGCTGCACGCGCTCGACGGCGGCTACGTACCGGCCGGGCCGAGCGGCTCTCCCTTGCGCGGCCTCGTCAACGTGCTGCCGACGGGCCGCAACTTCTACTCCGTCGACCCCAAGGCGGTGCCGAGCCGACTGGCGTGGGAGACCGGCCAGGCGATGGCCGACTCGCTGCTGGCCCGGTACCGCGCCGACACCGGCGAGTGGCCGCGCTCGGTGGGGCTGTCGGTGTGGGGCACCAGCGCGATGCGCACCTCCGGCGACGACGTGGCCGAGGTACTGGCCCTGCTCGGTGTCCGTCCACAGTGGGACGACGCGTCCCGCCGCGTCAACGGGCTGGCGCCGATCCCGCTGGCGGAGCTGGGCCGGCCGCGCGTCGACGTGACGGTGCGGATCAGCGGCTTCTTCCGCGACGCCTTCCCGCACGTGGTGCTGATGCTCGACGACGCGGTCCGGCTGGTGGCCGGGCTCGACGAGCCGCTTGAAGACAACTTCGTCCGCGCACACGTGGCCGCCGACGTGGTCACGCACGGCGACGAGCGGCGGGCCACCACGCGGGTCTTCGGGTCCAAGCCGGGCGCGTACGGTGCCGGGCTGCTCCCGCTCATCGACAGCCGGAACTGGCGTGACGACGCCGACCTCGCCGAGGTGTACGCGGTGTGGGGCGGCTACGCGTACGGCCGAGGGCTCGACGGCGCGGCAGCCCGCCCCGACATGGAGGCCGCCTACCGCAGGATCGCGGTGGCCGCCAAGAATGTCGACACCCGCGAGCACGACATCGCCGACTCGGACGACTACTTCCAGTACCACGGCGGGATGATCGCCACGGTGCGCGCGCTCACCGGCACCAACCCGGCCGCGTACATCGGTGACAGTACGCGGCCGGAGGCGGTGCGCACGCGGGCGCTGAGTGAGGAGACAGCCCGCGTCTTCCGGGCCCGGGTGGTCAACCCGCGCTGGCTGGAGGCGATGCGCCGGCACGGGTACAAGGGCGCGTTCGAGATGGCGGCCACCGTCGACTACCTGTTCGGGTACGACGCGACGGCCGGCGTGATGGCCGACTGGATGTACGACAAGCTGGCGTCGACATACGTGCTCGACGAGGAGAACCGGGCGTTCTTCGAGCGGTCCAACCCGTGGGCCCTGCACGGCATCGCCGAACGGCTGCTGGAAGCCGCCGATCGCAAGATGTGGGAGTACCCCGACCCGGCGGTGCTCGACGCGCTCCGCGAGGCGTATCTGGCGACCGAGGGCGACCTCGAAGACCGCTAGGGCGTGTCTGATGGATCTTGTGGGTGCGAGGCGAGGTCCAGGCGGCGGTCCGGGGGTGCCGGGCGGAAGGTCGCATACCGGTGTTGTATGTGGCCTTCCGCCCGGTGCCGCCGGTCGTCGTCTGGGCCCGCCGCAGCCCCACAAAGATCCGTCAGACACGCCCTAGTTACTCGGTGACGGTCAGGTATGGCCAGGCGCCCTCCAGGGCCGCCCGTGCCAGCCGTTCACGCTGCTCCCAGGTGATGTCGACACCGGCCGCGGCCGCCTCAGCGGCGATCGCGTTGGCGGCGACCGAGATGGCGACCTCTGGCGGTCGATCGGGAATCGTGGTCACGGTGGGGCTCCTCCGATCGCGAGAGTTTTGTGTGATCGCACTATCTCGCGCCCAAGAGCGTTGGCGCATCCTGCCCAAGAAAAACGGCGAAGTTACGACCACGGAAAATTTATCCACAGATTGGTGCGGTGCCACACGTACTCGCACCTCACCTGCGTGTGGGGCTTCTCATAGAGCACCGCGCAGCGCACCTCCGCCACGTGCTCGCCGCAGAAGTCGTGCACCAGCTTGAGGGTGGCGCCGGTGTCGGCCACGTCGTCGGCGATGAGGACGCGCGAGCCGGCCAGGTCGACCGCCTGCGGCACCGGCGGCAGCATGACCGGCATCGGCAGTCGCTCGTCGACACCGGTGTAGAACTCGACGTTCATCACGTGGACGTTCTTGACGCTCAGGGCATACGCCAGCGACCCGGCCAGAAACAGGCCGCCGCGGGCGATGCCCAGGATCAGGTCGGGCCGGAACCCGTCGGCCGAAACCTGAGCTGCCAGTTCGTGGCCGGCCCGGCCAAACGTGGCCCAGTCGAGCTCCTCGCGCACCTCACTCATGGCGCAACCTTAGGACAGTGACCGCGAGCGCCGGCCCGGCCAGCGCGACGCTGAGCACTCTCGGGACGATTCTCAAGTTTCGCTCAAAGCGGGCGCGTGGTTCGTCAGGCGGCGGTATCGCGATGGCAAGGTACCCCATGAGTCGCCCCACTCTGGTCGCGAAGGAGATTTGACGTGCGTGTTCCCCGTCGGGGTCTACTATTTGTGGCTGCCGTGTTCGGTGCCGCAATGACATTGTTGAGTCCCAGTGCTGCCCTCGCGGAATACCACGGCAGCGAGACGGACTACGGTGTCGCCAGAGGTATTCCGGACGACGACAAGTACCGTACCTGCATCATCTATCTTGGATCCGACTCCCCGGGTGGCGTCTGCTTTGAATCCGGCGGCGATTACTTCTACGTCATGGATAATTTGGTGGACGGGTACGCAGCGGTGGCCGAGTGGTACACCGAGGGAAATATGCGGGCGGGCAGTTGCGTCAACAAGCTTGGTGGCCACGACACGACTGCGTTCTGTAACAAGAATTTTCCGGAAGGGGACTATATCTACTTCCGGCTGGCACTCTACAACAGCGGAGACTACGTAAGGGCCGTGTCAGGCTGGAAGAGAGCCATCATCTGACGTAGCGCTTCATGTCTTACGACAGGCCCTTGGCAGCACGGTCCACTAGGCGGCGTGGGATGTCGGAGTAGCCGGCCCAGTGCAGGTGCAGGTACGAGGCGTGCACACCGCCTGTGACGAAGCCCTCCGGCGCCGCGCCGCGCCAGGCCCACGCCGGCCCGGCGCTGGCGCGCGGCGTGACGGCGGTGCGGTGGAACTCGTGGCCGGTGACCCGGGTACCGGCCGGTGCCAGCGCGCTGTCGGTCAGCGCCACCGCGTCGCGGTAACCGAGCGTGAGCTGGTCGGTCATCACCGCGTCCGCCTCCAGTACGCCGCACATGGGGGCACCGTCGAGGCTGCGGCACAGCCAGAGCAGGCCCGCGCACTCGGCCGCTATCGGCGCTCCGGTCGCGGCCAGTGCGGCCACCGCGGCGCGCAGCGGTGCGTTGGCGGCGAGGCGGTCGGCGTACACCTCGGGGAACCCGCCACCGACGACGAGTGCCCGCGTGCCGGCCGGCAGCGTCTCGTCGCGCAGCGGGTCCACAGTGGCCACATCGGCGCCCGCCGCGCGTAACAGCTCGACGGTTTCGGTGTACCCGAAGGTGAACGCCGGACCACCCGCCACCGCCACCAGCGGACGGCCCGAAACCGGTTCCAGTGCGGGCGACCAGGGTGCAGCGTCGAGCAATGGCGCCGAGCGTGCCACCGCCTCGACCGCGGCCAGGTCCACACCGGACGCCACGAGCGCGGCCAGCACGGCCACCGAACCTTGCGCCTCCGCCGAGCGTTCGGCCACCGGCACCAGCCCGAGGTGCCGCGACGGCGCGGCGACCGCTGAGTGCCGGCTCAGCGCACCGAGCACGGGTACGCCGACCTCCTCGCACGCGTCGCGAAGGATGCTCTCGTGGCGCTCGGAGCCGACCCGGTTGAGGATGACGCCCGCGATCCGCACCTGCCCGAACGACCGGAAGCCGTGCACCAGCGCCGCCACCGACCGCCCCTGCGCCGACGCGTCGACCACCAGCAGCACCGGTGCCCGCAGCAGCGCGGCCACGTGCGCCGTCGAGCCGAAGTCACCGGCACCCACGCGCCCGTCGTACAGGCCCATCACGCCCTCAACGACCGCGAGGTCGGCGCCCCCGCTGCCGTGCGCGAACAGCGGCCCGATCAGCTCCTCGCCCACCAGCACGGGGTCGAGGTTGCGGCCCGGCCGTCCGGCGGCCAGCGCGTGGTAGCCCGGATCGATGTAGTCGGGGCCCACCTTGAACCCCGCGACCCGCGTCCCCCGCGCGGCGAACGCCGCCAACAGTCCTGTCGCGACGGTGGTCTTGCCGTGACCCGACGCGGGCGCCGCGACGACGACCCGGGCTACCATTCGATCCCTTGCTGGCCCTTGCGACCGGCGTCCATCGGATGCTTGACCTTCGTCATGTCGGTGACCAGGTCGGCCAGGTCGACCAGGGCGGCGGGCGCGTCCCGGCCGGTGACGACCACATGCTGGCCGTCCGGGCGGTCGCGCAGCGTCGCGACGACGTCGGCCACGTCGACCCAACCCCACTTCATCGGGTACGTGAACTCGTCGAGCACGTAGAACCGATAGGATTCGGCGGCGAGGTCGCGTTTGATCTGGGCCCAGCCCTCGGCCGCCTCGGCGGCGTGGTCCCGCTCGGTGCCGGGGCGCTGGATCCACGACCAGCCCTCGCCCATCTTGTGCCACGTGACGTGGCCGCCCTTGCCCGTCTCGCCGAGCGCCCGCAGCGCCGCCTCCTCGCCGACCTTCCACTTCGGACTCTTCACGAACTGGTACACCACGATGGGCCAGCCGGCACTCCACGCGCGCAAGGCCATCCCGAACGCCGCCGTCGACTTGCCCTTGCCCTGTCCGGTGTGGACGGCCAGTACCGGCTGCCGCCGGCGCTGCCGGGTGGTGAGCCCGTCGTCCGGCACCGTCTCCGGCTTCCCTTGCGGCATCAGCGATCCCTTCCAGTCACGCGGCTTGGCGGAGTGCACCAGCGGACAAGGCGTCCAATGGGATGCAGTCGCCGTCGAGGGCGCGCGCCAACCGGCGGGCCAGGCCCAGCCGCACCGGCCCGGCCTCGCAGTCGACGACCACCGCGGCGGTGCCGCCCAGTTCCGCCACCACGGCCAGCGGGTCGGGGCCGGCGGTGGCACGCCCATCCGTGACAAGCACGAGGAGCGGGCGACGGCGCGGATCGCGGCGGCGCTCGGTACGTAGCGTGGTGGCCGCCGCGCGCAGGCCGGCCGCGAGCGGGGTGCGCCCGCCGGTGCGCAGCTCCGCCAGCCGCGCCACGCCCACCTCGTGGCTGGAGGTCGGCGGCAGCACCTCGTCGGCTCCGGCGCCCCGGAACGTGATCATGCCCACCCGGTCGCGCCGCTGATACGCGTCGCGCAACAGCGACAGCACCGCCGTCTTGACCGTACGCATCCGCTTGCGGGCCGCCATCGAGCCGGACGCGTCGACCACGAACAGTACGAGATTGCCCTCCCGCCCTACGCGCACCGCCTCGCGCAGGTCTCCACGATGGACGGTACGACTGCCCCGAGCGGCCGCGGCCCGCAATGTGGCGGGCAGGTGCATGGGAGCGCCCCGCTCGCGCGGCAGCCGCGCGCCGACCACCCGGCCACGCGCGGCGTACGCGGGCGAGCGCCGCCCGGTGTGCGCCCGCTGGCCGGTCTTCGGAAGCGTGATCGCCTTCGGCCGGTAGGGCGTGCCGGGCGCCGTGGCCGGACGGGTGGAGGACGCGTCCTCGGCCGGGTGCGGCGCACCACCACCGCCGGGGTCGTCGTCACCGGGTCCGCGATCGCGGGGCCCGTCGCGGCCATCTGGCCGGCCGTCCGGCCCGCCAGAGCCTGGCCCGTCCTCGGGCGCCGCGCTGCCGGGATCACCGAGCGCCTCGTCCGCCGACCGCAGCGCGTCCTCCAGCGCCTGCTCGTCCGCTCCCGGCGGATCCAGCGGGTCACGGCGGCGCCGGTGCGGCAGCGCCAGTCGGGCCGCCTCGCGTACCTCGTCGGCGGTCACCTCGGTGCGCTCGTGCCACGCCGCGAGGGTCAGCGCGGCCCGCGCCACCACGATGTCGGCGCGCAGCCCGTCGACGCCGTACGCCAGGCAGACGCGCGCGATCCGGTCGAGTTCCCGATCCGGCAGTACCACGGCGGGGAGCCGCTTTCGCGCGGCCTCGATCCGCTTCGCCAAAGTCGCGTCGGCGTCCGACCACCGGGAGGCGAAGCCATCGGGATCCGCGTCGTACGCGAGCCGCCGGCGCACCACCTCGGCGCGCGCGGCCGGCTCGGTGGGCGCCCCGACGGACACCACGAGCCCGAAGCGGTCGACGAGTTGCGGGCGCGGCTCACCCTCCTCCGGGTTCATCGTGCCGACAAGCAGGAACCGTGCCGCGTGCTTGACCGATACGCCGTCCCGCTCGACGTGGGCGCGTCCCATCGCGGCGGCGTCCAGCAACAGGTCGACAAGGTGGTCCGGGAGCAGGTTCACCTCGTCCACATAGAGCAGTCCACGATGGGCGGTGGCAAGTAGCCCCGGCTCGTACGCCTTGACGCCGTCGGTGAGCGCGCGCTGGATGTCGAGCGTGCCCACGACGCGGTCCTCGGTCGCACCGACCGGCAGCTCGACGAGCGTGGCGCGGCGTGTACGCACGGCCACGCCGGCCGGGTGCGGCCCGTCCGGGCACTCAGCGTCCGGCAGTACCGGGTCGCAGGCGAACCGGCACTGCGCGATGGCGTCCAGTTCTGGCAGCAGTCCGGCGAGCGCGCGCACCGCCGTCGACTTCGCGGTGCCCTTCTCACCACGCACGAGCACTCCCCCGATAGCGGGATTGACGGCGGTGAGCAGGAGTGCCGTACGCAGATCGTCGAGGCCGACGACGGCGGAGAACGGATATGCCACGGGCATGCGCGAGTCCCTTCCGCGGGTGTCCACGCCCGCGTGTCGGTGCGAGTACGCCGAGCGGGCGAAGTGTCTGACTCCCGGGTTTGACCCCGGTCACAGTGGCGGGACCGTCCCGGACTCACACCGGGTTCCTCCGTCACGCGCTCGTCCGGCCAGCCTAGCGGTGCAGGTCAGGAAGCGATACGCTGCCCGTGCCACGGTGCTCGGGAAGCCGGTGTGAATCCGGCGTGGTCCTCGCCACTGTGACCGGGGAGCGCTCCGCTCACCACGCCACTGGGCCAGCGATGGTCCGGGAAGGCCGAGCGGAGTGTGCTGATCCGGGAGCCAGGAGACCGGCCGTGGCATTGACCAGATCGCCACGAGGCATGGACGAGAGGAACACCTGGCATGTCGTCGCCCGCACCCTCCACATCGGTCGCTCCCATCCGCGTGCCCGTCGTCGCGTGGCTGCTCGTCGCCGTCGCACTGGGGGTCATCTACGTGCTGCTCCAGCTCAACGGCACCGCGTTCGCCGAGCAGCTGCACGAGTTCACACACGATGGTCGGCACGCGCTCGGCGTGCCCTGCCACTAGCCGCCAATGACGTCTTTGACACTCGGCGCCGTGCTGCGCCGGGGGGCGCTCTGCGGCCTGATCGCGGGGCTCGCGGCGGCGCTCGTCGGGCTGCTGCTCGTCGAGCCGCGCCTCGACGACGCGATCGCCCTCGAGGAAGCCTCACACGAAGAGCCCATGTTCAGCCGGGCCACCCAGGTCTTCGGCGGGGCGGTCGCCGCGGTCGCGGTCGCGGTGTGCCTCGCGCTCGTCGTGGCCGTGGTCTTCGCCGGCGTACGGCACCGGCTGCCGGCCAGCACCGACTTCGGCCGCGCGGGACTGCTGGCGCTTCTCGGGTACGTGACGGTGGCGTTGCTGCCGGCGGTCAAGTACCCGGCGAACCCGCCCGGCGTCGGCGATCCCGGCACGGTGACCGAGCGCACCATGCAGTACCTCACGCTCATCGCGGCGGCGATCGCCATATCGTGGCTTGCGCTGTTGGTGCACAGCCGGCTCGCCGGCCGCTCGTGGTCGGCGCAGCACCGCACGGCCGCCGCTGTGGCGGTCGCCGCGGTCGGATACGTCGCGCTGCTCATGACGTGGCCGGCCAACCCCGATCCGGTGCCAGACACCATCCCGGCCGGCCTCTTGTGGGACTTCCGAATGGCCTCGCTCGCCGAGCTGACAGCACTGTGGACGGTCTTCGGACTGGCGTTCGCGCTGTCGTTGACGCCCCGCCGCGCCCTCACGCCCGCCTTTTCCGCGTGAATCGCGTCACCGTCACGGTCTGCCGCGGCTGCTGCTGCGGCACCGTGTCGAAGCACCCGGACGTCGACCACGACGGCCAGCTGCGGGAGTTGCGCGCCGCGGCGGGTCAGCAGCATCGGGTACGCGCCAGCGACTGCCTCAACGCCTGCGAACAGTCCAATGTGGTCGTGGTACAGCCAGCACCGGCCGCCCGGCGCGCGGGCGCCCGCCCGGTGTGGCTCGGCGGCATCCTCGACGACACCACCGTGTCCGCGATAGCGCAGTGGCTGTCAGCCGGCGGCCCGGGTGTGGCAGCACTCCCCGAGCCACTCACAGCCCACATGTTCCCAGCTCCCCGCTGGACGCACGCCCGCACGCTCCTCCGTGATCAGGGCGCCCCTGAAGTCGTTAGGGCGACTTGAGGGACGCCCTGATCACGGTTAGTCGGCTAGGAGGGTGAGGACGGCCTTCTCCGGGTTGCGGCCGTTGCGCAGGTCGGCGACCACACCGTCCGCGTAGAGGTCGAGGACGCGCGGGTCCACATAGGAGGCCCTCGCTACGGCTGGTGTGTTGCCGAGCAGATCGGCCACCTCACGCATGACGGCGCTCACCGTGCGGCGGCGCTTCGTCATCGACGGCTGCGGTCCGGCCGCCGCCAACTTCGCCGCCGCCAGTACCGTCGCGTGCCACGTGCGGAAATCCTTCGCGGTCATCTCGCTGCGGCTGATCTCGCGCAGGTAATCGTTTATCTCGTCGCTGCGCACCTCGTGCCACTGGCGCCCGTCGCGGTACGCGAACAGCCGCTCGTGCCCACGCCTGGCCCGGCGCAGCGAGCGCAGTACCTCACACACCGCCGGATCGCTCACCGTGCTGACCTGTTCGATGCCGCCCTTCGCCGGGTACTCGAACACCACGCAGCCCTGCCGCGCGCTGGTGTGCTCCGGTCGCAGCGTCGCGACACCGAACGTGGGATCCTCGCCGGACGCGTACTCCTCGCCTCCCACCCGGAAGGCGCCCATGTCGAGGAGCTTGGCGATGGCGGCCAGCACCCGGTCACGGCCGAGCCCGCGCCCAGCCAGGTCGGCGTCGATCCGCTTGCGCATCCCGGGCAGGCGGCGCGCCACCCGCAACACGTGATCGTGCTTGGCCTCGTCGCGCTTGGTCCGCCACACGGGGTGGTACAGGTACTGCCGGCGGCCGGCCGCGTCGACGCCGGTGGCCTGGATGTGGCCGCGCTCGTCGGGACTGATCCAGACGTCGCGCCACGCGGGCGGGATCACAAGCGACCTCAGCCTGTCGAGCTCCTCGGGATCACCGATCCGCTCGCCTTTCTCGTCGACGTACGCGAACCCCCGCCCGTAGCGGCGCCTGCCGTATCCGGGCCCGTTCGGATCGCTACGACGCAGGCGCACAGAGCACTCCGTCCACAGCCGACAGCATATCGTCGACGGTGACGTCGAGTAGCCGTCCGCGCCACAATGGCCGATGCTCGGGCCGGTCGGGCGGTGGCCCCCACAGCGCCGGCGAGACCTTGTCGAACACGGTCACCGAGGGCGTCCGGTACGCGGTCGCGAGGTGTGCGATGCCGGTGTCGCCGCTGACCACCAGGCGAGCGTGCGCGACGAGCGCGGCGAGGTCGCCGAGGTCGGTCTCGCCGGCGAGCACCGCCCCGGGCGGCAGGCTGGCGAGGGCGGCCACATCGGCGGCGCGCGGCGCGTCTGCCGGCGAACCGGTGACCACGACGCGGTGCCCGCGGTCACGCAGCGCGGCGGCCACAGCGGCGAACCGGGCCACCGGCCACCGCCGCTCCGGTGCCTTGGCGCCCGGATGCACGATGGTCAGCCCGACCGACCGTGGCGGGGGGCGGCGCAGCGCCAGGTCTGACGGGTCGGTCGCGATGCCGTACCAGGACAGCATGCGGCACCACCGGCGCACCTCGTGCTCGTCCGCTGTCCACACCGGACCCTCGTGGTGCCCGGCCTCACGGCACGCGAACGCCATCATCGGTGCCTGTCCGGCCGAGTGGAGCAGCCGGTGCGACTGCGGCCCTCGCCCGTGCAGGTTGACCGCCACGCCCGGCGCAGGCAGGCGGCGTGGCGCCAGCCCGTCACACGGTACGAGCGCGTCGACGCCACCGATCAGGTCGACCAGCGGGCCCAGCCAGGCGGGCGCCGCGAGGGCGAGGGGGCGGTCCGGAAACGCGGCGCGCAGGCCGCGCAGCGCCGGCACCACGGTGAGCAGATCGCCGACGCCCAGCGCGCGCATTGCCAAAATCATGGGTAGGAGGTCTCCTGATCGGCACACACGACCAGCTCGCGCACGACGCAGCCCGGTGGTTGGTTGAGCGCGAACATCACGGCTCCGGCGACGCTGGCCGGGTCGTTGAGGACCGCGTCGGCGCCCGGCCGGTACCGCTCATCGCGCTCGTCGAAGAACGCGGTGCGCATGCCGCCCGGCACCAGCAGCGTGACGTCGACGCTGCCCGCCAGCTCCGCCGCGAGCGCCCGGGTGAAGCCGACGACGCCAAACTTCGCCGCGCAGTAGGCGGTGGCGTCGCTGACCGCCTTGACGCCCAATGTGGATGCGACGGTGACGACCGTGCCATGCACCTGTTCGAGCGCCGGCAGTGCCGCCCGGACCACAGCCGCGGTGGCGAGCAGGTCGACGGCGATGACGCGTTCCCAGGTGTCCGCCGGCACGTCGGCGAGCCGGCCAGGCACGTCCATGCCGGCGGCTGCGACGACCGCGTCCAGCCCGCCGAGCGACGCCGCCGCGGCTCGGGTCGCCTCCTCGGCCGCTCGGGTGTCAGCGAGGTCGCACTCGGTCCAGGGCACGCCTTCGGCCGGTGGCCGGCGATCCAGCACGTACGGCCGCCAGCCTTCCTTCGCGGCGGCCGTGACGACGGCGGCGCCGAGCCCGCTCGACCCTCCGGTGACCAGTACCCTCCTCATCGTGCTCCCTCCCGCGCTGTGGCGATCATGGTGGTGGTGGAGCGCCCGTCCAGGTACGGCACGAGCACGGCCTGGCCGCCCCAGCGCCGCACCAGATCGGCCTCGGGCAGTTCGGCCACATCGGAGCCGTAGTCACCGCCCTTGACCCAGACGTCGGGGCGCAGCCAGGACAGCACGGCCTCCGGTGTGGACTCGTCGAAGACCACGACAGCGTCGACACAGCCGAGCGCGGCGAGCAGCCGGGCCCGGTCCGTCTGGCCAACGACCGGCCGGTCGGGGCCCTTGAGACCGCGGACGCTGGCATCGGAGTTGAGGCAGACCACGAGACAGTCACCGAGCCTGCGGGCAGCTTCCAGCGTCGCGACGTGGCCGGCGTGCAACAGGTCGAAGCAGCCACCGGTGGCGACCACCCGCCCGCCGGCGGCCCGTATCCCCGACACCACCTTGCCGGCGGCATCCCGACCAACCTCGCCGGTCGCCGCTGGTTCCGCTGTGGATGGTGGAGACACGTAGGCGGTCGCCTCCCGCACCGCCTGCTCGACGGCCTGCGACACGAGGGCGCCGCCCGCGAGCGCCACGGTCGCGGACGCGGCGAAGCAGTCGCCGGCACCGCAGGGGTCGCCACCGTCCACAGCGGACGCCGGTATGACCAGCGGGGTCGAGCCGGCGTGGCACAGCAACGCGCCATCCGCGCCCATCGTGACCGCCACCGCGCCGGCACGCCAGCGCCTCCGCAACTCCTGCGCGCCGCGCGTCGCCGCGGCGATCCTGCTACCTCCGTTGGCGCCGGCGAGCCGGCGCACCTCCGACTCGTTGGGCGTGGCGAGCCGTACGCCGGGCACCGGTGCGGGGCCGCGCGGGTGCGGGTCCCACACGACCGGCGCGGACAGGTTTCCCAGCGCCGCACGCAGCTCCGGCTGCCGGACCAGCCCGCGACCGTAGTCGCTGACCAGGATCGCGGTCGCGTCGCGGAGCGCGGCAAGCGCCGCTTCGGGCGGTTCGGCCACCGCGCCGGGCGCGCCGCCGCGGTCCAGGCGCAGCATCACCCGGTCGTGGGCGCGCAGCCGCACCTTCTCCGGTGTCGCACCGCGCATCGGCAGGGCGAACACCGTGACACCGGCCGCGGACAGCAGCTCGCTCAAGCGGGCACCGCCAGCATCGTCGGCGAGCGCGGTCACCAGTACGACATCGCCCCCGTACCGCGCGGCGAGCACCGCCGCCAGTCCCGCCCCACCGGGACGATCCGATGTGGACTGTTCATCGAGGACCGGCGCGGGAGCGTCCGGGCACAACCGGTCGACCTCGCCGTCCACGTCACGGTCCAGCAGGGTGTCTCCCACCACGACGATCACGACGACCTCCCCAGCGACGACAGGGCCGGCCGGCGCGCCGACAGCGAGGGCAACGCCATGTCGATGTGCTCGCACAGCACGTGTACCGAGACGAGATGCAGCTCCTGCACGACCTGCGGGTCGGGCGACGGCACCGCCAGCACGTCGGAGCACAGCTCGGCCAGCGGGTTCGGGGACTGACCGGTGAACGCCAGCACCCGGAGCCCGGCCACGGCACCCGCCTCGGCGGCGGCGAGCAGGTTGGTACTGCGCCCACTGGTCGACATCAGCAGCAACACGTCGCCGGGCCGGCCATGGGCGTGCACCTGCCGCGCGAAGACCTCGTCGAAGCCGTAGTCGTTGCCGATGGCGGTCAGCGACGAGGTCTCGGCGGTCAGCGCGATGGCCGACAGTGGCCGCCGGTCTTCGCGCAGCTTGCCGACCAGTTCCGCGGCGAGGTGTTGCGCCTCGGCGGCGCTCCCGCCATTGCCGGCGACAAGCATCCGCCCGCCGTCGACGAGCAGCGCCGCCAGTTCCGTGCCCCAGCGGGCGAGCTTGTCGCCGGCGACCTGCCGGTACGGCACGAGTGCGGAGGCGAGGCCGGCCAGGTGGCTGTCGAGCGCCGACGACATCAGGCCATCACCCCGCTCGGGCGGCGCAGGCCGCTCACCGCCTCGTATACCGCGATGAGCTGTTCGGCGGCGCGCTTCCACGAGTAGCACTGCCGTGCCCGGTCGACGGCCGCGCTGGCGTAGGCGAAACGCCTTACGGGATCGGCGAGCAGCCTGCGCAGTGCGACGCCGAGCGCGCGAGGATCGCGCGGCGGTACGAGATCGCCCGTCAGTCCATCCACGACGGTGTCGGTGAGCCCGCCGACAGCGGCCGCCACGACGGGTATCCCGCAGGCCATGGCTTCCAGCGGCGCCAGCCCGAACGGCTCGTACCAGGGCGCCGCGGCGAGCACGTCGGCCGACCGGTACCAGGTGGGCATCTCGCTCGCCGGCACCGCACCGACTAGCCGGATCCGGTCGGCCACGCCGACCGCGTCGGCTTCGGCGCGCAGCCGCTGGGCGAGCGGATCGCCGTCCACACTGGATCCAGGTGGCCCGCCGACGACGACGCATTCGGCGTCCGGCACGGAACGCATCGCCCGGATCACGTCGGCGAAGCCCTTGCGCTCCACGAGACGGCCGACGGTGAGGATGCGCGGCCGCTCCAGCTCGCGCGGCGCGGCCGGCCCGTCGGGCGCGAACTTCTCGCTGTTGACGCCCGACGGGATGACCGCCAGCCGCGTCCGTGGCACGCCCATGCGCACCAGTTCCCGTACCTCGTCCTGGCACTGCGCGACCACGCGGTCGACGGCCCGGCCGAGCGCCCGCTCGTACCCGATCCGCTTGGGCGGGCTGGTGTCCGCCGCTCCCTGGTACCGGCGCTTGACGGTGCCGAGCGCGTGGTAGGTCTGCACCACCGGTACGCCGGTCTGCTTGGCGGCGGTGAGCGTCGCGAGCCCACTCATCCAGAAGTGCGCGTGCGCGACATCCGGCGTCCAGTCGCCGCGCCACTGCTCCACCAGCCAGCGCCCGAAGTCCTTCATGTACGGCAGGAGGGCGTCCTTTGGCAGCGCCTCAGGGGGACCCGCTGGCACGTGCACGACCGTGACACCGTCCATCCGCACCAGCTCGGGCGGCTCCGGTGCGTCCCTGCGGGTGTAGACCCGTACGTCATGGCCTTGCTCGACGAGCGCGGCAGCCAACTCGGCGACATGCGTGTTCTGGCCGCCCGCGTCCTCGCCGCCCAGCGCGGCCAGCGGGCTCGCGTGCTCGGAGATCATCGCGATGCGCATACTTCCTCCTCCAGCAGCCGGTCCCAATCGGCGAGAAACCGATCAAGGCCGTAACGGGTGCCGGCGACCTCACGCGCCCGGGCACCGAGACGGCGTGCCGCCTCGGGCTCGTCGAGCAGCCACTCGGCGGCGTCGACGAGAGCGTCGAGCCGGGTACTGAGGACGCCGGCGTCCGGTGGGACGGCAGCCACGGCTTCGGTGGTGGCGAGCGCCACGACCGGCATACCCATCGCCATCGACTCGATGAGGCTGAGCCCGAGCGACGTCCAGCGACACAGGTGCAGATAGGCGCGGCGGCGAGCCACCTCGGCGTGCATCCGCGCCTGTGGAACATCGTCGTGGGGTGTCACGTCCGGCAGGGAGAGGCCGGCCACGCCCATGCCGTACACGTCGAGCGGCGCCACGGCCGCGAACCGCGGCATCAGGTCGGTGCCGGTGACCCGGCCACGGCGTACCGGCTCGTTGGTCACCACCGCGAACCGGTCCAGTTCACCGGTATACGAGGCGGTAGGCGGGACTATGCCGTGCTCGACGACGGTGCTGCGAGTGCCACCGGTGTCCCAGAACAGGTCGTTGAAGTGGGTGACGTGCACGACGAGCAGATCGCCGCGGTCGGCCATCGGGTGCCGGCTGTCCGGCACGTCACCCTTGGGGGTGTTGTGCTCGACATATATCCGGGGCACGCGCCGGCCAAGAAGGGCGTCCACCAGGTCCACTTCGGATGGTCGCTGGAGGATCGCGATATCGACGTCTTCCGCGGCGAGCCGGTGTAACGGCACTTCGACGACGGTGTCCGGCCACGCGTAGGTGCGCGCCCGTCCCCGGCCCCACGGCCCGCGGTCGGGTGTCACCGGCACGAGGTACCGGTGCTTGCCGTGCACGAACGCGGTCGTCCACGACCCGTGCACGTGCCACAACAACACGTTCATCCCGCACCCCCGGGTCCACCCACCTGGCGCACGGCTTCGACGACCGCGTTCGGGTCCACACTCGACAGGCAAGGGTGGCCGGCCACCGGGCACACGGACGCCCTGCTGTGCCGGCAAGGGGCGGCGGCCTCACCCAGTCGCGCCCACGGCACCCGGTACGGGCCCCACTGCCCGAAGGGGACGGTCGGCGCGAAGAGGCTCACGACGGGCGTGCCGACAGCGGCCGCCAGATGCGCCGGCCCGGTGTTGCCCACGACCAGGCAGCCGGCGCTGGCGATGACAGCGGCGAGCGCGCCGAGCGACGTCTGACCGCCCATGTCCACCCCGGCGGTGCCGGCGACGCGGCGGCTGAGCGATCGCTCGTCCGGGCCACCGGTCACGATGACGCGGTGCCCCGCGTCGGCCAGCGCCGCGACGATCTCGGCGCACCGCTCCGGCGGGCAGGCGCGGGCCGGCACCGAGGAGCCCGGATGCACCACCACATATCCCGGAGCCAGGCCGGCGGGAGGCAGGTCGCGTAGCCGCAGCGCCGGCCGGTCGTCCGGCGGGAGCGCGAAGCCGGCCGCCGCGGCCAGCGACAGCGCCCGCTCCGCCTCGGGCAGGCCGAGCGGCACGCGGTGCCGTACGTCCACAAGGGAGCCCGGGTAGTCGTCGCTGATCGCGGAGATCCGGCCGACGCCCGCAATCCGCAACACCAGCGCCAGCGGCAGCGGCGACTGGTGGAAGGAGGTGAAGATGACCGCCTCGTCGACGCCGGCCGCCACGACACGAGCCACCAAGGACTCCACCATGGACCGATCGATGGCCGGCGGTGCCGGATCGATCCACGGCACCCGCCACTCGATGATGTCGTCGATGCCGGGCAGCAGTTCCGCGGCGGACCGCCCGCGCGGCCCGCACAGCATCACGACGCGCTCGGCACCGGCCGCCACCGCACGGATCGCAGGCCCGGTGAGGAGCACATCGCCCGCCGAGTCGGGGCGGGCGACGAGGACAGCGCGGCGGCGTACTCCCCTTGACCCGACCACCATCCGCTGCCGGCGCAGGATCAGGTCGGCGGCTCCAGACAGGTCGCCGGCCACAGCCGGCGCGGCGGCCACCTCCTCCATCCTCGTGACCTCGGTCGGCACCAGGATTCCGGCGGCACCGGCGGCACCGGCCGCGGCCATGTCGCTGCCGATGTCACCGACCACCACGCAGCGCTCCGAGGTTGTACCGAGCGCTTGCGCCGCGTCATGGATCATCCCGGGCGCGGGCTTGCGGCACCTGCACCCTTCGCCGGGCGCGTGCGGGCACATCTGCCAGGTGTCGAACGGTCCGAGCAATTCCTCGACGCGCGCGTTCACCCGGTCCAGGTCGGTGGCGGTGAACAGCCCGCGCGCCAGGCCGGACTGGTTCGTCACCACGCCGAGCTTCAGCCCAGCGGCCCGAAGCCGGTCGAGCGCGGCGCGCGCCCCGGCCACCGGACGCACCTGATCCGGATCCCCGTTGTACGGCACATCCAGGACGAGGGTGCCGTCGCGATCGAACAGAACCGCGTCGAAAAGCACGAGGGGCGAGTGCCCGTGGGAAGGGGAGGTAAACATCAACTGACCTCGTCCAGCGGGCGCGCGCCACGCCCCGCCCACCAGGCGCGCAGCCAGTGCGCGGTGGCCAGCGGCGGTATTGCGAGGCTGGTCACAGCCATGGTCGCCACCTCACGCGGCGTCCGGGGTCCGGGCCTGACCCGCGCCAGCGCGAGCTCCGCGGTGCCCGCCGCCCAGCCCGCGGCGCCCAGCATGGCCACCGGTCGACTGGGCGCGATCAAGGCCGTGACCAGGGCGGCTGTCACCGCGAAGTGCCGGCGGCGCCGCCCGGGCGGGACCTCCAGCAGCGCCCGCCACCGCGGACCGTACATCCGGCGCAGCAGGGCATCGTCCGCGTTCCCGCGCTGCACGCGCAGGCTCGCCCACGGCCCCTCGGATCGCACCGGGTGGCTCACCGACCTTGCACCGAGCATCAGCCGCCAACCGGCCCGACGCACTCGGTGCGCCAGCTCGGTGTCCTCTCGGTACGCACGTGGAAATCGCTCGTCGAACCCGCCGACGGCCGCCAGCGCGGCCCGCCGGTACGCCATGTCCGCGGTGATCCAGCGAGCGGTGGCGAGGCCGGCCGTGGAGCGCTCCCAGTCGGTCGGCCGCCGATGCGTGGGCAGCGGCACCCGCACCCGGCCCTGCACGCCACCGACATCGGGCGGCGCGTCCAGATCGCGTGCCAGGCGCGCGAACCAGTCCGGGTCGGGCACCACATCGTCGTCCAGGAACGCGATCCATTCGGATCGGGCGGCCCGCCAACCCAGGTTGCGCGCCGCCGCCGGTCCCGCGCCGCCGCCCGTCAGCACCTTCGTGTACGCGGACAGCGTCACCGGCACCACGAGTGGCTCGGCGCGATCCACCGCCCCACGGTCGTCGACAAGCAGGATCTCCACCCGATCGTCCACGCTCGGCGCGAGCGTCTCGAGCAGTACTCCGAGGCTCGGCCGCCCCACCGTCGGGACGACGATCGACACGCTCATGGAAGCGCTCCGGCGTGAAACGCTCCGACCCTGTGCACCGCGAACGGTCCCATCGCCAGCAGGTCCACCGGTGCGGAGCCGAACAGCTCCATCGCCTCGCGCGGCGTGTCGACCATGGGGCGACCCGCGGTGTTGAGGGACGTGTTGACCACGACCGGCAGCCCGGTCAACCGGTCGAACTCGGCCAGCATCTCCGCGACCAGCGGCTCGTTCTGCCGGTCCACCGTCTGCACCCGGGCCGTACCGTCGACGTGCACGACGGCGGGGATGCGCTCGCGCCACGCGGGTTTCACCCGGTGCACGAAGAGCATGTACGGGCTCGGAAGATTGCCCTCGAAGATCTCGGCCGCCCGCTCGGAGCGCACCATCGGTGCGATCGGACGAAATTGCTCGCGCCCCTTCACGTCATTCATGCGGGCGGTGGTGTCGCGGTCACCCGGGTGGGCGAGCAGTGATCGGTGCCCGAGCGCCCGCGGCCCGTACTCGCTGCGCCCCTGGTACCACGCGACGATGCCGTTGTTGGCCAGTACCCGAGCCGCCTCGGCAGCGATCGACGGCGGCCGCGTGTAGGGCAGCGCCGCGCGCCGGAGCTCGGCCTCGATCTCGTCGTCTGACCAGCCGCGGCCCAGGTCGGCGCCCGGCACGGGCGCGGTGCGCTCCCCCAGCTCGCGCGCCACGTGCAGCGCCGCGCCCAGCGCGGTGCCCGCGTCACCCGCCGCCGGCTGCACCCACACCCGGTCGAACGGCCCTTCGGCGTCGATCCGGGCGTTCGCGACGCAGTTGAGCGCCACTCCGCCGGCCATCGCGAGCGTGCGCGGCCCACCGGCTGCCTGGTACACCCACCGGGCGAGGTCGAGCATTACCTCTTCGAGTCGCACCTGCACGCTCGCGGCAAGGTCGGCGTGCTCCTCGGTGAGCTCGGCGTGCGCGGGTCGGGCCTTTGCGAGTGCGTCCCAGTCGATCCGCTCGACCGTGAAACCGCCCTCGCCGGTGCTCCGAACCAGCTCGCGCAGCGCACCGAGATGCTTCGGAGCACCGTACGAGGCAAGCGCCATCACCTTGTACTCGTCGCTCGAGTGCATGAAGCCCAGATGCCTCGTCAGGTCCTCGTACAGCAGTCCGAGCGAGTGCGGGAGCGCCTGGCTGTACAGCGGCTCCAGCACACCATCGCGATACGCCCCGGCCAGGTGGCTGGCCGACTCGCCGCGGCCGTCGAGCACCAGTACGGCGCTGTCGCCGTCCCGGTACGGCATGGCGAGCCCCGCCGACGCGGCGTGCGCCACGTGGTGCGGCACGAAGCGCACCGCGCCCGGGTCGAGCCCGGGCAGCGCGGTCGCCAGGAAGTGCGGCGCGCGCTCGGCGTACCGCTGGCGCAGCCAGTCCCACGGATCGCCGTCACGCTCGGGTTCGCAGAGCGCGGGGTCGAACGAGTACGCCACCGCGTCCAGGTCGCCGGGTTCCAGGCGCGCGCTGGCGAGGCACCAGGCGGCGGACAGTTCCGGGAGCTCCCACGCGGAGAACGGCACCGGCCGCTTGCCGTGCTTGCGCCGGCTGAACCGCTCCTCCTCAGCGGCCGCAACCACCTGGCCGTCGACGACCAGCGCCGCGGCCGGGTCGTGGAAGATCGCGTTGATACCGAGAACCCGCATGGGCCGGGTGGTACCCGTGGACTTCCCGGTTACACATCACGTCATGGCGGGTACCTGCACTGATATGGCGGTAGTGGAGCGGGTCATCGATGCGTCGCCCGAACGGGTCTGGGCGGTACTGGCCGACGGCTGGACGTACAGCGACTGGGTGGTCGGCACCTCGCACATCCGCGATGTCGATCGGTCGTGGCCGGCGCCCGGCGCGCATCTCTACCACAAGGCCGGGCCCTGGCCGCTCTCGCTGCGCGACAAGACCGTCGTGGTGCACTCCGACGCGCCGCGCGAGCTGGTGGTGCGCCCGCACCTGTGGCCCCTGGGCGAGGCCATCGTGACCATGAAGCTCACCGAGGTCGCTCCCGACCGCACCAAGGTCACGATCGGGGAGGACTTCACCGCCGGCCCGGCGCGCTGGGTGCGGACCAAGCTGAATGACCTGATCCTGCACCGGCGCAATGTCGAGTCCCTGCGCCGGCTGTCCGACGTCGCGACGCGCCAGGCGCCCTGACCGCTCCCCGACCTGACACCTTCAAGATCGCCGCGAGATCATCAACGGTGTGACTGAGACTGATGTGCCCATCGGGGCGCTGCTCGGGGTCGTTCTCGGGGTGCTCGCCCTCGCTGGAGCGGGGGTGGCCTACGCCGGGCGGCTCGGCGTTGGCCGCCAGGTGCTCACGGCCTCGGTGCGCGCCGCGGTGCAATTGGCCGCGGTGTCGGCGATCATCGTCGTGGTCCTGCGGCACGGGGTGTTCACGGCCGCGTTCATCGGTCTGATGTACATCGTGGCGGCCCTCACCGCGGCACGGCGCGTCGGCAATGGCTGGTCCGCCTGGTGGATCGCCGCCGCCGCCATCGCGGCCGGGGTCGCGCCGGTGCTCACGCTGCTGCTCGCGTCGGGCCTGGTGCCGCTCAAGGGCATCTCCGTCGTGCCCATCGCCGGCATCCTCATCGGTGGCGCGATGACCGCCACCTCGCTGGCCGGCCGGCGCGCGCTGGACGAGCTGCGCACCCGGCACGGTGAGTACGAGGCGGGCCTCGCGATCGGCCTGATGCGCCGCGACGCCGCGCTCGAGATCGCCCGGCCGAAAGCCGCGACCGCGCTCGTGCCGGCGCTGGACCAGACCCGGACGGTGGGCCTGGTGACGCTGCCCGGTGCCTTCGTCGGTGTACTGCTCGGCGGCGCCAGCCCGGTGCAGGCCGGCGCCATCCAGCTCCTCGTGCTCATCGGTCTGCTCGCGGTGGAGACCCTCGCGGTGCTCGTCACGATCGAGGCGATCTGTACTCGATACAACTAGGCAGCGTGCACCGAGACATCGCCGACATTGCCCTTCATTGTTACGAGCGTCTTGGCGCCCGGGCTCGTGGGCAGGTCGATGTTCTGGTCGCCGAGTTCCACGTCCACGTCGAACCGGTACGTCCCGGTCGAGGGCAGGTACACCGTCGTGCTGCCCACGTCGTTGGAGGTGTCGACGCTGGCCGGTACGGTCGCGAACCGCAGGTCGACGTCGCCCACGTGGGTGTGCGCCTTGGTCGCACCGGCGAGCCCGGTGCCCTTGATCGCCCCGACGTCGGTGCGGATGTCGAGCGCCCCGGTGATCCCGGTGAGCGTGACCTCGGCGGCATCCGCCTCCAGCGTCACCGTCACGCCGGCCGGTACCTCGATCCGGTAATCGGTCTCGCACTTGAATTTGAACCCCCGCTTGCCCTCGCAGCCGTCGTCGGCGAGCAGGAGGGTGCCGCCCTCGGTGCGGTGGCTGGTGCGCGGCGGCTTGTCGGAGTACCGGCGCGTCTCCCGCACCTGGACCGGCCCGTCGGTGGCGACGATCGTGACCGAGCCGGCGTCGGTGCGGATGTCGAGCGCGGTGACCGTGCCCGGCACGCCGTAGCGGTCCTCCTCCTCGGACGTGTCGATATCGGCGACGCCGCAGGCCGCCACGGCGAAGAGGGTGACGCCGGCGAGGCCCAGTGTGGACAGTGTTCGAAGCATGGAGAGATGGTGTCGCGGGACACCCCGCCATGGATCAGGTGCCGCCCGGATTTCACCCCTTACGGGCCCTGGACGTTTGAGGTGTGACGCCGGACACAGGATACTCAGACCGTGACGAACCCCGATGACGTCGACATGGGCACGGCCACCCTCGCCAGGGCATACGACTATCTGCTCGGCGGATCGCACAACTTCGCCGCCGACCGTGAGCTAGCCAAACGCATAGTCATGCTGCTGCCCGACGCCCGGCAGCAGGCCCGGGTCAACCGCGCCTTCCTGCACCGCGCGGTCCGGTTCGCGCTCGACGCGGGCATCCGCCAGTTCCTCGACATCGGGTCCGGCATCCCGACTGTGGGCAACGTGCACGAGATCGCCCAGAAGGTCGACCCCGGCGCGCGGGTGGCGTACGTCGACATCGATCCGGTCGCGGTGGCGCACAGCCGCCAGATCCTGGCCGGCAACGCCAACGCCGTCGTGATCCGCGAAGACCTCTGCGAGCCGCGGGCCATCCTCGATCACCCGGACGTTCGCGGGCTGCTCGACCTCGACCAGCCGATCGCAGTGCTGATGGTGGCGGTACTGCACGCGGTGCGCGACGAGCAGGATCCGTACGGCGCTCTGACCGTCTACAAGGAGGCGATGGCGCCGGGCAGCTACCTGGTGATCGGTCACGCGACGTACGAGAGCCGCCCCGACGAGTACCGCAAGCTCATGGAGGTGGCCAAGAACACGACCACCCCGCTGGCCATGCGGGCGCACACCGAGATCCTGCGCTTCTTCGACGGCTTCGAGATGGTCGAGCCGGGCCTTGCCTGGGTGCCGATGTGGCGGCCCGAGTCGCCGGACGACGTCCCCGAGCACCCCGAGATGTCGGTGAACTACGGCGGCGTGGGACGCAAGCCGTGACCGCCGCCCGCCGGTTCGCGCTCGCCTGGGGCCAGGCGGTGCACGAGGCCAGCTACGTGCTGATGACCCGGCCCGAGCGCGAGGCGTACTTCCTCGACCTCACCGAACGGCTAACCGCCGCGCTGATCGCCGACCCGTTCGACGCGTACGGCGGCTATCAGGTCGGCGCCGACCTGGCCGAAACCGACGCGATCGCCCCCGAGGCCCTCGGCCGCACCGTCACGCTGCTCGGCACCCGCCTGCTCACCGACCTGGACCTGCACGGTCGGGTCAGCCGCGACCGGCTGACCACGCTGGTCGAGGCGCTGTGCATGGGATACACCGCCGCGCTGCAGGACCGCACACTCGACAAGCAAGACTCATTGCGCCGAGCCGACATCACCGCGCGCACCGAGGCCGAGCAGGCATTGCGTCGGAGCGAAGAGCGGCTACGCCACGCCGCGCTCCACGACGCCCTGACCAACCTGCCCAACCGCGCGCTCGTCACGCACTGGCTCGCGTCGCTACGCACCGCACCGGACGCGCCGGAGCGCTTCGGCGTCTGCGTGATCGGCATCGACCGCTTCACCGCGGTCAACAACAGCCTCGGGTACCCGGTGGGCGACCGCCTGCTGGTGGCGGTGGCCGAACGCCTGTCCCTGTTCTGCGACGAGGTGGGCCACTGTGACTCCGAGTTCGCTCGGTCGCGCGGCGCTGAAGGCGACGCCTTCCCTCGTCGCGCCGTGGTCGGGGAGGCGGGCGGGCTGTCCAGGCGCCGCCGCGCCAGTTCCCTCGCTCACCTTGGCGGCGACCAGTTCGCATTGCTGATCCGCGACACGAGTGGGCCGGAAGACGCGGTGAAGCCGGCCGACCGGGCGCTCGCGGCGCTCCGGGCACCGTTTCACATCGACGGGCACGAGCTGCCGATGACCGCCAGCGCCGGCGTTGTCGAGCGCGCGGTCGGCGCCGGTGACCCGGTCGACGCGCTGCGCGCCGCCGCGATGAGCCTGTACTGGGCCAAGGCCGAAGGGCGTGACCGGTTCGAGCTCTTCGACGAGGTGCGCAGCGCCCGCGAGGTCGCCCGGTACAAGCTGTCGGCGGAGATGCCCGGCGCGCTGGCCCGCGGCGAGTTCGCGCTCGCGTACCAGCCGCTGATGAGCCTGGCCGACGGCTCCGTGGCCGTGATCGAGGGCCTGGCCCGCTGGCACCACCCCGAACTCGGCGAGCTGCCGCCGGCACGCTTCATCCACCTGGCCGAAGACTCGGGTTTCATCGTCCCGCTGGGCATCCACCTGCTGGAGCGGGCGTGCCAGCAGGCCATGCGGTGGCGTGCCGCCCGGTCCGATCCGCCGGTGGTGAGCGTCAACCTGGCCGCCCGGCAGCTCTGCTACCCCAGCCTCGCCGCCGACGTGGCCACCGTGCTCGACCGCACCGGCCTCCCCGCCGAGCTGCTCCAGCTGGAGATCACCGAGAGCGACGTGATGACCGCCGAGGCCGACGCGGTGGGCAACCTGCACGCGCTCGCCGGTCTTGGCGTACGGGTCGCGCTCGACGACTTCGGCACCGGGTACTGCAGCCTGGCGTACCTTCGACGGCTGCCCGTGCACGGCATCAAGCTCGCCGGTGCGTTCAGCGCTGGCCTTGGCCGGCCCGGTCTCGCGGGCCGCACCGACGAGGCGGTGGTCACCACACTCGTCCACTTGGGACACACATTGGACCTGACGGTCACCGCGGAGGGCATCGAGAGCACCGCACAGTTGGAACGGCTTCGCGCGATCGGCTGCGACCTGGGCCAGGGCTGGCTACTCGGCCGCCCCACGACCGCCGACCGCGTCTTCCCGTGATCCTCCGCGTCTTCCCTTGATCAGGGCGGCGCGCGGTGCGTCGCGGTGGGGGCGCGGGTCAGCGGTAGATGGCGCGGTGGGCCGCCGCGATCAGCGCGCGATAGGCGGCTCCGGTCAGGGCGCGGTCACGGGCCAGAGCGGCGCGCGCGGCGTTGGCGCCCGGGCCGCCGTGCACACCGCCACCGGGGTGCGCCGACGAGCTCGCCAGGTACAGCCGGTCGATCGGCGTGTCGGCCCGGCCCAGTCCGGGAATCGGGCGCAGGAACAGCTGCTGGTACGCCGCCGCGGTCCCGCCACCCACCGCACCGCCCACGAGGCTGGGGTTTTCCCGTTCCAGGTCGGCGGGACCGGCCACGTGCCGCCCGACCACCAGGCTCCCGAAGCCCGGCGCGTGCTCCTCCAGTACCGCCTCCATGCGCGCCACGTGCCCGGCCACGTCGTCGGCTGTCCAGTTAGGACGGAACGGCAGATGCGTGTACGCCCACAGCGACTCGGTGCCCGGTGGCGAGTGGGCCGGGTCGGCGGTCGTCATCTGACCGACGAGCAGGAACGGGTGCCTCGGCACCTCACCGCACGCCAGCGCGGCCGCGTACTTCGTCAGGCCGTCCAGGTCTGCGCCCACGTGGATGGTGCCCGCACCGACCGCCGCACTGTGCTTCCACGGCATCGGGCCGGCCAGCGCCCAGTCGACCTTGACCGTCGAGCCGTCCCACTTGAAGTGCTCCAGGTCGGCCACCAGCCGCGGTGGCAGCAGCGCCCCGCCGACCAGGTTCAGGTACAGCGAAGGGGCCGGCACGTCGGCGACCACCGCGCGCCGGGCCCGCCAGCGTCGACCGCCCACACTGGACACTCCCATCGCCCGGCCACGCGCGGTCAGCACCCGGTCGACGCGCACTCCGTACTCGATGCGCCCACCGCGGGCCCGCAGCCGGCGCACGAGCGCGTCGGTGATCTGTTGCGCGCCACCGACCGGCACCGGCCAGCCGAACTCCTGTCCCAGCATGGCGAGCAGCCAGCCGTAGACGCCGCTGCCAGCGTCCTCAGGGGACAGATCAGTGTGGAGCGCGCAGCCGGCCATCAGCAGCTGAGCGCCTTCGCCCTCGAACATCTCGCCGCCGAGCTGTCTGCTGGGCAGCACGAGCCGGCGCGCGATCCGCAGCGCCCCGGCGGTACGCAGTCGCCGCAACGCCGCCAGCGTGCCGGCCACCGGCGGGAACGGCGTGAACAGCGCGTCGAGCAGTGGCTTGGAAAGGTCGGCCCACTCGGCGTACGCGTCGAGCCAGCGCTGCCCGTCACCCGGAGCGAACTCCTCGACGGACGCCGCCGTCGTCTCCAGCCGGCGGCTCAGCGTGGCCGCCCGCCCGTCGGGCAGCAAGTGGGTGAGCACCTCGGGCGCGTGCCGCCAGCTGAGCCCGTGCTCAGTCAGGCCCAGCCCGCGCATCACCGGCGAGGCGTATCCGAGCGGGTAGAACGAGCTGAACAGGTCGCTCAGGTAGCCGGGCGCGGTGACCTCGCCCGACCGCACGGCGCCGCCCGGCGCGCCGGTGGCTTCCAGCACCAGGACGTCCCAGCCAGCATCGGCGAGCAGGTTGGCGGCGACGAGGCCGTTGTGCCCCGCCCCGATCACGACAACGTCGACCATCGGTGCCATTGTCGCGCGTTTCGCGCCGTCCCGCCCGGGGGATCACCACCTCATGTACGAGGTGGAACAACTTATTGACGGTGCGTGGTCGCCCGGCGGCGGTGACCTGACGGTGTGCGACCCGGCGGACGGTCAGCCGGTGAGCCGGGTACCCGTCGCGTCGCCCGCCGACGTGGGCGCGGCCGTGAAGGGCGCCCGGGAGGCCGCGCCGGCCTGGGCCCGCACGGCGCCCGCCGAGCGGAGCACCGCCCTGCGGCGGGCGGCCGACGCGGTCGAATCCGCGGCCGACCGGCTCGCCGAGGCGATCACCGCCGAGATGGGCAAGCCCCTGGAAGGCGCGCGGGCGTCCGTCGAGGCCGGCGTCGGGACGCTGCGCCAGTACGCGGAGCTGGGCCCGCTGCACCGCGGCGCGGCACTGGCCGGCGGCGCGCACGCGGTCGACCTGATGGCGCATGAGCCGCGCGGCGTCGTCGCGGTCATCACGCCGTGGAACGACCCGGTCGCGGTCTCCTGCGGCCTGCTCGGCGCGGCGCTGGTGACCGGCAACACGGTCGTGTACAAGCCGAGCGAGCGCACGCCCGCGACCGGCTGGCTGCTCGCCCGGCTCCTCAACGAGTACCTGCCGGCGCGGGTGCTGTCGCTGCTGACGGGCGGCGGCGAGGTGGGCGCCGCGCTGGCGCGACACGAGGTCGACGTGGTCGCGCACGTGGGCTCCACGGCGACGGGCCGCTCGATCGCGGCCGCGTGCGCGCGCACCGGCGCCAAGGCGCTACTGGAGAACGGCGGAAGTGACCCGCTGATCGTCGACGAGAACGTGGACCCGCAGTGGGCGGCGGAACAGGTGGCGCTGGGCGCGTTCGCGAACTCGGGGCAGATCTGCGTCGCCGTCGAGCGGGTGTACGCGCACCGAGCGATCGCTCCGCAGTTTCTCGCCGCTCTTGTCCAGGCATGCCACGAGCTGCGTGTCTGAGCGGGACGCGACCCTCGCACCGACCTTGGCCCGCTCGTTGATCGGAGGCACCGCGACCAAGTGCACGCGCAGGTCACCGAGGCGGTCTCCGAAGGTGCACGCCTTTTGTGCGGAGGCACAATACCGGACGGCCCCGGCGCGTTCTATGCACCGACCGTGCTCGCCGATTGCACCGACGAAATGACCGTCATGTGCGAGGAGACATTCGGCCCGGTCGCACCGGTGATGGTGGTGAACTCGTTCGACGAGGCCCTGTCCCGTGCCGCCGCCTCGCCCTACGGGCTGGCCGCGACAGTGCTCACCGCCGACTGGGAGCACGCCCAGCGAGCCTGGCGCGACCTGCCGGTGGGTACCGTCAAGGTCAACGCGGTGTTCGGCGGGGCACCCGGCGGCGCCGCCCACCCGCGGCGCGGCAGCGGCCAGGGCTTCGGATACGGCCCGGAGCTACTGGACGAGATGACCGTTGTGAAAGTCGGCCACCTCGCCCAGCCGCCCCGTTAGCGACGCGCCTTCGCGGTCTTCCGATTGTTCGCCTTTTGGATCGCCTCGACGAGTTCCGGCTTGGTCATCCGGGAGCGGCCCCGGATGTCGAGCCTCTTCGCGATCTCCATCAGGTGCTCCTTGGAGGCGTTCGCGTCGACCCCGCCCGCCGTCTTCCCCGGCTTGGCCCGGCGGCTGCGGGCGGCCTGCGCGTCGCTCGGCCCCTTGCCGTCCTTCGGCTCCCAGTGGTCACCGACCTTCTCGTACGAGTGCTTGAGCGACGAGAAGGCGGTGCGGTGCGCCCGTTCGCCCTCGCCATACGTCTCGACCGCCGAGTCGTGCGTCTTCGCCCACGTCTCCTGAGCCTTCTTCGGCGAGCGCTTCAGCGTGCTAGGCATCTCCTTGCGTGCCGGCATGATGACCTCCTCACGTTGCCCTAAGATCGCGGTTCCCCGGAGTCTCGCAACGCAAACGTTTGTGCCGGGTGACACCCGGGTACCGGCGGGCATGGCAACCACGGCCGACCGGATCAGCGTCCCCCGCGGGCTGCGCGACCTGCGCTGGTCCACCTGGCGGGGCGTACTGACCCGCAGCGTCAAGGGCTTCATGAAGGACAACTGCACCGACTGGGCGGCCGCGCTCACGTACTACGGCGTGCTCGCCCTCTTCCCCGCCCTCATCGTCATCGTCGCGCTCGTCGGACTCGTCTCCCAGGGGGAGCAGACGGTCACCACGATCACCGACCTCGCCAACGACGTGGGCGCTGGATCGGTGGTGGCCAACGACAGCGTCGTCAGCATCATCAAGGACGTCACCGATCAGGATTCGGCCAGCGTCCTGCTCAGCTTCGGCCTCGTCGGCGCACTGTGGTCCGCGTCCGGCTTCATCGGCGCCTTCACCCGCGCCTCGAACGCCATCTACGGGGTTGCCGAGGGCCGGCCGATCTACAAGCTGCGCCCGCTTCAGCTGCTCGTCACGGCCACGGCGCTGGTACTGCTCGCGGTGGTCGCCGTCATCCTGATCGTCAGCGGCCCGGTCACCGACACGATCGGCGAGAAACTCAGCCTCGGCGACGCACCGAAGACACTGTGGACAATCGCCAAGTGGCCGGTACTGGTGATGGTGATGCTTCTGCTGCTCGCGTTGATGTTCTGGATCGCGCCGAACGTGCAGCCGCCGCGGTTCCGGTGGCTCACCGTCGGCGGGTTCGCGACGCTGGTCGCCTGGGGGCTCGTGTCGTTCGGCTTCGGGCTATACGTGGCGAACTTCGGCTCGTACGGCGCGACCTACGGGAGCCTGGGCGCGGTGATCGCGTTCCTCGTCTGGCTGTACCTGTCGAATTGCGCCCTGATGCTCGGCGTAGAAATCAACGCCGAGCTTCAACGCGGCCGCCAGATCCAGGCCGGCGCCGACGACACCGACGACCCCGTCCTCCCCCCACGCACCCCACCCTCCGCCTAACCCCCACCCCTCCCCTCGCCCCGGGCCCCGGGGGCCGCCCTCGCCGCGCACGCCGCGCGCCGCGCCCCCGCACGTCCGCCCCCAGGCCAGCCCAACACGGCGTGTCGCCACGCCGCTTCGCCGATCAAGGGCGAACGCACGCGGTTCGATCTCATTTCCGCGTGCATCCGCCCTTGATCCATGCGAATGCCCTTGATCGACGCGCAGGGCGCGGCGACAAACCGCCGCCACCCCCTCAACCCCGACGCGCCCGCGCGACCCCGTGCTGCCCGCGCGACCCCGCGCTGCGCCCGCCGCGCCGCCCATGCCGCGCCGATCAAGGGCAAACGCACGTGATTCGATCTCGTTTCCGCGTGCATTCGCCCTTGATCCATGCACATGGCCTTGATCGACAAGCTGTCGCGGAGCAAGATCAAAACCGGGATCGAGGTCTGAGCTACCGCGATGTCCGCCGCGCACAAGGCCGCTGCTCCCGCAGCCTCGCCCTCCGTGGCTCACGACCGACCCGCGCACGGTGAACGGTGCCACGTTGGCCGCACCGTTCGGCTGTGGATCAAGCCGGCCGCGCCGGCAACGCGGACGTGCTCCGCCCTGACCCGAAGGTCTCTTGAGATCCTCCCGCGGGGCCCGTCCGCACGGCTGGGTCCGGCTATGTGCCGCCGGCTTTCAGCCGGCCCAGATGCCGGCGTGTCACGCCCGCCGATCAAGGGCGTTTGCATGGATCAAGGGCAAACGCACGCGGAAAAGAGATCGAACCACGTGCATTCGCCCTTGATCGGCGCGGCATGGGCGGCGCGGCGGGCGCAGCGCGGATCGCGCGGGCAACGCGGGGTCGCGCGGGCAACGCGGGGTCGCGCGGGCAGCGCGGGACGACGCGGCGCGGGGCGGTGGGGGTGGGTGTGGGGGCGCGGAGGGTGAGGCTGCGGGAGCGACGGTTTGGAGCACGACGCACGTCGCGGCAGCTCAAATCATGAAACTAGGTCTGGGGTTTGGCTCTGGGGGCGTCGGGTACCGCAAAACGCATGGAACGTGGCAGCAACAAACACGGTCCGCGTCTGGACGATCAGATGGCCGCTGAGGTGCGCGGCATGGTGCAGGGAAACGTCGCCGGCTCCAGGGTCGAGGAGTGGCGCCAGCCGGAACCCGCCGGCGAGGACCAGCCCGAACCGACCACGGTGCCGGCCGGTGACTACCGCACCGGCGCGCCGGAAGGCATGACGAGCGAGGAGGTGGAGCAGCGCAGCCGGCTGGGTCGGTACCTGGACCTGTCGGCGCTGCCCGCCGACCGTGAGGGCCTTCGGCGTTCCGCCGAGCGCCACCAGGCGCCGGACGACGTGCTGGACGCGTTGGACCGGCTTCCCTCGGGCACGACGTTCGAGACGGTCACCGAGGTGTGGGCCACGTTGCGACACGAGAACGATAGTTAGGAGGAATGCCACATGGGTGGGGTTACCGAGTCTGTGGACGTTGCGGTACCGGTCCGCACGGCCTACAACCAATGGACCCAGTTTGAGGAGTTCCCCCAGTTCATGGAAGGGGTCCAGGAGGTCCGGCAGATGTCGGACACGATGACCCACTGGAAGGTCGAGATCGCTGGGGTGAAGCGCGAGTTCGACGCGCAGATCACCGAGCAGCTACCCGACGAGCGGGTGGCGTGGACCTCGACGCAGGGCGCCAAGCAGGCGGGCGTAGTGACGTTCCACCGGCTCGACGACACGCACAGCCGCGTGACGGCGCAGATGGAGTTCGATCCGGAGGGCGTCGTGGAGAAGGGCGCCGACAAGCTCGGCGTGCTGAAGACGCGCGTGAAGGGTGACCTCAAGCGGTTCAAGGAGTTTATCGAGCAGCGCGGCGGCCAGGAGACCGGCGCGTGGCGCGGCGAGGTGCCGCGTCCGGGCAGCGAAATGCCGCGCCCAGGCCCGGGACCGGCTCTGTAAGACCGCGATAGGCGTGGGGAGCCGGCGGGCGGCCGCCGGCTCCCCACTTTCGCATCGAGGAGGAACCATGACCGACGGCGATGGCGTGTGGCGTGACGAGGAGAAGCTCCCCGTCGAGGAACTGACGCGAGCGATGGGCGTCTCGTCACAGGATGGCCAGGTCGACGACGTCACCGGCAACGACGCGGGCGCGGAGGCCGCGTTCGGCCACGACGAGGACATCCCGAACCACGAGGACCGCCCGACCACGACGGGCCGGACCGGCCCGCACTAATTCTTGCGGGCCGACGCCACATAAAGCGCCAGCAGCAGTACCGACAGCACCACCAGCGCCGGGCCCAGGTACTCGACGTCGAAGCGGTTCAGCAGCACACCGACCGCACCGGGCAGGAGCGCGCCGCCGAGTCCCGCCGCACCGATCTGTACCCCGATCGCCCGGTCCGCGTGTGCCGGCCCGACCCGGTTGGCGGTCGTGAGCGTCATGAGGGGAAACACCGGCGCCGCCGCGAACCCGATGATGGCGAGCCCGACGACGGCCACCCAGCCGGGCGCGGGCAGCGCCACGAGTACCGCCCCGACCACCATGCCCGCCAGGCTGGCCTTCAGCACCTGGTCGCTGCCCAGCCGCTCAGCGACCACGCCCTGGACCACTCGGCCCACGAACAGGCTGGCCCAGTACCCGGAGACGCAGATACCGGCGATCGCACCGCTGAGCCCGCGCCCCTCGGTCAACAGCAGGTACGCCCACAACCCGGCCGCCACCTCGACCGCCACGTACACCGCGAACGCCAGCGCGCCGAACCACACGGCGGGGATGGCGAGCGTGTCCCGGATCGGCACCTTGAGTACCGGTGAGTCACCGTCTTCCACCGGCCGGTGCGCGGCCCAGTTCCGCGCCGTGAGCGCGAACGCCGTGGCCAGCACCGCCTGGGCGGTCGCCACCGCGGCGTACCCCCAGCGCCAGGACAGCCCCGCGCTGATCACCGACGTCATGATCAGTGGCCCGATCGCGACGCCAAGCCCGAAGAACGCGTGCATCCAGTTCATGTGGCGGGGCCCGAAGGCGGCCGCCGCATACGCGTTGAGCCCCGAGTCGATCGCGCCCGAGCCCAGCCCGAGCAGCAGCGCGCATCCGATCATCATCGCGAGCACCGGCGACGTCGCGTACCCGGTCAGCGCCAAGCTGGCCAGCAACGTGCTCCCGGCGAGCAGCCAGCCCACGCCCAGCCGGGCGATCGTGAAGCCGGCCGCCACGCTCGACGTGATGTACCCGGTGGTTCCCGCGATCAGCAGCAGGCCGACCGCGTCGAGTGGTACGCCCAGGTCAGGGCTGATCGACGGCCAGCCCACACCGATCAGGCCGTCGGGCAGTCCGAGGCTGATGAAGGCGAAGTACGCCAGCAGGAGCAGCGACCCGCGAGTCGCGGTCTTGGCGGTCGACATAAGTCTGATCTTTCCCGATGGACGCCCCGCACGGGTGTCTCAACCGGACAGCTCACTCGTAATCATCCGAACGTCCCATGGCAGTCCAGAAACCGCGCGGCAGACTTTCCGGATGCGCCAAGCCCCCGGCTTCCTCACCCCACGCCAGCGCCTCTTCGCGTGGGTCGGCTTCGTGCTCACCGCGATGCAGGCCCCGCTCTCCGCCCGCCTTCTGCCGGACGAGTCGTGGCTCTTCAGCGTGGTCGTGGCACTGATGGTCGCGACCGTCATCATGGCTGACGACTCGATGCGTCGCCGCCGCCCGGTCAAGGTGCGCAGCGACGAATAGTGCGTCGTGGTGACCCGAAAATCAGCCGAGCGGCCGAAGACCAACGCTCCACCGGCAACTACGCTGAGTCATCATGACCGGGTTCTTCAGCGGCGCATCCGCACGTTCAGCCACCAAGTCAGCACGCTCCGTGTTGGCCAGCTTGATGGCGTCCATCGGTGCGGCCGGTCTCGAGGCGGCCGCCCGGCACCCCGGCCTGCTCGCCGCGATCGACCAGCACGCCGCTGCCATTCGCGACAGCCTCTTCGGTGATCTGCGCGAGCTGACCCCGGTGCATTTGGCGGGATACGCCGAGGGCGTTCACGAGGCCGCGGTCGAGCACGGCTGGCAATTGCCCGAGGCAATCGACTGGAGCGCCGCGCACGACTGGGTCCTGACCCGCCTTCTGGCGGTCTGCGCCCTCGCTCGCTAGCGGTCTGCACACTCGCCACCAGCGGCCCGCACACTCGCCCGCCAGCCATCGGCGCGCCGTCCGCGAGCCCCGCGAGCCTCTGCGGGCCGTCCGCTCGCGGTCCGCCGGTCTCGAGCCGTCCTCGGGCCCCGCGAAGCGTCCACAGGCCCCGCGAGCCGTCCGCCGGTCTCGCGGCTGGTTGAGCCACAAGACCGGCGGGACGACAGAGCGCTCTACTGGCGCTCGATGCGCTGCGTTTCGTCGTTGGCCATGGACCCCGTGGCCGGAGCCCCCGTCGTCGGCGCGCCCGTCGTCGGCGCGGGCATCGCCGGAGCGCCCATCGCCGGCGCGGGCGGAGCAGCCGGAGGCGGAGAGCCCGCCGTCGACTGGTACACACCGGGCTGCGACGCCGCCATCGCCGGAGCGTTCGCGGGCAGCGGCTCGGTGCGATCAGCCATCTGCCGGTTGACGTCTTCCCGGCCAGCCGCGTAGGCCTGCGCCTTCTCGCGGATCACCTGCGTCTCGGCAGCCGCCCGGTCGAGCCAGCCCTCCCAACGCTGCTGCATCGGCCGCACGAGACCACCTCCCACGCCGACGATCAGGATGCCGGCCACGGTGGCCAGTACGGCGATCAGCACCGGCGTCGTCACGGTGGTCGCGATACCCACCTGGTTGAGCGCGGCGATCACGCCGAGGCTGATGATGAAGATGGACGCCAGGTTGGCGAGCAGCTTCCCGTACGACAGACCGCCCAGCGCGCCCGTGACCAGGTCGCGCACTGCGCTGGCGATGGCGGCGGCCACCACCACGATGACGATCGCGATGAACGCCTTCGGCAGCCACGAGACCACCGCGCTGATCAGATCGCTGATCGGGTTCGGCCCCCACACCCCGAACGCCAACTGCAGCGTGAACAGCAGCACCGCGTAGTACACGATCCGCGCCGCGATGTCACTCGCGTCATACTTGCTGTTTTGCAACGCGCGGCCGATGCCGCCACGCTCGACCGCCCGGTCGAAGCCGATCCGCTCCAGGATCTTGTCCACCAGCTTCAACACGAAGCGAGCGATGATCCAACCCACGATCAGGATCGCGATGAACCCGATCGCCTTCGGCACGAACAACAGCACTGATCTCCACATATCGGTGAGCGCGCCGTCGATATCGACGTGCTCCACCGCCAAGGGCTCGGACATACGGGTCCCCTCCTGTCACTCGCAGCCCATATACCCCCTGATCATGCAACTCAGTCTGGTGTTATTCGGCGCTTTTCGGACAAAAGCCGGAAATTACGCGCATGATCGCCCATTAATGGCGCAGCCGGTCGGCTCCCCCGCCAGCAGCCCCGGCACGTCGAACGTGAAAACCACCGACCCGCCCGCCGCCACCGCGCCCGCACCGTCTTCCGGCGTGAAGATCACCAGCGCGCCATCCTGCGCGAACTCCGCACCCGACGCCGAGCTCACCGCCAACCCCGCCGGCAGGCTCAGCGTGACCTCCCAGTCCGGCGCCGCACCCGCACCCTCGTTGCGGATGGTCACCTCACCCCGATACCCGCCAAGCCCCAGCAGGCCGGTGTTCGCCGCGCGGGCATAGCTCGCGCGCAGGTCAGCGGCCGCGACAGGCGCGCTGGTAGCCGACTCCGGCGTCGGAGAACCAGACCCCGACCCCCCGCCCGGCACCGTCCGCCCACGCCCCTCACGCCCCAGCCCTCCAAGCGTCGGACCAGGCGTCGGACCGGCCGTCGCAGCCTCCAACGCCGCAGGCGACGCCTCCGGCGACAGCGTCGGCACGACCATCGGAAGCGGCAACGCCACCTCACCGGCAGGCCGCCGCTGCGCCATCACCGCGTACGCCCCACCCACGACGACACTCGCGGCCACAACCACGAAAACCACAGCGAGGGCAAGCTCCGTGCGCGTCCAAGGCAGCTTTTCGTGTACGCGGACCCGCGCGACCGCCTCTTCGGTGGCCGGCTCGATTTGTGGCTCCTCAACCGCCGCCTCTTCCGGTTCGATTACCCGCGACGGCGGCTCCGCGACCGTCATGCTCTCGTCGAACTGCTGCAGCTCAGCCACATACCCCATGACTCCGGCGCTAGGCGCCACGTCATCCCGCTGCTCCCCCGCCCGAGTCACTCGCCGACTATAAGAGCCCGCCCCTTCCCACCCGCAACCCCCGCTAAACCCCCTACCTCACCCCAAATCCGCCCACCCCACCCGACGCACCCCACCGCAGACCCCACCCACTCACCCCGCGCCCCGCGCCCCGCGCGGCGCGCGCCCCGCGCCCGCGCCCCGCGCAGCGCACGCCCTGCGCCCGCGCCCCGCGCAGCGCACGCCCCGCGCACCTTGCGCACCGCGCGCCTTGCGCACCGCGCGCCTTGCGCGCGCGGCAGGTCCCGCGGCCCGCGGGACCTGCTTCCCCGCCGATCAAGGGCGAATGCCCGTGGTTGGATCTCTTTTCCGCGTGTATTCGCCCTTGATCGATGGAGATCTCCTTGATCGGCGAGGCCGCATGGGTCGCAGGGTGTCGTCGTCCCGCGGATGCCGGGTCATCCCCCGACCACGCCCCCGTTCACCGATTACTTCGCGGCGCAAGCGCGCGAAGCGCCGCGCCATGCGCCGGCGGACACCCTCGCGCGGAGATCTTGGCGCTCCACCGTCGCCCTATGGCGACGGTAGAGCGCCAAGATCTACCCGTGTGGCGGGCTGCGGGCTGCGGGCTGCGGGCTGCGGGCTGCGGGCTGCGGGCTGCGGGCTGCGGGCTGCGGGCTGCGGGGATCTTGCCGTTGTCATGGCCCAAACTGGGGCAATCCACCATGACAACTGCAAGATCGCCGCGTGGCTCGGAACAGGGCCGCAGCGGGCGCTGGCGCCGCGCCGCCGGAGGCGGCGGCCCCCCGCCGCCGTTGCCGTCGATCAAGGACATCTCCATCGATCAAGGGCAAAAGCACGCGGAAAAGAGATCCAACCACGTGCATTCGCCCTTGATCGGCGGCGAGGGAGCGCCAGGAGCGCGCGCCGGGCGCGGCGTGAGGAGCGCTGCCGGCGGGAGGTGTCGGGGACCGGGAGTGGGCGGAGTTCGGGGGGCGAGAAAGAGCGACGCTAGGACTTCACATTCTCGCAACATCCACGTACGGTAATCGATGTCATGGGAGCGCTTCCAGAGAATGTGTTCGATGAAAAGGGAGTCCCGCATGCGCAGGAGATCCGTGCTCACCGCGGCCGTCGCAGTCGCGGCCATGAGCCTCGCCGTGGCGACCGTGGTCGGCGTCGGGTTGTTGCGACCACACGCGGCGGCCGCGGCCGATTCCGCGTTCTACGTCGATCCGGACACGGGAGCAGCCCGCTGGGTCGCCGCCAATCCTAACGACTCACGCACCGCCGTCATCCGGGATCGCATCGCCAATGTTGCCCAGGCGCGCTGGTTTACCACCACCAACACGTCGGCCGTACGGGCACAGGTCGACGGGTTCGTCGGTGCCGCCGCGGCGGCCGGGAAGATCCCGATCATGGTGGTCTACAACGTGCCCAACAGGGACTGTGGTGGTGCCAGCTCCGGTGGCGCACCCAGCCACCAGGCGTACCGCCAGTGGGTCGACCAGGTCGCGGCCGGCCTCGCGGGCCGCCCGGCCACCATTATTCTCGAGCCCGACGTGCTCGCCATGATGAGCGACTGCCAGAGCGCGGCCCAGCAGGCCGAGACGGCGGCCTCGATGGCGTACGCGGGCAAGGCGCTGCGCGCCGGCTCTTCCCAGGCACGGGTGTACTTCGACGCCGCTCACTCGGCGTGGCTCTCGGCCGGTGAGATGGCTCGCCGCCTCGTGCAGGCCGACATCGCCAACAGCGCGCACGGCATCTCGGTCAACGTGTCGAACTACCGCGCCAACAGCGAGCTCATCCCCTACGCGAAGGCGGTCGTCGCCGCCACCGGGGCGCCCAACCTGAAGATCGTCGTCGACACGAGCCGCAACGGCAACGGGCCGGCCGGTTCCGAGTGGTGCGACCCGCCGGGGCGTGCGATCGGCATCGAGACCACCAACGTGACCGGCGACGCGGCGGTTGACGCGTACCTCTGGATCAAGCTGCCGGGCGAGGCCGACGGCTGCATCGCGGCGGCCGGCCAGTTCGTACCGCAGCGGGCTTACGATCTTGCGATCGCGGCCCCGCCGCGGACGACTCCGCCCGCCACGACCCGGCCGCCCACCACGCCGCCGGTCACCACCCCGCCGGTGACGACCCCACCCGTCACGACCCCACCGGCTACGACGCCGCCCGCCACCACGCCGCCGCCGACCGCGTGCTCCATTGTGTACACGCCGAACGTGTGGAGCGGTGGCTTCACCGCGGAGATCCGGATCACGAACCGGGGCAGTGCGGTGACGAGTTGGACGCTGACGTTCACGGTCGGCTCGACCGTGCGGCTCACCAGCGGCTGGAGCGGCACCTGGTCACAGTCCGGCAGCCAGATCACCGCACGCAACGCCGCCTGGAACGGATCGCTGGCCACCGGCGCCACGACCAGCGTCGGCTTCCAGGCCACATACACCGGTAGCGCACCGGGTACGCCCACCGCGTTCGCCCTGAACGGCGTTGCCTGCACGGCTTGACCCGCCCCCACAAAACGGGTGTGGCCCCTCGCTGGGACGTCGAGGGGCCACACCCAGGGACATTTGGATGGGACGATGTAGTCATGTCCACCGCTGTCGATACGGCCACCCAGCCGCCGCGCCGGCGCGGCCACACCCGCTGGATCGCCATCGGGGTCGTCGTCCTGACCGCCGTGCTCGTGGCGGTGGTGCTGCGTGGCCTCGGCTCCGGTGGCACCGCCGAGCCGCCCACCCTGCAGAACCAGCTCGCCGATCAGGTCGCCGCGATCCTCGAGCAGTCCACGCCCACCGAGCATCACGCGCACGGCCACGGCGAGGTGGCCGAGGCCGGCAAGGTGGTGTGCGAGGCGAAGACGCTCGGCTTCGATCCGCCGAGCGCGACCACGCTGCCCGAGGTGAAGACCTTCTACGGATACCACCTGTGCGCGGTCGCCGAGAAGGACCGGCCCTGGGATTTCGCGGTCAAGCTGAGCGGGCCGCTGTCCGTCCAGTTCGCCCAGCCGCCCGTGATCCAGGTGGCCGAGGGCGGCGAGGGTTACCCGGAGCGGGTCCGCGAGATCATCCCCGCGCAGTACCAGGAGCAGGCGTTCAAGGCGTTGATCGACCCGGAGGACATGCGCGACCTGCGGTCGCGCTTCGAAGACGCCGCTTAAGGATGTAGGACCACCTTCACCGCGCCGTCCTGCTTCTTCTGGAAGATTTGGTACCCGTGGGGCGCCTCGTCGAGCGGCAGGTGGTGGGTCGCAAACGTGTCCACGCCGAGCGGGTCTGAGTCGCCGGTCAGCAGCGGCATGATGTCGTCGACCCAGCGGCGCACGTTCGCCTGACCCATGCGCAGCTGCACCTGCTTGTCGAAGAGGGTGAGCATCGGCATCGGATCGGCCATCCCGCCGTACACGCCGATCAGCGAGATCGTGCCACCGCGCCGCACGATGTCGATCGCCGAGTGCAGCGCCACGAGCCGGTCCACGCCAGCCTTCTGCATGATCTTCGCGGCGACCGCGTCGGGCAGCAGGCCGGCCATCTGCTGGGCCAGCTTGCCGGCGGGCGCCCCGTGCGCCTCCATTCCGACGGCGTCGATCACAGCATCTGGGCCGCGCCCGTCGGTGCGATCCCGGATTACCTCGGTGAGATCGCCGTCGATCGCATCGAGGTCGACGACCTCAATGCCTCGTACGCGGGCCCGCTCGAGGCGCTCCGGCACAAGGTCTACGCCAATGACCCGACCGGCGCCTCGGTGCATCGCGATCCGGGCGGACATGTCACCGATCGGTCCGAGACCGAGTACGACCACCGAGCCACCGGGCGGGATCGCTGCGTACTCGACGGCCTGCCACGCGGTGGGGAGGACGTCCGACAGGTACACGAACCGGTCGTCGGGCGGACCCTCCGGCACCTTGATCGGCCCGTAGTGCGCCTGCGGCACCCGCAGGTACTCCGCCTGACCGCCGGGCACCTCGCCGTACAGCTTGGTGTAGCCGAACAGCGCCGCGCCCATCCCGGTGTCCCGGCACTGCGTGGTCTCGCACTGGGTCTGCAGCCCCTGGCCACACATATAGCAGTGGCCACACGCGATCTGGAACGGCACCACGACGCGGTCGCCGGGTCTGATCCCGGTGACGTCCGCCCCGACCTCCTCGACGATGCCCATCGGCTCGTGGCCGAGCACGTCGCCCTTGCCCATGAAGGGACCCATCACCTCGTACAGGTGCAGGTCGGAGCCGCAGACACCACTCGACGTCACCTTGATGATCGCGTCGGTGGGCTCTTTGATCGTGGGGTCGGGAACGTCGTCGACCCGGACGTCCCTCTTGCCATGCCAGGTAACCGCTCGCATGTAGGCGAGGTACCCCCAGCCGGGGAGCCGAAACTGGCCCGGCTGGTGGCCCGACCAGCCGGGCGCAGGTCGGAACCACCAGCCGGGGGTTCGTGGGGCGCTATCCGCCGGTGGCGTGCAGGTCCGCCACCTCCGCCGCGGTCAGCACCCGGCTGTACACGCGGAAGTTGTCGAGAGCGCCGTCGAGGTAAGGATCGCCGCCGTACTGCGAGCGACCGAGCCAGTTCTGGGTGGTGGTGCCGAGGTCCGCCGGGCGCCGGGTCAGCGAGGAGTTCCGGGCCGCTTCGACGCCATTGATGTACAGGATGCCGACGCTGCCGGAGAGCGTGACCGCGACATGCGTCCACACGCCGGCCGTCAGCGCGACCGGTGCGTTGATGCGTTGCTCGCCACCGGATCCGGAGCTGGTGATCGCGAAGCGCGCCGTGCCCGCGCTACTGCGCGGCGTGAAGAACATGCTCGCGGACGTACCGGCGCCGAAGTCGAACACCCGGGCCCAGGTCGCGATCGTGTCCACCCGGACCCAGGTGGCGACGCTGCACGCGGTCGCGCCGGCGAGGATGCCCGACGGGAGCGCCACGTGCGCGGTCGAACCGCTGAGGTTGACCGCGTTGCCGGTGCGGCCCGCTATCCAGCCCGCACCGCCAGCGAGGGAGGCGGTGCGCCCGTTGCCGGTCGCGTCCGCCGCGGTGGTGCCGCCCGTCTCGTCGAAGCGGTAGTGCGCGACGAACGGCGGCAGCTGGGGTGTGGTGCCGACGGTCCAGTACACCGTGTACCGCTGGCCATGCATCTTGTAGAACGGCAGCAGTGTGACCTGCCCGGTGCTGGCGGTCGCGGTGAACTGCAGCGGCGTCGACGTCGACGCGATGGTCGACGCGTTCAGCGTGGGCAACGACGAGATGTTGTTGGTGCCGTACGCCCCCGCGAGCACGATGGGCCCGTACTTGACCGCCTGCGTGGCAGCACTGTCTGGAGTGGACTCACGAGACAGCGCCATCGGCAGCGAGATGTCGACCGCGTCACCGGAGGCCCACGCGCGGCTGATCGTCGCGTACGAGCCGGGCGTCACGGGCTCGGTCACGGCGGTGCCGTTGACGCGGATCTGGGCGCCGGTGGCCCACGACGGCACCCGCACCTTCAGCGTGAAAGCGCCGGAACCGGTGATGGTCAGGCGGCTGGTCGTCGTCTCCGGGAAGCTGGTCTCCTGCCGCACCGTGATGCCCCGCTCCGACCACATCAGCACCGAGGCGATGAAGAGGTTCACGTACAGCGTGTCTTCCGAGTGGAAGTAGATGCTGTCGGCGTACTTGGTGTTGCTCTCCATGCCGGTGCCGTGACAGCACGTCCAGTCGTTGTAGTCGTTGCTGTACGTCTTGATGCCACCGGGGCGCAGCGGCACGTAGTAGCAGTGGAAGCCGTGCGACGACGACGGGTTCTGGGCACCGAGGATGTGGTTGTAGAGCGCCTTCTCGTAGTACTCCATGTAGTCGGCGCGGGTCGGGTTGGTGAAGAAGAGCTGCCGGCTGAGCTTCAGCATGTTGTACGTGTTGCAGCACTCGGCCGTCGTGTCGCTCAGCTCGCTGGCGATGCGGCCCGCCGCCTTGAAGTACTCGCCGTTGGAGTTGCCGCCGATCGCGTACGAGTGCCGGCCCACCACGATGTCCCAGAAGTTGGTCGCGATGTCGCGGTATCGCGTCTCGCCGGTGGCGTGGTACTCCCGGATCGCGCCCAGCGCCTTGGGGATCTGCGTGTTGGCGTGGTACCCGTTGAGCTGGTCCAGATTGGACGCCAGCGGGTCGAAGACCTCGGCGTGGTCGAAGTACCGGGCGGTGGCCAGGTGATTGGGGTCACCGGTGAGCTGGTAGAGGTTGGCGAGCGTCTCGTTCATCCCGCCGAACTCGGTGTCCAGCATGTTCTGCCGCTGCGCCTGCGTGAGCCGGTCGTTGCGAAGCTTCACCCACGCGGCCATCTTCGTCAACACGTCGAGCGCCTGCGCGTTGCCCGCCAGCAGGTGCATGTCGAGCAGACCCGCCATCGTCTTGTGGAGCGTGTAGTACGGCGCCCACACCGACTGCCGGGCCTCGACGCGGTCGATGAAGCTTTCCGGAAACGCCGACAGGTACCCGGTGTTGAAGCCAGCGGCGGCCGCGCGGTCCTGGCACTTGGCCAGCTCGGCGACCAGGTAGTCGCCCTTGGTCTTGAAAGCGGCGGGACCCGCGTTGGCGTATCCCTGTGCGAGCGCGGTGAGCAGATGGCCCATCGAATGGCCGCGCAGCTCGGTGGTCGGTGACTCCCAACCGCCCATCGCGGCGGCCGACGACGGCAGGCCGACGTTGAGCCGGAACATGTGGAGCATCCGGTCGGGGTCGAGGAAGCTCAGGTAGCTGTGCGTACGCGCCATGTTGGCCTGGAACGGGCCGGACAGCAGCGTGACGGCGGAGAGTGGGAACGGGTACACGGACACCCCGGTGTCCGGCCGGGCGGCCGCAGCGGGCCGGCCGCTCAGCGCCGTGAGGCCAGCGGCGCCGGCGACACCGGTGACTCCGGCGCGAAGGACGGTGCGGCGGGTTGGGGACATTGCTTTCACCCCCTCCTCTGTGGCAGCCAGACGCGCATGGTCGCCGGACCGCGGTTGGCCCACAGGTGGTACGGAACAAGCCTGAGCGTGCCCACCTCTTGGTCGCCGTCGCCATGCGACCCGTACGGCCAGCCGTTGGCGGAGACCGGAAGCTGAGCGGCCGGCACGTCGAGGGCGACGGCGTCCGGCCCGAGTGCCGGCAGCGGGTGCTCCACCACCGGCGCCGACCGGTCCGCCGCGACCGCTTCGAGCGGCACCGCGGGGTCCTGGTCGACCGATTCCGCGCAGTACACCAGCGGGCCCCGCTCGACCGCGATACAGTCACGCACCGAGTCGATGCGCGGATCGGGTGTCGTCCATCGTGGACCGACCGGCAGTTCGAGCCGCACCTGGTCGCCGACGCGCCAGGTGCGCGTCACCCCCGCGTACCCGGACCGGACCCGCTCGGTGCCCTCAGGCGTGACGAGCGTGGCCTCGCCGGCCCAGCCTGGCACCCGCAGTGAAAGCCGCCATGGCCCCGCACCGGTCTCGGTGATCCGCACGGTGACGTCGCCACGCCACGGATACCCGGTCTCGACGGTCAGCCCGGTCTCGCCCGCCCGCACCTCCGCCGACGCGTACTGGTGTATCTGGACACCGTCGCCGTCGGCGGTCGCCAGGTATCCGCCGAGCGAGGCGAGCGTGCGCGAGATGTTGGTCGGGCAGCAGGACACGTCACGCCACGGGGCCCGCTCGCTCGACGAGGCACGCGGCCACGGCTTCGACGAGTCCATCGGGGCGCCGGTCACCCGCTGGTGCAACGGGTTGGTGTAGAAGAAGGACCGCCCGTCCAGCGACGTGGAGGCGGCCACCACGTTGTACAGCGTCCGCTCGGCCAGGTCGGCGAAGCGCGACTCACCGGTGGCCAGCAGCAGCCGCCACGACAGCATCACCGATGCGATGGCTGCGCAGGTTTCCACGTACGCCCGGTCGGTCGGCAGCTCGAAGTCGTCGCCGAACGCCTCACCCTCGTGCCGCGAGCCCATGCCCCCGGTGAGGTACGTGCGGGCGGCCACGGTGCGCTCCCACTGCCGGACGACGGCGGCGAGCAGCTTGTCGTCTCCCGTCTCCACCGCGACGTCGACCGCGCCGGACGCCAGGTACAGGGCGCGCACGGCATGACCGTCGAACGCGGCGCGCTCCCGGATCGGCATGTCGTCCTGGAAGTACGCCCGGCCGAGCTCGATGTCGGGGAGCGTGGCCTGCCCGCGCCGGTCGATGAACAGCCGAGCCTGGTCGAGGTAGCGGGTGATGCCGGTGACCCGGTACAGCTCGACGAGCGCCATCTCGATCTCGGGGTGTCCACAGAGGAACTGCCGGCCGGCTGCCCCGAACTCCACGCACACGTGGTCGGCGGCGCGGATGGCGGTGGCGGTGAGCGCGTCTTCGAAACCGGTGCGCAGGCGGGCGACCCCGGCCTGGATGAGGTGCCCGTAGCAGTACAGCTCGTGCCCCCACACCAGGTCCGAGTAGCGCGGCTGCTGCCCCGGGCGGCCGAACATGGTGTTGAGATATCCGCCCGGCTCCTGCGCGGCGGCGACCACGATGGACAGTTCGTCGAGAGGCGCGTCGCCGCCTCGGCCGATCTCCCAGGCCATCGCCTCGGCCAGCTTGTAGACCTCGGAGTCGGAGAACTCGCGGCCTTGACGGAGGTGCGGCGCGAGCTCGCCCGCGGCGGCGAGGCGGAAGTTGCCGAGCCAGCCGGTCCGCTCGAGCCAGCTGTGGGCGTGCGGGATCGTCGCGGCGCCGTTGCGCTGCTGCCGCTCGGCCCAGAACCCGCTGGTCAGCCGGGCCTGGTCGATCCCCAACGGGCTCAGCGAGCCCCTCGACGGATGCACCGGTCCGATCATCTTCACCCTTTCAGAGCGCCAGCGAACGGGCCCGGCTGGGCGCACTGGGGACCCATCGGCATTCCACCTCCATCGATCCCCGAAAACCTTTTCGGCAATGTAGCCACGCTATTACACCGCTGTCAAGGTCACATTTCTTATGGATCTCATGGCGTCATGGTCTACATTGTTGAGGTACCCGAAAGCGTTTCGAAAGGGTTTCGGTGGCCAGGCAGCGTTCGCAGTCCGTCACACTCACCGACGTGGCCCGCCGCGCCGGGGTGTCCGTCGCGACCGCGTCCAAAGCGCTCAACGCCCGCGACGAAGTCGCACCCGAGACCCGCCGCCGCGTCCTGCAGGCAGCCGACGAGCTCTCGTTCCAACCCAACGTGCTGGCGCGCGGCCTGATCTCCGGCCGCACCCGCACCATCGGCCTGCTCACCGACGAGCTCGCGGGCCGGTTCTCCATCCCGATCCTGCTCGGCGTCGAGAACGCGCTGGGCAGCGAGCAGATGTCCGTCCTGCTCTGCGACGCCCGCGGCGACGCCATCCGGCGCCGCCACTACATCCGCACGCTGCTCGCACGCCAGGTCGACGGCTTCATCATCCTCGGCGACTCCAACGACGTCCGCCCGTCGCTGACGGGTGACATCCCGGTGCCGGTCGTGTACGTGTACGGCGAGTCCGACGATCCCAACGACCTGTCCCTGCTCGCCGACGACGCCGACGGCGCCCGCCTCGCCACCGAACACCTCGTGTCGCTCGGCCGGCGCAACATCGCCCACATCACCGGCCCGGAAAACTACCGCGCCGCCCGCGACCGCGTCGCCAGCCTGCGCGACGTACTGGACGGCGCCGGCCTGTCGTTGATCGGCGGCGAGCCGCTGTACGGCGAATGGTCGCAGCGCTGGGGCCGGCACGCCGCGCGGATGCTGCTCAGCTCGTACCCTGAGATCGACGCGATCTTCTGCGGCAACGACCAGATCGCGACCGGCGTGGCCAACACCCTCCGCGACCTCGGCCGGCGCATACCTGACGACGTGTCGATCGTCGGATACGACAACTGGCACGAGTTCGCGGCCGACTGCCAGCCCCCGCTGACCACCGTCGACCTCAACCTCCAGCAGCTCGGCGAAACGGCGGTCAAGCACCTGTTCGCCGCCCTGGACGGCCAACCATCATCCGGCGTGATCCGCCAACCATGCCGCCTGGTAGTCCGCGACTCCACCGGCCCCGCCTGACTCCCTCTTTCGTGATCAGGGCGTCCCCCAAGTCGCTATAGCGACTTGAGGGACGCCCTGACCACCGCAGCGTTCGTCGACGGCCCGGTACCGTGGGCGGGTGACGGTGGTTGAGGTTTACACGGATGGGGCTTGCAGCGGAAATCCCGGCCCCGGCGGTTGGGGCGCGGTGCTGCGGTACGGCGGGCATGTCAGGGAGCTGTGGGGCGGCGAGCCCGCCGGCACCACCAACAACCGGATGGAGCTGACCGCCGCGATCCAGGCGCTGGAGCACCTGAACCGGGCGGTCACCGTGCGCCTGCACACCGACAGCACGTACCTGCGGGACGGCATCACCAAATGGATGCGCGGCTGGGAGCGCAACGGCTGGATGACGTCGGCGCGTACCCCGGTCAAGAACGCCGATCTGTGGCGCCGCCTCGCGGCAGCGGCCGAACGTCACGAGATCGAGTGGGTGTGGGTCAAGGGCCACGCCGGCGACGAGGGCAACGAGCACGCCGATCGCCTCGCCAATCGTGGCATGACGGAGGCCCGCAGCGGCGCCACCCCGCTCACGACTCCCTAGGCGCGATCTCGACCGAAACGGTTTCGGTGTAGTGGACCTGGCCGAAGCAGGCCACCCGCACCGCCGCCCACCAGTGTGCGCCCGGTCGCGCCGTCGGCGGCGCGTCCACGACGAACGGGACTTCGATCGTCTCCCCGGCCGGCACGATGACGCCCCGCGTCCAGGGTGTGATCGCGACGCCGTCGCGGCCGCCCCAGGTGCCGTCCGGGCTCAGCAGTTGGGCCTCGCCGCGCAGCTCGCTCCGGAGCAGGTTCGTCAGCCGCAACGTCAGCTCTGCCCGCTCGCCGGGTCCGACGCGCACAGTCGCCGCTGGTTCGGACCCAGCCGGGTGAAGGACCGCCGCCACGAACGGCCCCGAGGCCGCGCCGGAGACCGATACGGCGACGGCGTCTTCCAGGGTCTGGCCCAGGTCGTCGCGGATGCGCGCCGCCACCACGTAGGTGCCTGGCGAGGCGTCGAGAGTACGCACCGTCACGGGGAACGTCGCGTGGGAGCCCGCCGCGAGGTCGTACCGGAATGGACCGGCTGGCTCCACGTGGAGCCCCGCGGGCACATCCAGCGCCACTTCGCCGGACGCCGCCCGGCTCGACGCCGCCACCCGCACGATCACGTCGCCAGTCGCGCCCAGCGCTAGTGACGACGGTTCGACGTGGACGGCCGTGGGCAGGTATCCGGCCGGGGCCGGTCCCTTGTTGTGGAGCCAGTACCGGGTGAAGACGGGCTGGGCCGGCTCCACGACCGGCGGTGGCAATGTGGACGGCGCCGCCGCGGACGGGCGCGCGGTCACGGTCACCACGTCGGCGGCGCCGAGCTCGACCACCACCGCGTCACCGTCCACAGTGAGCGGTCGCCGCTCGCCACCCTCCAGGACGTCGGTTCGCTCGGGTGACGTGAGCCCACCGTGCAGGCGGACACGTGCGGTCGCGGGCACACCGCTCGACTCGTACAGCCGCAGCGTCACACCGTCACGCGGGTCGACGTCGCCGGGCAGCCCGGACGCCATCGGGTTGCCGCGCGGCTTGACCGCCGACAGGATGACATTCGCGGGCTCGACTGAGGCGAGGCTCAGCCGCGCCGGCAGCTCTCCCGGCGACGCCGGCGCCTCGTCGACGCGTACCGCGTGGTTGGCCTCCTGGCCGGCGCGCACGAAACCGGCGGCGCGCCAGTCACCGGGCCCCGCGACCAGGCTGTAGCGGAACGTGTGGCTCCAGTGCTGCAGTTGAAAGCCGCTGCCGTCCGGTGCGGTGCGTCGGGGGCCGTCGATCCAGACGCCGCTGGGCCACGCGCTGCACGCGCGCATGAGGGAGAGGTACAGCGTGCCGTCCGGCTGCGCGACGAAGCTCGGCGTGCCGTGGTTGACCAGCGCTACCGAGTACTCGTCGACCGGCTCGGCGGTGCCGGGCAACCCGTGCGGCAGCGGCACCTCGATGGTCGAGCCGTCGAAGTCGAGCGTGTCGCCGGCGACGATCAGCACCGGCAGGTCGCGCGGCCCGCGCAGGTCGGCGCCCGGCGTCCACGCCGACAGGCGGTCGCGGGTCGCGGGTACGAATACGATGCCGTTGCGTACCAACGCTTCCCGGTACCCGGGATCGGCGGCGTCGAGCACCTGAGCGGCGAACGCGTTGCCGGCGCCCAGAACGATCCGCACGTCGGGCAGGTTCGAGTCGGCGTCGAGCGCGCCGTACCGTGGCCCGTCCGGCAGCGTGGACGTCGCCGTCACGCCCACTGCGACGAGCCGCGCGAGCAGGTCCCGCACGGGTCCGGCGGACACGACCTCGGCCACGCCGAACGCGTGTGCGGTGCGGCTGCCGTCCGGCCCCACCAGCGCGATGCGGGCGGTGGAGGACAGTCCGGCCCACGTGTGCGCGGGACTGTCCAATGTCCACAGATCCGCGGCCGCGTCCGATTCGGGAAAGCCGAACGACCGCCCGATGGCCGCGTATCCCACCTCGGCAACGGGAAGCGCACCGGGCAGGTCGAGGTCGAACCGGACGCGCAGCAGGTTGTCCTGCCCGATGGAGCCGTCGACGTGGGTCTGGAAGTCGATCCGGTCGACACCGTCCCACAGTACGGCCTCGTGGCGGACGCGCAGGTCGCCAAGAGCAAAGGAGGACACGACCCGGCGCCCGATCGGCGACTCCTCAATGGACACATCCGCCGACTCGGCGCAGATCCCGGGACCGCTCGGGAGCAGGTGCCACGGCCCTTCGCCCCAGCGCGGGTGGGTCGCGTGCTCGGGCTGGCACACCAGAGCGGCACCGGCACCTCCGGGACGGAGCAGCTCGCGCCCGGTGCGCCGGTCGACGATGCTGCTGAGCGCGCCGCTGGGCGAAGCCTCGACGGCGAAAGCGTCGTTCTGAGCAACGAGAGCTGGAGACCAACCCGCCGGCAGGGTGGAGGCCGGGACGGCACGGTACACGCGATAGCCGAGCGCCGGCACGTCACGCGCCACGAACGACAGCGTCACGTCCGCGAGCCCACCATCCGGGTGCCGCAGCACTCCTTCGGCCATGGCCGGCACCGGCTGGCCTGACTCGTCGCGGAGTGAGACGCCGGCGGGACCCGGTGCCGGGTAATGCAAACGGACGGTGGTGACGCCGTCGCGAGCCCAGGACAGCGGGTTGACCGCGACGAGGGCCCGCCCCGGCCCGCTCGTGTCGGCGGCCGCCGCGATAGCCGCCACCGCCGCGGCCCGGGCCCCCTCCCCCAGCTCGTACGCCTCCCGCCAGCCGCCGAGCAGGTCGAGGTACACCTGGTCCGACTCGGTGCCGGTGACCGCGTCGTGATGCGCCCCGTAGGCGAGCTGCCGCCACGCCTTGTCCAGCCCCTCGGTGGGGTACCGGCTGCCGAGCAGAGCCGCCACAGTGGACAGCCGTTCGGCGTCGAGCACGGCGACCTCGCCGGCCCGCTGGCCCTGCTTGGTGTCGATGTAGGACACGTCCTTGCCGGTGTAGACAGGGTTCATGTCGCGCGTCTGCGGTGACGGGGCGCGCCCGCTGTCGGCAAGCTCCCGGCGCACTGCGGCGAAGTAGTCCCGGGGCAGCCCGAGGACGAACCGCGGCCACACGTAACGCTTCGCCCACAGCCGGTGGATCTCCGTGCACCAGCGGGACGGGATGTTGTGGTCGTGGCCGACCGGCAGCAGCACGTGCCGGGTGGCCGCCACCTGCTTCAGCTCGCTGTACTGGGCGTACGCCTCGGCCATCGCCTCGTCGAGGGTGTCCTTGCGCTCCATGTTCCAGCCGGCGACGTAGTGGTCGGCCATGTACGCCGTCAGCAGGCCCCGGCCGGTCGGCGATATCCACTCGAACTCGCTCGGGAACTGCATCCGCGTGATGTCACCGGCGTGCCGGCGCGGGCCGACGTGGTGAAACGGTCCCCGCGCCCACGCCGAGGAGTCGAGGCCGGCGTCGGCCATCAGGCCAGGGAAGGCCGGGTCGTGTCCGAAGACGTCGAGCATCCACGCGGTACGCGGATCGCCACCGACCACGTCACGCTGGTATCCCACGCCGTACACGGCATTGCGGATCGTCGACTCGGGGTGCGTCAGGTTGGTGTTTGGCTCGTTGTACGTGCCGCCGACCAGTTCGACGCGCCCCTCCCGGAGGAACCGCCGCAGGTCGTCCCGGTCCTGCGGAAACACGTCCCAGTACGGCTTGAGGTAGTCGAGCTCGGCGAGCACGAACTTGTAGTCCTCGTCGTGGCGGGCCGCGTCGAGGTGCGCGCGCACGAGGTCGAACGCGGTGCGGTTGAACTCCGGCCGACGCTCCTCCGCCACCGGCAGGTCGTACCACGTCTCGGTGAAGCCGGCCTGCGTGTTCCACCAGACCGGGTCGTAGTGGAAGTGCGACACCATCCACATCGTCCAGCCGGTCTCGGCCGCCGTGACCGTACCGTCCAACGTGGACGGACCCGCAACGGCGGTGACCCGGTGCACCGACCCGGGACGCGACGGCGCGGCGATCCGCACGCCGACCTCGACGACGCCAGGTGCGGTGGCGAGCACCGGCTCGGGCGTGGTCACGGTGGGGCCCTCGACCCGTACGCGCACCGGCGCGAGCACAGTGGACAGCGTGACGCGCACGACCTGGCAGGGTGCGGCGGCGGGGCCTACGAAGAGATCGGTGGACTGGATTTCGGTTATCACACTGGTTCCGCTCGTTGCAGGGCACGTTCTCGGGCGTTGCGAAGGCCGCTCGCCAGCCCACCGAGGAGGGTGGCGTCGTCACCGAGCGCGGACACCGCGAACGCGGGGATGGGCAGCGGAAGCAACGCTGCGAGCCGCTGACGAAGGGGTACCAGATAATCGCCGAAGTGGCGGCCGACGCCGCCGCCGAGCACGACCAGCTCGGGGTCGAGCAGTGTCATCACCGCGGCCAGCGCGGTGGTCAGGTGGTCGAGTTCGTCCGCCATGGCGCGCACCGCGGCCGGTTCTTCGGCCTTGGCCGCGGCGAGCACGTCTTCCGCCCTGGTCGCGGTGGTGAGGCCGTGCCGGTGCGCCGCGGCGACCAGGCCGTCGGCCGCGGCGGCGGTCTCCAGGAGTCCACGGCGCAGCGCGGCGGGGCCCGACGCCGGCGTCACGACCGGGAGGAACGCGACCTCGCCGGCGGTGCCGTGGGCGCCGCGATGCAGCCTTCCGCCCAGTACAGCTCCGATGCCGAGCCCGCTGCCGATGTGCAGGTATACGAAGTTTTCGACGCCGCGTCCGAGACCGTACGCCTGCTCGCCGAGCGCCGCGAGGTCGACGTCGTTTTCGAAGGCGATGTGCTCGCCGAGCCGCTCGCGCAGCGTGGGCACCAGGTCCGGGCGCTCCCACCCGGGCAGGTTGGAGGCGTGGCGGACCCGGTGGCCGGTCTTGTCGTACACGCCGGGGCTGCCCACCACGACGTTGAGCACCGACTCAGGTGCGACGTCGGTGCCGGCGAGCAACTCGTCGACCATGTCGCCGATCTGGTCGACCAGCTTGCGAGCGCTGCGCTTGGACCGCCGCCGCGACTGGCCGGCGATGGTGCCGGTCAGGTCGGCGAGCAGTACCCCCACCCACCGCAGCCCGACGTCGATGGCGACCACCCACCCGGCCTCGGGACGCGGGCCGAACAGCTGCGGCGCGCGGCCGGCGGCGCCGGTGCGCAGGCCGACCTTCCGGACCAGACCGACCTGCTCCAGCCGGGCGAGGGTGAGCCCGACGGTCGGCTTGGACAGGCCGGTCTCCTTGACCAGTTGGGTGACCGAGGTGGGCGCGAGCTCGAGCACCCGCTTGAAGACGGTGCGCTCGTTGACCTGGCGCAGGAACGCGGCGCTCGTGGCGACCTCGGACGCGGTCATCGGACCAGTAAACACCACCCGCGTTCGCGATTGAAAGGAAACCTCCCTTACACTCACCCACCATGACAGAGTTGGCTGGCGCTCGCTCCGCTCACGCGGGTCACGCATGACGAGCCAGGTTCTTGGGATCGACATCGGCGGGACAAAGGTGGCGATTGCTACCTCGGCGGCCGGGAACCGGCTCCACGAGACGCATCGCGCCACCAACGCGACCGACGGCGTCGAGGCGGTCGTCGACCGGATCGTCCGGAGCGCGCGCGAACTGGTCGAGGCCGACCCGGCGCCGCTGGCCGCCGTGGGCGTCGTCTCACCCGGCGTCATCCGCGAGGACGGCGTCGCGCTCGCTCCCAACAACCCCGGCTGGGAGACGCTGCGGCTGCGCGAGACGTTCGCGGCGGCGTTCCCGGGAGTACCGGTGGCGGTCATGAACGACGTCAAGGCCGGCGCCCTCGCCGAAAGCGTTTCCGGCGCGCTGGTCGGCACCCGGTCGGGCATCTACCTGAACCTCGGCACCGGGCTGTCCGCGGCGTTCGTCGTCGACGGCACGGTGGTGGAGGGAGCGCACGGCGCCGCCGGCGAGATCGCGTACCAGCTGCCCGGCCCCCGGCACCCGGTGGCCTTCGCCGACGGTCGCGCGCCACTGGAGGAGATCGTCTCGGGCCAGGCCATCGGCGCGAACGCCTCCGCTGTACTCGGCCGCCGGGTCGACGCCGCCGAGGCGTTCGCACTGGCCCCCACGCAGCCGGCGGTCGCCGCGGTGGTCGACGCGGCCATCGAGGCGCTCGCCACGCACGTCGCCAACCTGTCGGTCGCTCTCGACCCCGACCGCGTGGTGCTGGCCGGCGGCCTGGTCGGGCAGGCGGTGGTACTCGTACCCCGGCTGGCGGCGGTGCTGCGCCGGACCGTGCCGTTCCCGCCGGAGGTCCTGGTGGCCAGGCACCCGTTCGACGCCCCACTCGCCGGCGCGCTCGTGATCGCGGCACGCGCCGCCGCCCTACCCTTGGTGCGATGAACGACAACGTGCAGACGAGCGACAAGGCGCAGGCGAGCGACAACGCGCGGGTGCGGCAGCTCCGCATCGTGGTGACGGCCGACGACTACGACGCCGCCCTCCGTTTCTACCGGGACGTGCTCGGGATGCCCGAGGAGGCGGCGTTCTCGTCGGAGGACGGGCGGGTGACGATCCTCGACGCCGGCCGCGCCACGCTGGAGCTGGCCGATCCCCATCACGCGGACTACGTCGACGAGGTCGAGGTGGGACGCCGGGTGGCCGGCCACATCCGGGTCTGCTTCGAGGTCGACGACGCGGCCGCGAAGACCGCCGAGCTGGCAGGAGAGGGCGCCACCGTGGTCGCCGAGCCCACGCGCACGCCGTGGGACTCGCTCAACGCCCGGCTCGACGCCCCCGCCGGCCTGCACATCACGCTCTTTACCGAGCTTGGTCCCACGACCAGTTGACCGACTTCTCGAACGTGACGTAACCGGCTCGCGCGAACGCGGCGGCCATCGGCGTGTTGCCCATGTCGGTCGCCGCTCGGACGCGCGGTACGCCCTCAGCGGCCAGGACACGCGTGCCTTCGGCGAGGATCTCATCGACGTACCCCTTGCCGCGATGCTCGGGCAGCACCGCGACGTACCCGATGACCGGGTTGTACGGGTTGCGCCCCGGCGTGACGAACCCGACCGGCTCACCGTCGGGCAGCGTCGCGACCCGCCACCAGTCTCGCGGGCTGATGTAGATCGCCAGCTCCCGGTCGAAGTGCGCGGCGGCCGCCTCGGTGGGCGTCATGCGGGTGAGGTCGTCGCGGCTGTGCGCGTCGAGCGTGCCGTCCAGTACCCGCGTCATCAACTCGATCATCTCGTCGCGGCCGTGCGGCTGGCGGAAGAGCAGCCGCCCGCTCGGCTCCGCGATCGGGGTACCCGGCCGCCACTCCAGCCGCAGCCGCTCCACCAGGGGCCGCGCGCCCAGCCGCTCGATCGCCGCCAGCCGCTCCTCGACGACCCGCCGGCTCTCCGGCTGCTCCCGCCAGTCCGGCGGCACGAACCGGAGGTACTCCGGCGGGGTACCGCCAGCCGGGACGACGGCCGCGAACGCGGCTTCCAGCAGGGCGACCCCGTCGTCGACAGCGCCGCTCTCGATATCGAAGATGTCGAGGAGCTCCGGGTCCGGATCGCCCCACCACGCGACCCGCGCCACGAGGTGATCGCCGCGCAGCGCCACCCACATCCATTCCGGGAGCCGCCGCCCGGCGTCGAGGTCGTCGGCCAGCTCGTGGTCGAGCGTGTACGTCAACCGGCAGAACAGGTCGAGTTCGTCGCGCCCCGAGATCGGGCGCATGATCAAATCCATTCCGCTAACGCTGCGCCTCTTCCCACTCGCGCGCCACCCGTTTTGGCACGCACATCCGCCACGCGTCGATGACCAGTTCGCGCATCTCGTCTTCGTCGAGGGCGGCCGTCCACGCCTGCACCCAGTTGAACCGCTCGTCGGATCGGGACGGCGGGAAGAACTTTTCGGGCTCGGCGGCGATCAGCGCGGCCCGCTCCTCCTTGGGAAAGCCGAACCCCATCGTGGTCTCGTCGCGCGAGAACGCCACGTACACGATCTGCTTCACCCGGAACTTGACCCGGTCGCGAATCAGATGCTCGGACGTGCGCGGCAGCGTCAAGGCCACCCGTCGCACGTCCTCGACCGTCACCATCGGCCTAATGTAATGCGCTATGGGCCGGGTCGAGGAACTGCTGCGGGAAGCGGCGCCACAGGTGCTGGGCGTGCTGATCCGGCGGTACGGGCAGTTCGACGCGTGCGAGGACGCCGTACAGGAGGCGCTGCTGAGCGCCGCGACCCAATGGCCAGACGAGGGCATACCCGACAATCCACGCGCGTGGCTGGTCACCGTCGCGTCGCGCCGGCTGACCGACCAGTTCCGCAGCGACGCCGCCCGGCGCCGCCGCGAGGCCACCGCGGCGGCGATGGCCGGGGAGGCGTACGAGGACCAGGAGCCGGCGCACGACGACACGCTCACCCTGCTCTTCCTGTGCTGCCACCCGTCGCTCACGGCGGCGTCGCAGATCGCCCTCACCCTCCGCGCGGTCGGCGGCCTCACGACCGCACAGATCGCGCGCGCCTTCCTGGTACCGGAGGCCACGATGGCCCAACGGATCAGCCGGGCCAAACAGCGCGTCAAGGCGACCGGCAGCGAGTTCACGATGCCGCCCGAGACCGAGCGCGCCGAGCGGCTGCGTGCGGTACTGCACGTCCTGTACCTCATCTTCAACGAGGGCTACACCGCCACCTCCGGTCCCGAGTTGCACCGTAGCGAGCTGACTGGCGAGTCAATCAGGCTCACCCGGGGCCTGCACCGCGCCCTGCCGGACGACGGCGAGGTCGCCGGGCTGCTCGCGTTGATGCTGCTCACCGAGGCCCGGCGGCCGGCACGCACCCGGGCCGACGGCTCGCTCGTGCCGCTCGCCGAACAGGACCGCACACTGTGGAGCCGGCCCGACATCGAGGAGGGGGTCGCGCTGATCACGGACACGCTGGCTCGCGCTCCCATCGGCCCGTACCAGATCCAGGCCGCCATCGCCGCCGTCCATGACGAGGCGCCGCGCGCGGACGACACCGACTGGCCGCAGATCCTCGGCCTTTATTCGGTACTGGAACGCGTCGCGCCCGGCCCCATGGTCACCCTCAACCACGCGATCGCGCTCGCCATGGTCAAGGGACCGCGAGCCGGCCTGGACCTACTGTCCACACTCGACTCAGATGAGCGGGTCGCCGCACACCACCGGCTCGCCGCGACGCGGGCGCACCTGCTGGAGATGGCTGGCGACCCGGCGGCCGCCCGCGACCAGTACCAGCTCGCCGCCAAGCGAACGAGCAGCGTCCCCGAGCAACGCTACCTGGAAGCGCGCGCCGCGCGGCTCCCCCACCAGGAGATGCCTTGAGCGCTTTTCTCGGCATCGATCTGGGCACGAGCGGGCTGAAGCTCGCCCTGCTCGCCGAGGACGGCTCGCTGCTCGCTGAGGCCGAGGCCGGGTACGAGGTGCGCCGGCCGCACGCCGGCTGGGCGGAGACGGACCCGGCCGAGTGGGTGGCCGCGCTGCGGACCGCACGGGCGGCCCTGCCGGCCGCGAGCATCGCCGCGGTCGGCGTGACGGGCCAGATGCACGGTGCCGTCCTATGTGACGAGTCAGGGGTACCGGTCCGGCCGGCCGTGCTCTGGCCGGATCAGCGCGCCACCGCCGAACTCGACCGCTGGCGCGCCATCGCCGCCCCCGCCCGCGATCGGCTGGCCAACCCTCTGGTGCCCGGGATGACCGGCCCGATCGCCGCCTGGCTCGCCACACACGAGCCAGACAGCGTCGCCCGCGCCACCCACCTGTTGCTGCCCAAGGACTATCTGCGCCTGACCATCGCCGGCCCACCCGTGACCGAACGCAGTGACGCCTCCGCCACCCTTCTCTGGGACGTGGTAGCCGACGACTGGTCGTCTGAGGCAGCCTCCCTCATCCCCGCCACCCTGCTCCCCGAGGTGGTGTCACCATCCACAGTGGTCGGTTCGATGGAGGACGCCGCTGTGATAGCCGGGTGCGCGGACACACCCGCCGCCCTGCTGGCCGTCGGCACCGTCGACGACCTCCAGATCAACCTGGGCACCGGTGCACAGGTCCTGCGCCGGGTCGCCCACCCGTCCCCGATGGCCTCCCCGGTCACCCACCTGTACGTGGCCGCCGACGATGGCTGGTACGCGATGGCCGCCGTGCAGAACGCGGGCCTGGCGCTGGACTGGGTTTGCGACGTATTCGGCCTCTCCTGGGCCGACCTGATCGGGGCGGCCGCCGGCGTGCCGGCCGGCGCGGGCGGCGTGACGTTCCTGCCGTTCCTGACCGGCGAACGCGGTGGCCTGGCCGGGCCGTCCAGCCGCGGCGGCTGGCTGGGCCTGCGCGCGTCCACGACCCGCGCCGACCTCGCGCGGGCCGCCGTGGAAGCCATGGTGTTCGCCGTCCGGCGAGCGGCGGAACTACTCGGTCCGCTGGGCCCGGCGGTACGCCTGACCGGAGGCGGCGGGCGCGAGCCGTTCGTGCGCCAACTGCTCGCCGACGCACTGGGTGTGGTGGTGCGGCGCGTGGAGGTGCGGAGCGCGTCCGCGACCGGCGCGGCCATGCTCGCGGCTCGCGCGGTCGGCACGCCGCTGCGCCCCGACCGCCCTTCCCCACCCGAGACCGACCCGCGCCCCAACCCCGCGCTGGAAGCGGCCTACCACTCCTGGCTGGACCGCGCTCCCGCCGCCTAGCGGGTCAACGAACCCCCGTCCGGTGCGGGGCGAGGACGGCTAGGAACTGCTCGCGCATCGACTCGATGAGGGTGCTCTCGCGGTGGATCGCCCATCCGATCATCGCGCCGTGGTAGACGGTTTCGACGAGCTTCGCGAGGGCCGCGACGTCGGTGCCTGGGCGCAGCTCGCCCGCTTCGAGCGCTGAATTGAGGTTCTGCGCGACGCGGGCGCGGATGGCTCGTGCTCCACGGAGCGTCTCGGCGTGAAAGTCGGGATCGGTGAGGTCGAGCTGGAGCATCGCGAGGGAGTTGGCCATCTGCTCGGGCGTGGCGACCGGGTCGACGGCGAGCACGAGTCCCTCGACGACGCGCGCGAGCGGCGAGGTGGCCGTCGAGCGGTCCAGAGCGCCCACCCAGAGGTCGATCGCTCGCTTGTCGGCCGCGAGCAGCATGTCGCGCTTGGTTCCGAAGCGCTGGACAAGCGTCGCGGCCGACAGGCCCACCTCCGCAGCGGCCGCGGCGAACGTGACATTCGCCGGGCCGACGCGGTGGGCGAGGGCGAGGACGGCGTCGAGGACCGCCTCATCGCTGATCGTTCGTGGGCGCGGCATCAGTCGGAGGCCGGCACGCCGTTGGCGAGGGAATCCACCCTGGCTTCGAGGTCGACGGCGCCCCAGTCTGGCCGGTTGCCGTCGGCGTCGACCAGGTCGTAGTGGTGCATGAGGTCCCACGACCCGAGGCACTGGCCGCTGAACCGGTGCCGGTCCGGGTCGGCCGCGAGCGCCGCGATCCCGCGACCGAGCAGGTGCGGCGTCTCGGAGTGGCTGAAGAAGGGCACCCGCTCGGCCGCCTCGCGCCACGTCTGCTCCGTGACTCCAAAGTGGTCGAGCATCGCTTCCGATCGGAGATAACCGGGTGTGACCGCCAGAGCCGTGACGCCGTGCGGCTTGAGCTCGTGGGCGAGTGCCACGCCGGTGCGGGCGATGACGGTTTTGACGAGGTCGTATGGCAGGTTCGTGCGATACGGCACGTCGTATTTTCCGTCGCCTACCTCGACCACGAGGCCGCCGCTGCCCTCGAGCATGAGTGGGATCGCGAAGTGATTCGTGATCAGGTGGGTCTCGATGCCGTTGCGCAGGACGCCGAGCGTCGCGTCGAGCGGGTGGTCCCACGACGACTTGTCCCACTGGACAAACGGATCCCCGCCCCAGACGTCGTTGACGAGGATGTCGAGCCGCGCGTGGTCGCCGCGGATGCGATCGACGAGCGAGCGCACATCGTCCACATTGGTGTGGTCGCAGCGAACGGCGATCCCTTGGCCGCCGGCGGCGGTGACGAGCTCAGCAGTGTCCTCAATGGTCTCGGGGCGATTCATCGGTGAGCGCCCGGCCCGGGTGGAGCGCCCGCTGCCATAGACGGTGGCGCCGAGCGCTCCTAGCTCGACGGCGATCGCGCGACCGCAGCCGCGCGTGGCGCCGGCGACGAGTGCGACCCTGCCCGCGAGGGGGTGATCATCATTGCGCATTCCACCACTATAAACGAACGTACGTTTACTAACAAGCGCCCCTCCCACGTGATCAGGGCGAGCTCTCGTCAGCCGCGCAGGGCGCGGATCACCAGCCAGGTCGCCACCGCCGCTACGGCCGCCAGGCCCACGACGCCGGCGTACCGGGCGGTGCGGGTGCCCGCCGAGAGCTTGAGCAGGTCGATCGGCTCGACCTCCCGCTCGACCTCCCGCTCGACCTCTCGCCCGGTCTGAGCCGGCGCGGCCTCGGAGACGGCGGGTGGAGCGTCGGGGACGCTGTCGGGGACGGCGGGTGGGGGTGCGTCGGGGGTTGGCCCGGCGATCTCGCTCGCCAAGCAGTCGGCGAACTGGCCGATCAGCCGCCCGCCCACGTCGGCCATCATCCCGCGCCCGAACTGCGCCGGCTTCCCGGTCACCACCAGGTCGGTGGCGACGTCGACGCGGGTCTGGTCGCCGTCGGGCACCAGCACGGCGGTGACCGTCGCGGACGCGGTGCCGGCGGCCCGGGTATCGCGCCCGGACGCCTCGATGACGACCCGGTGGGCCGCGTCGTCGCGTTCGACGAAGCGGCCCTTTCCGGTGTACGTCAACACGATCGGTCCGACCTTGACCTTCACCTTGCCGGTGAACGCCTCGCCGTCGAACTCGGTGAGCGCCGCCCCCGGCATGCAGGGCGCGACGCGCGGCACGTCCAACAGGACCTGCCACGCCTCGTCGACGCCCACCGGCACGGTGAAACTGTGGTCAAGACGCATGGATACCTCCTGCCGCGACAACGGCACGACGGGTCAGCACGGTTGCCAGATGACTGCGGTACTCCGCGGACGCCCACACGTCCGCCGGTGGATCGGCACCTTCGGCCGCTCGCGCGGCAGCGGAGCTTACCGCGTCGACGGTCGCCGGCGCACCGGTCAGAGCCTCCTCGACAGCGCGGGCCCGCACGGGGCGATTGCCCATGTTGGTCAGGCCCACCCGCGCCTCGGCGATCGTGCCGTTCTCCCGGCGAACCGCCACGGCGACGCCGACGATGGACCACGCCTGCGCGACCCGGTTGAACTTCTCGTAGTGCGTTCCCCAACCGTCCTGTTTGGGCACACGGAGCGCGGCTAGCATCTCGCCGTCGCCGAGGGCGGTGGTGAGGAAATCGACGAAGAAGTCGGCCGCGGAGATGGTGCGCCAGCCGTCGGGACCGACCACCTCGAACGAGACGTCGAGCGCGACCGCCACACTGGGCAGGTCACCGGCCGGGTCGGCCTCCGCCAGGGAGCCGCCGATGGTGCCGAGGTGCCGCACCTGGCGGTCGGCCACGGTGGCGGTGGCCTGTGCGAGCAGCGGCGCGTGGTCGCGCACCAGGGGATCGCGGAGCAGGTCGGCGTACCGGGTCATCGCCCCGATCACCAGCGCGTCGCCGTCGTCGCGGACGCCCCGCAGCTCACCGAGGCCGCCGAGGTCGACCAGGAGCGTTGGTGCGGCCAACCGCAGCCGGAGCATCGGGATGAGGCTCTGGCCACCGGCGAGCACCTTGGCGTCTTCGCCGCCGTCGGCCAGCGCCTGTACCGCTTCGTCTACTGTGGACGGCTTCGTGTACTCGAACGCGGCGGGAATCATGACCGAGCACCCCCTCGCAGCGCCTGCCAGACCCGCTCGGGCGTGGCCGGCATCCGGATGTCGCTCACACCGTACGGCCGCAGCGCGTCGACGATCGCGTTGATGACAGCCGGCGTCGACGCGATCGTGCCGGCCTCACCGACGCCCTTGGCACCGAGCGGGTGGTCCGGTGCCGGGGTCTCCGTGCGGTCGCTGACGATGTCGGGCAGGTCGGCCGCGCTGGGCGGCGTGTAGTCGATGAAGGTGCCGGTGAGCAGGTTGCCCTCGCTGTCGTACACGGCCTCTTCGAAGAGGGCCTGCGCGATGCCCTGCGCGACCCCGCCGTGCACCTGGCCCTCGACGATGAGCGGGTTGATGACCCGTCCGACGTCGTCGACGGCCACATAGGACCGGATCGTGACCCGGCCGGTCTCGGTGTCGACCTCGGTCGCGCACAGGTGCGTGCCGTGCGGGAACGAGAAGTTGCCCGGGTCGTAGGTGGCGTCGGCGTCGATGGTCGGCTCGACACCCTCGGGCATGTCGTGCGCGGCGAACACCGCGAACGCGCAGTCGGCGATCGTCTTGCCGGCCGCGTCCGAAGGCGCGCCGCGCACCCGGAAAGCCCCATCGGCGAACTCCAGGTCGGACACGTCGCACTCCAGCAGGTGCGCCGCCACCGGCTTGGCCTTGTCGACCACCTTCGTGCAGGCGTTGACGAGCGCGATGCCGCCCACGGCCAGCGACCGCGACCCGTACGTGTCGAGTCCCTTGTGGGAGGTGCGGGTGTCGCCGTGCAGCACCTCGACGTCTTCGAACGGCACGCCGAGGCGGTCGGCGACGATCTGGCTCCACGCGGTCTCGTGGCCCTGCCCGTGCGGCGAGGTACCGGTGACGACCTCGACCTTGCCGGTGGGCAGTACCCGGATGCTGGCCGTCTCCCAGCCGCCCGCGGCGTACCGCAGAGCGCCCAGTACCCGGGACGGTGCGAGGCCGCACATCTCGGTGTACGTGGACACGCCGATGCCCAACTGCACCGGGTCACCCGACTCGCGGCGCGAAGCCTGCTCCGCCCGCAGCGCCTCGTACCCGAACAGCTCCAACGCCTTGTCGGTGGCCGCCTCGTAGTTGCCTGAGTCGTAGGTCAGTCCGGCGACGGTGTCGAACGGGAACTCGTCGTGCCGGATCCAGTTGCGCCGCCGCACCTCGACCGGGTCCATGTCCAACTCGACGGCCAGCTCGTCCATCAGCCGCTCGATCGCGTACGTGGCCTCGGGCCGGCCGGCCCCGCGGTAGGCGTCGGTCGTGGTGGTGTTGGTGTAGACGCCGGTGCACACGAAGCGGTACGCCGGGAACTTGTAGATCGCGTTGTACATGAACGCGCCCAGCAGCGGTACGCCCGGCGTGACGATGCCCAGATAGGCACCCATGTTGGCGAGCAGGTTGACCCGCAACCCCAACACGGTCCCGTCCCGCCTGGCGGCCAGCTCCAGATCCTGGATCTGGTCGCGCCCGTGGTGTGCGGAGAGCAGGCTGTCGGACCGGGACTCGGTGTACTTGACCGGCTTGCCGACCCGCTGCGCCGCCATGAACGCGATCAGCTCCTCGGCGGTCACCTGGAGCTTCCCGCCGAACCCGCCACCGACGTCCGGCGCCACCACCCGCACCTTGTGCTCCGGCGTACCGGTCACGAGAGCCACCATCACCCGCAGGATGTGGGGAATCTGCGTCGCGGACCAGATCGTGTGCTGGTCGCCGGTCGGGTCGACGACCACGCTGCGCGGCTCCATGAACGCCGGGATCAGCCGCTGCTGGATGTACCGGCGCTTGATGACCACCTCGGCGCCGGCAAAGGCCGCGTCGACGCCGTGGCCGGTGCCGGCCTCGCCGGAGTCGAAAATCCACGTGTACGCCTTGTTGGTGCCCTTGTCTGCGTGCACCAGCCGGGCGTCTTCGGCGAGGGCCTCCTCCATGTCGAGCACGACGGGCAGTGGCTCGTAGTCGACCTCGATCGTGGCGAGCGCGTCGACCGCGCTGGCCCGGTCGCGGGCCACGACGACGGCGACCGCCTCGCCCGCGTGCCGCACCTCGTCGACCGCCAGCGGCGGGTGGTCGGGGTGCACCATGTCTTCGGTCACCGGCCACGCGCACGGCAGGCTGCCCTGCGTCTCGGCCACGTCGCGGCCGCTGAACGCCGTCACCACGCCGGGCTCGCGCAGCGCGGCCGACGTGTCGACCCGGGTGATCCGGGCGTGCGCCATCGGGCTGCGCAGGATCGCCAGGTGCAGCATGCCCGGCAGCATGACGTTCTCCGTCCACATCGTCCGGCCGGTGATGAGCCGGGCGTCCTCCTTGCGTTTGCGTGCCGCGCCCACCTCACCGGTGGGTCGTTCCTGGACAGTTGTCACGAACGGACCTCCCTCACGGCACGGGCCGCGGCACGGCCTCGACGGGTACTGACTCGGGCTCGGACGGCACGGCGGGCGCCGCCTGTGGCGTACCCGGCATCTGGCCGTCCACTGCGGACGCTGGCTCCGCGACGTCGGCGCCGCGCAGCGCGGTCGCCGCGTCACGCACGGCGCGCACGATGTTCTGGTATCCGGTGCACCGGCACAGGTTTCCCTCGATGCCCTCGCGGATCTCCGCGTCGCTCGGGTCCGGGTTTTCGGCCAGGAGGTCCACCGCGGCCAGGATCATCCCGGGGGTGCAGAAGCCACATTGGAGCGCGTGCCGGTCGTGAAACGCCTGCTGTACCGGGTGCAGTGAGCCGTCGCCACCGGCGAGGCCCTCGATGGTGATGATCTCGGTGCCATCCGCCTGGACGGCGAGGACGTTGCAGCTCTTGACGGCATGGCGGGTCGTAGCGGAGTCGCCGGCGACGAGCACGGTGCAGGCGCCACAGTTGCTGGTGTCGCAGCCGACCACGGTGCCGACCTTGCCGAGCCGATCGCGCAGGTGGTGAACGAGCAGGGTGCGGGACTCTACGTCATCGTCGTAGCGGACCCCGTCGACGGTGATGCTGATCCGGGTCATAAACCCTCCCGGGCGGGACAGGGCCCGGTGCGGGCTGCACCGGACCGGGGCTACCCCACAGACAATCTCTCGCGGCCGTCCACCGCAAGGGGTGCGGCGTAACCCGCTGGAAACGTTCGCGGTGCGGGCGCGGAGCGAGACATCACCACATAGTGATCATCATCAATCAATCTCAATTCGAATGAGATCGATAGTGACACCCGAAAGAGCACAATAGTTGGCCGCGCCGAATTTGTGACGACACCCGTACGATGTGTGCACACTGCCGTCCACCCCCGGAGCGGACTATGCCCGAGTTGCTCTATTTCGAGATCGATCCGGACTGCGCAATCGCCGTCGAGGTCGATGCCGATTCGACCGGCTTCCAACGTGCCGGAACAGGTGCCGGCGCCGCGCTGCCGGCGGGTACCCCGCAACCGCTGGCCGAGGAGGCCAAAAGCGAGTTCGTGGCCGAATGGCAGGGCAAACTCCGCCGCCTGCTACTGGCCCATCCCGAGGCGGCCGCCGGGCCATTCCCGTTGGCGGATCTGTATTGGACCCGCCCGGTCAGTCATATCGCCGAGCCGAAACCCGCGACGATCTCGTGCTGCCGCTCGACCTGGTCGACGACCTCCCGCAGCGATTTCTGAAGACGCGGCTTGTCCACAGTGGCAAGTTCACTCAAGGGGAGCTTGCTGACATCTACAATGCGGGATACGCGATCCCCGGACGACTCCACGGGCGAGTTTCTACCATACGCAGCAACCAAGTGGCTCCGAATGGCCTGAATGGCGCGTTGAGACAAGCCCTTAGGCTCTCGAGATTAGGCCTACAAGCTGCTCCAACGCCTCCAAGCTGTGACCAGCGACGAAGTCGTCAAGATACGGCAGGGCCGCCGCCATCCCGGCCACCAATGGGGCGTATCCCGCCTTGCCCCGGTGCGGGTTGACCCAGACCACCCTGAAGGCGAGCCGAGACAGCCGCGCCATCTGCGCCGCGAGCAGGGCCGGGTCGCCCCGCTCCCAGCCGTCGCTGCACAGCACCACCACGGCGCCGCGAGCGGTGCCGCGCTGCCCCCATCGGTCCAGGAACGCCTTGAGCCCGTCGGCGAGCCGGGTGCCGCCGTGCCAGTCGGCGATCGCACCGCCGGCCGCCCGGAGGGCCGCGTCGGGGTCGCGGTGCCGCAGCGCCCGCGTAACCCGGGTCAGCCGGGTGCCCAGCGTGAACGCCTCGGTCAGCGTCGGCCGGCGGCGCACGGCCGCGTGCGCGAAGCGGAGCAGGGCGTCCGCGTACGGTGCCATCGAGCCGGAGACGTCCACGAGCAGTACCAGGCGGCGGGGCTTGTCGCGGTGGTCGCGGCGGGCCAGCCGGGTGGGCTCGCCGGCGTGGCGCAGCATGCGGCGGACCGTCCGGGCCGGGTCGACGCCACCCGCGCGGGCGGGGCGGTGCCGCCGGCTGGGCCGCGGCGCTGTTTCCGGTGCCAGCAGCGCCACCAGCCGGCGTACCTCGTCACGCTCCGCCACCGACAGCGCGGCGATGTCGCGCTGTCGCAGCACCTCGGCGTCGCTGGCCGCGACCGGCGTCGCGGCGTCCGGCTCGCTGGCGGTGCCACCGGGCACCGAACCGAACAGCGCCGCCGGGCGGCTCCGGGCCGCGGGCTGCGGATCGGGTACCCGGGCCGGCAGCCGCCCACCGAAGTACGCGGTGAACGCGGCGTCGTACACGGGCAGGTCATCGGGTTCGGCGCACAAGGTCAGCCGGCCCGCCCAGTACACGTCCTGCGGACTGCTGATCTGGAGTGCGCTGGCGGCGTAGATCATGGCTTCGACCCGCTCCCCCACGGCCTCGACCCCGGCGTGCCGCAACGTTTCCGCGAAGCCCACGAGGACGGCGGTCACGTCCGCCATGGTTCGGACTCTCGCACCCGGTCGATGTCTTCGCGGTATTTCAGCACCGCGCCGAGCGTGGCCGCCGCGACGTCCCGGTCGAGCCCGTCGGCGCCGAGCGCGGTCAGCGCGCTGGCCCAGTCGAGCGCCTCGGCGACCCCCGGCGGCTTGATCAGGTCGAGCTGGCGCATGCGCCGGATCGCCTCGGCGACCTCGGCGGCCAGCCGCTCGGTGACCTCCGGGAGCCGGGAGCGCAGGATCGCGACCTCACGCTCCACAGTGGGGTGCTCGACCCAGTGGTACAGGCAGCGGCGCTTGAGCGCGTCGTGCACCTCGCGCGTGCGGTTGCTGGTCAGCACCGTCAGCGGCGGCCGTTCGGCGGCGATGCGTCCCAGCTCGGGGATCGTGATCGCGGCGTCGGCGAGCACCTCCAGCAGGAACGCCTCGAACTCGTCGTCGGCCCGGTCGATCTCGTCGACCAGCAGCACCGACGGGGTGCGTTCGAGAGCCTGCAGCAGGGGGCGGGCGATGAGGAACCGCCGGTCGTAGAGGCTCGCCTCCAGCGCCGCAGTATCGGGCTTGTCGCCGGCCGCGACCGCCGCCGCCTCGACGGTGCGCAGGTGCAGGATCTGCCGCGGAAAGTCCCAGTCGTACAGCGCCTGCGAGGCGTCGAGCCCTTCGTAGCACTGGAGCCGCACGAAGTGCGCGCCGGTCGCCTCGGCCAGCGCCTGCGCGAACGCGGTCTTGCCGACGCCCGCGTCGCCTTCGAGAAACAGCGGCCGCCCGAGCCGCATCGCCAGGTGCCCGGCGATGGCCAGCCCCTCGTCGGCGAGGTAACCGACCTCGGCGAGCGCCTTGGCCAGTTCTTGGGGTGAGGCGGGGGTCACACGCCAACTATGCCAGGCGAGCGGTATCACGCTCGCCGGCAGCGGCTCTTATCAATGGCATCACGGCAGAGGTGGGCGGGGCGCCCCTGAAGACGTCCCGCTCGCTGTCACCTCAGCTGCCGGTGCTGCCCGCCGGCTCAGAGCCGACGCCTTTGCCCTTGTCCGGGCCATCGGCGGGGCCCGGCTGCGGCTCCTTCGGGTCGCTGCCGACGCCCTTGCCCGCTGGCGACGTGGCGGCGCCCTTGCCGTCGGAATCGTTCATCGAATCGGCCATTATCGGACCTCCCCTGACAATAAATGACCACGAGATAACACGGCGTACTCTAGTGGCGTCTTGCGCGCGGGCACCGCCGTCGCGTCGGGAGCCCGACACGATCACCGCAAGGACGGTCGCGTACATGGGGATTGAGCACGACGGTTGCCCACAGTGCGGGGCGCCCACCGATCCGGGCCACCGCTTCTGCGGCCGATGCGGCACGGCCCTGCACGCCCGCTGCCCGTCCTGCGACACCACCATCGCGCCCGGCCTGAGCTTCTGCACCGCCTGCGGCGCGCAACTGGGCAGTTCCGAGGCACCCCGCGAGGAGCGCCGCACGGTCAACGTGCTCTTCGTCGACCTCAAGGGCTTCACCCAGATGGCCGAGAGCCTCGACCCCGAAGACCTGCGGCGCCTGCAGGTCGACTACTTCACCACCGCCCGCGAGGTGATCCGGCGATACGGCGGGGTCGTCGAGAAGTACATCGGAGACGCGGTGATGGCGGTCTTCGGCGTGCCCGTCGAGACCGAGCACGACGGATACCGGGCGGTCTTCGCGGGGCTGGAGCTGCAGCGAAAGCTCGACGAGCGGCCCCTCGCGGGCCGGTACCGGATGCGCGCGCGGGTCGGTGTCGCGACCGGCGAGGCGCTGGTCGACCTGGCGGCCGCCCGCAACGGCGGCGAGGCGCTCGTCTCCGGCGACGCGGTCGCGACGGCCGCGCGGTTGCAGGCACACGCACCGGACGGTGGGGTGCTGGTCTCCGCGGCGACGCACCGGGCCACGGCCGGTTCCATCCGGTACGCGGACGAGCCTGCTCACCTCACGGTGGCCGGCAAGGCGCGGCCGGTGGAGGCGTGGCTGGCACAGGCGTCGGCGCACCGGCCGCAGGTCGTCGACGACGAGGGCGCGCCGCTGGTCGGCCGCCGCTCCGAGTTGGACCTGCTGATGGCGGCGCTGACCCGGTCGGTGTCGGAACGGCGGGCCCAGCTGGTGTCGATCGTGGGCGCGCACGGGCTGGGCAAGAGCCGGCTCGTCCGCGAGCTGTTCCGCACCGTCCACGACGCCGGTGACCTGCTGGTGCGGTGGCGCGTGGGGCGCTGTCTGCCGTACGGGGCGGGCGGCACGTACGACGCGCTCGCCGAGATCGTCAAGGCCGAGGCGGGCGTGCTCGACACCGACGACCCCGACGCCGCCCGCGACCGGCTCACCGCGGCGCTCGGCGACGCGCTGCCGGCCGCCGACCGCGAACGGCTGATCCGCCTGATCGCCCCGCTCGCCGGGTTGCCGGGCCGGGCGGTGCGCCCGGGTGAGATCGAGGCGGCCTGGCGGGACGCGCTGTTGGCGCTCGCCCGGCACATCCCCACCGCGCTGGTCGTGGAGGACCTGCACTACGCCGACCCGGCGCTGCTGCGGTTCCTCGCCGACCTGGTCGAGGCGGGCGGCGACGCGCCCCTGTTCGTCGTGTGCACGTACCGCCCGGAGCTGCTCGACCAGCAGCCCGCCTGGCCGTCCGCGCTGCCCGGCATGCTCACCGTCTCCCTCGCCCGGCTGCGCCCGTCTGAGATGCGCACGCTGGTGTCCACGCTGCTGCGCCAGCAGTCCATGCCCGAGGAGTACATCGACCGGATCGCAGAGATCACCGGCGGCAACCCGATGTACGCCATCGAGTACGTGCGGATGCTCGCCGAGCGGCAGGGCGACCCGGCTCTCACGATCGAGAGCGACCTGGATGTGCCGGAGACCGTGCACGGCGTCATCGCCAACCGCATCGACCTCCTCGACCACGCCGGCCGCCGCGTGCTGGGCGCCGCCGCGGTGCTCGGTGACCGGGTGTGGCCGGGCGCGGTCGCGGCCATGCTCGACCTGGACGGCGGCGACGTGGCGCTGGTCCTGCACCGGTTGCAGCAGCGCGACATCCTCGCCGCGGGCGTCATGTCCACAGTGGCCGGCGAGACCGAGCTGTCCTTCCAGCACCAGTTGGTGCGCGAGGTGGCGTACCGGCGGCTGCCACGGGCGATGCGTGCCGCGCTGCACCGGCGCGCGGCCGGCTGGCTGGATCGGGTGTCGGTCGGCGGCCGGCACGACCTGGCCACCGGGGTGGCCCGCCACCGGATCGAAGCCCTGTCGCTGGCCGAGGGTCTCGGCGAGGACACCGCCGCCGACGCCGAGGCCGCCCGCGCGGCGCTGCGGGCCGCCGCCGAGGCCGCCTATTCGGTGTACGCCGTCGACGCCGCTCTGGGATACGTGGAGCAGGCGCTCAACGTGTGGCCGCGCGACCACGAGCCGGCCGGCCGCCGCGCCGCCGAGCTGCTGCACCACCGGCTCCGGTTCCTTGTGGACGGTGACCGCTTCTACCGCGACGGGGGCGTCAAAGACGTGGCCCGGCTCGCCGAGCGGATGCGCGACGCGGATGACGTCGCGGGCGAGGCGGGAGCTGAGACGCTGCTCGGGCAGGCCGAGTCGATGCGCGCCGAGCGTGCCAGGGCACGGGAGCATCTCGACCGCGCGGTGGGGCTGTTCACGCGACTGCCCGAGAGCGCCGACACAGCCGAGGCGTACGCCGAACTGGCCCGCCTGCACCTGATGGACTACCAGACGGGCGAGGCGATCGCGGCGGCCCGCACCGCACACTCCCTCGCCGAGCGGCTCGGCCTCGCCGACGCCACCGTGCACGCGCTCGTCACCGAATACGCCGCCCGGTACGTCGCGGGCGACGCGAGCGCACTGTCCGACATGGAGCGGGTGGTCGAGGCGTGCCGCGCGCAGGGCCTGCCGACGCTGCGCCGGGCCGGTCACAACCTCGCCACCTTCGTGCAGGAGGAGGGCGACCTGGCGCGCGCGGCCGAGCTGGAGCGCGAAAGCCAGACAGTCCAGGGTGGACAGCTGCGGTTCGTGCCGAGCCACTCCGAGGAGGCCGAGCTGGCCTACTTCGAGGGCGACTGGATCGCGCTGCTCCAGGCCGCCGACGGGTACCTCGACGGCGAGGGCGCCGATACCACCGACTGGGATCTGCAGCTACGCGGCCGCCGCGCCTGGCTGCGTACCCTGTGCGGCCTGCCCGCCGGCGAAGACGTGGCGCGGGGCCTGGCGGTGGCGCGCGACTCCGGGTTCGCCAGGCTCCGCTTCAACGCCACCGCGCACGGCGCGCTCAGCTACGCCCTGGGCGGTGACGCCGGCAGGGCGGCCGAGTTACTCACCGAGCTGGCCGGCGTGTGGCGCGAGACGCCGACCGCGCTGACGATGGAGTGGCTGCCCGCGGCGGCGCACACCGCGGTCCTGGTCCCCGAAGCCGCCACCACCGTGGCAACGGTCGTCGGCACCGCCCTGCGGCGTACCCGATGGGTGGCCGCCGCCGAGGCGATGGTGACCGCCGGCCAGGCGCTGTCAAGGGGCGACCGCGAAGCGGCGGCCACCCACCTGGACGCGGCGGTGGCCCGCTACGACGAGATCGGCAGCGTAAGCGACGCCGTCCTGGCGGCGGCGCTGGCGGGCGAGCGCTACGCGGACCGCGTGGCGGCCTTCGCCACCCGCAACCGCGCCGCGCTCCTGTTCACCCTCGCTCGCCTCCCGTGATCGGTCAGGTTTGCCAGCCGTAGCGGGCCTTCAGCACGGCCGCTACCTCGGCGAAGCGGCGGGGGTCGAGGATGCAGCCCTCGCGCCTGATGCCGTCTTCGTCGACCTCCAGCACGCGGTCCAGGCGGACCCAGCTGGGGCGCTCCTGGCGGTCCCAGGCGCCCGGGCCGAGGGCGAACCAGTGGCGGTCACCGTCGCGGTCCTCGTTGCTGGAGAGCATCAGGCCGAGCAGCGTGCGCCCCTGCCGGCCGGCCACCAGCACGGGACGGTCCTTGCCCTGATCGGGCAGGTCCTCGTAGGCGACCCAGGTCCACACGACCTCGCCCGGGTCCGCCTCGCCGTCAAGCTCCGGGTTGTACTCCAAGATCCGGCCGCCGACCGGCACCTCGCTCTTCCAGACACTCTTCACGGTCCTGACCTTAACGGACACCCTCTGGTACGGGGCATAGGGCTGGACGTTGGTCGAGTGCGAGGTGGACCTGCGGGTCGACGGGGCGTGGCGGTTCGTATCGGAAGGGCCGGAGGGCGCCCGCACGGGGCAGCGGGGCGTCTACCCTTCGACAGAGGGGGACATCATGAACTGGACACTTGAGGTCGTCGTCGTACCGGTCTCCGATGTGGACCGTGCGAAGGCGTTCTACGCCGACCAGCTCGGCTTCAACGTCGACCACGACACGAAAATCGGCGATGGGATGCGCATCGTCCAGCTGACACCACCCGGCTCGGGCTGCTCGATCGTCATCAGCAAAGGCATGAGCGAGATGGCTCCCGGCTCGCTGAAGGGCCTGCAACTGGTCGTCGCCGACCTGCGCAAGGCGCGCGCCGAGCTTGTCGACCGCGGCGTCGACGCCACCGAGATCCAGCTGTACACGCGGGAAGGGACGACGCGCCCCGCCCGCGACGGCGACGACCTCAACAACGAGGGGTTCGTGCACTTCACCGACCCGGACGGCAACGCCTGGGCGGTGCAGCAGATCTCAGCGCGCGACTAGCGTCAGCTCGAAGCTGTACAGCGATGCCCGGTACGCGTGGTGGCCATACTCGACCGCGCGCCCGGCGTCGTCGTACGCGGTGCGAATCATGGTGAGCAGCGGCGCACCGCGCGCCTCGCCGAGCGCCTTGGCCTCGGCGGCGGTCGCCTTGCGCGCACCGATCGTCTGATCGGCGAGCCGCAGGTTGATCCCCGCCGACCGCATCACCTGATACAGCCCGTGCTTCGCCAGGTCTTCGGAGCTGAGCTGGAGCAGCCCGGCCGGCAGATAGTTGCGCATCACGGCCAGCGGCTCACCCTGGGCGTACCGCAGTCGCTCGATCGCGAGCACCGGAGCGCCTGTCGGCAGCGCCAGCGCCACGGCCACCTCGTCGGGCGCCTCGGTCTCACCGAACGACAGCACCTCGGTGCGCGGCTGCTGATGCGTGCGGTGCAGGTCGTCGTACAGGCTGGTCAGCTCGACGGTGCGCCGCACCTTCGCGTGCACGACCTGGGTGCCCACGCCGCGCTTGCGCACCAACAGTCCCTTGTCGACCAGGTACTGGATCGCTTGCCGCATGGTGGGTCTGGACAGTCCGAGCTGGTCGGCGAGCGCGATCTCGTTTTCCAGGCGGGTGCCGGGGACGAGCTGACCCGACTCGATCAGCTCCTCGAGCCGCTGCGCCACTTGGAAGTACAGCGGCACGGGGCTCGACCGGTCTACCCGGATGAGCTGGCCTACGGGGTTCACGACGGGCTCCTTCACTGCGGACTACCGGTTGGTGCGTCGGCCAGCGCCACGGTACTGCGGGCGCCGGTGGCAAGGGATCGGAGGCACGCTTCCGCGACGGCGGTGGCCGCGTAACCGTCCCAGGCGGTCGCGCCACCCGGCCGGCCATCGACCCACGCCTGCAGCTCGTCCAGGTATGCCTGGCCGAACCGGGTGCGCCAATCATCCGGCAGCGGTTGGGTGCGGCCCCCGCTGCGCGTCACCGCGCCGGTGCTCGGGGTGTCGAGCGAGACCGTACCAGTGCTACCCACCACCTCGCAGCGCACTTCGTATCCGTACTGGCAGTTGACGAAGCTTTCGACCTCTATGACCACACCGCCCGCGGTCTCCAGAATCACGATCTGCGGGTCGCGCAGGCCGCCGGCAAGAGGGCTGGATTTCACGGCGACCACCGTCGCCGCGACGATTTCCGCGCCCAGCAGCCACCGCGCGGCGTCTATTTCGTGTACTACCGAGTCCGTCAGCGACATCTCGCTGGTGAACCAGGATGGGGCCGACGCGTTGCGGTGCACGCAGTGCATCAGCAGCGGCTCGCCGATGCCGCCACCATCGAGCACCGCTTTCACCTGCCGGTACCCGAAATCGTGCCGGCGCATGAAGCCGACCCGCACCAGCGAGCGGCCGTGCGCCGCCTCGGCCTCGACGACCTTGAGCGCAGACTCAGCGGTGGTGGCGAGCGGCTTCTCGCAGAGCACCGGTTTTCCCGCCGCGAGGCAGGCGAGCACCTGCTCGGCGTGCAGGTCACCGGGCGAGGCGATGAGCACCGCGTCGACGGCCGGATCGTCGATGACGTCGTGCGCGGCGAAGTGCACGGCCGCGCCGACCGGGGCGCCCACCTCGATGGCGCGCTCCCGGTCGACGTCGAACACCGCGGTCACCTCGGCGCCCGATACCTGCTGTGCGAGCCGCCGGACGTGCTCGGCACCGATGCTCCCGGTGCCGATTACGCCGACTTTAACGGTCATTCGTGCTCCCTCAGGTCCGCTGGAGTTCGTGGGTGAGGGCGGTCAGCTCGTCGCCGCCGGCCATCTCGCGGGTCAGGTCGTCCAGGCTGATCTCGGCCCGCTTGCGGTCCAGCCGCATCCGGCCCCGGTTGAGCAGGATGAAATGGTCACCCACGAGGTACGCGTGGTGCGGGTTGTGGGTGATGAACACGACGCCGAGCCCGGCGTCCCGGGCGGCGGCGACGTACTTGAGCACCACCCCGGACTGCTTGACGCCCAGCGCGGCGGTGGGCTCGTCGAGAATCAGCACCCTCGCTCCGAAGTGGATGGCCCGCGCGATGGCCACGCACTGGCGCTCGCCACCGGAGAGCTGCCCGATCGGCTGCTCGACGTCGCGAAGGTTGATGCCCATCCGTGCCAGTTCGTCGCGGGTGGTCGCGCGCATCGTGTCGATGTCGAGCACCTTGAACGGTCCCTTGCGCAGCTCGCTGCCGAGGAAGAAGTTACGCCACACCGGCATCAGCGCCACCACCGCCAGGTCCTGGTAGACGGTGGCGATGCCGCGGTCGAGCGCCGCGCGCGGCGAGCCGAAGCGGGTCGGCTCGCCGTCGACGAGCATCTCGCCGCTGTCGTGCTGGTGCAGGCCCGACATGATCTTGATCAATGTGGACTTTCCGGCACCGTTGTCGCCGAGCACGCACGTGATCTCGCCGGCGTTGACCCGCAGGGAGATGTCGTGCAACGCGACGATGTTGCCGTACCGCTTGCCCACAGTGGACATCTCGATGAGCGTCATCGCCGCACCGCCAATCGCCGCACCCACATGTTCAGCACCGTCGCGAAGAGCAGCATGATTCCGAGGAAGAACTTGAACCAGTCGGCTTCCCACCCGGCATACACGATGCCCTGGTTGGTCATGCCGAAGATGAGCGCGCCGAACGCGGCGCCGATGGCCGAGCCGTATCCGCCGGTAAGCAGGCACCCGCCGATGACGGCCGCGATGATGTAGATGAACTCGTTGCCGACGCCCTCGCCGGACTGCACGGTGTTGAACGCGAACAGCCGGTGCATGCCCATGAACCAGGCGCACAACCCGACGCCCATGAACAGCGCGATCTTCGTCTGGCGCACGGGTACGCCGACGGCCCGCGCACTGTCCACATTGCCGCCCACCGCGAAGATCCAGTTTCCGAACCGGGTGCGCAGCAGGATCCAGGTGCCGATGACCACGAACAGCAGCCACCACAGCACCGTCACCCGGATGCTCACGCCACCGACCTCGAACGAGGAGGCGAAGACCCGCCGCGCCGACGAGAACCCGTCCATGTCCGAGATGTTGTCGGTGGCCACCTGACCGCTGACCTGCTTGGTGATCGCGATGTTGGCGCCCTGGAGCATCAGGAACGTGCCGAGGGTCACCAGGAAGCTCGGGATCTTCGTCGTCATCACGAGGAACCCGTTCAGGAACCCGATCCCCAGCGCGAACACCAGCGACACCAGTACGCCCACCCACACGTTGAGGCTGAGCTGGTAGCTGAGCATCGCGGCGAACAGCGACGAGGCCGTGACGTTGACGCCGGCGGACAGGTCGAACTCGCCGCCGATCATCAGCAGCGCCACCGGCACCGCCATGATGCCGATGGTCGAGCTGACATACAGCACGGTGGCCATCGCCGACGTCTGGCGGAACGGGTCGGCGATCACGAGGAAGAAGACGAAGATCGCGATGGCACCGACCAGCGATCCCAGCTCCGGCCTCGCCAGCAGGCGGTGCGTCACCGGGTACCCCGGTTGGCGTACTCGGCGATCGCGTCGATGTTGGACTTGTCCACGAACGACGGTCCGGTGTAGACGGTCTGGCCGCCGCCGATGGTGTTGCCGTTGGTCAGGTACAGCCACAGCGAGTCGATCGCCAGGTAACCCTGGAGGTACGGCTGCTGGTCGACGGCCCACTTGACGCCGTCGGACTTGATGGAGTTGACCAGTTCCTTGTTGGTGTCGAACGTGACGACCTTCGCCGCGCTGCCCGCGTCCTTACCCGCGTCGACGGCCGTCAGCGCGATCGGGGCACCCAGCGCCACCACGTGGTCGACGCTCTTGTCCTGCTGGAGCTTCGCCGTGATGGTGGACTTCACGGACGGCATGTCCTTGCTGTTCACGTTCAGGTTCTCGACCGTACCGGCCGAACCGAAGCCCTTCTTCACGCCCGCGCACCGCGCCTCCAGCGCGACGTGCCCCTGCTCCTGGATCACGCAGAGCACCTTCTTGGCGCCCTCCTGGGCCAGGCGCTGCCCGACGGCTTCGCCGGCGACGCTCTCGGCCTGGCCGAAGAACTGGAGCACGCCCATGCTCTTCCAGTTGTCCACGCCGGCGTTGAACGCGACCACCGGGATCTTCGCGGCCGTCGCCTTGGCCACCACGTCCTTCATCGCGTCCGGCTTGGCCAGTGTGACCGCGATGCCGTCGACCTTGCTGTCGATCGCGTTCTGCACCAGGTTGGCCTGCTCCGGCGCCTCCGCGTTGTTGGAGTACTTCAGTTCGACGTTGTCCTTGGCCGCCGCGGCCTCGGCGCCCTTGCGGATGAGGTCCCAGAACGTGTCGCCGGGGACCTCGTGCGTGACCATCGCGATCGTGAGGCGGGGAGTATCGGCCACACCGGCGTTACCGCTGTTGGTCGACTCCTCCTCCTGCTTGCCGCCTTCGCTGCTGCACGCCGCGACGCCGAGTGTGACGGCGGTCAGGAGGGCGAGCAGAGCGACGGTTCGTGGGTTTCGCGCCATTGTCTACCTCCGTGGGGTCGCCAGCGGCCGGAATCAGGGGCGCGGCCGCTGGATCAGTGCATCGTCGGGAAGTGGTAGCTGGCACCGGCAGGGTGCGACACGTGCGGCCACCGTGAGGTGACCACCTTCGCGCGGGTGTAGAACGAGATGCCCTCGGGCCCGTGCACGTGCTTGTCGCCGAAGAGCGAGTCCTTCCAACCGCCGAACGAGTAGTACGCCATCGGCACCGGAATGGGGACGTTGATGCCGATCATTCCAACCTGGACACCGCGCTGGAACCTGCGCGCCGCCTCGCCACTGGAGGTGAAGATGGCGGTGCCGTTGCCGTACGGGTTCGCGTTGATCAGCGCGATGGCCTCGTCCACGGTGTCGGCCCGCAGCACCGACAGCACGGGACCGAAAATCTCCTCGCGGTACACGTCCATCTCCGGGGTGACCGCGTCGACAACGGTCGGCCCCACGAAGAAGCCGTCCTCGTACCCGGGCACCACCAGGCCGCGGCCGTCGACCGCGATCCGGGCGCCCTGCCGCTCGCCGGAGTCGATGAACCCGACGATCCGGTCCCGAGCCGCGCTCGTCACGACCGGCCCCATCTCGCTGGACGCGTCGCGCCCCGGGCCGACCTTCACCGCGGCCGCCTTGGCACTGACCGCTTCGAGCAGCGCCTCGCCCGCGTCACCGACCGCCACGGTCGCGGAGATCGCCATGCAGCGCTCCCCCGCCGAGCCGAACGCGGCGGCCACCAGGTGGTCCGAGGCGTAGTCGACGTCGGCGTCCGGCAGCACGATCGCGTGGTTCTTGGCGCCGCCGAGCGCCTGCACCCGCTTGCCGCTGGCGGTGCCGCGCTCGTGGATGTACCGGGCGATCGGCGTGGAGCCCACAAAGGACACCGCCGCCACGTCGGGGTGGTCGAGCAGCGCGTCGACCGACTCCTTGTCGCCGTGCACCACGTTGAAGACACCGTCGGGCAGACCGGCCTCGGCCCACAGCTGCGCCACGAGCAGCGATGCGGACGGATCCCGCTCACTCGGCTTCAGCACGAAGGTGTTGCCGCACGCGATGGCGATCGGGTGCATCCACATCGGCACCATCACCGGGAAGTTGAACGGGGTGATGCCGGCGACCACGCCCAGCGGCTCGCGGAACGAGTACGTGTCGACGCCGGTGGAGACCTGGTCGGAGAAGTCACCCTTGAGCAGATGCGGGATGCCACAGGCGAACTCGACCACCTCCAGCCCGCGCTGCACCTCACCGCGTGCGTCCGACACCACCTTGCCGTGCTCGTCCGAGATGACCTCGGCGAGCTCGTCCATGCGGCGGTTGACCAGTTCCCGGAACGAGAACAGCACCTTCGCCCGCCTGCTCAGCGACGACTGCGACCACTCGACGAACGCGGCCTTCGCGGTGCGCACCGCCTCGTCGACGTCGTCCGCCCCGCCCAGGACGACCTCCGCCTGCTGCTGGCCGGTGGCCGGGTTCCAGACCGCGCCGCGCCGGGTTGCCGCGCCAGCGGTCAGCTTGCCGCCGATCCAGTGCTCGATGGTCCTCACTGCTTCGTTCCCCTCAGGTATGACCGCTGGTTTGTCTTCGCGGCCTCGTACTGCTTGCGGGCCTGCCGGGTGGCGTCCAGTTCGGACACCTCGGCGACCGGTACGTCCCACCACGCCTCGCTGCTCGGCGAGTAGACGAGCGGGTCGGCGTCGACGTGGACGAGCGTGGGCCCGTCGTGCGCCTTGGCGTCTTGTAGGGCCGCCCGCAGCTCGTCGACGCCCTTGGCACGCAACACCCGGACGCCGAGGCTCGCCGCGTTGGCGGCGAGGTCGACGGGCAGCACATCGCCGTCCAGCCTGCCGGTGTCGGGGTTGCGGTAGCGGTACCAGGTGCCGAAGCGCGGGGCGCCCACGCTCTCCGACAGCGCGCCGATCGACGCGAACCCGTGGTTCTGCACCAGCACCACGATGAGCTTCACCCGCTCCTGGACGGCGGTCACCAGCTCCTGCGACATCATCAGGTAGGAGCCATCACCCACCATCACAAACACATCCCGGTCAGGGCACGCCATCTTCGCGCCCAAGCCTCCTGCTATTTCGTATCCCATGCAGGAGTACCCGTACTCGACGTGGTAACCCTTCGGATCCCTGGTGCGCCACAGCTTGTGCAGGTCACCGGGCATCGAGCCGGCCGCGCACACCACCACGTCACGCGGCTCGGAGACCTCGTTGACGACCCCGATCACCTCGGACTGGGACGGCAACGGGCCGTGCCCCAGGTGGTACGCCCGCTCCACCGTCTCGTCCCACTCGGCGGCGAGCCGGCGCGCCTCCTCGCGGTACGCCGGGTCGACTGACCAGCCGCTCAGCGCCTCGGTCAGCGCCACGAGCGCCTCCCGGGCGTCCGCCACGACCGCGGCGCCGGCGTGCTTGGCGGCGTCGAAGGCGGCCACGTTGACGTTGACGAACCGCACGCCGCTCTCGGCGAACGCGGTGCGCGAGGCGGTGGTGAAGTCGCTGTACCGGGTGCCGATGCCGATGACCACGTCGGCCTGCCGGGCGATCTGGTTGGCGGCGGTGGTGCCGGTACTGCCGACCGCTCCCAGCGACAGTGGGTGGTCGTACCGCAGCGAACCCTTGCCCGCCTGGGTCTCGGCGACCGGTACGCCGGTGGCCTCGGCGAACAGCCGCAGCGCCTCGTTGGCGTCCGAATAGGACACACCACCGCCGGCGACGATCAGCGGACGGCGGGCCGACCGGATCAGCTCGACGGCGCGGGCCAGCGCGGCCGGCTCCGGCACCGGCCGCGGTACGTGCCACACCCGGTGCTCGAACAGCTCATCCGGCCAGTCGAACGCCTCGGCCTGTACGTCCTGCGGCAGCGCCACGGTCACCGCGCCGGTCTCCGCCGGATCGGTCAGCACCCGCATGGCGGACAGCAGCGCCGACGGCAACTGCTCCGGGCGCCACACGCGGTCGAAGTACCGGGACACGGGCCGGAACGCGTCGTTGACCGACACGTCGTACTGGCGCGGGTCTTCCAGCTGCTGCAGCACGGGGTCGGCGACCCGGGTGGCGAACACGTCGCCGGGCAGCAGCAGCACGGGCAGCCGGTTGATGGTGGCCAGTGCGGCACCTGTCACCATGTTGGTGGCACCGGGACCGATCGACGACGTACAGGCCAGCGTGGTGAGGCGGTTGCGCATCCGGGAGTACGCGGCCGCGGCGTGCACCATCGCCTGCTCGTTGCGGGCCTGGAGGTACGGCAGCGCCCCGGGCGCGCTCAACTCGGCCTCCAGCAGCGCCTGGCCCAGCCCGGCCACGTTGCCGTGCCCGAAGATGCCGAAGCAGCCGTCGAACAGCTTCTGCTCGACGCCGTCCCGCTCGCTGTACTGCGCGGCGAGGAACCGGACTGTGGCCTGCGCGACGGTGAGTCTCATCCCTTGTTACCCCCACTGAGCTCACTGCTCGGGCTCCGCCCGAAGGGAAGTCGTGCGTCCACGGGCTGGTCTGCCCAGGTGCCGCGGATCCAGCCGTGCGCCGGGTCGTCGCAGACCAGCCACGCGCGCTCGTCCGCTGGACCGGCCATCACGTTGAGGTAGTACAGGTCGTAGCCGGGCGCGGCCATCGAGGGCCCGTGCCAGCCGTGCGGCACCAACACGACGTCGCCGCTTCGCACCTCGGCGAGCACGTCGATGCCTTCGCCGTAGACCCTTTGGTACGCCGGGCCGTCGCCGGAGATCTCGAAGTAGTAGATCTCCTCCAGCACGGACTCGCCGGGCCGGTCCTCGTCGTGCTTGTGCGGCGGGTACGACGACCAGTTGCCGGCCGGGGTCAGCACCTCGCAGGCGATCAGCCGGTCGGCGAAGGGGAAGGCGTCGGGAGTACCAAAGTTGTTGACCTGGCGCGAGCAGTTGCCGGCGCCGCGCAGCTCGACCGGCACGTCGCTCTTCGCGATGTACCGGGGTTCGAGCCGGCGCCGCGCCCGCGCGGCCGCGACCGCGAAGCGCCCACCGTCCACACTCGACACGGTGACCGTGGAGTCCCGCGGCACGTAGGCCACATCGGTGGGGCCGGCGAACACATCCGGCCGCCCCTCCAGCTCGGCGGTGAACCCGTCACACGACACCGCACACGCCCCGGCCAGCGGGACGACCATTATCTCCTCGTCACCCGTCGCGAACTCCCGCGCGCCGCCGGGCGCGAGCTCCAGGACGCGCAGCCCCGAGTACGCCCAACCCGCCGACTCGGGCGTGACCTCTGTGCACCGTGGCAGGTGGTATTTCATAGCAGGCTCACCGCCGTGTCGACCGCGAGGGCCACGTCGTCGTCGCTCGGGTAGAGCAGCGACCGGCCGGCCACAATCCCCTTGACCGTGGGCAGTTGCAACGCCTTCTGCCACCCCTCGAACGCGGCGTCCCGGTCGGCCGGGACCTCACCGCCCAGCAGCAGCGCCGGCAGCGTCGAGGCGGCCATCACCCGCTCCATGTCCGGCACCACCGGCACCTTGAGCCACGTGTACGCCGACGTGCCGCCCAGCCCCGACGCCACCGCGATCGCGCGGATCATCGCCTCCGAGGTCAGGTCGTTGTGTACCCGGCCGTCGACGCGGTGCGAGATGAACGGCTCGACCATCGCCATCCGCTTGTGCGCGGCCAGCTCGTCGACCGCCCGCGCGCTGGCCTCCATCGTGGACACCGTCGCCGGGTCTTCCGGGTCGATGCGCAGCAGCATCTTGCCGCCGTCGAAGCGCATGCCGGCGATCGCGTCGGCGCTGTACCCGGTGAACCGATCGTCCATTTCGAACACCGTGCCGGCGAGGCCACCGCGGTTCATCGAACCGATGACGACCTTGCCCTCCAGCGCACCGAGCAGCAGCAGGTCTTCCAGGATGTCCGCGGTGCCCAGCACGCCGTCGACCCCGGGGCGCGACAGCGCCACGCACAGCCGCTCCAGCAGGTCGGCGCGGTCCGCCATGGCGAGTGGACGGCTACCGGCCCGCAGCGCGCCGCGGGCCGGATGGTCGGCGGCCACGAGCACCAGCCGGCCGCCGATCACGCCGGGCCGGCGCCGGTGCGCCGCTTCCGCGATCGCGGCGGGCTTGTGCACCCGCGTCCGCACGATCTCCATCAGGTGGTCAGCGAACATCCAACTTCCCCGTTTCCAATACCTCTGCCGTGGTGGGCATCGCGTCCGAGCACGCCAGCCGGCCGGCGACGATCGCGCCCGCGACGTTCGCGAAGCGCATGACGTCTCCGGTGTCCCATCCGGACAGCAGCCCGTGGCACAGTGCTCCGCCGAACGCGTCGCCCGCGCCGAGTCCATTCACGACCTCGACCGGGAACGGCGGCACTTCCACCGCGCCGTTCGCGTCGACCGCCAGCACGCCGCGCGGCCCCTGCTTGACGACGGCGAGGTCGGCGCCCCGGTCCCGCAGGGCCTTCGCGGCGGCGGCCGGCTCGCGCTCGGCCACGGCGGTGAAGCACTCGTCGAGGTTGCCGACCGCGACCGTCGCATACGGCAACGCCTCCTGGATCCAGCGGCGGGCCTCTTCGCGCGAGGGCCAGAACATCGGCCGGTAGTCCAGGTCGAGCACGGTGATTCCGGCACGGTCGCGGGCCTTCAGCGCGGCCAGCGTCGCGGACCGGCTCGGCTCCTCGCAGAGCCCGGTGCCGGTCACCCAGAACACGCCAGCGGCGCGGATCGCGTCGAGGTCGAGCTCGTCCTCCCTGATCTGCAGATCAGGAGCCGTCGGGTACCGGTAGAAGTACAGCGGGAAGTCGTCCGGCGGGAAGATCTCGCAGAACGTCACCGGGGTGGGCAGGTGCTCGACCGGTGTCACGTACCGGTCGTCGACCCCGTACCCGCGCAGTGCCTTGTGGATGAACTCGCCGAACGGGTCGGCACCCGTGCGGCTGATGACCGCCGCCCGCTGGCCGTGGCGGGCGGCGGCCACCGCCACATTCGTGGCACTGCCTCCGAGGTACTTGCCGAACGTCTCCACCTCGGCCAGCCCCACGCCGACCTGGAGCGGATAGATGTCGACCCCGATCCGCCCCATCGTCAGCACGTCGAACGTGCTGAATGCATTCATCTGATGCCCCGCAGATACTCCACACTGGACAGCACATCGGCCAGCGGGTCGGCGTCAGGCCCGTCGAGCACCTTGTCCTGCTCCAGGACGAACCAGCCCTGGTACCCGGAGGCGACCAGCCCGCGCACGATCGCCGGTACGTCCACATCGCCCTCGCCCAGCGGCCGGTAGATGCCGGCGCGCACGGCGTCGGTGTACGTCAGCTCGCCCGCGCGCACCCGTGCCGCCAGGGCCGCGTCGACGTCCTTGAGGTGCACGTGCTCGATCCGCTCCGGCGCCTTCGCCGCCAGCGCCGCCGGATCGGTGCCACCGATCAGCAGGTGCCCGGTGTCGAGGCACAGCGGGATGCGCGAGTCGGCGAGCACCCGCTCGACCTCCGGCGCGCGCTCCACCATCGTGCCCACGTGCGGGTGCAGCGTCGCGGTCAGCCCGGTCTCCGCCACCACACCGACGGCGGCGTCCAGATTGGACAGCAGTGACCGCCAGCCGCGCTCGTCCAGGTCGGGGCGGGAGTCGTACCCCGAGCCACCGGTGTCGGCGGCCAGAACCACCACCTCCGCGCCGCCCTCGGCGAAGCTCTCAGCCGTACGGCGCAACGCCGGCAGCGGATCGTGGTCCGGATCGTGCAACACCACCGGCACGAACCCGCCGACCGGACCCAGCCCGTACGTCGACAGCAGCGCGGTGCGCGCCTTGGCGTCTTCGGGCAGGTATCCGTCTGGCCCGAATTCGGCCGCCGTGATGCCGGCTTCGCGCATCTCGGCCAGTACCCGCTCGGCCGGCAGCTGGTAGCCCCACCCGGGGACCTCGCACACGCCCCACGAGATGGGCGCGCCCGCAATGTTGACCCTCACCGGCGCACCTCCGCGACCGCGACGGGACGGTGCTCGCGACGCGACCGGTCGCACGCCTCGGCGACGTAGAACGCCTCCAGCGCGTCCGCCACCGTGCACGGCGAATCCGCCTTGCCCGCCACCAGGTCGGTGAAGGCGGTCAGTTCGGCGATGTACGCCGCGCGGAAGCGCTCCATGAAGTTCGGGTACGCCGTGCCGGCCGGCCACGCCACACCCGGCTCGGCCGAACGCAACGGCAGCCGGTCGTCCAGCCCGACGGAGACGCTGTCTTTCGCGCCCAGTACCTCCAGCCGCACGTCGTATCCGGCGGCGTTGTACCGGGTACCGGATACCAGCGCGATCGTGTCATCGTCGAGCGTCAGCACCGCGGCGCTCGTGTCGATGTCGTCCGCCTCCCGGAAGAAGTCTTCACCCCGGTTGGCACCCACCGCGTACACCTCGACCACCTCGCGGCCGGTGACCCAGCGGATGATGTCAAAATCGTGCACGCTGCAATCCTTGAAGAACCCACCCGACGTCGCGATGTACTCCGCGGACGGCGGCGCCGGGTCCAGCGTGCCCGCCCGCAGCGTGTGCACCCAGCCCAGCCGTCCACTCTGGACAGCATCACGCGCCGCGGTGAAGCCCGCGTCGAAGCGCCGCTGAAAACCAATATGCACCGGCACCGTCGACCGCGCCACCTGATCAAGCACCGCGAGCGTGCCCGCCACGTCCGGCGCGACCGGCTTCTCGCAGAACACCGGCAGCCCCGCCTCGACCGCTTCCAGGATCAGCCCCGCGTGCGCGTCGGTCGCGGCCGCGATGGCCAGCCCGTCGATCCCGGCGCTGAACAGCTCCGCGGGCGTCTCCACCGCGGTCACCGACCCGCCGAGCTTGGCCGCGACGCTGGCCGCCCGGTCCGGGTCGGCATCGGCCACCACGAGCGACTCGACATGATCGAGCCCTCTCAGTGTCTCGGCGTGAAAAGCACCGATCCGGCCGACGCCGGCGAGTCCGATGCGCATGGATGCGGCCTCCTGGATTTCTGAAAAGTGGCAGCTCTGTTACGCCCACTGTTCTATCCAGCCCGCGACTTTGTCAATACATACTAACCACCTAACACCCTGTTACCCGCCACAGCCCTCGCCCTGCGCCGATCTTGCAGTTGTCATGTCGAAGTGCCCGATTTGGGCCCTGAGAACCGCAAGATCGGCGGGCGTGTGGGGCTGTGCGGCGCCAGCGGGCGGGCCCCGCGCGCGGCGGGCGGCCGCGAGCGCCGCTCACCAGAGCAGCCGCAACCGCAACCCTCGACCTTCCGCCCCGCGCGCCCCGCGCGCGTCCGCCCCCAGGCCAGCCCAGCACGGCGTGTCGCCACGCCCTACCCGCCGATCAAGGGCGAATGCACGCGGTTGGATCGCTACACCGCGTGCATTCGCCCTTGATCCATGCGAATGCCCTTGATCGGCGCGCAGGGCGCGGCGCGCACCACGCAGGACGCGGCCCGCACCGCGCAGGATGCGGCCCGCACCGCGCAGGGCGCGGCCCGCACCGCGCATGGGCGCGGCGACACGCCGCCGCCAGCCCCTCAACCCCGGCGGGCTAGCCCCAGCCACGACGGCGCGCCGCGCCCCGAATCGCCGATCAAGGACGTTCGTGCTGATCGAGGGCAAATGCACGCGGAATCGCGATCGAATCACGTGCGTTCGCCCTTGATCGGCGGGCAGGGACGCTGCCCGCGACGCCAGCAGGGGCGCTGCCCGCCACGCCGGCAGGGACGCCTGCAGGGGCGCTGCCCGCCACGCCGGCTGGGATGGCCGCGGGGGCGCTGCTGGAGAGCCTGGCGGCGGGCGCCGTGGGCGTGGATGCGGCAGCGGGCGTGGGTGTGGGCCGTGGGAGCCACGCGGGGGCCGCGGGAGGCGGTGTCGGGCGCATCGCTGGGGAGCGGCGGCGGAGCCACCAGCCGCACGCGAACCAGGCCGCCGTGGTCAGGGATGCTCCGGCGATCGCGTCGACCAGGTAGTGGTTGGCGGTGAGGACCACCGCGGCCGTCATCGCGACCGGCATCATCACGCCGATCACGCGGACCCACAGCCTGCGCGCGGCGACGGCGATCGCGATACCGATCAGCAGGTCCCAGCCGACGTGCAGGCTGGGCACGGCGGCGTACTGGTTGGTGAACATCGGCGGCTGGAGCACCCGGTACGCGTGCGAACTCACCGTCACCGTGTCGATCATGCCGAGCTCGGCGAGCCGGGGCGGCGCCACCGGGAACGTCGAGAAGATGATCATCCCGATGCCGCCGGACAGCATCATGGCGTTCCGGGTACGCAAGTAGATCGCGGGATGGCGGCGGGCGAGCCAGATCAGCGTGACCGCGATGACCGGCCAGTGCCCCCAGATGTAGATCCAGTTGAAGAACGTCTTGACCGCCGGCGAACTCGCGAAGGTCTCCTGGAGCCACGGCTCGTGGTAGATACCGAGGAACCGCTCGAAGTCGACCACCCGATGGGCGTTCGCAAGCGCCTGGGACACGGATCCCTCGGTGGCGCCACGCACACCGAAGTACACGCAGATCGCCGCGAGCAGAATCGCGATCTGCGGCACCAGACGGACCGGCGACGCTCCACTGTCGACTGTCCGTCGTCTGTGCTGTAACCTCTCGACCCCCGTCATTACTGCCATAGCGACAGCCTCCCGAATGATCGTCGCACTTCCATCCGGGCCGGGCACCGAGTTCTCCCTGATTCACCTCTCCGGCTGAGGAGGGATATGGCCCTAAGGGTTTACTGGGGGGCATGCAGGTACGCCGTATCAGCGCCGAGGAGCGCCTCAGCCACTCGTTCCCCCTCCAGGCCTACGCCTTCGAGCAGTCACCGGCCCCAGCCGCGAACACCGACCGCTGGCGCGCCTACCTGCCTTACAACGAGGGCAACCGCACGCTCGTGGCCGAAGACGGTGACACCGCGCTGGCCGCCGCGACCGCGATTCCCATGCGGCAGAACGTGCGTGGCCAAATGCTGGCGATGGCCGGCATCGCGGGTGTCGCCACGCACCCGCTGGCGCGCCGCCAGGGCCATGTGCGCACGCTCCTGATCACCCTGCTTGGCGAGATGCGCGAGGAGGGCCACTCGGTCAGCGTGCTCTACCCGTTCAGGCCCTCGTTCTATGCCCGTTTCGGCTATGTCACCCTGCCGAAACGGCGCACCGTCAGCTTCGCGCCCGCTGACCTGGGCGACCTGAACCGCGCCGACCTGCCGGGCGAGGTGACCTGGGAGCGGATGAGTGCGGGATACGACACGTACCGGGAGTTCATGCTGCGGCTGGCGCGGGAGCGGCACGGGCTCGCGCTGTTCCCCGACTACCGCGACGCGCGGCTGCGCGACGACGACGAACGCTGGCTCGTGACCGCCCGGCTCGACGGCACGGTGATCGGTGCGGCGGCGTACAAGGTGACCGGCTACAACGGCGAGTTGGAGGTCGACGACCTGCTCGTCACCACGCCGCTCGGCCGCCTGCTCCTGCTGCGGTTCTTCGCCCGCCACGTCGACCAGGTGTCCAGGGTGGTGGCGGGGCTCCCGGCGGACGAACTGCCCGAGCTGTGGGGCACCGACCTGCAGGTGACGGTGGAGGGGCACACGACGATACCGACCGGCAACGCGCCGATGGCCCGCGTGCTGTCGATCCAGGCGCTGGCGGGCCTCACGGTCGGGCCCGGGCGGGTCACCGTGGAAATCGTCGACGATCCGTTCCTCGAAGGGGCGTTCACACTCGACGGGCGCGGCGGCGCGCTGGAGGTGACGGCCGGCGGGGAAAGCACAGCCGCGCTGAGCGCCGCGGGGCTCTCCGCGCTGGTGTACGGCGTACTGGATCCCGAGGAGTTGCCGCTACGCGGGCTCGGCGCCGTGCCCGCCGACGCCGCTCGCGAGCTGCGCGCGCTCTTCCCGCGGCTGGTTCCCCACGTCGTCGCGGACTTCTGAGGCAGGGCCGCCGCTGGAGGCCAGGCGTGACCGGTACCGGCGCAGCGCCAGCGCCGACACCAGCAGCGCCGCGAACACCACCGCGATCGTCGACACTCCGGCGCTGTTGAGGCCGTCAGAGAGCCAGTGCTGCACACGCGACGCGACCGTGATCACCGGATCGTCCACAGCGGACGCGTCGGAGGAGAGCCGGATCTCGTAGCCGCCGTAGTACGCCACGTAGCCGCCGGCCAGTACCAGAAGCACGCCGCCGGCCCGCGCGATGGCGGGCCCGGCACGGCGTACCGAACGGATGAGCGAGGTGCGCAGCAGCGCCACGGCCAGCGCCGCCACGCCCACCGACAGGCCCATGCCGACGGCGTACGCGACGAAGAGCCCGATCCCGGCGCCGGTGGAACCCGCGCGCATGCTCGCCACGACGATGGCCAGGAACGGGCCTATCGTGCAGCTCAGTGAGGCGGCCGCGTAAGCGGCGCCGAACAGCGCCATCGACGGCACGCTGCGCCGCACGGACGGCGCCTTCGGGCCGCGCCACGGCGTGGGCAGCGCGCGCCCTGCGGCGAGCCACACGCCAGCGACCACAAGGGACAGTCCCAACGCGACGGTGACCCACGGCAGCCGCTGCTGGATCCAGCCGGCGGCAGGGGCCAGCGCCAGCCCGAACGCGCCGAACACCGCGACGAACCCGGTGGTCATGGCGGCGGTCGAGACCAGCGCGCGCCGGATGGCACCACCACCGTCCCCTTCGGACACGAGGAGCGACAGGTACGCCGGCAGCAGCGCGAAGCCGCACGGGTTCACCGCCGCGAGCATGCCCGCGGTGAGCGCCAGAACCAGCGTGGTCTGTGTCATGCCTTCGCCAGCTCGGCGACCTTGCCCTCGAACTGCATGCTGTCGAGCCAGCTCTTGTTCAGCACCTTGCCGTCCTTGTCGAGGATCAGATAGACGCTCTGCTCGACGATGCCGAACTTCTTCCATACCGCGCCGGATGCGTCGTTGAGGTGCTTGACGTTGGCGACGTCGCCCTCCGCGACGAACTGCTTCATCTCGTCGAGCCTGCCGAGGCCGGCGATGCCGAGCAGGTTCACCTTGTCGCCGTGTGCCCGCTGCATGTCGGCGACCGACGCGGCCTGGCCGAAGCAGGTGGCGCACCACGGCGCCCAGAACCACAGCACGGTCGGCTTTCCGGCGAGGCTTGCAGCGTCGAACGACTGCCCTTCGAGCGTCTTGCCCTGGAACTTGAGGATGGAGGGCACCACGACCGGGGCCTCATCGGCGGCGGGGGCCGACTGCGACGCGACCGGGCCGGCCGCCTCCTCGAAGACCGGAGCCGGGTCGCCACCACAACCAGCCAGCGTCATAGCGCCAGCAACGAGCAGTGCGGTCACGGTAAGCCGGACACGCATGCGGAACCTCCCCTGGACGGCTGCGAGGGAGTACGTCGCGGGACGGTCAGAGGTTCAACGATTCCGCCCGCCGCGAACCCGGGTGGCGTTTCCCGGCGCGCGGCCTAGCGTGGCGGGATGGACAAGATCGCGCTGGTCATCGGCGCCACGGGGCAGATCGGTCAGGCCGCTGTGCCGGCTCTCGCGCGGGACGGCTGGGAGGTGCGGGCCGCGAGTCGCCACCCGGACGGTGTCTGGCCGGCGGAGCTCGGAGTGCGCGAGGTGCGGCTCGACCGCGGCGACGACGCCCAACTGGCCGCAGCCGTCGGCGACGGCGTCGACGTGGTGGTCGACGCCGTCGGGTACAACGCCGGTCACGCTGAGCAACTACTCAAGCTCGCCGGCCGGATCGGGTCCGCGGTGGTGATTTCCAGCGCCGCGGTCTACGCCGACACCGCCGGGCGCGGTCTGGGTGGCGATTTTCCGGTACCGATAACGGAGGCGCAATCCACCATGGCGCCCGACGACGGTGACTACGCGACCCGCAAGGTGGCTCTGGAGCGGGCTCTGCTGGACGCGGGCGACGCGCTACCCACGACGGTGCTGCGTCCGGCCGCGATCCACGGCCCACGAAGCGAGTTCTTGCGCGAGTGGTACTTCGTGCGGCGGGCGCTGGACGGCCGGCGGCACCGCATCCTCGCCCACAACGGTGAGAACCGCTTTCAGCCCACGGCCACCGCCAACCTGGCCGAGCTGATCCGGCTCGCCGCCGCGAAGCCGGGCTCCCGCGCGCTCAACGCCGCCGACCCGGATGCGCCGACGGTACGCGAGATCGGGGCGGCCATTCACGCGGTGCTCGGGTACGAGGCGGAGGAGGTGCTGATCGACGGACCGCCGCCGATGGGCGCGGTGGGCGAAACGCCCTGGTCGATCGCGCACCCGTTCGTGCTGGACATGTCCGCGGCGCGGCGGGAGCTGGGATACGCGCCGGTGACCGGGTACACCGAGTCACTACCGGCCACAGTGGACTGGTTGGTCAGCCAGGCCCGCGAAAGGCAGGGCGGCGACGCGTTTCCGCGCCTGAACGAGCTGCACGGCGTGGACTTCTTCGACTACGCGACCGAGGACGACTGGCTGGCTCAGCGGTCGAACCGGTAGAGGTCGTACGCCTTCATCAGCTTGATGAGGTTCTGGGCGTACGTCGGCGACGTGGCGTACCCGGCCTTGTGTATCTCGACGGCGAACCTGTTCGGGTCGTTGCTGTACCTGAACGCGTTGCGGTACCGGGGATTCACGGTCAGGAACCGGCCGTGGTCGGCGAAGGAGCCGTTCGCGTTGCGGTACGCCCGGAACTGCGCGGTCGTCGGGTAGCACTTCTTGCCATCGCACTCGTGCGTGGCGTAGGAGCGGCAGCCGAGCGCGATACCGCCGGGGTTGCCGAAGCACTTGATGCCGAAGTAACTGTGGTCGCGCCGGGTCAGCCAGCTCCGCCCCCAGCCGGACTCCAGGATCGCCTGCGCGATGGTGACCGACGCCGGCACCTTGTACTGCCGGAAGCCGGCCCGCGCGGGCCCACTGGTGCGCGCGATGAACTGCGCCGCGTTCGCCGCCGGCGTGCTCGGCGCCTGCTGGCCGCACCAGGGCAGGGTCGGCAGGTGCGGGCTCCACACCGTGTACGCGTCGGCGACGTACCGGTTGCCCGGCAGCCTGTTCCACGCCGCTGAGCGCCGCACCTTGCCGGTGACCAGTTCGCCCCACACCTGGCACTCGACGGCCATCACCCGCCCCTCGGCGAGCCGGCCCACCTGGCCGAAGCGGGTGCCGGGGCCGGAGCGGACGTTGAGCGGGCCGACGCCGGTGCGCACGGTCGGCAGCACCGCGCCGCGCGGGCCGCACCAGTGCACCCAGGGGCGCCCGGGGGTCCACCGGACGAAGGCGTCCGCCACGTACCGGCCGTTCGAGAGACGATTCCACATTGGAGTGCGCCCTTGGGTGCCGGCGATCAGCTCCCCGTACACCTGACAAGTGACCGCGAGCCGTGCGCCCTCGCCAAGCCTGCCCGCGACGGCGTCCGCTGTGGACGCCCCGACCCGCATGTTGAGACCCGTTCCCCCGCTCCGCACCGTGGGAATGGCCCCGGCAGCCTGGGCCGCCGGGGCCACGCTGACCCCCGCTACGAGCACCACCACGATGACGCCACTTCGCACCCCTACCATGCAGGGATACTATTTGCCCGTTTTGACACGCACGTGGCAAACGAGAAAATTGCTCCCTAATGAGCTACACGCCGATGCGGTGCCACGGCCCCCAGATCGCGAAGGTCATGCCCCGGCTGGCCTGAATGTTGACGAAAAGGGTGTGCCCGTCGGGGCTGAACGTCGACCCGGCGAACTCGTCGTTCGACCGGTCCGCGCCCGTGCTGCTGGTGAGCCGGTTGAGCGCGATGTCGAAGAGCCGCCCGCGCCGGGTCAGCCCGCGCAGGTAATTGTTGTTGACGTTGTCCTCGCACACCACGAGCGTGCCGCGCGGGCTCGTGGTCACGTTGTCGGGGAAGTCGAGCACGTCCGGCCCCGGCGACTCGTACGCCAGCCGCAACACCGACGCGCGCGTGTCGTACGCCCAGATCTGGCCGCTGCCGTTGCCGTAGCCGTCCGCGATCGGCCCGAGCGACGTCTCCGCCGGCCCGCCGCCCTGCGTGGCGGTGAAGTAGACGATGCCGTCGTCGTACGCCGAGCCCTCCAGGCGCGAGAAGTACGCCGCGCCCTGCGCCCAGCCCTGCCGCGCCACGTGCGTGAGCGCGGTGTCGTTGGTGGTCGGCGCCGTCTGCCCCGGCGTGTACGGGAACGAGGGCGCCGGGTCGTCGATGTCGACCCACTCGACCCGGTACGACGCCCGGCGCGGCTGGGCCGCCGCCAGGTTCAGGTTGGGCCGCCCGCGCACCTTCAGCATCTGCAGCCGGCCGCGGTTGCCCAGTTTCCCGGTCTTCATCGGGTGCTTGCGCGGCTTGTACCGGTAGAACCCGGACGGCCAGCCGAAGTTGTCCTCGGTCAGGTACAGGTATCCGCTCCACGGGTCGAACGCGACCGACTCGTGCGAGAACCGGCCCGCCGCCGTGATCGGCTCGCGGTCCGACTGCCCGCGCACGGGTACCTCGAAGATGAACCCGTGGCGCTGGGTGAGCGGCAGGTTGGGCGTACCGGTGAAGTCGGGCCCGACGTCCGGCCCGTTGACGGTCTCCTCGCAGGTGATCCAGCTGCCCCACGGCATCCGGCCGCCCGAGCAGTTCATCATCGTGCCGTTGCAGCTCGTGTAGCCGCTCACCACCTCGCCGTACTTCGTCACCTCGACCGTGGTGGTGCCGCCCTGCGCCATCGGGTCGTACGCCGCGCCGGCGTCGCCGAAGGCCGGACCGGGATTGTTGACCTCGTGGTTGCGAACAAGGCGGATGGTGCCATTGCGCCCGCGGAAGGCGCCCATCCCGTCGTGCCGCCCCGGCAGCGCGGTGCCGTCGTCGAGCGTCACGGCGAACTCGGTGTCGTGGAAGGACCGGTACTTGAATCCGTCGGGTAGCCACAGCCGGACCTTGCCGTCGCGGAGGTCGGCGATGGGACCAAGTTGCGGCGTGTGCTCCGTGGGAGCCGCCGCGCTTGCGCGGTTGACGAAGCCCAGGAAGGGCCCGCCGATCAGGGCACCGCTCGCGGCGACGGTGCCGCGCAGCAGGGTGCGCCGTTGCAGTTCTGCCATCTGCTGATGATGTCACTCCTCAGCCGACCGGCAACCCAACGTTGACCTGCGAGTTAGTGGCCCGATCGCGGGTGTGCCATGCGACCATGAACACGGCCGTCCACAGTGCGCCGAGCAGCACCGAGGTGACCGTCTGGCTGGCCGTGTTCCAGCCGACGTACACGCGTGCGCCCGAAACGACCATCACCGCGACCGTCGCCGCGGTCCAGGCGCCGACGGCCGCCGGCCAGCGGGTGCGCTGCGAGACCATCCAGGCCAGCGTGCACAGGCTCGCGGTCACGACCGCGAGTTGGGTGAGGAAGAAGCGCTCCGGCAGCAACTGCTCGACCACGGCGAGCACGAGCAGCGGGACGAACGCGCCAACCGTGCCGACCATGCTCACCAGGTCACCGCGCCAGGCTCGGCTGCGCCAGCCCAGCACCACGGCGACCAGTGCGACGGCGGCCACCAGGTACTGCGGGCGGAGCACGTCGATGACCACGTCGGCGGCGTGTGCGGTGCCCTCGGTGCGCCGGTCGGCGAACCAGTTCGCTATCGCATTGTCGATAAGGGACAGTCCACTGTGTCGCACGACGACCTCGACGAGCCACGCCATCGCCAGCCCGATGCCGAAGAGCAGCAGCATGCCGGCGACCAGGTTGATGACGAGTGCCCAGCCCGGTCCGATCTGCATGGACAGCAGGAAGAACAGCACACCGTACCGCTGCGTCATCCACCGCAGCGGCGGCAGCGCACCCGCGCGGGCCGCGAGTGCCCGCGCTGGATCGGGGTTGCGGCCCAGCCACCGTCCGGTCAGGACGATGCCGACGATCGCCGCGAGCAGGATCAGCACCGCACCGGTCGCCTTGCCCAGGTACCGGGACACCGTCTCGTATGACTCACCCGCGAGGTATCCGACGAGCACCGACGCGCCGACCCACGTGGCGACGCCGGCCGCGTTCCAGGGTGCGAAGCGCTTGTACGGCATACCCGCGGTGCCGGCAAGGCGCGGCGCCAGCGTGCGGACGAATGCCAGCCACCGCGCGCCGAACATGGCCCGCCCGCCCAGCCGGTTGACCATCGCGTCGGCCTTGCGCCAGCGCTCCTCCCCGACCCGGACCCCCACCCGGCTGGCGCGCAGCCGCGCGCCGTGCCTGCGCCCGCTGCGGAAGGCGAGCGCGTCGCCGGCCAGCGCCGCCCCGATCATCACCGCGATCGCCGGCGCCAGGCGCAGCGTGCCCAGGTACGCCAGGAAGCCCACCGTCAGCAGCGTCGCCTCAGCCGGCAACACCAGTCCCACGATCACCGCGGTCTCGGTAGCCACCAGGACCGCCGCGATGAGGTAGATCAACACCGGCGGCAACGCTTCGAGCAGGCTCAGCAGGCTTTCCATGGTTCTCCCCCGACCACGTGGCCAGCATGACATGCCCGTGCCCCCGGGTCAGCCTCGCGATCATGGACACGGGAGAATAGGGGCATGCAGACCCGCTCCGATCTCCGCAACGTCGCCATCATCGCCCACGTCGACCACGGCAAGACCACCCTGGTCGACGCCATGCTGCGGCAAGGCGGCCAGTTCCACGCCCGGGCCGAGATGACCGACCGCGTGATGGACTCGATGGATCTGGAGCGGGAAAAGGGCATCACGATCCTCGCCAAGAACACGGCGATCAGCTACCGGCCAGCCGACGGCGAGGCCGTCACCATCAACATCATCGACACCCCTGGTCACGCCGACTTCGGCGGCGAGGTGGAGCGCGGCCTGACCATGGTCGACGGCGTGGTGCTGCTCGTCGACGCCAGCGAGGGGCCGCTGCCGCAGACCCGGTTCGTACTGCGCAAGGCGCTCCGGGCCCGGCTGCCGATCATCCTGGTCATCAACAAGGTCGACCGGCCCGACGCCCGGATCAAGGAGGTCGTCGACGACACGTACGAGCTCTTCCTCGACCTCGACGCCGACGACAGCCAGATCGACTTCCCGATCATCTACGCCTGCGCCCGCGACGGCATGGCATCCCTCACCCAGCCGGCTGACGGCGGGCTGCCCGACAGCCCGGATCTCCAGCCGCTCTTCCAGACCCTGCTGGACACCATCCCGGCGCCGGCGTACGACGAGAACGCCCCGCTCCAGGCCCACGTCACCAACCTGGACGCGTCGCCGTTCCTCGGCCGGCTGGCGCTGTGCCGGGTGCGGCAGGGCACGATCCGCAAGGGCCAGACCGTGGCCTGGTGCCGCGAGGGCGGCACCATCGAGCGGGTACGCATCTCCGAGCTCCTGATGACCGACGGGCTGGAGCGCAAGCCCGCCGAGAGCGCCGGGCCGGGCGACATCATGGCGGTCGCCGGCATCCCCGAGATCATGATCGGCGACACGCTGGCCGACGCCGACGACCCTCGGCCCCTGCCCCGCATCACCGTCGACGAGCCGGCCATCTCGATGACCATCGGCACCAACAACTCGCCGCTGGTCGGCCGGGTCAAGGGTGCCAAGGTGACCGCCCGGATGGTCAAGGACCGCCTCGACAAGGAACTGGTCGGCAACGTGTCGCTGCGGGTACTGCCGACCGACCGTCCCGACACCTGGGAGGTGCAGGGCCGCGGCGAGCTGGCTCTCGCCATCCTGGTCGAGCAGATGCGGCGCGAGCAGTACGAGCTGACCGTCGGCAAGCCTCAGGTGGTCACCCGGGAGATCGACGGGCGCACCTGCGAGCCGGTGGAGCGCCTCACGATCGACGCCCCCGACGAGTACCTGGGCGCGATCACCCAGCTCCTCGCCACCCGCAAGGGCCGCATGGAGCAGCTGGTCAACCACGGCACCGGCTGGGTACGCATGGAGTGGCTGGTGCCGGCGCGCGGGCTGATCGGGTTCCGCACCGAGTTCCTCACCGACACCCGGGGCACCGGCATCCTGCACCACGTCTTCGAGTCGTACGAGCCGTGGTTCGGCGAGCTGCGCACCCGCAGCAACGGCTCACTTGTCGCCGACCGCAGCGGCGTGGTCACCCCGTTCGCGATGCTCAACCTCCAGGAGCGCGGCACACTGTTCGTCGAGCCCACCACCGAGGTGTACGAGGGCATGATCGTCGGCGAGAACTCCCGCTCCGACGACATGGACGTCAACATCACCAAGGAGAAGAAGCTCACCAACATGCGCTCCTCCACCAGCGAGGAGACGGAGAAGGTGATTCCGCCGCGGAAGCTGTCGCTGGAGCAGGCGTTGGAGTTCTGCCGCGAAGACGAGTGCGTCGAAGTGACACCGGTGGCCGTGCGAATTCGCAAGGTCGTGCTCGACCAAACCCAGCGCGCCCGAGCCGCCGCCCGCCGCAAACACACCACCTAAGCCCCACCCCCGCCGCACCTCCGCGCCCTCGCGCGTGGCGCGCTCTGCGGCGCGCGAGCGCCCTTCTTCCGCCGATCAAGGGCGAATGCACGTGGTTGGATCGCTTTTCCGCGTGCGTTCGCCCTTGATCGACGCAAACGCCCTTGATCGCGGCAGGGCGCCACGGCCGCGCGGCGCACGCGGCAGGGCCGCGCGGCGCACGCGGCAGGGCCGCGCGGCGCACGCGGCAGGGCCGCGTCACACCCGCCGCGACCCGGCACACGCGGCGCGGTCAGTGGGCGGGCCGTGGCCCGCGCGGGCCACGGCCCGCCGTCCGCGCAACCCGGCGACCGCGCGCGCCGGCCATCCCGCAGAATGAGCGCGTGGACTGGGGAGCGCTCGACAAGGACCTCGACGCCGTGCCCGGCACGGTCTCCGTCTTCACCGGACCGCTCGGCCGCCCGCCCACCTATACCCGCCTGCCGGCCGCCACCCACTACGCTGCCAGCACGATGAAGGCCGCGGTGCTCGCGGCCCTCTACCGCTCGGACGTCGACCTGGACGCGGACGTTCCCGTCCACAACGTCTTCCCCTCCGCGGCGTCCGGTTCGTACGGATGCACGCGCGAGTACGACAGCGACCCCGAGGTGTGGAAGCACCTCGGCGGCACCGCGCCCCTACGCTGGCTGGCCACCCGCATGATCGTGAGGTCGAGCAACCTTGCCACGAACATCGTGCTCGGCCTCACGACCTTGCCCGCGGTGGCCAAGGTGTGGGACCGGGTGGGCGCTCGCCACAGCGTCACGGCCCGCGGCATCGAGGACTCGGTCGCCCGCAAGGCCGGCATCGAAAATCTAGTGACGGCCGCCGACCTGGCAGCTCTCCTGACGGCGATCGCCGTGGGCGCGGCGCAAGACGTCAGCCACCCGGCCCTCGCGTCCGCTACCCCTGACCGGCCCGACGGGCCGAGCCCCATGGACCCGATAGGCCGCGCCGATACCCCGCCAGACGCCGCGGATCCGCCACAGCGCGCCACGACCGGGCTCGCATCGCCCGACGCCTGTCGGGCGATGCTCGACGTGCTGCTCGCCCAGGAGCGGCGTGAAGACCTCGCCGCCGGCCTCCCGCCCGGCACCCGCATCGCGCACAAGAACGGCTGGGTGCCAGGCGTCCGGCACAGCGCGGGCGTGGTCTTCCCTGACGACGCGCCGCCGTACGCCATCGCCGTCTGCGCGACGACCGACCTCCCGGACAAGGATGCCTGCGCGCTACTCTCGCGGATCTCCGCGGACGCGTGGGCAGCCCGCCAGACGTAGCAGCGCAATCAGGGAAAGTGCGGCATCAGGCACGGGCGGAGGGCGCACTTTCCCCGAAAATGCGGCAACCTGCTCGATCCGCCCGCCGCATGCACGGCCTGTCGCCGCGCCGGCACGCCCGCCAAGCGCGGCCGACTTGTTGGCGCCGACAAGGTGACAACGCGGCGGGTTAAGGGCGTGAATCCGATGTCAAGGTCGCGGTTCAGCGGCGAGCTGTGAACGTTTGTTGTCGCTCCAGCAACAACAAACGTTCACAGCGCAAGGGGCCCGCCGCGCGGATCGGGACAATCCGGTCGGGCGCAGGCGGCGGCGCCGAGCTGGCCGCGGCGGTCGGGCTTGACACCGCGCCAGAGCCCTCCGCGCAACGATGTCGATCAAGGGCATTCGCATCGATCAAGGGCAAAAACACGCGGAAAAGAGATCCAACCACATGCATTCGCCCTTGATCGACGGCAAAGCCGGCGCCACGGCGAGCTGGCGCGACGGCGGCGGCACCGCTGTGCGCGGGCATGATCGAATCGCATTAGGGTCGGCTTGTATGAGCATCAGCCATATCCGCACGCATCGCGTCTCGGCGCCGCTGCACACCCCGTTCGTCACCGCGCTCCGCCGCGCCACCACGGTCGAGACGCTCATTGTCGAAATCGTGGACGCGGACGGGCGGTCGGGTTTCGGTGAGGCGCCGCAGGTCTGGCAGGTCACGGGCGCGTCGGTGGCGGGCAGCGAGGCGTGCGTACGCGAACTGCTCGCCCCCTTGCTCACCGGCCGCGACCCCGACGATCTCAATGCCCGCTGCGCCGAGGTCCGGCGCGCTGTCGCCGGCAACGAGGCCGCGAAGGGCGCCGTCGACACCGCGCTGCATGATCTGGCGGCGCGCCGGCTGGGCGTACCCCTTGCCAGGATGCTCGGTGGGACGGCCCGGCGGGTGCCGACGGATGTCACGCTGTCGGCTGGTGCGGCCGGTGAGCTCGCCGCGGCGGCCCGGGACCGGGCGGCCGAGGGTTTCACCGTGCTCAAGGTGAAGGTTGGCACGGACGCGGTGACCGACCTGAGCCGCGTGCGCCACGTGCGCGAGGCGGTCGGTCCCGACGTGCGCATCCGCCTCGACGCGAACCAGGGCTGGACGCCGCGCGACGCCGTCCGGGTGATCCGCGGCATCGAGGACGCCGGGCTCGATGTCGAGTTGGTCGAGCAGCCGGTGGCGGGCCGCGACCTCGACGGGCTCGCGTGGGTCAGCGACCGGGTCAGCGTGCCGATCCTCGCGGACGAGGCGGTGTTCGGCGTGCGCGACCTCGTCGAGGTGATCCGTCGCCGGGCGGCCGACATGGTCAACGTCAAGCTCGCCAAGTGCGGCGGCCTCGGCCCGGCCCGCACCCTGCTCGAACTCGCGGCCGCGCACGGCATGGGCACCGTCGTCGGTTCGATGATGGAGACGCAGGTGGGCATCGGCGCCGCCGCCAGCCTCGTCGCCGCGGTTGGGACCACGGCGATATCGGACCTCGACGCCGCCTGGTGGCTCGCCTCGTCGCCGGTCCAGCAGGGCATCGTGTACGCGGACGCGGCCGTGCAACTTTCCGACACTCCCGGGTTAGGTGTCAGCGCCGTGGCATGAAGATAATATTCACTAGGGAAGTGCCGACCGTTACTTCCCTACGAGGAGGCACCGTGCCGCTGGCACCTGGCCGAGAGGCTGTCGTCCGGGTCACGGCGGCGACGCTGTGGTCCGGCCCCGAGGCGGTACGCCCCGTGGACCGGCCCGCGATCGGACCGCACGCCGACATCCCCACCTGGGTGTCCGGCATGGACGCTGACCAGCAAGTCAGTGACTGTGTACTCAGTCAGCTGCTCCTCGGAGAGCGAGTCCTCATCGAGGAACTCCGCCCCGACGGCTGGGCGCGCGTCGTCGCCGTCGAGCAGCCGGCCGCCAAGCTCGACCCCCGCGGGTACCCGGGTTGGCTGCCCGCCGCACAACTCGCCGCCGCCGCCCCGGCACCCGCCGGATACGTCGTCGACGCCGTCACCACCGCGCTGCGCGCCACGCCCGGCGGCACGGTCGCGCTGCCCGGCGTGATCCTCGGCACCCGCTTCGCGGCGACCGGCCCCGCACGCGACGGCTGGCTCCCCGTGGAGGTACCAGGGCACGACGCTCCATTGTGGGCGTCCGAAGTGGACCTCACGCCCCTGCCAACGAACGCGCCAACCGCCACCGAGGTGCTCGACGTGGCTCGCCGGCTCAACGACGTCCTGTACATCTGGGGCGGCGTGTCCCCGTACGGCATCGACTGCTCGGGCCTCGTTCACCTGGCGTGGCGGCGCTTCGGGGTACGGCTGCCGCGCGACGCCGACGACCTGGCGCGCGCCACCACGCCTCTCTCCCTCGGCGACGAGCGCCCCGGCGACCTGTACTTCTTCGCCCGCCCGGGCCACGACGTCCACCACATCGGCTTCGTGTCGGCGGCGCCCGGCGCCAGCGGGTACCGCCAGATGCTGCACGCCTGCTACACCAAGCGCCGCGTGCTCGACGAGCCGATGGCCCCCGACCGCGTCGCCACGCTGGTCGGAGTCCACCGGGTCACACCCCTACCGGTCGGCGCCAGCGCGGACTAACTCCTTCTTCGCGTCTCGCGCCGACTTGAGCAGGCTGGCGACCGTCGATACGACCAGCGTGCCGAGGATGACGGTGAGAGACAGCCAGATCGGGATGTGCGGCGCCCAACCGATGTGCTCGCCGCCGTTGATGAACGGCACGTTGTTGTCCGCGAGCGCCTCGAGCACCAGCTTGACACCGATGAAGCCGAGGATGACCGCGAGTCCGATCGTGAGGTAGACCAGCCGCTCCAGCAGGCCACCGAGCAAGAAGTACAGCTGGCGGAGGCCCATGAGGGCGAACACGTTGGCGGTGAAGACCAGGTACGCCTCGGAGGTGATGCCGAAGATGGCCGGGATCGAGTCGAGCGCGAAGATCAGGTCGGTGGTGCCGATCGCGATCATCACCAGCAGCAGCGGCGTGAACATCCGCCGGCCGTCGTCGTTGATCGTCGTGAACCGGCCGTTGCCGAAATCGGGCGAGACCCGCAACGCCCGCCGCGCCCAGCGGATCACCACGTTTTCCTTGAAGTCGTCCTCTTCCATCTCACCCTGCCGCGCGAGCCCCACGGCGGTGTAGATGAGGAAGGCACCGAAGACGTAGAACACCCAGGAGAACTGGGAGATCAGAGCCGAGCCCGCCGCGATGAACCCACCGCGCATCACGAGCGCGAGGATGATGCCGAACAGCAGCACCTCTTGCTGGAAGCGCCGCGGCACCGCGAAGCGGCTCATGATGATGACGAAGACGAAGAGGTTGTCGACCGACAGGCTGTACTCGGTCAGCCAGCCGGCGTAGAACTCACCCGCTGGCGTGGCTCCGGCGGTGAGCCAGACTCCGACACCGAAGATGAGTGCGAGCCCCACATAAAAGCCGACCCACAGGCCGGCTTCCTTGAGACTTGGCTCGTGTGGACGCCGGCCGACGATGAACAGATCGACCGCGAGCATCGCGACCATCGTCACCAGCGTGATGATCCACACCCAGGTGGGCACGTTCAACGTAAACCTCCGGCAGACACACGACATCGCCCCGCAATCGACCCGGATCTACCCCGGGAGGCCGAAACGTGGCGATGTGATTTCTGTCGGAGGTCTCTTCCGCCGCGGTCTGTGGTAGCCGTTGACCGTGGCCGGCGGCGCCGGGTCACCGCTCCGGCGAACCGGACGAGGACCGTGCTGACGACTTCCGCCGCGGGGAATACTCCCCTCCTTCTGCCCCATCATCCACCATCAGCACCCGTTTTTACACATCGGCGCGGCTGGTAGTGCGCTTCCTCTCACACTCACTCAAGCTTCCTAGGAGGCTAGGTGTGCGATCTGCTGGCGGCCTCGCGCGCCAGGCCATTGACGCAGTCGCGGATAAAGCGGCCAAGAAACAAGCGCCAGAACCATCCTGTACCGGGCACCGTCACATCGAACGTCGAGTGCCACCGGATGGTGGTGCCCTCCGCGCTGGGCGTGAGGTCGACGTCGGCGCGGTAGCCGCGCAGCGGCATTCCGGACAGCAGCACATAGCTCAGCCGCCGGCCGGGCACCCGCTCGACGATCTCCTCCCGGCTGGTGAACGGCCAGGTGCGGAACACCCGGATCGCACCCACCCCTTCGGGCGCACCCTCCCCCGGCCGCTCCAGCTCGAACGAGCCCAGCCCCGTCCAGGTGGGCCAGGTCGCGCCCGACTCGACCAGCGCGTACACAGTGGCGGCGTCGGCCGTGGACCGGGCCGACACATCGATGTCCTGCGGCATGTACCATATGGTACATGCCTGAGCCGCGACAGCGCCTCCTGGATGCGGCCGTCGATCACCTCGCCGCGCACGGGCTGAGCGACCTGAGCCTCCGCCAGCTGGCGGCCGCCCTCGGCACCAGCCACCGCATGCTGATCTACCACTTCGGTTCCAAGGAAGGGCTGCTCGTCGAGGTCGTCCGCACGGTCGAGCGGCAGCAGCGAGACGCGTTCGCAGGGCTCGACGGGTACTCGCCGGGCGAGGCGATCCGGCAGATGTGGCGGCGCTTCGCGGACCCGTCGCTGTGGCCGCACGAGCGGCTGTTCTTCGAGATCTACGGTCAGGCGCTGCAGGGGCGCCCGCATGCTGCCCCGCTGCTCGACGGCATCGTCGAATCCTGGCTCGGGCCAGCGGTCGAGTTCGCGCGGCGGCACGGCGTACTGGAAGAGGTGGCTCGGGCCGACGCGCGTCTCGGAGTCGCGGTCATGCGGGGTCTGCTCCTCGACCTGCTCGCCACCGGCGATCGGGCCGCGACCGACGAGGCGCTGGAGCGGTTCGTGGCCGGCTACGAGGCCCTGGCCGGCTCGAACCTGGCACGGCGGCCAACCACCGAGAAGCCCAGCCGCGCATAGACACGCGCGGCGCCCGGATTGTTGGCGTTGACATCGAGCAGCGCCGAGGTGGCACCCTCGGCCCGCATCCGGCGCAGCGCCTCCACCACGAGCCCCGCGGCGATCCCGCGCCCCCGCGCCTCCGGCCGCACCCCCACCTGCACGATCCACCCATCCGCACACGTGACGAACCCAAGATCCGCTCCGCCGTCCGCATCGGTGGCCAGCACCGAGCAGTCGGGGCGAAACTCGTCGTCACCCGCCGTCCACGCCACCCACCGCTCGGCGGGCCAGCCCGGAAAGCCCGGCCGTTCGCGGAACGCCGCCTCGTAGACCTCGAAAAACCGGCCCACTGTCTCCGGCGCCCACGTGATCATCTCGACACCGGCCGGCACCGCCGCCGCGGGAAGATCACCGGACAGGTCGATGCGCATGACATCTTCGGCGAACACCTGCCGCAGCCCGCGGCTCTCGAACAACCGCTGCGCCTCAGGCGTCACCGCCTCCGTCTCCAGCACGACATCGCCGGTGAACGTTCCCGCCGCCGACAGCGCCCAGTCCAACAACCGCGAGCCCACACCGAGACCCCGCCGCGCCGGGTCGACCATCCCGGTGATCATCGCCCGCTCCCCGACCCGCCGCACGACGGCCACCGCGACCAACTCCCCCGCCGCCGTCCGGCCAGCGGTGGTGATCGCGCCGCCGTCCGAGTACCGGCTGATCGCCACCTCGGTCAGGCCGCCATCCACGGCGCGGCACCGCTCGGCAAGGTCCGCGACTTCGGTTGCGCTGGCCGCGCCGAGCGGCCCCCAGGTCAGTTCGGCTGGCACGCCGCTGAGCCTACGAGACCCACCCTCCCCGCGACGCCCCGTTTTTGCCCGTCACAGCGCAGCCCGCCGCGGCGCGGCACGCCGACCACTGCGAGATCTTGATGCCCCGGTCCGCGCCACCTGCGGACCGCATGCTCCCGCGGGCACCGCGCGAGCCGGCGGCTCGCAAGCGCTCGCCGAGACCCCCGGCCCACGCTGCCAGCTCCGCGTGTCGCCACGCCCGGTACGCCGATCAAGGGCGAACGCACGCGATTCGATCGCATTTCCGCGTGCATTCGCCCTTGATCCATGCGAATGCCCTTGATCGACGCGCGGCGCGCGGCGCGCAGGACGCAGCGCGCAGGACGCAGCACGCAGGACGCAGCACGCAGGACGCAGCGCGCAGGACGCAGCGCGCAGGACGCGACGCGCAGGACGCGGCGCGGAAAACAACACCCCGCGCACAGCAAGACCGCACCGCCCAGCGCACGGCCGGCCGCGCACAACGCAAGACCGCACAGCGCCAGGTCACCGAGGGGGCAGCCGGGCGCCGAGCCGTGGACCGCAAGGCCCGCCGTGAGTTACTTGACGCCCGCGGCGTCCATGCCGCGAAGCTCCTTCTTCAGGTCGTGCACCTCGTCACGGATGCGGGCCGCCAGCTCGAACTGGAGCTCGCGCGCCGCCGCCAGCATCTGGTCGTTCAGGTCCTGGATGAGCTGCGCCAGCTCGGCTCGGGCCATGCCTTCGCGGGCTGGGCGGGTGGCGCCCTTGCCGCGGGAGCGGGTCTCGGGCACCGGGGCCTTGCCGCGGGACATCTGGCGGCCGGCGCCGCCGATGATGGCGCCGCCGGGGCCGTGGCCGCTGAGGGCGCCCTCGGTGTCGTCGGCCTCGCGGTAGATGTCGTCGAGGATGTCGTGGATCTTCTTGCGGAGCGGCTCGGGCGAGATGCCGTTGGCTTCGTTGTAGGCGGTCTGCTTGGCGCGGCGCCGGTTGGTCTCGTCGATCGCGTTGGCCATCGACGGGGTCATCTTGTCGGCGTACATGTGGACCTGGCCGGACACGTTTCGGGCGGCGCGGCCGATGGTCTGGATCAGCGAGGTGCCGCTGCGCAGGAAGCCCTCCTTGTCGGCGTCGAGGATCGCGACCAGCGACACCTCGGGCAGGTCGAGGCCCTCGCGGAGCAGGTTGATGCCGACGAGCACATCGAAGTCGCCCTTGCGCAGCTCCCGTAGCAGCTCGACGCGGCGCAGGGTGTCGACCTCGGAGTGCAGGTAGCGCACGCGGATGCCGTGCTCCAGCAGGTAGTCGGTGAGGTCTTCGGCCATCTTCTTGGTGAGCGTGGTGACGAGGACCCGCTCGTCGCGCTCGGTGCGGAGCTTGATCTCGTGCATGAGATCGTCGATCTGGCCCTTGGTGGGCTTGATGACCACCTCGGGGTCGACCAGGCCGGTAGGGCGGATGACCTGCTCGACGAACTCGCCGCCGGACTGCTGCAGCTCCCACGGCCCGGGGGTGGCGGACAGGAACACCATCTGCCCCACCCGCTCCAGGAACTCGTCGAACCGCAGTGGCCGGTTGTCGGCCGCGCTGGGGAGCCGGAAGCCGTGCTCGATGAGCAGCCGCTTGCGGGACGCGTCGCCCTCGTACATGGCGCCGATCTGCGGGATCGTCTGGTGCGACTCGTCGATCACCGTCAGGAAGTCGTCGGGGAAGTAGTCGAGGAGGCAGTGCGGCGGACTGCCGGGCTCGCGGCCGTCGATGTGCATCGAGTAGTTTTCGATGCCCGAGCAGAACCCGACCTGCCGCATCATCTCCAGGTCATACGTGGTGCGCATGCGCAGCCGCTGGGCCTCCAGCAGCTTGCCCTGGCGCTCCAGCTCCTCGAGGCGCTCGGCCAGCTCGACCTCGATGCCGGCCATCGCCCGCTCCATGCGCTCGGGGCCGGCGGCGTAGTGGGTAGCGGGGAAGATGAGGAGCTGATTGACCTCCTTCACCACGTCACCGGTGAGCGGGTGCAGGTAGTACAGCTTTTCGACCTCGTCGCCGAAGAACTCGACGCGGATCGCCAGCTCCTCGTATGCCGGGATGATCTCCAGCGTGTCACCGCGCACCCGGAACGTGCCCCGGTTGAACGCCATGTCGTTTCGCGTGTACTGGATGTCGACCAGGCGGCGCAGCAGCTTGTCGCGCTCGATCTCCTTGCCCACCTGCAGGCGGACCGCCCGGTCGAGGTACTCAGACGGCGTGCCCAGCCCGTAGATGGCGGAGACGGTGGCCACCACGATGACGTCGCGCCTGGTCAGCAGCGACATGGTCGCCGAGTGCCGCAACCGCTCGACCTCTTCGTTGACCGAGGAGTCCTTTTCGATATAGGTATCGGTCTGCGGGATGTATGCCTCGGGTTGGTAGTAGTCGTAGTAAGAAACGAAGTATTCGACGGCGTTGTTGGGCATCAGCTCGCGGAACTCCTTGGCGAGCTGGGCGCACAGGGTCTTGTTGTGAGCCATCACGAGAGTCGGCCGCTGGAGCCGCTCGACGAGCCACGCCGTGGTGGCGCTCTTGCCGGTGCCGGTGGCGCCGAGCAGCACGGTGTGGCGGTCACCCCGGCGCACCCGACGCTCAAGGTCATCGATGGCCGTCGGCTGGTCGCCGGACGGCTTGTAGTCGCTGATTACCTCGAAGCGGCCATCTACGCGCGGGATCTCGAGAGCCATGTTCTAAACCGTACGCCGCCCCACCGACAACATTCGTCCGCCCGGGTAACGTCTGCGATCAACTTCGATATTGTCATTGTGTGGGAAAGATCACCGCGCTACCGTCTTAAGGGTAGGCCGCTCGCGGCGGCCGATCGGGCAGGTGACCGGGCCTCCACACCGGCTGGGCACCCCCGACGCAGGGTTGCAGCCCCGGCGTCCAGCCGGTGAGCGCACCCGAGTGGTCGCGCAGGACGCGCTGACCGGCCGCCGCGAGCGCCCCAAATCGAGCGCCCGCCGGCGAGCGCACTAGCGCAAAGCACGCAGGAACGCCCAAAAAACACGTCACCTCTCGCGCGCTGAGCCAGTTCAACCTCCCGTGAAGGGAACCCAAGACCGGCGCCGCGTCGTCGCCCTCGTCGCTCTCGTCGCCCTCGGTGGCGGCACGCTCGCCAGCATGGCCAGCGGGCTCGTCTCCTGCTCGCCATCGAACGAGACCGTCAAGGCCCGCCAGCTCACCGCCGCGGAGGCGGAACGGCTCGGCGGCATGCGCGCCCGCAACTACAAGGACGCGCGGGTGGGCCTGCGAGCGGTGGTCGGCAAGCCCGGCAGCGAGATCCGGCTCGCCGGCTGGGTCGACTGGCACCGCCCCCTGGTGTACCTCGCGGCCACCGCGCCGACCGAGGGTCCGGACGACGGGCTCCTCCAGGCGGTACCCGGACTGGTGGCCACGCGACCAGGCCGCGTCGCGGAACCACCCGCCGTCCCGCCCAGCGACAACTGGAGCGTGCGGCCGTTCACGGCCGCGTCCTCGACCCCGGCGGTGATCGACTCGTTCCTCGCGCTGCTGTTCGCGATCGCCAGCGCGGAGCCCGACGCCGCCGACCTGCTCGCGCGCAGCGAGGCCAAGTGGATCGGCCGCGACAAGATCGGCGAGCACCCGGTCGACATCCTGCTCGGCCCGGCCGTGCCGCCCCGTCCGGCACCGACGAAGACGGCACCTACGAAGACGGCGAAGCCAAAGCCGACGCCGAGCGCTACCAAGCCGGTGGGACCGCAGAGTCCCACCCCCTCCCCCGGCTCGCTCGCCGCGATGGGCGGCGCCGTGAAGTACTGGCTGGACGGCGACGCGCGCCTCTACAAGTTCGAGGCGCTGCTCGCCAAGGACCTGCCGGTCACCGTCGAACTCCGCCGCGAGGACAGTCCCGACCTGGTCGCGATCGACGCGTTTGGCGGGCGGGGCGGCAAGTCGCGGCAGGTGACAGCGCGCGAGGCGGCCGTGCTCGCCGCGATGCGCCAGCGGAACCGGAAGGCCGGCGGCGGCGAGATCACGCTCAACGTGCCGATGCTGCCCTCCGGCGCGCTCCGGGCCGAAGGCTGGATCGACTGGCGGGGCGCGATGGCGTACTTCCTGGCGCAGGAAGGGGATCAGGGCTACCTCATGCGGGTCAACCGCTCGGGCGTTTCGGTGCAGAAGGCGAAGAAAGACGTCAAGAAGGCGCCGGTGCCGCCGGCGAAGAAGGGCTGGGAGTTCATCCCGTGGGCACGCCGCGGCGACGCGCTGGGCGGCCTCGACCTCGACATGCTCGTCAACGAGGCCCTCGCGGTCAGCAGCAGCGGCCGCGACGACGCCAAGAAGCTCCGCAAGGTGGCCCGCTGGCTGCGCGCGGACACGCTCGACGGCGCGCCGGTGACCGTGTACGAGATCCCGAAGGTCGCCGACGTCGGCGGGGCGCGCGGGCAGGCCACGATCAGGTACTGGGTGGACGGGTCGGGTGGCCTGCGGCGGCTCGAACTGCGGACCCGCATCGGCGCTTACGGTCAGCTCGACATCAAGCCCGGCCGGGTACCAAAACTCAAGTGAGCACGCGCCGTCCGCAGACCGCGCAAAGCGGCGGGAGCGAAGCGACCAGAGCGACCGCGGTCTCCGAGCGGAGCGAGGGCATCAGGCAATAAGCACGACGGTGGCCGGACGGCCGGGATCGGCGCTGCCGTGCCGGCCGTCCGCCATCCGCGGAAAGCCCGCCGGGCCCAGCTCATCGCCCGGCCCGCGCACCTCGATCACGCCGTCGACCAGCCGCGGCTCGCCGCCCAGCACATGCCCGAGCCGCGCGGCGACCCTCGGCCAGTCCTCCGGCCGTACCAGAGCGCCAGGCTCAGCCACGCGACCGCGCCGCACGTTCTCCTCGTAAGGGACGAGCCGGTCGTCCCACAGCGTATCGACGCGCGCGGCCAGGTCGTCGAGCGTGGCATCGTTGCGCAGCAGCACGTCGGCGACCGCGCGCCGCTCGGCGTCGGCGGCCTGCGCGGCGATCCGGGCCCGCGCCTGCGGCTCGGGCATTCCCCGGTCGCGCACCAGTCGCCGCACGCGGGTGGCTTCGTCGGCCTCGACCACGACGACGAGATGGTACGCGGGCCCGAGCCCCACCTCGGCGAGGAGCGGGACGTCGTTGAGCACGATCGCGTCGGGCGGGGCGGCGGCGGTCATCTCCACGGAACGCTCGCGAACCAACGGGTGCACGATCGCCTCCAACCGCCGCCGGGCAGCGTCGTCGCCGAAGACGCGGGCGCCCAGGGCGGGCCGGTCGAGTTCGCCGTCTGGTCCCAGTACCCCATCGCCGAAGGCAGCCACGACGGCGGCCAATCCCGGCGTGCCGGCCGCGACCACCTCGCGCGCCAGCCGGTCTGAGTCGACGAGCAGCGCGCCGCGCGCGGCGAGCCGGCTCGCCACCGCGCTCTTACCCGCCCCGATCCCACCGGTGAGCCCGATCATCAGCACGACGACAGGCTAGCGAAAACGGCCCCCGCGAAGCGCGGGGGCCGTTTCGGTGTTGCTGAGACTTACTTGCCGCCGGCGAGCTTCTCGCGCAGCGCGGCGAGCGCCTCGTCGGTGGCGAGGGTGCCCGCGGGCTCCTCGGCCTGGCGGGCCGGGGCCGTCGTGGACGACGTGGCGCCGCCACTGGTCGGAGCCGGCGCGGCCGCCGCGTCGGCGTCGGCCGCACGAGCGGTCTGCACCTGCTTGGTGTGGGCCTCCCAGCGCTGGCGGGCCTCAGCGTACTGAGTTTCCCACGTCTCGCGCTGCTTGTCGTACCCTTCGAGCCACTCGCCGGTCTCCGGGTCGAAGCCCTCGGGGTAGATGTAGTTGCCCTCGTTGTCGTACGTGGCGGCCATGCCGTAGAGGGTCGGGTCGAAGTGCTCCTCGCCCTCGACGAAGCCCTCGTTGGCCTGCTTGAGCGACAGCGAGATCCGCCGGCGCTCGAGGTCGATGTCGATGACCTTGACCATCACGTCGGAGCCGACCTGCACGACCTGCTCCGGGATCTCCACGTGGCGCTCGGCCAGCTCGGAGATGTGCACCAGGCCCTCGATGCCGTCGTCGACCCGCACGAACGCACCGAACGGCACCAGCTTGGTCACCTTGCCCGGCACGATCTGCTGGATCGCGTGGGTGCGGGCGAACTGGCGCCACGGGTCTTCCTGCGTGGCCTTGAGCGACAGCGAGACGCGCTCGCGGTCGAGATCGACGTCGAGAACCTCGACCTCGACTTCCTGGCCCACCTCGACGACCTCGGAGGGGTGGTCGATGTGCTTCCAGGACAGCTCGGACACGTGCACCAGACCGTCGACGCCGCCAAGGTCGACAAACGCGCCGAAGTTGACGATCGAGGACACGACGCCCTTGCGGACCTGGCCCTTGGCCAGCTTGTTGAGGAACTCGGTGCGCACCTCGGACTGCGTCTGCTCCAGCCACGCCCGGCGGGACAGAACCACGTTGTTGCGGTTCTTGTCCAGCTCGATGATCTTCGCCTCGAGCTCCCGGCCGACGTACGGCTGCAGGTCGCGCACGCGGCGCATCTCGACCAGCGAAGCGGGCAGGAAGCCGCGCAGCCCGATGTCGAGGATCAGACCACCCTTGACCACCTCGATGACCGAGCCGCGAACGACCCCGTCCTCGTCCTTGATCTTCTCGATGGTCCCCCACGCGCGCTCGTACTGCGCACGCTTCTTCGAGAGGATCAGACGCCCTTCCTTGTCCTCCTTCTGGAGAACCAGGGCCTCGATGTGGTCACCGACCGACACCACCTCAGCGGGGTCCACGTCATGCTTGATCGACAACTCGCGCGAGGGGATGACGCCCTCGGTCTTGTAGCCGATGTCGAGCAGGACCTCGTCCCGATCGACCTTGACGACGGTGCCTTCGACAATGTCGCCGTCGTTGAAGTACTTGATGGTCTCGTCGATAGCGGCGAGGAACGCCTCCTCGGACCCGAGGTCGTCGACGGTGACCTTGTTTGCGCTCGAGGTGGCCTCGATGCTGCTCGTCATGTGGACTGTTGCTCCGAACGGATGGTGTCGCGGTAACCTGCTCGCGCCCACGGACCCGCCGCCGGGCACAGCGCAACGTCGTCGATGATGCTGAATCGCCGGTGATGCTGGGATGTGTCCGTCGACCGCGGACCTACTCCCTGCCGAGGCCACGATCCGCGAGTGCATCGAACAGCTTACCGTGCGCATTACCACAGCGTGCAAGCCCCACCGGCACCAGATGTACGGCGTGTTTCCCAAACGCCATAGATTGTCCGGCATGTAGCCCAGATGTAGCGCTGGTCACACCTACGTCACGGCTCGACGAGCTGCCGCCTTCCGGACCGTGGCGGCCGATGGGCCAGAATGATCGGGTGACAGATACGGCAGCCCCGCGCGTGGCCCGCCGCCCGCTGGGCGACGCCGAGACCCGCCGCGCCAACCGCGGCTGGTGGGACCGCGACGCCGACTCCTACCAGGCCGAACACGGCGCCTTCCTCGGCGACGTCGACTTCGTCTGGTGCCCCGAAGGCTTGCGCGAGGCCGACGCCGGCCTCCTCGGACCGGTCGCCGGCCGCCGGATCCTCGAACTCGGCTGCGGCTCGGCCTCCGCCGGGCGCTGGCTCGCCACGCAAGGCGCCCACGTGGTCGCCTTGGACCTGTCCGCGGGCATGTTGCGGCACGCGGTCGAGGCCTCCGCGCGCTCAGGTGTACCGGTACCGTTGCTGCAGGCCGACGCGCTGGCACTCCCGTTCGCCGACGAGGCATTCGACATCGTCTGCACAGCGTTCGGCGCGATCCCGTTCGTGGTCGACTCGGCCGCCGCCATGCGCGAGGTGCACCGCGTCCTCCGCCCAGGCGGCCGCTGGGTCTTCTCCGCCACCCACCCGATGCGATGGATCTTCCTCGACGACCCGGGCCAGGAGGGACTCCTAGCCGTCCACTCGTACTTCGACCGCAACCCGTACGTAGAGTCCACTGAGGACGGTGTCCCGACATACGTCGAACAGCACCGCACATTGGGCGACCGCGTCCGCGAGTTGGTGGGCGCCGGCTTCGTGCTACGCGACCTCATCGAACCCGAATGGCCCGAGGGTCACACCCAGGAGTGGGGCCAATGGAGCCCGTTGCGCGGCCACCTGTTCCCCGGCACCGCCATCTTCGTATCCACCAAACCCACCACGGATACCCCTAACACGTAACCCTTCCCGCCCACGCCGCGCGCCCGCACTGCGCGCCGGTTCGCGTTTCCTTCCGCGCAGGCGGACGTTTCGTTCCGCGCAGGCAGGCGGCTCTTGCCGCACAGGCAGGCGGCTCTTGCCGCCGATCAAGGGCGAATGCACGTGATTGGATCTCTTTTCCACGTGCGTTTGCCCTTGATCGATGCGAATGCCCTTGATCGGCGGACGCCGGCGTCACCGTTGCGGGGTCGCCGGCCGCGATCGTCGCCGCCTGGCGCGGCGTGTCCATCGCAGGCCAGGCTGGGCGCATCGGTCCGCGCGCCCCTCGCTCCGTCGATCAAGGACAAGTCCATCGATCAAGGCCGAATGCACGCGGAAAGAGATCCAACCACGTGCATTCGCCCTTGATCGACGCGCAGGGCGCGAAGCCGCGCAGAGCGCGAAGCCGCGGCGCGCGAAAGGCGCGGCGGCCGGCGCGGGAGCGCGGCCCGGCGTGGAGCGGTGGGTATGGGAGGTGGGGTGGCGCGGGTAGTCGAGAGTTAGTGGTCGGCGCTGTTCCAGTCTTGGCCTACGCCTACCGAGACCTCCAGCGGGACTGACAACGGGTAGGCGTTGCCCATCTCCTGCCGCACCAGCGCCTCGACCGCATCACGCTCGCCCTCTGCCACCTCGAAGACCAGCTCGTCGTGGACCTGGAGGAGCATCCGCGAGCGCAGTCCGGCGCCGCGTAGTGCCTTGTCGACGTGGAGCATCGCTACCTTGATGATGTCGGCGGCCGAGCCTTGGATCGGGGCGTTGAGGGCCATTCGTTCGGCCATCTCGCGGCGCTGCCGGTTGTCGCTGATCAGGTCGGGCAGGTAGCGGCGGCGGCCGAGGATGGTCTGGGTGTAGCCGTCTTGCCGAGCCTGCGCCACGACGGCGTGAAGGTAGTCGCGTACGCCGCCGAACCGTTCGAAGTACTCGTCCATCAGGGCGCGGGCTTCTTCGGTCGGGATGCCGAGCTGCTGTGACAGGCCGTAGACCGAGAGCCCGTACGCGAGGCCGTAGTTCATTGCTTTGATCTTGCGGCGGTGGTCGGCTGTGACTTCGGTGAGGGGGATACTGAACACCGATGACGCGGTCGCCGCGTGGAAGTCGGCGCCTGAGTTGAACGCGTCGATCAGCGCCTCGTCTTTGGAGAGGTCGGCCATGATGCGCATCTCGATCTGGCTGTAGTCGGCGCTCATCAGGCACTCGTAGCCGGAGCCGACCACGAACGCGCGCCGGATCCGCCGGCCCTCTTCGGTGCGGATGGGAATGTTTTGCAGGTTGGGGTCGGTCGACGAGAGGCGGCCGGTGGCGGCGACGGTCTGGAAGTACGTCGTGTGGATGCGACCGTCGTCGGACACTGACTTCAGCAGACCGTCGACAGTGGACTTGAGCTTGGCGACGTCGCGGTGCCGCAGCAGGTGCTCCAGCAGCGGGTGACCGGTCTGCGCGAACAGGCCCTGCAGCGCGTCGGCGTCGGTCGTGTAGCCGCTCTTGATGCGCTTGGTCTTGGGCAGGTCAAGCTCGCCGAACAGGATCTCCTGCAACTGCTTGGGCGAGCCGAGGTTGAACTCCCGCCCGACCACCGCGTACGCCGCCTGGGCGGCCGCCTTGACCTCGGCCGCGAAGTGGCTCTCCAGACCCGAGAGGTATTCGGTGTCGGCGGTGATGCCGGTGCGCTCCATCTCGGCGAGCACCACCACCAGCGGCAGCTCGACGTCGGCCATCAGCTCCAAGGAGAGCTCGCCGTCGCGCGACAGCTCGGCATCGATCGCGCCGGCCAGGTCGAGGGTGGCCCGGGCGCGGAGCATCAGGTTTTGCTCGACCTCGCCATCGTTGCCGAAGCCGTCGAGCGTGAGCTGACCGGTCTCGGGCGCGTCGACCCGCAGCTCGCGGTGCAGGTAGCGCAGCGCCAGGTCGGTCAGGTCGTAGGTGCGCTGGTCGGGGCGGGCAAGGTAGGCCGCGATCGCCGTGTCGCGGGTGACGCCACGCATCTCCCAGCCGCGTGCCCGGAACGCGAGCAGCGCCGGCTTGCTGTCGTGGATCACCTTGGGCCGCTCGGGGTCGGTGAGCCAGGCGCCGACCGCGGCCTCGTCTGACTCGTCGAGCTCAGCGGGGTCGAACCAGGCGGCCGGACCGTCGGCGGTGGCCAGCGCGACACCGATCAGCTCGCCCGTACCCCGGCCGAACCGCCCGGCCACGGCGACGCCAATCGGCGCCCCCGCGGGCGCGTACGACTCCAGCCAGCCGGCCACCTGACCGCCGGACAGGACGGACCCGTCGAGCTCGAACCCGGCCTCGGCCTCCGGCTCGACGGCGTCGAGGTACTGGTACAACCGCTCGCGCAGGACCCGGAACTCGAGCGCGTCGAAGACCTGGTGCACCGCCTCCCGGTCCCAGCCCTGCCAGCGCGCGTCTTCGGGGCGCAGCGGCAGCTCGAGGTCGCAGACGAGCTGGTTGATCTCGTAGTTGCGCATCACGCTGGCCAGATGGGCGCGCAGGTTGTCGCCGGCCTTGCCCTTGATCTTGTCGGCGTTGGCGATGACCCCTTCGAGCCCGCCGTACTCCTTGATCCACTTCGCGGCGGTCTTGTCGCCGACGCCCGGCACGCCCGGCAGGTTGTCGCTGGTCTCGCCGACCAGGGCCGCCTTGTCACGGTATTGCGAGGGGGGCACGAAGTATTTCGCCTCGACCGCTTCGGGAGTCATCCGCCAGACCTCGGAGACGCCGCGCACTGGGTAGAGCACGGTCACGTGCTCGTCGACCAGCTGGAACGCGTCGCGGTCGCCGGTGCTGATCACCACGTCCATGCCGGCTTCGCGGCCCTGCTTGGTCAGCGTGCCGATCACGTCGTCGGCCTCGTAGCCGGGCTTCTCCACGACCGGGATCCGCAGCGCGTCGAGCACCTCTTTGACCAGGCTGACCTGCCCCTGGAAGGGTGCCGGTGTCTCCGACCGGCCGGCCTTGTATTCCGCGTATTTCTCCGTGCGGAACGACTGCCGCGACACGTCGAACGACACGATGATGTGCGTCGGCTGCTCGTCGCGCAGCATGTTGATCAGCATCGAGGTGAACCCGAAGACCGCGTTGGTCGGCTGCCCGGTGTGTGTGGAGAAGTTTTCCACCGGCAGGGCGAAGAACGCCCGGTAAGCGAGCGAGTGACCGTCGAGCAGGAGCAGGCGCGGCTTCGTTTCTGTCACAAATAGCGACTCTAGTCCGACCCACCGACACTCCCGCGCCCCACCGGGCCGGCGCGGCGCGCCGGCGTCGTCGATCAAGGAGATCTCCATCGATCAAGGACGAATACACGCGAAAAAGAGATCCAACCACGTGCATTCGCCCTTGATCGACGAAAAGGGGGGCGCTGCGGCGCACGGAGCGGCGCGGCGCGCGGAAGGGGGCGCGTGGAGGGCGGGGAAGCTTTAGGGTGGCCGGGTTCCCATTCATCGAAGGAGGCGCGGATGGACCGGCCGGCGTGGGCACCGCCAGAGGTCGACCTGGATCGGCCGAGCCCTGCTCGCATCTACGATTACATGCTGGGCGGCCTTCACAACTTCGCCGTCGACCGGCAGATGGCCGAGCAGGTGATCGCGGTGGCCCCGGAGGTGCGGCTGGCCGCGCATGCCAACCGCGGCTTCCTGCGCCGCGCGGTGGAGTATCTCGCGGGTGCCGGCATCCGCCAGTTCCTCGACCTGGGCTCGGGCATCCCCACCGTGGGCAACGTGCACGAGGCGGCCCGGAGCGTGGCGCCCGACGCCCGGGTGGTCTACGTCGACGTCGACCCGGTGGCGGTCGCGCACAGCCGGGCCATCGTGGCCGAAGACGACCAGGTGACGGTGGTCCAGGCAGACGTCCGTGACGTCGAGAGCGTGCTCGCCATGCCGGAGTTGCATGATGCGCTCGACCTCAAGGAGCCGGTCGCGGTGCTGTTGGTCGCGGTGCTGCACTTTATCCCCGACTCTGACGCGCCCGCCACGATGATCACCAAATTGATGGACGCGGTGGTGCCGGGTAGCTACCTGGCGCTTTCGCAGGTCACGACGCCCCCGCAGACGCTCACTCCGGAGCAGCAGGCCGCCGCTGAGCGGTACACGAAAGCCAATCCTGTCGCGATGCGCACGCACGACGAGATAGCTGGATTTTTCGCGGGCCTGGAGCTGGTCGATCCTGGTCTGGTGGATCCGGCGCGCTGGCGCGCCGACGACGACAAGGTCGGCGGCATGGTGTCGTCTTTCGCCGGGGTGGCCCGCAAGCCGTAAGAGCCTGGTAAATAACCCGCTGGGGTTATTTACCAGGCTCTAAGAGCGTGAGGGCCCGGCGCGCGCCGGGCCCTCACGCGACGAACAGCGTCAGGCGACGCCGAGGTACGCGTCGCGCACTCGGCTGTCGGTCAGCAGCTCCTGACCGGTGCCCTCCTGGACGATTTTGCCGGTCTCCAGCACGTACGCGCGGTGGGCGCGGGAGAGTGCCTGCTGCGCGTTCTGCTCGACCAGCAGGATCGTGGTGCCCTGCTGGTTGATCTCCGTGATGATCTCGAAGATCTGCTGGATCACCATCGGCGCCAGCCCCATCGACGGCTCGTCGAGCAGCAGCAGCTTCGGCCGTGCCATCAGCGCGCGCCCGACCGCGAGCATCTGCTGCTCACCGCCCGAGAGCGTGCCGCCCGCCTGCTTGCGCCGCTCGGCGAGGCGCGGGAACAGCCCGAACACCCGGTCGAGGTCGGCCGCGATGCCGGCCGTGTCGCGCCGGGTGTACGCGCCCATGTCGAGGTTTTCCAGCACCGTCATGCCGGGGAAGATGCCCCGGCCCTCGGGCGACTGGCAGATGCCCCGGATGACCCGCAGGTCGGCGCGGAGGTTGGTGATGTCTTCACCCGCGAACCGGACGGTGCCGGTGGCCACCGGGCGCAGGCCGGAGACGGCCCGCATGGTGGTGGTCTTGCCCGCGCCGTTCGCGCCGATGAGGGCCACGATCTCGCCCTCGCCGACCGTGATGCTGATGCCGTGCAGCGCCTCGATCCGGCCGTACCGGAGGGTCAGATTGTCGATCTCAAGAAGCATCGGCTGGTACCCCCAGATACGCGGCGATCACCTTCGGGTTGTCCCGCACCTCGGCGGGTGTGCCCTCGGCGATCTTCTTACCGAACTCCAGAACCACGATCCGGTCGGTCACGCCCATCACCAGGCGCATGTCGTGCTCGATCAGCAACACGGTGTATCCCTTGTCGCGGATGTCGCGGATCAGCTTGAGCAGCTGCTCCTTCTCCGCGGGGTTGAACCCGGCCGCCGGCTCGTCGAGGCAGAGCAGCTTGGGCTCGGTGGCGAGCGCCCGGGCGATCTCCAGCCGCCGCTGGTACCCGTATGGCAGGTTGCGTGCCAGCTCGTTGGCCCGGTCGGCGATGCCGACGAACCTCAGCAGAGCCAGCGCCTTCTGCTCGCCGGCCCGCTCCTCCAGGGTGTGCCGGGAGATCCCGAATACCTTGGCGAACACGAGCCGGGTCTGCTGCCACGCCCGCACGAGGCCGTTGTGGCTGTCGACGACCGGCAGTTCCTCGGGCTTGGGGCGCTTGCGGTACAGGCGGAAGAGGGCGCCCGGCACGCTCGTGAAGTGCTGCGAGTCGGTGCCCACCATGACGTTTTCCAGCGCCGTCATCTCCGGGAAGAGCCGGATGTTCTGGAACGTCCGGGCGATTCCCAGCCGGTTGATCTGGTGCGGCTTGCGGCCGGACACCCGGTCGCCGTCGAACCGGACCTCGCCGGACGTGGGCCGGTAGACCCCTGTCATGGCGTTGAAGCAGGTGGTCTTGCCGGCGCCGTTCGGACCGATCAGCCCGAGGATCTCGCCGCGGCGCACCTCGAAGCTGACGTCGTCGAGCGCCACCACGCCGCCGAACCGGAGCGTGACATGGTCGACCACCAGCAGGTCGGTGCGGGTCGGCGCCTCCGACTCGGGCAAGGACACCAGGTCTTCGGTATCAGACATTGGCCGGTGCCTCCTTCGCTCGGTCCTTCAGCTCCCGCGCCCTTCGCCGGCTGGGGATCAGGCCCTGCGGCGCGAAGAGCATCACCAGCACGAGCGCCGCACCGAACACCAGTGTGCGGTACTGGGAGAAGTCGCGGAATCGTTCGGGCAGGTAGGCAAGGAGGAACGCACCGAGCGCGACGCCGGCCATGTTGCCGGCGCCACCGGCCACCACCATCGCCACGAAGAGGATGGAGAGCTGGGCGCTGAACTGGGTGGGCTCGATGAACCCGCCCCGGCTGGCGAACAGGAACCCGGAGAGCCCGCCGAGGGCGGCTCCCATGGCGAACGCCCACAGCTTGAACTTGAACCCGGACACGCCCATCACGGCGGCCGCGTCTTCGTCTTCGCGGATGGCGAGCCAGGCCCGGCCGACCCGGCTGTTTTCCAGGCGGCGCACCGCGAACACCATCAGGATCACGACCGACAGCACCAGCCAGTACCAGGGCTTCGCGTCGATCAGGCCGAAGATCTCGTTGTCGGGGGACGGCGCGCCCTGCGGACCCGGGATGGCGGCGATGCCCTGCGGCCCGCCGGTCCAGTCGGAGTTGCGGGCGATGATCCGGATGATCTCACCGAATCCGAGGGTCACGATGGCCAGGTAGTCGCCGCGCAGCCGCAGCGTCGGCCAGCCCAGCAGCACACCCGAGATCATCGTCAAGAGGATCGCGAGGGGCAGGCAGATCGCCCAGGCGACCGCCCAGTCCTGCGACAGGCCGAACCGGTTCTGCAGCCCTTCGACCACGGGCGACTGCGTGGATCCGAAGAGCGCCACACTGTACGCGCCGACCGCGAAGAAGCCGACGTATCCGAGGTCGAGCAGGCCGGCGAGGCCGATGACGATGTTCAGGCCGAACGCCACCAGTACGTAGATGGCGCAGAGGAAGAGCACGCCGGCCCAGTTGTTGCCCTGCGGGATCGAGTCGGTGCGGAACCAGGTCAGCCCCGGGATGCCGAGCAGTGGCAGGTAGTACAGGAAACCGACGAAGGCGAGGATGCCGATCGCGCGCTGCCACTTGGGCAACGCCCGCCACCGCTCGCCGATGCCACCGGTGACGTGCCGCCGGCGCTCGTTGATCTGGCGAAGTGTCTCGGTCATGCGCCGCCTCCCGCAGCCGCCACCAAGCGAAGGGATGTCATGCTCGTGCCCTCCCGAGTGACTCTCCGAGCAGGCCGGTCGGCCGGAACAGCAGGACGACGACCAGCACGACGAACGCCGCCACGTCTTCCCACGCCGACGAGGTGAGCGTCGCGGCGTACACCTCGACGACGCCGAGCAGCAGGCCACCCAGCAGCGCGCCGCGCAGGTTGCCGATGCCGCCGAGCACAGCGGCGGTGAACGCCTTGAGGCCCAGCACGAAGCCGACGTTGAACCGGGTGTTGCCGTAACGGACGCAGTAGAGCAGCGCGGCGGCGCCGGCCAGCAGGCCGCCGAGCAGGAAGATCAGCGCGATCACCCGGTCTTTGTTGACGCCCATCAGGGCCGCGGTGTCCGGGTCCTGCGCCACCGCCCGCACGCCCCGGCCATAGCGGGTGCGGTTGATGAACACGTCGAGGCCGAACATCATGATCAGTGCCGCGAGCACCGTGATGACCTGAACGTTGGTGACCTCGGTGTTGCCGATCGTGAAGAGCACCGACCGCTCGATCACGGTGGGCATGCCCTTGACCAACCGGCCCTGCCAGATGCCAAACGCCTCGGACAGCACCAGCGACAGGCCGATCGCGGTGATAAGGAAGATCAGTGGCGGGGCGTTCATGCGCCGCAACCGCCGGTACGCGACGCGTTCCACCGCGACGGCCGTGGCGCCGGACACGGCGGCCGCCGCGACCAGGCCGGCGAGCAGCAGCAGGATCACCGTGCCGATCGCGGGCGAGTCGGTCGCGCCGAGGACGCTCCAGGTGCCGACCACCGTGAAGGTGCCGATCATGAAGACCTCGGAGTGCGCGAAGTTGATCAGTCGCAGCACGCCGTAGACGAGCGTGTATCCCAGTGCGACGAGCGCGTAGATGGAGCCTTTGGACAACCCGTCCACGGTGTGTTGGCCGAGGTGCCCGAACAGAGCATCAAAGTCCACGAAAATCCCCTTCATACCGCGACGGCCGGGGGGTTCTCCCCCGGCCGTCTACGGTCATGACGCTCAGCTGAGCTTGATCTCCGACTGCGGCGTGATGGCGCCACCCTTGATCTCGTAGGCCCAGATTACGACCTTCGAGGGGTCGACATCGCCCGTGTCCGTGAACTTGATGTACTTCGAAACACCCTGCTTGTCGTAGGCGTTCACCCAGTCCAGCAGCTCCTTGCGGGTGGTCTTGCCGTCCTTGTAGCCGTCGAGCAGGACCTTCGCGGCGTCGTAGCCCTCAGCGCCGTACGAGCCGGGCGCCTCGCCGTACTCCTTCTCGAAGTCGGCCGAGAAGGTGCCGCCGGCCTCAGCCGCCGGGAGGCACGGGCAGGTGACGATCGCGCCCTCGGCGCCGGCACCGGCACCCTTCGGGAACGCCGGGTCGTACAGGCCGTCGAAGCCCAGGAACTTGGCGGTCACGCCGGCCGCGCGCAGCTGCTTGAGCAGTGGCGCCGCCTCGTTGGTGTAACCGGCGTAGGCGATCGCGTCAGCCTGCGCCGCCTTGACCTTGGAGATCGTGGCGTCGAAGTTGGTCTGGTCGGTCTGCACCTTGTCGCTCTGGACCACCAGCGAGCCGAGGCCCTTGGTCACCTCGCTGGCGATGCCCGCGCCGTAGGTGCTGCCGTCGTCGATCACGAAAACCTTCTGCGACTTCAGCGTGTTCTTGAAGTAGACAGCGGCGGCCGCGCCCTGGGTGCTGTCGTTGCCGACGACCCGGTGGAACGACTTGTTACCCGCGGCGGTGAGCTCGGTGGCGGTCGCCGACGGGCTCACCATGACCAGGCCAGCGGCCTCGTAGGTCGGCATGGTGGCCTTCGACTCGCCGGAGAAGTGACCGCCGATGACCGAGGTGAAGGACTGGTCCTGAGCGACCTGGTTGGCGATCGGAGTGGCCTGCTCGGCCGCGCCCTGGGTGTCGAACTCCTGCATGGTCACCTGGCAGTTCGCGTTTTCCGCGTTGTGCTGCTTGACAGCCAGCTTGGCGCCGTTGAGCGACGGAATCACCAGGCCGGCGTTCGGGCCCGTGAACGCGCCGAAGATCGCGATCTTGCCACCACAGGTGCCGTCGCCGGACGCGTTGTCGTCACCGCCCGAGTCCTGGCAACCGACGGCGGCGACCATGGCCGCGGCCAGGGCGACGCCCCCGAGCGCCCGTACATACTTTCGCCTCACGGCTTTCTGACCTCCTCCAGAGACAGGCGGCGAATAGCATCACACGGGCTGTTGCCCGGCGCGGAACCACCGCCTGCATTGCGGCTCGTGATGGCGGAGCGTACTGGCCCTCACACCGATGTCGGAAGTCCTACGGCTGGCACTTGCGAAACCGTTACAAACACGAGCGCCAACGTGCCCCCTCCCGTAACATCCGAAGGCGGAATCGCTCCTTATTCGTCTGGCCTTTTAACCAGGTAGCGGGGTCGCGGAGCGCCAGACCCGGCCCGCCTGGCCGTCGTCTGCGAGCAGCAGCAGGCGACCGTCGGCCGCGAATACGGACACCGCTTGGCTGGCACCCGACGGCATCGCCGCGGGCGCCTCGACGACCCGCCAGGAGGCGCCCCCGTCCGGCGACAGCCACAACACGTACCGGGCGCCATCGGACACCGACGCCACGAGCTGCTCGCCCGTGGCCGTCAGCCCGCTCACCGACAGCACACCGCGACCGCTGGACGCCCCGAAGCGCGCCCGGGCCTGCCACTTGTCGCCCTCCAGCCGCCAGGCGCCGAACTTCAGGCCGCGCAGCCCGACGGCGTACGCGGTGCCGTCGCCCGACACCGCCGCCCGCTGAAACTCGTCGTACTCCGCCTCGCCGGGTGCCGCGGTGCGCTGCCAGGTCACGCCGTCGGCCGAGCGCCAGGCCATCGGATCGCGGTCGGTGCGCCCGCTGAGGATGATGCCGCCCGCCACCAGCCAGCCATCGGGAACGGCGACCACGTCGGCCGCCCACGTCTCGCCTCGGTCGTCACTGGACAGCTCCGGCGCGTCTTCCAAGATCTCGAACTTGGCCGAGTCCGCCGACGTCCAGACCGCCGCACCGCTATATCTGTTACCGGTGATCATCCAGCCCTTCGGGCCGGCCGCCATCCGCGAGACGTTGATCGCCACCGGCCCGCCGTACAGCTCGAACCGCGCCTTCACCTCTATCAGCGAGCCGTCCGGCTGCTGGTGCCACGTGCTGACCCGGGGGTTGCCGTGCGCGCCACCGACCTTGCCGCCGACCGCCGCCAGCCTGCCCTCGCGGCAGCCCGCCGTGTAGATCACGTTCTGCTTGCCGTAGTAGCTGTCGGCGTGAATCGTGAGCGCGGTCCACGTCTGCGTGTCGGTGCTCACCCACGCCGCCGGCTGCGTCGCGCCGTCGGCCCCGGCGGTCGCGCCCACGATGTACCACTTGCCGTCACACGCGGCGACGGCCCGGGGCAGGAACCGCCCGGCCGCTCCGGCGGGCATCGGCAGCGTCAGCTCCGACCACGCCGCGCGTACCGCCGGCTCGGGCTCGGGCTCGGGCTTGGCCTCAGACCCGCAGCCGGCAGCGGCCAGCACCACGGCGAACGCCGCCGCAACCCCCCGCCGCGTCACGAGGGCCTCAGCCGGCGTCGGCCGGCGGGTTCTCCGGCGTCTCGGCCAGGATGCGCTCGGCGACCTCGCGCATCGTCATCCGGTGATCCATCGCCGTCCGCTGGATCCACTTGAAAGCCTGCGGCTCGGTCATGCTGTAGGTCGTCATGAGCGTGCCTTTGGCACGCTCGACGACCTTGCGGGTCTCCAGGCGGTCGGTCAGCCCGGCGACCTCGGACTCCAGCACCGCGATCTCCTGGTATCGCGACAGCGCGATCTCGATCGCCGGCACCAGGTCACTCTTCTGGAAGGGCTTCACCAGGTACGCCATGGCGCCGGCCGCCCGAGCCCGCTCCACCAGGTCACGCTGGCTGAACGCCGTCAAGATCACGACCGGCGCGATCCGCTCGCCCGCGATCCGCTCCGCCGCCGCCAGGCCATCCATGATCGGCATCTTGATGTCGAGAATGACGAGATCCGGCTTCAACTCCTCGGCCAGGCGCACCGCGGTCTCGCCGTCTCCGGCCTCGCCGACCACGTCGTAGCCCTCTTCGACGAGCATCTCGGCCAGGTCAAGCCGAATGAGCGCCTCATCCTCGGCGATCAGCACCCGCCTGCGCTCGCCACCCGCCTGCGTCTCGGCCACGTAGCCCTACCCCTCGCACTTTCCCTCGACACCCCGCCAGTCGGATGTCGTCGCTCTCAGCGTAGTAGGTAGTCTGGTCCCGGCCGATCCCCAGACCCGGCCTGTAACGTCCCCGTATCCCAACCGGCAGAGGAACGGAGCTCAAACCTCCGACAGTGTGGGTTCGAATCCCACCGGGGGCACCACCCAAAGGCCACCTGGCCTGCAAAGATATCAACCGGCGGCCGCGTGGGGGTCGGCGCGAGCGGTACCGTGTCCACGCTTGCCGGCCATTGCGCGGCGATGCCATCATGATCCGCATGAATGAGAGAATCGAGTCCACTGCCCGCCGGTGAGGCCGGCCGACGGGTGTCGACGAAGCGGGCTTGGTGTCCATGGATGAGGCGGAATTCTGGCTGCTGGATGTCGTGGTCACAGGCCGGGTCCCTCTGGAGTGGCTGCTCTGGGAAGATCTGGATGAGGCGCTGAACCGTCCAGGGCATGGGTTGGATCCGGACGCCCTGCTGGACATGATGGATCGGCTCTTTCGCGGCGGGTTCATCAACGCCCGCAGGCCGCAGCGCAGTGGCGACCACGGAGAATTGGGTCGATTCCTGCACCGATCCGAGATCGAGGCGACGCTGCACGGCTTCGAGTCGGGCATGTCGTATGGGATGACCGCACGCGGCGGCGCGCGCTGGGAGGCTGTGACCAAGCCGGACTGGAGCCGCTTCCTTGACGAGTCGGCCGGCATTGATCCCGATGAAGTCGAGGTGTTGGGCCTCGATCGCGATCGTGTGGCTTCCCACCTTCGGCAGCACACTCTGTGGGCTGTGGTGCCCGGCAGCGAACGATGGGAAAAGTTGGTCCCGTGGCAGGCCACGTACTGGAAGACCATTCCACGCGGATACCGCGTAACCGTGGACTGGCAACGGGAAGCGCCGACCAAGGCACCTGACTGGGACGCCTACAAACGGTGGATCCAGTGGTACGACAACCCGTTCGACGCGTAAGTCAAGAGAAAAGATCTCATCGGTTCGCGTTCGTGCGGTACGCGACTTCGAACTTCGACGACACGCTGCGCACGTACTCGTCGTCGCCGTTGACCGTCCAGTTGGACCCGATAGCCATGGACAGCGGCGTGCCGAAGGGCGCGAGGACCTTCGCCAGCTCGTCGAATTCCGCCTGCGCCGACGCCGAGTCGGCGTACACCGTGATGATGCTGCGCCCGCACTCCACCCGGGAGGTCACGGGCGGGGTCGCCGGCGTCGTGTCCTTGTGCACCGTGCCGCACGACAACCCGTTGGCGTCCAGCGCCTTGACCAATTCTCCCGCGCTCGCGAAGGCAGTCGGGATCGCCGGTTCCGGCTCGGATGCGCCGCGCCCGCAGCTTGCCAGGGCGAACACGACGGCTACCGCGGCGATCGATGTCTTGGGGGGCATGCCCGACGAGTGTTCCACACTGGCTCAGGCCCGCATCGCGTGAGACACACCCGAGTGAGGAATGCGGCGTGGTCATGAGGGCCGCGAGTTCGAGCGGTCCACTATGGACCGCCACGGACGCCAGCGAGCCGGGCTAAAAGACCTTTTAGGGTCAGGGTCAGAATCTTTGAGCTACCGCGGCGTCCGCCGTGCGCGAGACCGTCGCTCCCGCGGCCTCACCGTCCGCGGCACACGACCCGCCCTCGTCGGGGTTGGTCGTGCGACGGCGGCGGGTGAGGCCGCGGGAGCGACGGTCTCGCCCGCGACGGGCATCGCGGCAGCTCAAAACCCGATCCTGAACTTGAGGTGCTCCGGGCATCGCTTCATAGGAGCAAGGGCAGCGCGTATTGCCGGGCCTCACTACAGTGACCGAGTATGGCTTTTTGGGACCAGGTCTCGCAGTTCGCACTACCGATGCTGCCCGAGGCGCTCGTGTTACTGGGCGGCCTGGCGTTGATGATCGCCGTCCGTCGGCGCCTCGGCGCCGCCGCCCCCTCCGCCATCGGCGGCTGCGCCTTTCTCGCGCTGGCCGGCGCCGGCAAGGTCGCCTGGACGCTGTGGTTGCTATCGCGTTTCTATGGCCCGATCAAACCCGACTCGTCATACCGCCCCGCCGGGCTGGACATCACGTTGCGCCTGACCGAGTCGGTGAACATCATGCTGACGGGGCTGTACCTCGCCGGATTGATCCTCGTGACCGCCGCGGTCTTCCGCGGCCGGCTGGGAACGGCGACGCCGCCGGTGAGCCAGCCGTGATGACCATCATGCGCTACGCGCCCACGGCCTGCGTGTGCGTGGGTTTGGTGGCGGCCATCGTGTACCGGCGTCGACTCGGCCAGGCGGCATGGCTGGCGATCTCCGCTTTCGCCGTCCTCGTCACGACCTTCGCCGGGTCGATCCTCTGGTCAGAGCACATCGAGAGGATGGACGCGAACCCGCCGGACTTCGCGCGCCTGGAGGAGATCCTCGTCCAGAGGGAACTCCTGCACTGGGCTTCGGGAGCGGGCACCGTCGCGGGTTTCCTGCTGCTCCTCGCCGCGGTGCTGGCCGGGCGGACCGCCACACCCGTCGGCGCGGGTGAGCAGCGGCCCTGAGCCGCCGATTGCAGGATCATGCAAGCCTGAGGGCTTGGTCTTCACAGGTGTAACTAAAGATGATCTCCTGTCTTCGCCAAGGGGGCAGGACTGGGTCGCGACAGGGGGGTCCGTTGAGGCTGTCGACGGAGGTTGTTCCCAGGCTGGCCAGGTGGGGGATGACACCGGATGCCGATCTCGGCTATCGGGCGTTGTCGATGATGGGGCCCCACACGGTCGCACGGCTCGCCCGGGAGTTGGGCATGTCCCAGCGCCGGGTGAGTCGCGCGCTCGACGAGCTCGCGGCCGTGGAAGCGGTTCGGCCCGTCCGCACGGCCGCGAACGCCGGGTACTGCTCAAAGGATGGTCTGGTGTGGGAGGCGGTGGCGCTGGATCGGGTTCTCCACACGTTGCGGCAGCGCCGCACGCCCGACTCGGCTCTCGAACGGTGGCGCCGGCACATCACGACGGTCAGCGGGGTGGGCCTGATGGCCTTGGAGGATGCCTCGGTGCGGCGGTGGCCGACTCGCGCCACCGCCAGGCAGCGAGCGTCGACCCTCATCGCCGCTGAACGCCACGAGCATCTGGCGATCAACACCGAAGAGGTCTTCGACGCCGAGTCGACCGCCGCGGCCCTGCCGTTGGACAACAGCATGCTGGCGCGCGGCATCCGGCTGCGCGTGCTGGGCCGGCCGCCCAGCGACGGCGACCGGTCGAGCGCGTACGCCACCGCGCTCGGCCGCTCCGGCGGGATGTACCGGGAGCTGCAGACGCTTCCGCTGAAGTTGATGATTTTTGATCGGCGGGTCGCGTTCCTCCCGAGCGACCCTCTGGACCTCGAAAAGGGCTATGTCGAGGTCGCCGACGCGGAGGTCGTGCGGGCTCTGGCGGGCATGTTCGACCGGCTGTGGGCCGACGGGAGGGATCCACGGGAGCAGGGGGTACCACCCATCGACCTGAGTAACCGCGAGCAGTCACTGGTGCACCTGCTCGCCATGGGATACACCGACCAGTCCGCGGCGCAGGAACTGCGGCTCAGCGTCCGCACCGTCGCATACACCATGCGGAGCCTGATGGACCGCCTGGGAGTCGAGAACCGCTTCCAGCTCGCGCTGCTGCTCGGTGCGGCCGGCGCCGCACCCCAACCACCGCGTTACGGCGACAGCGATACCAAGGAAGCCTGAGGAGATTTTCGTGTCACACCCGCTCGTGCGGCCCGTCATCAGCGCCGCGGCCGCGCTCATGACGATCCTGGCGTTGACGCTCGGCACAGCGTCGCCGGCGCAGGCCGCCCAGCCCTGGCCCCCGGCGTACTGCGCGACCGGCCAGTTTACCGGGATTGAGACGAGCATCGACGAGAAGCAGACCGCGCTTCGCGGCAATGTCACGCCGTGCGCGCCGTCTCTGGGCGACTCCAGGTTCGCACTGGTCGTCTTCTCACCGGATCCCTTCTCCATCGCGTTCGCCTATTCGCACCTCGTAGTGAGCTACGAGCCCAACGGGCCGACCCCGTTCGCCGGTGTCTTCCGCACCAAGCCCGAAGGCGAGGTGGGAGTGTGCGCCATGCGTACCCTCCGCGACCGGATCGCCTGCGTCCGCGTGACGTTTCGGGACGACGGACCCGCCACGATGGAACCGATCCCCACCGACGACCCGCTCGTCATGAAGCCGGTCTTCTATGTCGAGGACGAGGCACCGGAACCGGACCCACACGGATTCTGCGGCTCCTGCCTAGAGCTGCCCGTTTCCTGACGCCGCGAGCGTGAGGGTTCGCGCGGCCTGGTACCGGCAGCCGGCGGCGTCGAAGGCCGAGGCGGTCGCGAGCACCCGCTTCTGGTCCTTGTCGAGCAGCGCCTCGGCACGCTCCACAATGGCGGTGGCGACCGGGTTCCCCGTTACGACCTCGCGAGCGCCGGCCAGGCGTTCGCGGGCGTCGGCGCTTCCGGCGAGCACGCTGGCTTCGGCGCGCAACGCCACATACCAGTGCAGCCATATCCATGTGACCCATCGCCACACGTCGCCGGGCTCGGACGCCAGCCGTGCCAGCGCCTCATCCGGCCGTCCACGGTGGAGCATGACGAGCGCGTCGAAGACCGCGCCGTAGCCGTGCGTCTGCGCCGGCGAGGTGCCGAGCCGCTCCAGTATTGCGCCCCACTCGCGCTGGGCGTCGTCGTCGCCCCGAATGCCGTGCAGCGCCGCCACACCGGCCACCGCCGGACCGAGGAACGACATGGGTGGGGAGCCCGCTCGCTGCCACGCTTCGAGGAACCGGACGCTGACGGTGAGCGCCTCGCCGTCCTCTCCCGCCAGCGCGTCGGCCACCAGCAGCCAGCTCGTGGCGCGGTGACCGACCTCGGCGAGCAGCGGATGGTCGGCGAGCTGCCGGGCCCACCGGCGGGCGCCCGGCAGGTCTCCCGCGCCGAGGCTCGCCTCCGCGGCTATGCCGAGCGCGTCGATCAGCTCGTGTGTCCTGGCTGGACTGTCTGGTGTGGACGAAAGCAGCGCGACCCGGCGCCGGGCCGTGGCCGCCGCTGCGAACGTGTCGCCGCCCCAGCACTGGGCGCCGAGGAGCGCGTCGAGGGCGGCCGACTCGGCGAGCGGGTCGCCCGTACGCCGTGCGAGCTCGACGGCTCGTTCGGCGCGCGCGGTCGTCAGCGGTACGTCGTTGTCGGCCGGGCCCTGCGCGGCGCCGAACGCGTCGCTGAGTACACCGGCCTCGGCGAGCGCCACCGCCGCCTGAGCGGCCGGATCGCCGCCGGCCAGCTCCCGCGCCTCGTCGATGAGGGCGGTCACCTCGTCGTCTGGTGGGATCCGCACGAACTTGCCCGAGAACCGGTACGCGTTGGTGGCCGCGGTCGCCAGATCGACGGCGGCGCCCGCGGCGTCTCCGGCCAGGCGGGCGGCGGCCGCGGCAGCGCGGTGGAGGCGGTACATGTCATCGCCGCGCAGCCGGCATCCGGCCACGGCCGCGGCGTGCCGCAGCATCGACGCCGTGGCGGCCGGGTCATCGGCGAGCGCGGCCGCCTGCTCGTACCGCTGCTGTGACTCGCCGATCAGGTTCCGCCCGAACGCCAGCTCCGCCAGGTGCGTGGCAAGCCGGTGCGCGTCGGCACGCCGCGCCGGCTCGTCGGCGGCCCAGGCGAGGGCGGCGCGGAGATCATCGGCCGCCAGGTCGAAGCGGGCCCGCCGGTCTTCCCGCCGCGCTGCCAGGTCGGCGGCGGTGGCGAGGCACCAGCGAAGGTGCCGGGACCGGGCGTCGGCCAGCTCACCAGCCGTGGTGAGGCGCTCCATCCCGTACTGGCGGATGGTGGAGAGCGCCCGGTAGGCGGTGCCGCTCGGCGCGGTCGTCACCGTCAGCAGGCTCTGCTCGGTGAGCCGGGCCAGCCCGTCGGCGACGACGACGCTCTCGGAGCCGGTCACCTCCGCCGCCGCCTCGATGGTGAACGGCGCCACGAAAACCGACACTCGACGCAGAAGGGCGCGATCGTCCGCCTCCAGCAGGGCGTCGCTCCAGTCCAGCGCCGCCCGTACCGACCGGTGGCGCTCATCGGCGCGGGAGCCGCCAGCGAGCATCCGCAGCGGGTCGGACAGCGCGGCGGTCAGGCCATCCAGCCCGAGCGAGGGCCACCGCGCCGCGGCCAGCTCGATCGCCAGGGCCATGCCGTCGAGCCGTTCGCAGAGCGAGGCGATGTGGTCGCGCACCACCGGGTCCGGCGGCCAGCCCACCGCCGCCGCCCGGTCCATGAACAGCGCGACCGCGTCGGACTCGCCGTCGCCGGCCAGCGACAGCGGTGGAACCGCGTACACCCGCTCGAAGGGGACCATCAGTCGGGCGCGGCTGGTCGCCAGTACCGTCAGCCGCGGGCACGCCGCGAGCAGCCGTTCGAGAAACAGCGCCACGCCATCGCGCACCTGCTCGCAGTTGTCCAGTACCAGCAAGGCCTGCCGGTCCGCGAGCGCGGCGACCACCGACTCGTCGATGCCCCGGCCCGGCTGCTCGCCGAGGCCCAGCGCCCCGGCGATCGCCGCCGCGACCATGCCGGGGTCGGCGACCGGCACCAGGTCGACGAACCAGACGCCGTCGGCGTACTCGCCGGCCGCCGCCGCGGCCACCGCCGACGCGAGCCTGGTCTTGCCCACTCCGCCGGGCCCGACCGCGGTCACCTGCCGGTTTGCCTTGATCAGCTCGGTCAGCTCGGCGCGTTCCCGCACCCGGCCGACGAACGAGGTCAGCGGAGCCGGCAGTACCGCCGCGGGCCGGGACCGGTCGGCGCGGGCCAGCTCGGCCGCGTGCTGGGCGAGCGCCCGCCGGTCCGGCACCGCCAGCTTGCGCAGCAGCGACGAGACGTGACTCTCGACGGTTCGTACCGAAATATAGAGTCGTGCCCCGATCTCGGCGTTGCTGAGATGCTGCCCGACCAGCTCCAGCACCTCGGCCTCCCGAGCCGAGATCTCCACCGTCGCCGCCACGCCCCCATTGTCCCGTACCTGCTCAGCGCGTGATCCGTGCCCCGATCCGTGGCCGGTTTCCGTGGTCGCCACGGATTCGCGGCGTGCGTGCCGGCGGAAGAGTTACCAGCATGTTGACCAGGTACAGGAAGTCGTTCGGACCCGCGCTCAACCAGCCCTTGTTGCGCCGGATCCTCCCCGGACTGGCGGTATCGGCACTCGGCGACGGCATGAGCATGGTCGCGGTGGCCTGGCTCGCGGTGCAGATCGCCCCCGCGGACCAGGCGGCGGTGTGGACCGGCCTGGCGGTGGCCGCGTACACGCTGCCCGCCACGCTCGGCGCGGCCCTGTTCGGCCGGCTCGTACGGCGCTTCAGCGGCGCCGCGCTGGTCGCGATCGACGCCTCGCTACGGGCACTCGCGCTCGGAACCATCGCGGTGCTCGCCGTGTCCGACCGGCTCGCCCCCACCGGGTACGTGCTGCTGCTGGCCGCGTCGTCGCTGCTGCACGCCTGGGGCAGCTCCGGCACGTACACGCTGATCGCCGAGGTGCTGCCGGACGGTGACCGGATCGCCGGCAACTCGCTCGTCTCGACGTTCAACCAGGCCGCGATCGTGGTGGGCCCGGCACTCGCGGGCATCGTCACCACGTTCGCGGGCCCGGGGTGGGTGATCGGCGTCGACGCGGCGAGCTTCGCGTTTCTGGCGGTCAGCTGCGCGACCGCGGTCGCCCGGCGTGGCGCGGCGACAGCACCAGCCTCGTCGGCACCTTCGTCTTCGCCTTCGTCGGTCGCCGGCTGGCGGATCGTCTTCCGGCAGCCCAGGCTGCTCGGTCTGCTCGCCGTCACCTGCGTCTTCTTCTTCCTGTACGGGCCGGTCGAGGTGGCCCTGCCGATCTACGTCGCCCACGATCTGAGCGGCTCGTCGGTGCTGCTCGGCGCCTTCTGGACCGCGTTCGGCGTCGGGGCGATCTTCGGCGGGCTGAGTGCCGGCCTGCTCCGCGACCGACGCCTGTCCACAGTGGTCATCGGAATCATCATCGGCTGGGGCGCGGCCCTGCTGCCAATGGCGCTGACCCATGCTGTGTGGGCCGGGCTGGTCGGACTGGCGATCGGTGGCCTCATCTACGGCCCGTTCACGGCGATCTGCGTGGCATTGTTTCAGCGCACCAGCCCGCCGCACGCCCTCAGCCGCGTACTCGCGACCCGCACCGCCATCACCCTGCCGTCGACCGCGCTCGGCACCCTCGCCGGCGGCCCTGTCGTGACAGCGATCGGCGCCCAATCGACACTGCTGGCGTCCGCGCTCCTGACGATCGCGCTCGGCGCGGTGATCGCCCTAGCCCGCCGCGCCACCCCATCCCCATCCCCACCCGCGCCCGCGCCGCCGGCGCCCGCGCCGCCCGCGCCGCCCGCGGCGGCCTCTTCTCGCCGATCAAGGGCGAACGCACGTGGTTGGATCGCTAAACCGCGTGCATTTGCCCTTGATCAACGCGATCTTCCTTGATCGGCGCCCGCGCCCGCCTCCTCACCCGGCGGCGGCCGGGATGCTCGCGCGGTGGCGGATCTGGCGATCCGCCACCGCGCGAAGGGCTCAGAGCCCGATGCTCGCCTGCGGCCCGGCGTAGGTCCGCAGGAGACCTGGCACGTTCGCGGCGGGTGTGAGCGTGTACGAGTAGAAGCTGCTCGGATTGAACGCGGACCCCTTCGACGTGACCTTGCCGGAGTCCCACGGGCTGTTGACGGTGATGTTGCCGCGCTGCACGAGCTCGCCCGCCTCGACGTAGTACGGGTTGCGGACGTTCTCGAAGTAGCTGTTCTCGATGACCGCCTTGGTCAAGCCGCGCACGTAGTTGCCGTACGCCTCGCAGTTCTGCAGGTAGTTGTTGTAGAAGTGCGCGCTCGCGATGTTGTCCGCGCTGGGGTTGCGCGTCCGGGTGTTCTGGAACCAGTTGTGGTGGATGGTCATCCGCGCGGTGACGTTCTCCGTCCAGCCGATGCCGAAGGTCTTGTTGTTTTCGACCAGGTGATTCCACGACACGGTCAGGTTGGTCGTGTCCTTGCGGCTGTCGATGAGCCCGTCGTTCATCCTGGACAGTCGATTGTGGTCGATCCAGATGCGGTTGGCGGTGTCCATCTGGATGGCGTCGTAGTCGTACGCGTCGTCACCCGGGTCGTCGTCGGGCATCAGGGTGTCGCGGATGGTCAGGTTGCGGATGATGACGTTGCTGACCCCGGCCGCGAGGAAGAAGCCACCACCGACGATGTGCCCACTGGTACCGACACCGATGATCGTCTTGTTGGACGCGACGCGCAGCTCGGTGCCCTTGGGGCTGATGTTGATGGTGCCAGCCACCCGGATGACGTACGGGGTGGTCGCCGTCACGTACTGGTTGAGCGCCGCCTGGGTGGTGACGGTGACCGTCTGCCCGCCGGCTCCGCCGGTGGTGCCCTGCGCGAACCCGTCGGGCACGTTCGAGTACGGCGCGGCGGAACCGCCTATCTTGTGCATCATCCACTGCTGGTTGGTGCCATCGGTGTCGGTGTACTGCGAGATCCGCCCACCGTCCGCAGTGGACCACTCCCACACATCCAACGCCTTACCACTGTGCCGATTGACGAGCTGAACGTGACCATCAGGAGAATCAGTCACACCGAAATGCTGCTTCGTGTCACTGCTCGACGCCTGCTGAGTCAGCTGCGCACCATCCTGAGCCGACGCGATCTGCAACACCTTGCCACTGAGCCGCGACTTCACCTGGTAATAGCCACCACCCACCGACACGAACTGCCACTGCTGCTGGCTACCGTCATTGCGCGCCCACTGCACGATCGGCGCACCATCATTCGTCGCCAGGTTGTACACGTCGATCGCCTTGCCACTGTGGCGGGAGGTGAGCACGTAGTAGG
>NZ_BSDI01000009.1 GCF_027923225.1 Phytohabitans aurantiacus
TCAACACAAGACCCCGAATGACCCTCGGCTGGGCCAACCCAGCTGACAAAATGGCCCAACTACTCGGTGTTGCAACCACCGGTTGAGCTCGCCCATAGCGACGGTGGAGCGCCAAGATCCGACGCCACGGCGTTGCCGCAATATCCGTGTAATCGCGGCCTCAGCCACGCGCGGACACAGCATTACCCGCGAAGTTGACGGCTCCGCCCTCGCGCGAAGGCCGCAGCCCCGGCACGCGCGCGCCGACGTACGCGGCCGACGCATGGGTTGCGGTAGCCGACGCGCCGGGTCCACGGCGCCGCGCCGGGTCCACGGCCGTGACGACCGTATGCGCAGGTCTATGGCGACCAATGCCGCTGCCAGCGGCCGCCGTCCACAATGAGCTCGACGGCGGCTGCGGCGGCGAGGCTGGGCCAGGTCGCGCGTCGCGTCGATCAAGGTCATTCGCATGGATCAAGGGCGAACGCACGCGGAAAAGAGATCGAACCACGTGCATTCGCCCTTGATCGGCGCGCAGGAGGGCGCGCGCAGGAGGGCGCGCGCAGGGCGGCCGGCGCGGCGCCGTGCGGGGGTTAGCCGACGGGGCTGCCGTGTGGGCGGACGAGTAGGTCGGCGAGCGTGGTCTGGTCGACCACCTCTTCGATCGCCGAGTGCACGGCCAGCCACACCTCACGCAGGCCGGTGGCGACGCCGTGGTAGATGGCGAAGTCGGCCGGCAGCCCGCGTACCGTCGTCAAAGAGCCGCTGACGGCGCGCAGCACGTCGCCGACGGTGATCGTGCTGGCGGCTCTGGCCAGCGCGTATCCGCCCTCGACACCGCGGTGGCTGTGCAGGAGTCCCGCCCGGCGCAGGTCCAGCAGGATGCCCTGCAGGAAGCTGAGCGGGATCTCCTGGGCCGAGGCCAATGCGGCTGCCTTGACCAGTTCCTGGCTGTCGTCGGCGGCGATGGCGAGCATCGCCCGGACGGCGTAGTCGCTGCGCGCGGAGACGTACAAGGACTCACGCTCCTGCCTGGTCGAGCACTCCCCAACGGCGGCGGACCGCTCGGTCGGCGGCGCCGAAAGCGGCGTCCACGACCAGGCCGACCACCAGGATGACGATCATGATGGACATCAGCCGCGGCGCCTCGGAGAGTTCCCGGGCGTAGGTCAGCTGGGCGCCGATGGATGTCTTGGTGGCGATGACGACGAGCAGCTCGCCGGCCATCAGGCTGCGCCAGGCGAACGCCCAGCCCTGCTTGAGTCCGGCGATGATCGCCGGCAGCGCGGCCGGCACGATGACGTACCGGTACAGGCTGGCGCCGCGCGCGCCGATGTTGCGGCCGGCCCGCAGCAGCAGCGGCGGGATGTAGTCCAGGCCGTAGATGACACCGTTGGCGATCGACGGGGCGGCGCCGAGCACCACGACGAAGAAGATGGCCTGCTCGCTGAGCTGGAAGAGCAGGATCGCCAGCGGGAACCAGGCGATCGACGGCATGGTCTGCAACGCCGTGATCATCGAGCCGATCGCGGCCCGCAGGATGCGTACGCGGGCCACCGCGAGCCCGATGGCGAGGCCGATCGCGACCGCGGCCGCGAAGCCGACGGCTGCCCGCCGGAGCGTGGTGGCGAGACCGTGCCAGAACGCGCCCTGCGTGACGTACGTCCCGAGGTCGCTGAAGACCTCGGCGGGCGGCGGCAGGGAGTACGGCGGCTTCCAGCCGGTCCACACGACCACCTGCCAGATGAAGATGGCGATGCCGATCGCGGCGACCTTCGGCCAGGTGCCAGACCACAGCCGCCCCGCACGGCTGGTGACCTTCTGCTTGCTCGCGATCTCCAGGGCGTCGAGGCCGCTGATGGTGCTGTCGTCGCGGGTGAGTACGTCATTGGCCATGGCGCCCGACCTCCTTGCGGAGTTCCTCGGTTACCTTCGCCGCGACCGCCGCGACCTCGGGCGAGTCGATGCGGCGGGGACGTGGGATGTCGACCCGGGTCTCGGAGATGACCCGGCCCGGCCGGCTGGACAGCAGCACGATGCGGTCGGATAGCCGCGCCGCCTCCCGCACGTTGTGAGTGACGAACACGACCGTGAGCTGGCGTTCGGACCAGATCCGTTCGAGCTCGTCGTGCAGGATGTCGCGGGTCATCGCGTCGAGCGCGCCGAACGGCTCGTCCATGAGCAGTACCCGGGTGTCGAGCGCGAGCGTGCGGGCGAGCGCGGCCCGTTGGCGCATGCCGCCGGACAGCTCGTGCGGCTGCCGGTCGCCGAACTCTCCCAAGTGGACGGTGCCGAGCAGCTCGGCGACCCGGGCCTTGCGCTCGGCCCGTGCCACACCGGCCAGCTTGAGCGGAAGCTCCACATTGGCCTCGACGGTGAGCCAGGGGAAGAGCGCGGGCTCCTGAAACATGAGGCCGGGAGTGGAGTCACCCTCGACGGCAACGCTGCCCCCCGATGGCCGGTCGAGACCGGCCATCAGGTTCAGCAGCGTGCTTTTCCCGCAGCCGGACGCGCCCACCAGGCACACGAACTCGCCCGGACGCACGTCGAGCGACACCTGGTCCAGGGCCAGTACGGCGTTGGGTCCGCGACCGTAAACCTTCGTGATCCCGGTGAGCGCGACCGACGTCATGGCTGTACGACCTCCGGTTCGCCGGCGGCCGTGAGTGCCTTGTTCAGGTACTTGAGGTCGTAGAGGCCGTTCAGGTCGACCGGTTGGGTCAGGCCGACCGCGACGGCGTGGTCGAGGCCCGTCTTCAGCGACGAGGCGATCGGGTCGTTGGTGAACGTCAGCGTCGGCCACGCCTGCTGGATCAGCTTGATGTCGAGTGGCTTGCCGGTGATCTTGCCGATGTGCGCCGAGATGGCCTGCTGCGCCTCGGCCGGCTGCTTGTTGACGAAGTCGTTCGCGGCCACCTGGCCATCGACGAGCTTCTGCACGACATCGGGGTGCGCGTCGAGGAACTTCTTGCTGACGATCAGGTTGGTGATGACGAACTTCTTGTCCGGCCACAGGTCGCGCTCGTCGACGAGGACCTTGCCGCCGGCGTTGACCAGCCGGGAGACGAACGGCTCGGGCACCCAGGCGCCCTGGATCGCGCCGCTCTGGAAGGTCTCCAGCGTCTGCGCGTTCTCCTGCGGCACGATGCTGACGTCGCCGCCACCCTCCTTGGTGGTGGTGATGCCCTTCTCCTTGAGCCAGTAGCGGAGCGCCACGTCCTGCGTGTTGCCGAGCTGCGGCGTGGCGATCTTCTTGCCCTTGAGGTCGTCGACGCTGTTGATGTCGGGCTTCACGACCAGCGCGACGCCGCCCGACGCGGCACCGGAGATGACCCGGATCGCCTCGCCCTTGGACTTGGAGAACGCGTTGACCGTCGGGTTCGGGCCGATGTACGTGGCGTCGAGCGCGCCGGAGAAGATCGCCTCGACCGCGGCAGGGCCGGCGTTGAAGGTCGTCGTCTCCAGTTTGACGTTGCTGCCGAGCTTCTCGGCAAAGATGCCCTTCTCCACGCCGACAAGGGCTGGTGCGTGGGTGATGTTGGGGAAGTAGCCGAGGCGGAGGGTCACCGGCCCGGAGCTGCCACTATCGCCGCCGCTGCTGTCGTCGCCGCACGCGGCGGCGCCGCCGAGCGCGGCGGTGGCGAGCACCGCGACGGTCGCCAGAGCACGCAGTCTCATCGAAGATCCAATCCCGAGAATCCCTACTTGTTTGGTAGGTCCAGTGGACTAGATCGGATATCCCCCTGTCAAGAGGGGTTCGGTCGGATGTCTGCGCCGGGTGGGGCGCGTCACCGCTGACGCGCTAGTGTCGCCGTGTGGCGCGGAGATCAAGGATTCCAGCGACGAAGTACCCGGTAGAGCGGCGCACGCTCGACAACGGCCTGCGGGTGGTGCTGGCCCCCGATCGCAGCGCCCCGGTGATCGGTGTGGCGGTCGTCTACGACGTCGGCATCCGGTCCGAGCCCGAGGGGCGCACCGGCTTCGCGCACCTCTTCGAGCACCTGATGTTTCAGGGTTCGGAAAACCTCGAGAAACTGGCGCATTTCCGTCATGTGCAAGGTTCCGGGGGCACCTTCAACGGTTCCACCCATCTGGACTACACGGACTACTTCGAGACGCTCCCGAGCAACGCGCTCGAACGGGCGCTCTTCCTCGAAGCCGACCGCATGCGCGGCCCTCGCCTGACCGAGGAGAACCTGCGCAACCAGGTCGACGTGGTCAAGGAGGAGATCCGGGTCAACGTGCTCAACCGGCCGTATGGCGGCTTCCCCTGGCTGAAGCTGCCGCCGGTCATGTTCGACACGTTCCCCAACGCGCACGACGGGTACGGCTCGTTCGACGACCTGGAGAGCGCGACTGTCAGCGACGCGGCCGAGTTCTTCGACCGGTACTACGCCTGCGGCAACGCGGTGCTCTCGGTCTCCGGCGATCTCGACATCGACGGGGCGATGGAGCTGATCGAGCGGCACTTCGGCGATGTGCCCGCGCGGCCCGCGCCGCAGCGCCCCAGCTTCGCCGAGCCCGACCTGACCGCCGAGCGCCGCGAGTCGTACACCGACCCGCTCGCGCCCCTGCCCGCGGTGGCCGCCGGCTGGCGCATACCCGATCCGGTGAACGACTTTGCCGGCTACCTGCCCTACGTGGTGCTCGCCGAGGTCCTCACCGATGGCGACGCGTCCCGCCTCGTCGAGCGCCTGGTACTGCGCGACCGCACCGTCACGAGCGTCGGCGGATACATCGGCTTCCTCGGCGAGCCGTACGAGGTGCGCGATCCCACCGCGTTCCTGCTCCAGGCGCACCTGCCGCCCGGTGGCGACTCCGACAAGGTGATGCGCACGATCGACGAGGAGCTCGACCGGCTGGCCACCGACGGCCTGGCCGACGGTGAGCTGGCGCGTACCCAGGCGCGGATGGCCACGCACCTGCTGCGCGACACCGACGCGGTGCTCGGGCGGGCGCTGCGGATGGCGGTACTGGAGCAGCAGCGGGGGGAGCCCGCGCTGCTCAACGAGCTGCCCCGGCTGGTGGGCGAGGTCACCGAGGCGCAGATCCGGGAGGCGGCCGCGGCGCTGCGCCCGCAGCGCCGCGCATCCATCGAGGTCGTACCGGGAGCGGGCGCATGACGGCACAGACTGTGAAAAAGCTGCCGGACCTCGGTCCCACGAAGAAGCTCAAGCTCCCCAAGGAGACCGAGCGCAAGCTCCCCAACGGGCTGACCGTGCTCGCGATCCGGCGTCCCGCCGTGCCGCTGGTCGAGGTGCGGCTGCGAGTGCCGTTCGGCCGGGCGAATCTGGCGCGGGCGGCGCTGCTGTCGCAGACGCTGTTCTCCGGCACGGCCGAGAAGTCCACTGTGGAGATCGCGGCCGAGCTCCAGTCGGTGGGCGGCGGGCTCTCGGCGGGCGTCGACCCCGACCGGCTGATGATCAGCGGCAACGGCCTGGTGTCCGGTCTCGACCGGCTGCTGGAGGTGCTCGCCGAGGTGCTCACCGGCGCGGCGTTCCCGGCCGACGAGGTCTCCACCGAGCGCAGCCGCCTGATCGACCGCATCCAGGTCGCGCAGAGCCAGCCGTCGCACCTGGCACGCGTGGCACTGCTCAAGCGCATGTACGGCAAGCACCCGTACGCGGTGCAGACGCCCGAGGCGGATCAGGTGCGGGCGGTACGGCCGGCGCAGATCCGGGCGCTGCACGGCGAGCGGCTGCACCCGGCCGGTGCCACGCTCGTCCTGGTCGGCGACATCAACCCGGAAAGGGCGATCGACGCGGCGGAGAAGGCCCTCGGCACCTGGAACGGCGGCGGCAAGCAGGCCGACCTGCCGCCCGTGCCGGAGCTCGTGCCGGGCCCGCTGACACTGGTCGACCGGCCGAGCGCGGTGCAGTCGTCGCTGCGGATGGCGCTGCCGGCGGTACGGCGCACGCACGAGGACCACGCGGTGCTCCAGCTCGCCAACCTGCTCTTCGGCGGGTACTTCTCGTCGCGCTGGGTGGAGAACATCCGCGAAGACAAGGGCTACACGTACGGGCCGAGCTCGGGCATCGAGCACTCGGAAGCCGGCTCGGCCCTGATCGTCGCCGCCGAGGTGGCCACCGAGGTCACCGGCCCCGCGCTCCTGGAGACGTTCTACGAGCTGGGCCGGCTTGCCTCGCTCCCGCCCAAGGACGAGGAGTTGGAGCAGGCCCGGCAGTACGCGCTCGGCACGCTGCAACTCGGCATGTCGACCCAGTCGGGGCTGGCGAGCCTGGCCAGCACGTACGCCGGCTCCGGGCTGCGCCTGGACTACCTCGCCGAGCACGCGGCGCGGTTGGCCAAGGCGACCCGCGACGACGTGGCGGCGGCCGCCGCGCGGTACCTGGCGCCCAGCCAGGCGGTCACCGTGCTGCTCGGCGACGCGAGCAAGGTCGAGCAGCCGCTGCGCGCGCTGACCGCGGTCGAACGGGCCTGACGTGGCGCTGCCGCCGCTCGCGAGATCCACGCTCGACCGGGCGGCGCACCACCGCACCGACCCCGACTGGCTGGCGGACGCGTGGGCCCGCGCCCGCGTACTGGCGATCGACGTGGTGAGCGGCGGCAAGGCGCTCCTCGACGAGGGCGGCCTGGTCCTGCTGGACGCCAAGGAGGCGCCCGACGGCGATCGGCTCTTCCTCGGCATGGAGCCCGACGGCACGCCCGTCTTCGCCGTCGACGCGCCGCTGCCCGATCGCCCGGGCGCCACTGCGGTGGCCCTGCGGGAGGTGGGGCACGAGCTCAGCGACCGCGACGCCGGCCTGTTCGTCGCCGCGCTCGCCCTGGCCCAGTGGCACGCCGGGCACCCGTACTCGTCGGCCACCGGCCTGCCCACGACTCTCGCCGAGGGCGGCTGGGTGCGCGTCGACGAGGGCGGCGCGCAGAGCTTCCCGCGCACCGACCCCGCGATGATCGTGCTGGTGCACGACGGGGTGGCCGGACCAGACGGCCGGTGCCTGCTCGGCAACAACGCGACGTGGGGCCGGAGCTCGACCATCCGGCGGTTCTCGTGCCTCGCCGGCTACGTCGAGCCCGGCGAGTCGGCCGAGGCCGCCGTCGTGCGCGAGGTCGTCGAGGAGGTCGGCGTCGCGGTCGGGGACATCGTGTACGAGGGCAGCCAGTCCTGGCCGTACCCGGGTTCGCTGATGTTGGGCTTCACCGCGTACGCCGACCCGAGCCAGCCGGTGCGCGTGGACCCGGCGGAGATCGCATACGCCCGCTGGTTCACGCGCCGCGAGATCAGTGCGGCGCTGGCCGGTGAGATGGTCGACGCCGGCGACGGCCTGCGGCTGACGCTGCCGCCGCCCGCGTCGATCGCGTACTTCCTGGTGACGGCCTGGCTCAACCGCTAGGACTCTCGTGGTCGAACTCACCGTCTTTGGTGCTCGCCACGAAGTCACGCCACCGCTGCCGTTCGAAGACAAGCATCGGGCCGCCACGGTCTTTGCTGTCCCGCATGGCGACCGGTGAGGCGTTGCTCCGCCCGAGCGCGGCGACCTCGACGCAGTTGGTGTTCTGGCTGCGGGAACTTGTCCGCCAACGAACGGTTTTGGCGTTCGACCGGGCAGACCTCATGTGGCCACTCCTCTCTCTGCTGAGCGGTGCACATGTGGCCGGCGCTGTGCCGGCCGCTTCGGGGGGCGATGCGCTGCGGCGACCTCGGCGATGATCGCGAGGGAATCGTCGGGTGGCAGCGCCGCCGCGCGCAGCCACTCCGCAACCCGCCGGTACCGGGTGAGCGTGGGTTCGTCGGCCAGGATCATGTCGGCGGCCAGCGTCTCCACCGCAACAGTGTCGGGGTCGTCAGGGTCCGCGAACCGGTAAATCGAGAACGCCGTCTCCGGTACGAACCAGTTGGCGAGAGACACACCGTGTGGCAGCACCCGGATCGTGATCGTGGGTGACTCGCCCAACCGCAGCAGGCGATGCAGTTGGACGGTCATGACGTCGGCCGGTCCACCGCGCGGGCCGAGAGCGCCCTCCTCCAGCACCGCCTCGTATCGGGGCGGATCCTCGCGGGACAGGGTCGCCTGCCGCGAGCCGCGTGCCGCGATCTCCGTCTCGATCTCTTCACGCGCGAGAGTTTCGTCGTCGTCGGGCGCGAGCAGCGGGCGCGACGAGAACAGCCGGAGGCGGGTGTACTCGGGCACCTGGAGCAGGCCCGGGATGATGGCCGGCCCGTACTCGAAGATCTCCGCACACCCGGCTTCCAGCTCGGCGTATCCGCGCTGGCGCTGCGTCATCACGGGGTACGACCGCAGCCAGCCACGCGTGTTGCCGGCGTCGCGAGTGATCGCGATGAGGTCGTCGCGGGCCGCGCCTGTCACCTCGTACAGGTCGAGCAGGTCGAGGACGTCGCCCAGGTCGGGGCGGCTTCGGCCGTTTTCCAACCGGGAGAGCTTGGAGGCCGACGCCCAGCCGATCCGCGCCACCACCTGGTCACCGGTCAGCCCAGCGGCCTCCCGCAGCCGGCGCAGCTCCGCCCCCAACCGTCGGCGCCGCACCATGGGGCTGGGGGCTGGCGGCACGACTCGTCTCCCTCGATGAGGAATCCTGTGGGCCGACTCAGTATGAACCCGGCTGGGCCCGATTGCGGGTACCCGCCAAAAACCTTCTTCGATTAGCGGGTTATCTGCGTCAACCGGTCCTTGACCTGCGTGATCGACGGGTTCGTCAGCGCGGTTCCGTCCGGGAAACGCACCGTCGGCACCGTCTGGTTGCCCCCGTTGACGCTCATGACGTATTCGGCGGCCGTGAGATCCTGCTCGATGTCGACGACGACGTACCCGATGCCCTCCCGATCGAACTGCGACTTGAGCCGGTGGCAGTAGCCGCACCAGGCCGTCGAGTACATGGTCAGCATCAGTGGTCCTTTCGTCGGGGCCGTCATGCGCGTCAACGTCGGGGGTGGGTGTCATGATTCCTAGCTGTGGCGGGTGACTCACGGGCGACGGGAGTGCTGGCCGGGCTCGACCCGGAGCAGTGCACGGCGGTGACGGCAGCCGCCGGCCCGGTGTGCATCCTCGCTGGCGCGGGCACCGGCAAGACCCGGGCCATCACCCACCGCATCGCGCATCGGGTGCTCTCCGGTGAGATCGAGGCGCGGCATGTGCTCGCGGTCACGTTCACCGCGCGGGCGGCCGCCGAGATGCGCGCCCGGCTCGCCGAGCTCGGCGTCGGCGGCGTCCAGGCCCGCACGTTCCACGCGGCGGCGCTGCGCCAGGTGCGGTATTTCGCACCGCGGCTGCTCGACGGGCGGGCCATGCCCGAGCTGCTGGAGAGCAAGGCGCGCCTGATCACGCTGGCCGCGAGCCGTGCCGGGCTGCGCGTCGACCGCACCGGCGCCCGAGATCTGGCCAGCGAGATCGAGTGGGCGAAGTCGTCGCTGGTCGAGCCGGCTGAATACGCCGTCGCCGCCGCCAAGGCCCTGCGCGAGCCGCCGTACGAGCCGGCGAAGGTGGCCGAGGTGTTCGCGGCGTACGAGCGGGTCAAGCGTGCCGGTGGCGTCATCGACTTCGAAGACATGCTCCGGGCCGCTGTCTGGGGCATCGAGGAGCACCCCGACGTCGCCGAGCAGGTGCGCGCTCAATACCGGCATTTCGTGGTCGACGAGTACCAAGACGTCAACCCGCTCCAGCAGCGGCTGCTCGACGCGTGGCTCGGTGGGCGCGACGACCTCACCGTGGTGGGTGACGCCAGCCAGACGATCTATTCGTTCACGGGTGCCACATCGGGATACCTCATCGACTTTCCGCGCCTGCGGCGCGACGCCGTCGTGGTCCGGCTGGTCCGTGACTACCGCTCCACGCCGCAGGTCGTCGGGCTGGCCAACGCGGTGATCCGCCAGGCTCGCGGCGCCGAGGCCCGGTTGCGCCTGGAGTTGGTCGGGCAGCGACCGCGAGGGCCCGAGCCCGACCTGCGGATCTTTCCTGACGAGCCCAGCGAGGCGGCGGCGGTGGCGGTGCGCTGCAAGCAGCTGATCGCCGAGGGCGTCCCGGCCAGCGAGATCGCCGTGCTGTTCCGCATCAACGCGCAGTCCGAGACGTACGAGGAGGCGCTGGCGGCCGCCGAGGTGCCGTACGTGGTCCAGGGCGCCGAGCGGTTCTTCGACCGGGCCGAGATCCGGCAGGGCATGATCGCGCTGCGGGCGGCGACCCGTGCCACACCGGCCGACGCACCGGTGGTGCCGGCGGTCGTCGAGGCGCTCGCGGCCACCGGCTGGCAGCACGACATGCCGCCGCCGGGTGGCGCCGCACGGGAGCGCTGGGAGGCGCTCGCCGCCCTCGTCACGCTCGCCGAAGGCGCCGCCTCACTCGCCGACTTCGTTGACGACCTCCAGCGCAGGGCCGCCCAGCAGCACGCGCCCACGGTGGAGGGTGTGACGCTCGCCTCACTGCACTCGGCCAAGGGGCTGGAGTGGGACGCGGTGTTTCTGGTCGGGCTGTCCGATGGCACGCTCCCGACGACGTACGCCAAGACACCTGAAGCGGTCGAGGAGGAGCGCCGCCTGTTGTATGTCGGCGTGACCCGGGCGCGGCAGCGGCTGTGGCTCTCGTACGGCCAGGCCCGCTCGCCGGGTGGTCGGGCCCGCCGTCCATGTCGCTTCTTGCCGCAGTTCGAGCGGGGCGGTGGTGCGTCTTCGAGCGGCACGCCGGCGCTGAGTCGCAAACCCGACGGCCGCCGCGCTCAGACCGTCTCCTGCCGGGTGTGTGGAGCGACACTCCTGTCCGGCGCCGACCGCAAGCTGGGGCGTTGCGCGAGCTGTCCGTCCGATTTGGACGGAGAGTTGCTGGAGCGCCTGCGCGAATGGCGGGTTCGAGTGGCGGGTGTGCAGAAAGTTCCCGCATACGTGGTTTTCACCGACGCGACACTCGTAGCGCTGGCCGAGCGGCAGCCGAGCAAACCAGCGGAACTCCTGGCCATCGCCGGTATCGGCCCGCGCAAGCTCGGCCTGTACGGCGAGGCCGTGCTCGCTCTGGTAGCCGGCGCGAGCGTAGATGATCTTGCTCCGGAAAAAAGTTCCGCAACATAGCCGTAAAACCGTTTGCCAGCGCCCCGGGCAGGGGCTTAGCCTCAAGGCACACCTCGCGCGCGGCGACATTAACGCTGCTCGCAAGGCACCGGAGACCGAAACTGACGACGAGCATGAGACAGGAGGTGGCCCCGGTGAAGAAATTCAATCTGATTGAGCGACCGTCGGCGCTGCCTGCTGCCCACGCTCCCGTGTCGACCGAATGCGCCAATTGGCTCATGCACGTCGACGTCCCGCAGGTTCCGCAGGCGCACCAGGTCCAGGCCGTAAACCCGGTCAAGGCCTCGGTGCTCGTCGATGGACGCTACGGGATCAGTGGATCCACGGCGAAGGACGTCCCGGCTGGCGCCAAGAAGCGGCTGGATGTCCGCGGTGTTCCACCTCGAGGAAGGCCGGTCTGAAAAGACCATCACCGGCTCACCTCGAGGCCGCGGAACCCGCATACCGGGATCCGCGGCCTCAGTTTTTTCCGCCACAAGCCACAAGCCACAAGCGAGAGAGAGGTGACCGGGCGATGAGTCTGGCCTTGGCCCCACTCGACGAGCGCGTCGAGTTGGAGGCGAACCTGCCATGTCGGAAGTTCGACCCTGACCTGTGGTTCTCTGACTCGCCCACCGAGCTGGAACTGGCCAAGTCGCTCTGCGGGGACTGCCCGCTGCGCGTCGAGTGCCTGGCCGGTGCGGTGGAGCGGGCCGAGCCCTGGGGTGTCTGGGGCGGCGAAATCTTCGAGCGTGGCGCGGTGGTTCCGCGCAAGCGGCCCCGTGGCCGTCCACGCAAGGAGGACGTCGCGCGTGACGCAGCCCTGCGGGTCGAGGTCGAGGCGCGGATGGCGGCCACTGGGCTCGCCGAGACCCGCGACAACGTTCGGCTGGCGGCCTGACATGAACCCGATCGTCGGAACTTCCAAGACTTCCCGAGTTGGAGACACCAAAATGCAACATCTACTTCACGAAGCGCTGTCCCGGGCTCGAATGCTTAGGCCTCAGGCCGGCAAGACCACGAGCGCTGAGGCAACCGCAACCCGATCCGCCCGTCGCGTAGCGATGCGGGCCCGCCAGCAGGCGGCCCGTGAGATGGGCGTTCTCTGACCGCTACCAAGGGGATCTCGCCCCGGCGCCACGCGCCGGGGCGAGCCCCGTTCAGCGGGGCGGTCAGTCGACCGCGATCAGTAAATCCTTCGCAAGGACGGCGACGGACGCCGAGACCGTCGCCGGCTCACCGACACCTTCCTCGGCACGTCCAGCCATCGTCGATCCCAGCGCATCCGGCCCGCTCGCGAAGAGCGCATCCAGGAAGCGGATTGCCTGCTCGCTGGCGTCTCCGGCCAGCTCACTCGCGCGCAAGTGGCGCAGGTCGGCCGCGAGGCGACCGGTCGATACCGCCACGAGCAGCCGGTAGATGTCGTGCGCATCCTTGTCGATCAGCCGTGTCGGTGTCGCTTGCCGCTCGCCGACCTTGTGCAGCTTGGCGACGAGAAGAGCGGCAGGACCGGCGACGTTGGCGACGGGGCAGCGCCGATCTTCTGGATCGAGCGCGGGTACCGCCATCGGCGCGTGGTCGACGACCGCCGCTTCGAGCCCGACCGCCCGGCGGGCCGCGTTTCTCTCGTGCGGAGGTATGCGGGCCGCCCGGCGACCGGCGGCTCCGGCAAGCGACTCTGGCACCATCAGGTCGACCGGGATGCCATCGGCGTTCAACCAGGAGCCGGGCTGGCGCCCTTCGACGTTCAGATGGAAGCCCGCCGTGCGCATGGCCTCTTCGATCAGAGGCGCAGGTCCCAGACGGCGTGTATCGAGGGCGAGGTCGCAGTCTTTGGTCGCCTCGGCGAGGGCGATCGGAGCCTTGCCGGTGTGCAGGTAGATCGCCTGGGCGCCGATCACCACGACGGCTTCTGCGTGGTCAGCGAGTGCCCCGAGGGCGTCGATCAGTGCCCTGCGAGCGGCTATCAGGAGGTCAGCGTCGCCACGAACTCTCATTGGCTTCCATCCAGTCCAGCAGCTCCCGGGCTTCGGCCGGGCTTCGCCCGGGGCCGGTGAGCAGATCAACGGCCGTTTGACTAGGCGCGGCATATGTCACGCCATCGACGTTGTCGCACCGTTCGAAGACCATGCCGTACTCACCCGTGGCAAGGAGGACGTTGGCGCCGGTGTCGACAGGGCGGAGGTTGAGCAGTTCGGCGGCCCGTTCCAGGTCGTCGACGTAGACCATGCCAAGGCGTGCGGGAGCGTAAGGGGCGAAGCGATGGGCGGCCAACGTGCCGGTGACCGCGTATCTCAAACCTTCGACCGCGGCCAACCGCTCGGTCAGGGCTTCGAGCCCACGAGGCTCGAGAAATCTGCCGATGGTGTTGCTGTGCTGGAATCCGTAGTCGAAGCTCCACCTCTCAAGGAGAGGCCGCCATGCGACGTCGGCGATCGGCCCACGTGGAGTGCGCTCGATGAGCACCTCCTGCTCCAAGAACTCGACAACTCGATACACCGTGCCTAGAGACGTCCCGGATCGGCGAGCCAACTCCGGCACGGTAAGGGGCGGGACGAGATCCACCAGACTGCGGACGATGCGTGCCGCGGGAGGCCCCTGCAAACTTCCGCGCGGGCGGCCCGGTCCGCGCCAGGGGTCACGATCTGCGCCCCTGTCACTGATGTATAGGGCAGGTGCGTTCATGCGCACACGAAGGTTTCCTGTCGCATCCACATACGAGAGACCCTGGCCGTCGAGCCATGCCCTTGTCGACGGAGCGAGGTAGCGTGCCGCCACCAAGATTTGGATGGTCGGGTCGCCGGTTTCGGACTTCATCGGGACGCTCGCGAGGTCCCTTGTCGTAGGAGTGCGCTTCGCTTCGATGGCGAGGTATCCCGTCGCGCCACCCGGTGCGGCCACTTCGAGCACCGCGTCGTCGCGAAGGCGCGTCGACCATTCCGGTGGCAGGCGTACGCGGAGGAGCTCCACCACACGGCGCAGCACCTCTGCCCTGCGTGTTGGCTCGTGTTCTGTCACCAGCGCTCCCACCAGGGGTTTTCTAGGAAATTGCCGAATTCCGTTGTCAACGGAACTCCAGAATATCCCGAAAATCGGCCGGGCGGGGGCTAGGGGACGGGGGCGAAGCCGGGGAGCCAGCGTTCGAGGATCGAGCGGTAGGGGGCCTTGGCTTCGAGCTGGCACAGGACGCCGATCGAGCCGAGCGTCACGCGGTGGATGAGCAGGTAGTTGGGCGGCAGGTTGAGGTGGCGGCTCAACTGGTACGCCGGGCTCTTCGGGCTGGCCAGCCGGGCGGCTTCGGCGCGTAGCCAGGGCCGGGTGAAGCGGAACTCCTCCGCCGCCACCGGCTCCAGCATCGGCAGGAGGAAGTCGAGCAGCGCGTGCGCGTCGATAGGGTCGTGCTCCTTGACGAACCCTTCGGCCATCAGCCCGTCCAGTACGCCGTCCGCGTCACCGGCGAGCGCCAGCCGCACCAGCCGCCCGATCGGCTCGGGGTGGCCCTCGGGCAGCCGGGCGACGGCACCGAAGTCGATGACGCCGAGCCGGCCGTCGGGCAGCATGCGGAAGTTGCCGGGGTGCGGGTCGGCGTGCAGGAGGCGGGCCCGCTCGGGAGCCGAGAAGTGCAGGGTCGCCATCAGGCGGCCGGCTTCGTCGCGTTCGGCCTCGGTGCCGCTGCTGATGATTTTGGCCAGCGGCGTGCCGTCTACCCACTCGGTGATCAGCACTCGGGGTGCGGCGGCGACGACCTGCGGTACGAAGATCTCCTCGTCGCCCGCGTACGCGGCGGCGAACGCCCGCTGCGCCTCGGCCTCCAACTCGTAGTCGAGCTCTTCGGTGATGCGGTCGCGCAGCTCGGTCAGCAGCGGCTTGACGTCGATGCCCGGCTGGATCACGCGGAACATGCCGCCGAGGCGGGAGAGCTGCTTCAGGTCCGCGACGAGGGCGTCGCCGGCGCCCGGGTACTGCACCTTGACGGCGACCTCGCGCTTGCCCTTCTTCCACACCGCGCGGTGCACTTGGCCGATACTCGCGGCTGCGGCGGGGGTGTCGTCGAACTCCGTGAACTTCGCTCGCCAGTTCTCGCCGAGCTGCGCCGCGATCGCCTTGTGCACACTGGCGGCGGGCATCGGCGGGGCCGACTCCTGCAGCTTGGTCAGTGCCTGGCGGTACGGCCCGGCCAGCTCGTCCGGCAGCGCCGCCTCGAACACCGAAAGGGCCTGGCCGAACTTCATCGCACCGCCCTTGAGCTGCCCCAACACGCTGAAAAGCTGCTCGGCTGTGCGCTGCTGGATGTCTGCCGAGATCACCTCGGAGGCCAGCCCGGTGACCCGCTTTCCAAGCCCGAGGACGGTGCGCCCGGCGAACCCGAGCGGCAGTGCGGCGAGCCTGGCGGTGCGGGAGACGGCGCGGCGCGGGATGTCGGTCACCGGATCATTGTGACCGACGGTGCACGGATTTGACGGCTGTGAATGTCATCGGGGCGTCGTGCGGGCACACCCGCATCCCGGGTGGGGCGGCCAGGTGCGGCGCCGGGTGCGCCCGGGCGCGCTGATCTCCACCGCGGCGCCGACCGTCTCCGGCGTCCCGCCGTCGAGATAGGCGAGGGCTTCGGCGGCCGCGTACGCGACGGCGGCGAGCAGCGTCGGGGTCGCGCACGTTTCGGGTACGCCCCCCGCGGCTAGCTGGGCGGCGATGGCGGGCCACGCGGGGTCGCGGTCGTTCCGGTGCAGGTCGAGGCAGTTCAGGCAGGGCGCGCCACCCGGCGGTACCAGCGGGCCGATGACGGCGGTCCCGTCGCGTACCCCGACGGCGAGGTGTGCCTGCCTGCGCTGGGCGAACCCGGCCGCCACCAGCGCCGCCGGCCGATCGGTGCCGGCCTGTACGACCAGGGCCGGCCGTCCGTTTCGTACCGGACCGGTGTCGGTGTCCGGAGTGGTGCGGGCGATGGCGTCGGCGGTGGCCGCCCCGCGCGGCCGCTGGACGTCATCGGCGGAAAGGGGCCCACCGGGCATGTCGGCGAGGTCTACGGAGCCGGCGAGCGCCGGATGGACGTGCCCGACGCCGGCCTGCGCGAGCGCCACCGCCAGGGGCGCCGCCAGCCTGCTGTGCCCCGTGAGCACCACCTTGGTGGCAGCGCGCCGCCGTAGCACCTGAGCGGGGCTGGCAGGCGCGTCCGCGCCTCGTAGGGCCATCGCTGTGGCCTCGGGGACCAGCCGGCGGCGTACGGGCTCAGGAAGGCTCGTGGGCACCAGGCTGGGCGCCGCTATGACGAGGCCGGCGGCTCGGAGCGTGTCGAGCAGGAGCCGCGCCTCGTCACGGCTCACGCCGATCTTGCTGGCCTCGTCGAAGACGGCCCGCTCGGGGTGCGCCCCGTCGAGCAGGTCGAGCAGGCGGGCGGCGCTCGGGTTGGCGACCTCCAGCAGCACGGCGCGAGCCGGGTCGAGACCCAGCTGAAGGGTGTGCCGGTCGCGCCAGATCCGGTGCAGGCCGGGCAGGAGTATGGGCCGGAGGAGGGGCGGCGAGCTGCTCATGGCATGACAGGGTGTCACCGTTTCCTCGCGCCACGTCGTTCGTTGTCCACAGGTGGGCAGGCCCAGGTTCAGGGTTATCCACAGTTTTTCGCCGCTTGTCCACAGGCGGTGGAAGCTAACCCTCTGTGGCGGCGTGCTCACATCGACAAAACGAAAGGGGCGGCCCACCGGGCCGCCCCTTTCCGTGACTGTGGAAACAGGTAGCGGCCGTGGGTGACCCCGACGGCGAACGACCCGAATTCCGGTTTCGGTTTACTTGGCCTTGCCAAGGATCCGGTTCACGGTCGTGCCGCAGACCGGGCACTTGCCCTTGGCCATGTTCATGCCGGTCTTCGACACCTCGACGGTGCCCTCGAAGTCCCGCTTCTCCTTGCACTTGACGCAGTACCCGTTGTAGGTCTGGGTTTTGGTGGCCACGGTGCCCCTCCTCGTACTCTTTGCCGGTTTTGCGTTCCGGCGTCCCCCCAACCGGCGCCCGGACGGCGCCGGCGCTGAGACCCCCTCCGCGGCCACCCGTGTGACCGCCGGTTCCGCCGGACCCTACCCATGTTTGGGCAGTTCCATGTCGACAACGCGTCGACACTGTGAGGAACCCGACGACGTGAGTGTGCATGGGGGAATGTACCGGATAAGTCAGTTTCGCCGGGACACGCCGGAGGAACCGCTCAGAACACCCCTGATCAAGTGATCACTAACTGTAATCATGCAAGATTTTTTCGGGATAATACGGTTCAAACCGGGCTTTTCTGGCAGGCCAAGATGTCTTGACTCTTGCGGCCACCTGGCACGTACGGATTAGCGTGCCATCGTGAACGTTGCCCGGGGCTGCGCGGGCCAGTAATGGCTGCGGCGCGCAAGCCAGTCGTCGAGGTACGGCGCAGTCAGCGCCGGCGGCGGACGGTGTCCGCGTACCGCGACGGCGAGCGCGTGGTAGTGCTCATCCCCGATCAGTTCTCCCGGGCCGAGGAGACCGAGTGGGTCGACCGCATGCTGGCCCGGCTCGCAGCCCGGGAGGAGCGGGTCAGCCGCTCCGACGACGAGCTGCTGGTGAGGGCGCGCCGGCTGATCGGGCGATACCTGAGCGAGCACACCCGGATCGTGGTACCGACGAGCGTGCGCTGGGTGACCAACCAGAACGGCCGCTGGGGCTCCTGCACCCCCGCCGACCGCACGATCCGCATCTCGCACCGCATCCAGGAGATGCCCGAGTGGGTGATCGACTACGTGCTGTTGCACGAGCTGGCCCACCTCGTCGTGCCGAGCCACAACGCCAGCTTCTGGGAGCTCGTGGGGCGCTATCCGAAGGCTGAGCGTGCCCGGGGGTACCTCGAAGGGATAGCGGCCGCCACAGGCGTCGTCCTGGCCGATTGAGGTTGGGTTAGCCTTCTCCCGTGGTACGACGCGTGATCATTGCGGTCCTCGGGCCGGTGACCTGGCATCCGCCGGGTGTCGATCACGAGACGTGGCGAGCCGCGCTGGTGGAAGACGTGGTCGATCTGCTCGCGACGCTCAACGAGGTCGAGCCGGCCATCGCCGCGACCGCCGGTGACCGCGCGCTCGCCGAGTCGGTGGCCTGGCCGAGCATGCCGGTCTACGAGGTGCCCGACCTGAGCGCCTCGGCGATCTTCGCGGCGGCGGCCAAGGACGGCTTCGAGCAGGCCGCCACCGTGGCCGGTGACGCTCCGGACGTACCCGGACTGCTGCTCGGAAAGCTCCTGCGCCCTCTGACCACCCGGCCGCTGGCGGCGGCGCCGGCCGACCCCGGGCCCGGCCTGCTCGGCCTGGCGGCCCGGTTGCCGGCACCCGACTGGCTGCCGGCCGTCGATCTCGACAGCGGCTCCGTCGCGGCGCTGCGGAGCGCGGCGCCGCGCGCGGCGAACGTGGGTGTCTCGCCGGGGTGGCGCCGCATGCGTGGCCCCGTGGACCTGGCGACGCTCAACCCGGCCGTGGAGGGCTGGGACACCACCCGAGCCCTCCTGTCGGCCTCTTGAACGGCTAGAGCAGGTCGTCGAGGTTGCCTAGGTCGAGCTGGGAGCGGGCGTAGCCGTCGGGGTCGGCGAAGTCTTCCGCCGACGGGAGCAGATCGGGGTGGCCCCACAGCGCGTCGCGGCCCGAGATGCCCCGGTGCTCGGTGAGCGCGGCCCACAGCGTGGCCGCCTCGCGCAGCCGCCTCGGCCGCAACTCCAGCCCCACCAGCGCCGCGAACGTCTGCTCCGCCGGGCCGCCGGCCGCCCGCCGGCGCCGGAACGCCTCGCCGAGCTTCACGACGTTGGGCAGCCGCTCGCCGGCGGCACTGTCGACCACGTGGCAGACCCAGCCCTCGACGAGCGCGAGCGCGGTCTCCAGCCGGGCGAGAGACGCCTTCTGCGCCGGGGTGTCCTCCGGCGTGAAGATGCCTTCGAGGACGATCGCCTGCATCGACTCCGGATTCGTCGGGTCGACCCGGCCCATCGCCTCTTCGATGGCCTCGCGGTTGACGGTGATGCCGGCCGCGTACATCTCGACCGCCGTCAGCACGTGACCACGCAGCCACGGCACGTGCTGGAAGAGCCGCTGGTGAGCCGCCTCGCGCAGGGCGACGTACAGGCGTACCTCGTCGAGCGGCAGCTCCAGCCCCTTGCCGTACTCGTTGATGTTGGCCGGGACGAGCGCGGCCGTGCCCGCCGGTCCGAGCGGCAGGCCGATGTCGCCGGCGGAGAGCACCTCCGATGCGAGCGACCCGAGCGCCTGGCCGAGCTGGCCTCCGAAGAGCGCGCCGCCGAGCGTGGCGACCATTGACTGCATCGGGCCGAGCTGAGCGCGGGCCTCCGGCGGCACGAGGTCGCCCATGGCGGCGACCATGCGGCCGGCCACCGGGTCGCACAGCTTCTTCCACACGGGGAGCGTGTTGAAGATCCACTCGTTGCGGTTCCAGGCGACCGAGGTGTGGATGCCGGACGGCAGTGCGGACGTCGGCTCCAGCCACAGGTCGGCCAGGCGCAGTGCCTCGTCGACCGCGTTGCGGTCGAACGGGTTGACCGCCGGGTCGCCCGCGGGGGAGAGCTGGCTCACCGCGACCTGGCGCGCCAGGTCCCAGTTGACCGGCCCGGTGCCGGGTGAGGCGAGCAGCTGCTGCAGTTGCGCCATGAACTGCTGCATCTGCTGCGGGTCGTTGGGGTCGGGCGGCTGTGCGCCTGGGAGAGCGAAGCCGAACGGGATATCAGGCACGCAGTCCACGGTACGCGCGGCATCTGTGGGCTGCCTGGCTACGTCCTTAAGCTCAGGGTGAAACCGGGGGTGGGTACGCTTCGCGCATGAGACGTCGCGGTGTCACTGTCCTCCTCGGTGCGGTGATTACCGCGCTGTTGAGCATCGGCGTGCTGGCGGCACCCATCCCCTACGTGGTGCTGGGGCCCGGGCCGACGGTCGACACGCTGGGCAAGGAAGACGGCAAGGAGGTCATCCAGATCTCTGGCACCGCGACCTCGACCTCGAAGGGTCAGCTCCGGCTGACCACGGTCGGCGTCCAGCCCGACGTGAAGCTGCTCGCCGCGATCGCCGGCTGGTTCAACGACGAGAAGGCCGTGGTGCCGCGCGAGCTGATCTACCCGCCGGACGAGAGCGAGAAGCAGGTCGAGGAGCGCAACGCCCAGGAGTTCGCGGCGTCGCAGACCAGCGCCGAGACCGCGGCGCTCGTCGAGCTTGGCTATCCGGTACAGGTAGCGGTGAAGAACGTCGTCGCCGGTGGGCCTTCGGAAGGCGTACTCCGTGCCGGCGACGTGATCACCAAGGTAGACGGTGAGGCGATCACCACCGCGCCCCGGCTGACCGAGCTGATCCAGGCGAAGCCGGCGGGCACCGTGTTCAACGTGGAGTTCACGCGGGACGGCAAGGCCACCAGCGCCAAGCTCACCACGCGGGCGCAGGAAGGGCAGCCGCCGCGCATCGGCATCGAGATCGAGCAGAAGCAGCCGCATCCGTTCGAGCTCAAGATCGACCTGGACGAGATCGGCGGCCCGAGCGCGGGGCTGATGTTCGCCCTCGGCATCATCGACAAGCTCGACACCGACGACGATCTCACCGGCGGCCACATCATCGCCGGCACCGGCACCATCGACGACGAGGGCCGGGTCGGGCCGATCGGTGGCATCGCGCAGAAGCTGGTCGGTGCCAAGAACGCGGGCGCCACGGTGTTCCTCACGCCCGCCGACAACTGCGCGGAGGCCAAGAGCAACGCACAGTCCGGGCTGCCGCTGGCCAAGGTCAGTACCTTGGACGACGCGCTGGCGGCGCTCAAGGCAGTGCGTGACGGAGCGCAGCCGAGCCTCTGCTAACCGCTCCAGGTACACCCCGTACTGTAGGTGGCCTGATCGGAGCAGATCGGACCCTAACTTTGCGGAGCCTGCCGTGGTTATGCGTAGTAGTCCCCTGCCGAGGATGAGCCGACGCGGTCGCGTCACGGTCGGCGTACTCATAGGGGTGTTCCTACTCTTCACCCTGCTGGGCTGGGCGGTCGAGGCGTGGACCGACTGGCTCTGGTTCGACGAGGTGCAGTACACGCAGGTCTTCACCGATGTGCTGACGACCCGCATCCTGCTCTTCCTGGCGGTCGGTCTGGCGATGGCGGTCGTCGTCGGCGGCAACCTGTACCTGGCCTACCGGCTGCGCCCGCTGCTGCGGCCGCACTCCGCCGAGCAGGCCACGCTGGAGCGGTACCGGATGGTGCTCAGCCCGCGCATCGGCACCTGGATCGCCGCGCTGGCCGCCATCATCGGCCTCTTCGCCGGCCTCTCCGCGCAGGGCCGATGGAGCCAGTGGATGCTCTTCCGTAACGCCCAGCCGTTCGGGGTGAAAGACCCGGAGTTCGGCGTCGACATCGGGTTCTACGTCTTCGAGTACCCGTTCTGGCGTTATCTGCTCGGCGTCGGCTTCACCGCGGTCGTCCTGTCGGTGCTCGGCGCGCTGGCGGTCCACTATGTCTTCGGGGGCGTGCGCCTGCAGGGCATCGGCGACCGCATGACCACCGCCGCCCGCGCGCACCTCACCTCGCTGGTCGCGGTGTTCGTGCTGCTGAAGGCGATCGCGTACGTGCTCGACCGGCGCGCGCTGCTGCTGTCGTACAACGAGGGCACCAAGCTGTACGGCGCCGGGTACGCCGACATCAACGCGCTGCTGCCGGCCAAGGAGATACTGGCCTACATCTCGATCGTCGTGGCGATCGCGATAGTGCTGTTCTCCAACGCGGTGATGCGCAACCTCGTCTGGCCCGGCGTCTCGCTGGCCCTGCTCGGCATCTCGGCGGTCGCGATCGGCGGCATCTACCCCTGGGCCGTGCAGACGTTCGAGGTCAACCCGAGCGTGCGCGACAAGGAGCGCCCGTACATCGAGCGCAGCATCCAGGCCACGCGCGACGCGTTCGGCCTCACCGACACCAAGAGCGCCAACTACCAGGCCAACAACCTGGTACCGCCGGCGACTCTCGCTACCGACACCTCCGTCGTGCCCAACATCCGGCTGCTCGACCCGGCGCTGGTGTCGCAGGCGTTCACCCAGCTCCAGCAGGTGCGTGGCTTCTACGACTTCGGTGAGAAGCTCGACATCGACCGGTACACGGTGAACGGCAAGACCCAGGACTACGTCGTGGGCATGCGCGAGATCAACTATGGCAAGCTGACCGAGCAGCAGGGCAACTGGATCAACCGGCACACTGTCTACACGCACGGGTACGGGCTGGTCAGCGCGCCCGCCAACCAGGTGTGCCCCGGCGGCCAGCCGTACTTCGTTTCCGGCTTCCTCGGTGAGCAGGCCAGCAAGGCGTGCTCGTCGGCGTCGGAGCAGATCAAGGTCGACCAGCCGCGGATCTACTACGGCGAGCTGATGGGCCAGACCGGCGCCGACTACGCGATCGTCGGCCAGGCCGACGCCGACCGCAACGTCGAGTTCGACCGGCCGATCGGCAGCACCGGCGAGCAGGGCCAGTACTACACGTACGACGGCACCGGCGGCGTCGAGATCGGTTCGTTCACGCGGCGGCTGCTGTACTCCATCAAGGAGCGCGAGTCGAACTTCATGCTCTCCGACGCGGTTACCGACAACTCGAAGCTGCTGTACGTGCGGAACCCCCGGGACCGGGTGGAGAAGGTCGCGCCGTTCCTGACCATCGACGGCGACCCGTACCCGGCGGTCGTCGACGGGCGCATCAAGTGGATCCTCGACGGCTACACGACGTCCGGCACCTACCCGTACTCCGAGCGCATCAACCTCCAGGCGGAGACGCGCGACGAGTTGACCGGCACGGGCACGTTCGCGCTCGCCCGGGAAGACGTGAACTACATCCGCAACTCGGTCAAGGCCACCGTCGACGCGTACGACGGCACCGTGACGCTGTACCAGTTCGACGAGACCGACCCGGTGCTCAAGGCGTGGAACAAGGCCTTCGGCGGTGAGCTGGTCAAGCCCAAGTCGGAGATCCCGCAGGAGCTGGCGCAGCACTTCCGGTACCCGGCCGACCTGTTCAAGGTGCAGCGCAACATGCTGTCGCGGTACCACGTCCAGGACCCGGGCGACTTCTTCTCCGGCTCGGACTTCTGGGAGGTGCCCAACGCTCCCGACGACCCTGACAGCGACGTCAAGCAGCCTCCGTACTACCTGATGACGCAGTTCCCCGGTCAGGACCAGCCACGCTTCCAGCTCACGTCGGCGGTCACACCGCTTGGCCGGCAGAACCTCGCCGCGCTGATCTCCGGCTCCTACGTGGACGACAAGCCACAGTTGGCCGTCTGGGAACTGCCGGATCAAACCGCCGTCTCCGGCCCCGTACAGGTCCATCAACAGATGACCAACACGGTGGCGCAGATCCGAACAGACCTGAACCTGTTGCAGTCCAACCAGGCCAGAGTGCTCTACGGCAACCTGCTCTCCCTGCCGTTCGGCGACGGCATGCTGTACGTCGAGCCGGTCTACGTGCAGAGCAACCAGGAGAACGCGTACCCGCTGCTGCAGAAGGTGCTGCTCTCCTACGGCGACGGCTCGTACGTCGTACTGGCAAACTCGCTCGCGGATGGCATCAAGGAACTCGTCAGACAGGGCCAGCAGGGCGGCGCACCACCGCCGACATCGGGCGGCGAGAATCCGCCGCCAACAACCGGCGGCAACCAGGCGCTTACTCCCGAACTGGCGGCCGCCGCCGACCGGGTGGAGAGCGCCTGGGCCGAGGTCAAGGCCGCCCGCGCGGCCGGTGACTTCGAGCGCGAGGGTCGGGCACTCAAGGCGTTCGACGACGCGATGACGGCGTTCCAGGCCGCCCTGAACGCCGCGGGCGCCGCACCGTCGACCCCAGCGCCATCGGCAACCCCGTCAGCCCCACCAGCCACCCCATCCCCAACCCCAGGCGGCTAACCCCACCGTGATCAGGGCGTCCCTCAAGTCGTAAGAGCGACTTGAGGGACGCCCTGATCATTGGGGCGCCCCCCGTGGCGCACGCCACGGGGGGTCGTTTTGGAGGTCCTGGGATCCGTGCGCTACTGTTAACGAGCCGACGCGGGGTGGAGCAGCTCGGTAGCTCGCTGGGCTCATAACCCAGAGGTCGCAGGTTCAAATCCTGTCCCCGCTACAAGGGAAAACGGCCCTCCAGAGATCATCTGGAGGGCCGTTTCGTATGTACGTGTAGCCAGATGTGTAGCTGAGACCCCACTCCTGACCTAGCTGTCCCAGATCGGACAGTAGAAGCAGCCGTCCGGCCGTTTCGATTTCCCTACGGCACCGGCGCGTCACGCTCCCGCCGGGAACCTCGATCGCCTAATGTTCGAGGTCAGGTGTGTTCCTCTGCTTTCGTGATCCCTGTGTATCTATGCCGGACTCGGCGCGTCGGCCCCCTCAGCCGGCGAACAGTGCGTCTGGCCTGAGATCCACGAAAGGGTTTCATGAGGGGTAAACACCGACGTAAAACCACTGTCCAGTTCCGAGACAAGGCAAGCCGTGGCCTAGCCCTGGCTTGTGGGCCACTGAACCTGACGTCCGATGTGCTTCACATGCACGGATATCACAGGGCGGCCTTCTTGCTTCGGATTGTTTCAGTGGGCGGGCAGGTAACGGCTGAGGTTTGCCGCCGCCGCCGCTAACCCGACCCGCACCACCGTTTCACCGCGAGGGGGGACGACGGCGAGAGCTGTCGCCCCCCTCGTCATTCCTGACGGGTGGACCAGGCTCGACCAGCCTGTCAGGAACGGTCGGGCAGAGGATTCCCATATCGACATGCATCGATAAATAAGCGCACGGTGCCGAAGGTGACCAGCACTGTCGCTGATTCTGGGCTATACCCCCTGCTTCGTTCTTGCCACCCCCTTTTGGGTGATGCCACCAACCTAGGGCCTTCGGAGTGACCTTGGGGAATTGACGCGCCGGAGTCACCTGAAAGGCATATCAGGCTAAACGGACATCTAATGAGTTATGAGCACAGACTTACCTATACTTAACCCCGGTATGGGCTGACTAGCTAGATTCGCCGGTTTGTGCGCTATTCGAGATCTCCCACCCTGAACTGAAGATCAAATCAGCCACCTTCTCGGCTGCACTCCGGTCCCGGCCTGTTGAACGGTGTGTGTAGATGCTCAGCGTGTACGCCATGTTGGCATGCCCGATTCGGTCGCTCACCACCTTCGGCTCGACGCCTGCGTCGAGGGACATCGTGGCGTAGGTGTGCCGTACATCATGGAGCCGGATCCGAGGGACCCCAGCCCGATCAACCAGTCGATTGAACCGGCGGGTGATCGTGTCTGCATGGATCGGTCGACCGTCGGGGTGACAGAAGAGCTTGCCGTGGCCGTGATACGCCATGCCGAACTCCCGGCTTTCCCGGTCGAGCATGGCCAGATGGAAGCGCAGGTACGTCACCGTGAGCGGATCGAGCGCGATGGTCCTGTTCGAACTTTCCGTCTTCCCATCCGAGTCTTCAGTCTTGCCGTTGACCACGACTCGGGTGTCTTCGATGGTCATTGTTCCGGCGTCAAGGTCGAGTAGGCCCCGATCAGCCCCAGCCAGCTCTGACCGCCGCATCCCGGTTGTGGCGACCAGCACCCACAGCGCGGCGTCCCGATCGGCGGTGGCCATCCGAAGCCACGCCTTGAGTTGATCGGGCGTCCACGTCGCACCGCGGCGGCGCTTTCCCTTTCGGCTCTCCCTTGGCAGGCTCGCATGCGCGGCCGGGTTGAACTCGATGTAGCGCCAGGCAACCGCGTCAATCCAGGCCCGGTGCAACATCCGGTGCACGTTCTTGACCGTCTTCGGGGCAAGTCCCGGTGACTTGGCGACCGGGATGCGGCCGCGACGGTACCGCAAAACAGCGGACCGGGCCGCATAAATGCTGACCTTGCAGTGCGCGGCGATCTCTCTCGGCCTGGGCTCGACCCCGGCGGCCTTGCGGGTCTGCCAGTAGTTGAACATCCGTGCGTTGTTGTCCGGCTTGCAGCGTCCGGACTTCAACAGGTATCGGTACAGGGCGTTCAACACCGGCACATCGATGTCCTGCAACCGTCGCTGACCGATCTGCGGAAGGACGTACGCGTCGATGTAGTCGACATAGTTCGCGTAGGTGGATGGCTTGATCGCGTCCTTGATCGAGGTCAGCCATTCGGCGAGGTAGGTGGCGACCGTCCGCCGGGACGGCGAAACCCGGCGACCGGCGTCAACCGCGGCTTTCGCCTTGAGCGCGGCGGTCCATGCCTCCTCCTCCGTCGTGAAGCCGCCCTTGTACTCATACCGAATCTTGCCGGTCAGGGGATCAGGTTCGAGGTCCACGTTGTACGCGAAGCTCTTCCCACGCGGATAGACCGTCACCCCCGGCACCGCCAGCCGTTGGACACGCTTTGGCTTGCTCATGCAGGCAGCTCCTCCGATCCGTCCAACAGGGACCGAATCTTGGCGGTGATGACATACACGCGTCCACCGAACCGTTTGACTGGAAGTTCACCGGCCGCTGCGTACCGATACGCCGATGCGCGGCTGAGTCCGAGGATCTTTGCAGCACGCGGAACCGTGAGCAGGGCGGGCAGGTCGGTTATGGCGTTGGTGCTCACTTGGACTCCCTTCGGGTTGGGCGTCGAGGTAGATCCGTTCCAAGGTGGACGGTGGCCGGTCGGGGTAGGGCCGGGTGACGGGTCCGGATGTGGAGCACATCGGCGAGGATCGCGAGCGTGGCGCGGTTCTCTGCCGGGTGCCGTGGAGCCTGAGACGCATCGTGGGCGCCTTTCGGAGGGGCGGGCGGTTCCGGGGTGGGTATGGGGGTCGATTCGTCAGCGGGCCGTAGGGCGGCCCGCTGAGAGCACCGCTGAGCCAAGATCTGTCATGTCCTGATGTCTTTACATGCGTCCGATTGTCTGTGTGGCTCTGAGGGCGTCTGGTGGTGGGGTGGATCTAGGTCGGTCGGTGTCGGTTCGTTGCTTGTCGGGAGGGCTGGAACATCTCCGCATCTCCGCATCTCCGCAAACGTGCCGTTGAGCTGGGCAAACGGTTGCGGAGATCTTGAATAGTGGTGGGGCAAGATCTCCGCAACCGGCTGTCATCTCCGCAAAGTCGGTTGCGGAGATGCGGAGATCGAGGGTTGTCGAGACGGGGCTATCTCCGCAGGGTGTTTGCGCCGGTAGCGGGCCGTTTCTGCGGGGATTGCGGAGATGCGGAGATGTTCCAGCCGGTTTTAGCCGCCGTGTCGTTCGACCCAGAACACGGCCCGGTCACCGCGGTCGTTCTTGCCCGCGCGGAGCACGTGGTCACCGCGCCACCGGCCAGCCTGCCCAGTGAGCAGCCGACCCAGTTGAAGCGGGTTGGGTAGCCGGCCGTTGTGGGTGGTGATGAACTGGCCGTCCCACGGGTCGGTGACCTCTGCGGCGAACGTCTGCGGTTCGCCGTCCTTGCGCAGTTCCGCGGCCGTCATAGCCCTACCGCCGTGGCGCTCATGCCAGCAAGTGAGGAACGCGCGCCAGCGTGTTTCGTCTTCGTCTATCTCCCGCACGTCGGCGAGGTTGGTCAGGAACCCCTCGATGCCGTGATACGTGAGGAATCCGCCCAACGCTTGCGCCCACGGGGTGAACTGGCGCATCGACATCCCCGCCGCGCGGGGTGCCCCGTTGCCGGTCCAGTCGAGCACCATCACCAGCAGATGCCACAACACGGTGAGCTGATTCGCCGGAACGGTGATCCACTGGTCAAGGTGCGGGATGCCGAAACCGGATTGGTCGCGCTGCTCCGGCCGCGGCATGTTCGGGTCGAGGTGAACCCGCACCGTGCGGGATGCCATGTCCCCACCGACTTGCAGGTTGTTCCCGGTCGCCATCCACAAGCGGTCGTTGACGGTGGCGATGTTCCGGGACGTGCCCAACGGCCGGTCGGACCAGACGCCGCCGGTGACGAGCTGGGCGAGGATCGCGGAGTCGATGACGCTGCCCTCCGCGATGTTGTCCCAGATCACCACACCGACCTGTTCATTCAGGACGGCGGTGATGGACTTGCGTAGTTCCTCATCGGAGTAGGTCCACGGCAACACGCGCTGGCCGTAGAGCATGCCCGGCCCGGCGGTCAGGATCGTCTTGCCGGAGGCGGGCATGGTGGCATCGACCAACGCGAACGGGGTCAGTGATCGGGTGAAGTGCCGCAGGATCGGCGTGGCCAGCAGCGCCACATAGTTCGCCCGGTCCGCCGGTCCGGACCAGGGGAAGTCCCGCAGGAACCGGCCCAGTAGGAACGTGCGGGCGGCCCGTACCTGTTCCGGTGTGGGTTGGTCGGGGACGGGTGGCAGGTCGACCCTGGTGGCCAGGAACAGGCCGGTAGCCGGGTCGTAGCCGGGTGCCTGCAACAGGGTGCCGTCGCGGCGTAGCACCGGTGCGCCGATGATCCCGCGTAGCGGTGCCACGTTCGGCCATGTCTTGCCCGTAAGGACTGAGGACAGGATCTCCCGTGGCGGGGTGACCTCTTCCGGGTACTGCTCAGGTTGACCGTCGTCTCCTTTGCGGGTCTTGAGCCGGTAGACGTAGGCGTGTGCGGCCAGCAGTGCGGCCAGCCCGGCGGGGGTCAACGTGCTGGCCGAGACCGGTAGCGGCGCGTCCTCATCGGCGGCCACCATGGGCAGACCACCCGAGACGGTCTCCATGTGCACCAACGTCCCGCCGGACACGTACGTGTCCGGCAGTAGACCATCGGCGAGCGCGGCCTTGAGCACGCGGATGGTTTCCGGGCCGGTGCCGACCTGTACCCGATGGCCACGCTTGTCGATGGTGTCGGTCATGGCCTGCCCTTCAATGCGTCACGCCGGCCGCGGATGATCTCGCCCATCTGGCGTAGGTCGATCGGCACGGCACCGGCCGCGAGTGCTTCCCGGCGCTTGGTATCGGTGACGTCGTAGTGCCAGTGCACTCCCGGGCCTCCTCCCAGGTCGGCCTTGTCCTGGAACCAGGCCCGGCGTAGCCCGATCCGCGACGCGAACGCGTGCAGCTCCTCCTTGGTGTCTGCGGTCAGGTGCGACCAACGGGCACTGATGCGACCGACCCGGGCCGGTATGCGGGCGTTGTCGACGTAGACGCTCATGCGGCCACGCTCCGAGGGCTCTTGGCACCGGCCCGCAGCCCGGATCGGATGGTCCTGGCCGTCTCGGTCGGGCTGAGTCCGGCCCGCCCGGCGGCGTCGGTCAACGCCGTGGTGGCGTCGTGTTCGGTCAGTGCGCCACCGGCCACGAGTTGGCCGAGCGCGACCGCCGCGGTGTAGAGCAGATGGTTACGCTCACCCTTGGCAGCGTCGGCGACCAGCGCGGTTTCCCGCTCGATCGCGGCGCGGACGTAGGCGGCCCGGCGTCCGGTGCCCAGGTCGAGGACCACCGCCCGCCGCGGCGCCGGGGGTGCCGGCCGTAGCAGGGTGGCCAGCCAGCCCGGTAGCGGCGCCGGGTCGGTTTCCCCGTCGACCTCGTACCCGCGGCCGGCGACGGTGCTGCCCGCGGCCACGACATACCCGCCGTGGCCACGGGTGTCGACGGCCGGGCCGAGTCCACCCCGGTCGCCTTGGGTGTTGCGCAGCCGCGGCCCGGCAGGCGGGTGCCGGTAGTACAGGTGCAGGCCACCGGAACCGGTACGGACCGTGTACGTCGTCCACGCGTCCGCCACGTGGTGCTGTTCGCACAGGGTGCCGAACACCTCGATGCCGTCCGGGCCGCCGGCGGTCTTGGGTCGGTCGAGGTCGACCACGAGCAGCCCGGACGGGCCGCACGCGATCCCGATCCCCCACCGGCCCGCGGACCATGCGCGGGTGATCCGGGCCGGGTCGACGGTGGCCCGTTCCTCCCACCCGACGTGCCGCCCGGCGGTGCGGCATCGCGGGTCGCTGCCGGTACAGGCGTCCTCAGGGTGGTCGGGAAACGCGGGCCGCTTGTCGTTGGGGCGTAGCGGGAACACGTGCCAGCCACGCGCCGCGTGGTCGAGCGCGGCGGTTAGCAGGTCGGGCATGCGGGGTTCCTCCCTTGCAGGAGTAGGCGGGGCGTCGACAGGCGGGCTATGCCGCGGCGGGCCGGCCGCGGGCCACCGGTACCGGCCGCGGCTTGATGGCGGTTTCGGCGCAGGTCTTGTGACACGGGCGTCGGTCGAACGGGTCGAGCAGACTGGTAGGCCGGCCGCACAGGTGGCAGGGGCGGGTCGGCTCGATGACGGTGGCCCGGTGTTCGTTCTGCCAGTCCAGTAGCGGGGCTATGCCGGTGTAGACCCAGAACACGTGACGTAGCAACGCGCCGCGTTCGCGCAGGTCGGCAACCAGCGGCCCGGCCGCGGGTGGGCCGTCGACGTTGATGCCGGTACCGGTCGGGTTGCGGGTCAGGGTGACGCCGGCCCGTTGCGCGTCGGCGAGCACCTGTATGCCGGACGGACGACCGGCCGGCCGCTGGCTTGCGCGGCCGGCCGCGGTCGTTGTCGCGCGGTGCCGGTCCACGGCTACCCCTCGTTCGGGAAGCACTGCGCGGCGGTGCATGGGCGGGCCGCGTGCTGGTAGTCGGCCCATCCGGCGCTCATCTGCCACATGTCGGTTTCGTGCCACCCAGTGGTGGCGGTGGTCTCGGCCGGGTCCGGTGCTGGCTCGCACGCGGGCCGCACAAGGATGCTGCCGGTGCGGTGGGAGTTCATGAGCGCGGCGGTATCGGCCGGGGCCGCCGCGGCGGCGGTGCCAACCGGGACGGGGTGGGCGATCCACCGGTACGCCGGACGGTGGGCGAGGTCACCGGGTCGGGCGGGTGCGGTCATGACAACCTCGCCGTACGCGCGGAACCCGGTAGGCAGGCGGTTAGCCGTGGTTGTGGTGTCCACTGTGCAGAGTCCTCTCAACGAGAGTTACAAGGCAGGCAAAGGGAAGTCATGCGGCCCGGCGACGGCTACGCGGTGCCGGGCGGCCCGCCACCGTCGCGCGGGTCACGAGGTCACGCAGTCCACTCAGGAGCGTGTGCAACTGCCGGCGGGCGTACGGCTCGACGGGGGCGAGCGCGACCCGGGCGCGGATCTCGGCGTACTCGCGGCCGTCGGCGTCCCGGACCCGGACCAGGCTCGCGGCGCCGTAGGCGGCACCGCCGACGGCCCGCAGGTCGACCCGGATCGAGTCAGAGCGGTGCTCTCCGGCGGTGCCGCACAGGTGGTTGCGGGCACACCAGTCGGTGTGATCAGGGTTGAAGTCGAAGAAGCTCATCCGGCGGCCCGCCGGATACGACGGAAGTGGTTGAACACCCGTCGGCCGATCCGTAGCCGTAGCCCGGTGCCGCGGCAGTGCCCACAGTCGGGCCGGCCGCGTAGCGCCCGCGGGCGGGGGATGCGGCGTCGGAGCCGGTCAATCAGGCTCGGTGCGCGGGTGCCGGTGCCCTTGCAGCGGTGACAGGCTGTGAACGGCTTGAGCCAGCACGCGGCAGCGTAGCCGACAGTAACGAAAAGGGCGATTCCGGCGAATAGGATGGCGGACATAACGGGCACGTTTGTGCTGGTAGCGGCCACGATGCGGGTCACGGAAGGCTCCAAACAGGGGTGACCGGCGGTAGCGGACCATGGGCCGCTACCGCTACCGGTGGATGTTGGTACTGGTGGGCCGGGTAGCGGGCCGGGTAGCGGCGCCGCTACCTATTGCCGGTCCGCTACCCGGCCCGCTACCGACCTTCAGTCGGTGCCGGCCGTCCGCTGTTCGATGGCGGCGGTGATGTCAGCGAGGTACACACCCTTGCGGGTCGCACCGTTCGCCTTCACGTTGCGTGACTCGATGTTCTTGGCGCGCACGAGCGCGGACAGCGCCTCAGCGTTGAGCGCGCTGTACGCGTCGGGGAACCGGTCGGCCAACCGCGGCGCGAGGGTGTCCCAGTGCTGGCCACGCTCACCGGCCACCCACACCGCCCGCAGGTCATCCAGGATGTCCCGGACGGCCGGCAGGTCGACCCCGGCCACCACGTCACCGCGCAGGGCCACGCCGCGGCGGCATACCCGCTCGACCGCAGCCCGGTCGAGGTAGGCGGCCCGCACGCTGGTCATCGGACCGAAGCCGACCCGCACACCCCAACCGGCATCCACGCCGATCTCGAACTGCGTCGGGCGGGCACCCTGCCGGTAGGCGCCGGTACCCAACGCCAGATCGGTCTCGACGTGCGAGGGCACCGCGAGGCAGGTCCGGATTGCGATGTTCGACGTGACGCCCTTGGGCAGCGACTCCTTGTCGATCCGCTGCGTCATCATCACCAGGTGAATGCCGAGCGCGCGGCCACGCTTGACGATGCTGGTCATAGCCGCGGCAGCGCTCTTGCCGATCTCCGGATCGGTGATCAGCTCCTGAACCTCATCGATCGCGGCCACGATCGGCCGGAGCCGAGCGTCCTTGAGCGCGATCGCGCGGTTGAGCTTGTTCTCGGTGTTCAACCCGGCCGTGGCGTACTTCTTGATCAGCGGGCCGCGGGTGTCGCACTCCTTGAGCAGCCACATCAACATGCGGTACGCGTCCGCCTTGGTGCCATCGTCGGCGCCGGAGCCGAACAGGCCGGGCGCGCACAGCGGTTCGAACGCGTCGAAGTCACCGCGGCCGGCGAGGTCGAACACCGCGAACGTGACCAGCGGATCGAGGGCCATACCAGCGAGCACGACGCGGGCGGACAGGCTCTTGCCAGAGCCAGGGAACCCCGCGAACAGGCTGTTCCGTTCGTCCATCCGGTACATGACCGGCCGCATCCGCGGGTCGAACCCGAACACGAACGGCTTGAAGAAGTCAGTGCGACCGTCTTTGAGCAGCGGCCACGCCGGTTGCTTCATCGCCGACACGGGCCGGTCCGCGACCCACAACGCCAGCCGGGACGGGTGCTCACGGGGCATGACCTCCGGCCAGACCTGATCGATCGGCAGACGCAGCCCACCGGCCAGCTTCTCCCGCTCCTCGACCACGTCGACCGCGATAACCCCATCGGGTAGGTCAACGATGGCCAGATAGCCGGGACCGTCGCGGCGGATCTCGCCGATACCGGCGGGGAACACGATGTCCTCCGGCCGCTTGACCAGGCCGGTGGCCATGATGCCCTTGCGGGTCAGCTCCGCGGTGAGCTTGCGATAGCGGGCCTTGACCACCGTCCGCTCAATGATCGGCTTATCCAGGGGCCGGCCGTAGCGGGCCAGCGCGATCAGGCCACCGGCCAGTACCGGAGCCTTGACCCACCACGGGGTCAGGTCCGAGTACAACACCCCAGCGGCGGCGAGGCTGCCGAGCAGGCCGGCCGCGGTGACCCACCACCGCCACGAGGTTTGCCGCTGCCGGTGCCGGTCCAGCTCCAACCAGGTCTTGGCGTCGTTGCGGTTGGCGGCGTCCTGCCGAAGCGACCAGTTCCCGGTCTCGGCGGTCGTCCAGCCCAGCACCCGCCCGGCCAGCCGGCCCGCGCCCTTGGGCGCGTACCAGGCCACCTTGCCCGCGTACAGCGGCGAGCGGACCGCGTGTACCCCGGCGTGGTAGCCGGCCACGGCCATGGTCCGGGCGAGCTGGGCGCGGGCCTCATCGACGTTGGCCAGCCAGGCGGGCAGGATCGGCACCCGGCGCGGCGCGTCGAGCAGGTCGGTCAGCCGGTCGGGCGGGTCGGGCGGGTCGACCGGTGCCCCGGCCGTCACCGACTCCGGCGCCATGGTCTCCACATCGGACTCGTCAGCGGTGACAAGCCCGTCAGCGGCGGCGGCTCGGTCGGCGCGCCGCTGGTTCAGGTCAACGATCCGGGCCGACTTCGCGTCAACGTCTTCGGCCGGAACCATCGGGTCAGTCGTCACCAGGTCACCTCTGTCTCGTCTTCGAACATGTCCTGAAAGGACAGCCAGTCAGTCAGCGTGTCGGCGGTGTCCGGGTCGGTGGCACGGATGCGCTCGATGTGCTCCACAACGGCGGCACCGTCGCGGCGCTCGATCGCCTCAGCGAGGTCGGCGAGCGCGGCGGCGTACTCGTCCAGATCCGTTGCGATGTAAGTGATTGCGGTTGATGCGGGCGTTGCCACGATGGCCATGGTCAGGCGGCGTCCTTTCTGGACAAGCGCGTGAGGGCGCGGATTCCGGTGCGTTGTGCGGGCGGGTGTGCCTCGCGGGCAACGGCGGCGGTGATGCGGGCTACGCAGGGCTTGCAGCGGCCGGTGTTGCGGCAGGTGCAACCGGCCGCGCCGGGGTTCATCCGGCCACCATCAGCGCGGCGGCGAACAGCCAGCCGACGTGCCAGGATTGGTCAAGCGCGTACGCGCCGGTACCCAGCGACGGGTTGTCATCGTGGTCGGGCCGGGGCGCGCCGAGCGCGTAGAACCTCGCCGATCCGAGCGCGGCGGCGATGCGCTGTAGCGGTGTCCGCCGGTCCGCGATGTAGTGCGACACGGCCGAGAGGGCCATACCGGTGGTCAGGTGCCAGGCGTCGGGCCGCCAGCCGGTGGCCAGCGACAGTGTGAGCAGCGCGAGCATGCCGGTGGCGGTGTAGGTCGCCACGTGCGCCGCGCATGCCAGACGGCCCGCCCATCCGGGCTGGCCCTTGGTGTCTGCCTGATGCTGGGTCTGTACCCAGTGGTCGGCGACCTGGTGAGCGGCGTACAGGGCGGCGAACACCGCCGCGAACGTGCCCAGGTCGGCGGTCGGATCTGCGAACATAGGGGTTCCTCCGAAGGGCTCTCGTAGCTGAGGGGTTTGGAAGAGGGGCCGGTGGCGCGGCACGGGTTTGCGAGGCCATGGGCCGCGCCACCGGGCGGGATCAGGTCAGGGTCGGGCCGTACGCCTGCCGCTCACGCTCGGCGGCAGCGCGGGTGTGGAGGTCTTCCTGAACGATCGGGGGCAGGCTACGCAGCGCCTGCCGGCCCTGATCGCTCCTGCCGGCCAGCTTGAGCAGCGCCCACGCGGCCACGTTGCTCACGTCTTCTTCGGTGGCGGGTCGAGACTTGCGGGACATCTCAAAGCTCCGTTCAGGTCAGGCGGCGTGGAGGGTGGTGGGTGTCGACACGCTGTCGACAGCCTGTCGACGGTGCCGCTTGACGGTGGCCTCAGACAGATCAAGCCGGGCGGCGATCGTGGCGTCACTGGCCTTAGGGCTACGGGCGATGGCCTTGGCGACCCGCTCCGCGTTGCTGGGCTGGCGCTTCGTCGCCGGACGGTTCGCCTTCACCGGGGCCGCCGGACGGGCCGGAATCTGCTTGGTCAGGCGTGCCGTCTGCGCTTCCAGCTCGGCCAGCCGGGCGCGTAGCGCGTCGGTCTCGCTCGTCTGCGCGGCGGTAGCCTCAACCGCCCGCGCGGCGGCGTCCTCGGCAGCCTGACGTGCCTGGATGGCGTCGGCGAGCTGCCCAGCGAGGTCGTTGGCGCGTGCCTCGACCGCGGCCCGCATCTCGTACTGAGCGTTGAGCGCGTCCACCGTGGTCGCGACCTCGTCAGCCATCCGGGCCGCGTGCGTCTCAGCGTCACGTGCTCGCGCGGTGGCGGCGTCCGCGGCGGTGTTCGCCTCCTGTACCGCGGCGATCGCGCGGGTCTCGCCGTCGCGGGCCTGCTCGATTTGCGCGATGAGGTCGGCGTCGGTGTTGACCAGCCGTGTCGGGTGCAGATCGGTGCCGATCAACGTGGTCAGGTTGTCGTAATCGGCGGTCGCGGCCAACCGCGTGGCGACCTCATCCAGGTCGTAGGTCGCGGTCGCGATGTCCGCGGTCAGCGGGTCGACCACCGCGCGGATTTTGCGGTGCAGCACCTTGGCGATCGCGGTACGGCGACGCTCCCGGCGGACCTCGTAGCGGGCCGCCTCGATCGACCCGTACAGGCCCAGATTCGCGTCGGTCTTGGCCAGCGACTTGGCCCGCAAGGTCAACAGCGGGTGGCGCAGCCAATGCCCGAACACCTCATAGGCGGGCGTGGTCGGTGGCAGGTTCCCGGTCGCGCGGAGCCGGTCCCGGCGCTGGTTCTCGGTGTGCATCAGCCACACCAGGTAGCCCAGCAAGCTCATACCGGCGAAGAATCCGGCCAGCAGCCGGTCGCTGTGGGTCAGCAGGTTGAACGCGACCGCACCCGCGGCGATGCCGGCGGACAACAGCCGGGACAGGGTGGAGCGCTCACCCAAGCGGCGGCGTACGTCCGCATTGGACAGTACGACGATGCCGCCCAACTCCAGCGCGGCCACCGCGGGCAGCGCAACCACGATTGGGATGTCGAGCGCTTGATGGGCGCCCATGACCTGACCGGTCAGCGCCACCAGCAGCACCACGGCGTAAAAGGCTTGCCGGACGATCGAGGCGTGCCGGACCGCGCGGGACAGACCAGCGTCGAGGCTGGCCACATGCGGGTTACTGGTCATCAGTCGGTACCTCCAGACGCGGCCAGCGCGCCGAGTTGGTCCAGGGTCGGCGGGTCCAGCGGCGGCGCGTCGGGGTACTCGACCGCGGACGCGTAGATGTCCCAGCCGTGCCAGGTCGGGTACGCGTGCAGCGACCGGTACGCCCGGCCGCTTTGGTCAGTGCGTTCGTGCTCGGTGATCAGCAGGCACGGGCCGTTCAGCCCGGCCAGCTCAAGCCACGAGCGCAGGTCGGCGGCGGTGGCGAACTCGAAGGTCAGCGAGATGCCGTCACCTTGGGCACTGAACCCGATCGGGTCGGCCAGCAACAGCAACTCGGCGAACACCGCACGGCGGTGCTTACGGACACTCACAGCGGACTCTCCTCCGGTTGGGGGCAGGTAGCGGGGTGGTCGTACGGACGGTGTGGCAGACCGAGACGGCCGGACCACGCGTGAATCCGGGCCGATCCGGGCTCGCCGACCCACGCCAGCGGGTCACCGCAGGTGGTGCAGCGACCCGGGTGGATGTCGGCCACCTCGACAGGGCCGGGCCGGCAGGTCGACCGGTAGCGGCGACCCGCCGTCATCGGGCGGCCCGCCGAGACTTACGCCGAGAACCTGCGCAGTGCTCCGCACTGGACGGAAGCGCGGTCAGCGCGTCGCAGGTCTCGCAGGTACGCCACGCGGCGCTGTTGCGGATAGTGACCCGCACCGACTGTGCAAGGGCAGCCATCACGCCACCTGCCGCACCGTCGAGCCAACCGCCCGCGCCGGGCGGGCGTAGAACTCAGCCGCGACCCGCAACACCCGGGCCTCAGCACGACGCAGGGCACGCCAGTCCAGTTCCGACGGGTGATCCGCCGCGGCCAGCCGCGCCTCAGCGTCCACCAGGTCTATCTCCGCCTCGATCACCGGCCATTCAGCCTCGATCGCAACCAAGTCATCACCAGTCGGCTCCGCAGAGCCAGCACCGAACCTGTCCATCAGGTCTCCTCAAAGACTTGCGGCCAGCGGAACGGCAGCGCACAACACGGGCCACGCCGTTCCTTGGCTCGATCAGGGGAAAGTCGAAAACTGCTCAGCGACGGACCTTCCGGTCTTGCTCGCCTCGCTCACCCGGGACCTACCGGGGTCGGCCAGCCATGCGGCTCAATGCGAGGTAACTACTGCTCACGGCCTAGGCCGTCGCTGCTTAGCTGGCGCCGCCCCGCGTGCCGTTTCCCAACGGGCCGGGGTAAGGCGCCTGACCGTTCGGGATACAGCCGGTCAACGCTGCCTCTGTGGAGTTCTCAAAGATCAAGACGAATACAGCGTGGCGCTGTATTCGATGCCGCGACCGTACAACGCCACGTTGTACTCACGCAAGTGGTTGCCTTCGATGGATCTCTGGGAGTTCGCGCCTTCGGCCCGGTACGCTCGCGGGTGATGTCTGAGCCGAAGCGTGACTTGCCTACGGACTGGTGGACGACCGAGGACGTTCTAGCGTTCTTGCGGTCCGCGGGTGCGCCAGTGAGCCGTGCGACGTGGGCCGCGTACGTGTCCAGGAGCCAGGCTCCACAACCTGACCGTATGTTCGGCCGATCGCCAGTGTGGAAACCGGCAGCGGTCCGGCAGTGGCAGGCGGGCCGACCCCGCCGGGGCTCCTCGCCTCCTTCCGATCTGCCCTCATCTGATGACGACAAGTCAACCCCGAGAACGGTCCGACGGGGATGAGTTCTGTGTGCAACCGCTGTGCACTCACGATGCAATCCGTGTGCGCTCCCAGCAGTCACAAGGGGAGTTAGCCGCGTGGAGGTGGTGGACCAGTGGACTGGCCAACACGCGTGCGCCCTTCAATTCGCGCTACGGATGACGCAAGACGAGTTCGCCGAGTCTCTAGGAGTGGCACGTCGAACAATTGCCAACTGGCATGAGAAGCCCGAAATTGTCCTTCGTCCCGAATTGCAGCGCGCTCTCGATACGGCGTACGAGCAGGCATCCGAACAAGCGAAACTCAGATTTGCGCGCCAACTGAAAGCCAACGATGCAGTCGACACAGAGGCGAGTAACGGCGTTGCGCTTACGGTCGCTATCGCCATCGTCCTGAATGGTGCAGATGTACTGATCGTTTGCAGACGGGACAGCGACCCCAGCGGAATAACATGGCAGTTTCCGGCGGGCATCGTCAAGCCTGGAGCGTCACCTAGCACCGTCGCCGTTAGAGAGACATTGGCCGAGACCGGTATCCATTGCGCGATACGCGAGAGGCTTGGCAGGCGCCTGCATCCCCTGTCCGGCGTTGACTGCGACTACTTTCTGTGCGACTACCTTACTGGAACGGTCGAGAACCGGGACGCCTCAGAAAACGTTGATGCCATTTGGGTGCCATGGCAGGATGTCACGAGGTTCATCCCGGAAGATAGAATCTTCCCGCCGATCCTGCGTTCTCTAGAGGAGCTATCTTGACTCAGCAATTGACGAATGATCTCGCACCCATCGCGGCGGCGGTGATCGTGCGCGACGGCCATGTTCTGATGGTGCGGCGGCGCGTCAAGGAAGGTCAGCTCTCGTGGCAGTTTCCGGCCGGGCAGGTCGAGCCCGGGGAGGACGACCTAGCCGCGGCAGTTAGAGAAACCCGCGAGGAAGTCGGCCTCACGGTCAGCGCCGTAGAGCGCCTTGGCGAGCGAGTGCATCCCGCTACAGGCCGAACCATGGTCTACGTCGCTTGCATGGTTGTAGAGGGTACGGCACACGTTGCAGATCAGGACGAGCTTGCCGAGGTCGACTGGTGCGACCGCGCAAAGCTCGCTGAGTATGTGCCGTACCCGTTCTACGGTCCTGTGCAGGACTACTTCGACGCTAACCTCAGTGGCTAACTATCGAGTAGATCCCCGAGCCGCCGACGAACAACTCCATCGTGAAACCGCTCAGGGAGGGGAACACCACCGAGGGTAAGCCGAGTCGAGGAGACATCCTCTAGCGACGATGCGGGAAGTCCTTCGGCTAGGCGCAGGGATTCCATGGCGTATCTCTGGGCTTCGCTTCTGTCACCCTCAGTCCGAAGTCGGATAGCTAGGACGTAGGCGTACTCGGCAGCCGCGCGATCGTCACCATAGAAACACTCATCTTCAAAGCTCTTTCTCAGCTCACTAATCGAGGTGGGCAACTTTTCTTCGTCCATGTGGCTCAAGACCCTTAAAACACGAAGCGTTCGGCGAGTGTCTTATATTCGAACAGCTCACTTGAGTCGAACCATAGCTCGACCTCGTACTTAGCCTCTTCGGTATTGCCCGAAGCATGAATCAGGTTTGCTACCACCTGATGATTGGCTTCCGAGTATGCCTTAGACGTGTGCGCGAAGTCGCCGCGAATCGTCCCTGGTGCCGACTCGTTCGGGAACGTCTTACCGGCCAGGCGGCGCACGTTCGCGACGGCTTCAGCCCCCTCCAGCACAAGAGCAATCACTGGGGCTTGCTGCATGAACGTTGCTGTGGCGTTATAAACAGATGCTCCGAACCGCTCTTCTAGGTCGAAGTAGTGCCGTCGGGCGAAATCGGCGTCCATTAGCTTCATCTTCACGCCGATGACCTTCAGGCCAGCCTCCTCAAACCGTTGCACGATGCGACCCACCAGCCCGCGCGCCAGCGCGTCCGGCTTGAGTAGGACCAGGGTCCGTTCCACGGCTGACACTTGCTACCTCCCCTTCGAGGGCTTCCTGCGGCCCTACCAACCTTGCCTTACCGCAGCACCTGGGCTGCGGGCAGGGCAGGTCGACAAGCCTAGACACACCATGATCACGCCACCGGCCCCGCCGCCGTGATAGCTGTAGCCGATCCGTTGGTCGCGTTTGCGCAGGTCAGGGATATGTTCGGTGCCGTGAGATTCAAAGCCCTCCGGAGGCGGGAACGCGGCTGGCCCAGACCAGGGCCAGGGCGCCGCCCTGGCCCCGGCCCCGGCCCCGCTCCCCGTGGGGTGGGTCAACAGCAGACGGGATGGTCTGGTCCGCCCTACTTGTTGCAAGGTTGATAGGTTGGACTCTTGATGGTCTCCACTCCCATAAGATACGCGAGAGATCGCTTTGGTTCAGGGCTCATCGCGCATATCTGTCGATAGGCTACGTCTTCGGTCTTATAGCGAACTATGCCTCCACCGTTTCGCCAGTAGACCAGCAGCTGGCCATCCTTTTCCTCCAGCACGTAGCCGGTGCCACTCAATCTGCTGTTCTTTATGGAAATCATTTCTGGCGGTAGCCACATGTTATTGAGTGCAGCTATTTCAAGTGTAAAAAGAACGGCTATCGTCACGGCTAGTTCCTTCCAGCCCATGCCGCGAGGCAGCAGGCGTGCGAAGCTCCTCAACCAATTCCGCGTCCTGCTATTCGCGTAACCCGTCAGTGCAAACGCAACCAATCCAGCAAAACTTGCCAATGCAACGGTTATTAGCTGATATGTATTGTACGGTATAAAAATGAGATTTATAAGCAGTACGGGCAACCACAGGAAGAATATGCGCGTAGGCCCACCCGGATCCGACCTGCGAGTTTCGCCCAAACCCACCGTGAGAACATGAACGAGGAATGCTAGAGGAAAAATAAGCGGCAAGAATCGAATATAAGTCGAAATTAGAAGCGCTGGAACATTCAAGGTGCGAATAAGTGCATCAAAGTTGCTCCAACTGCCCGCAGATGCGATTAGTAGCGAAATTCCCGCTAATAGTATCGGCCCCACTGTGAGTGAGACGGCGACAATATGCTCGCGGGTAAAGGTACCCAACATGTCGGGGGTACGCGACTTGACGCCGGTGACCGATTGTCGAGGTGTCCGTAAACGACGAGATCGATCTTGAAAGCGGGCGGCGGCGGGACGGCGAGGCCGATTCATGTGAACCAGTGTCAACACACACCTCCTCGCCCGACCTCCTCCGGGTGGCGTGACGAGGGGAGGCCGAAGGTGCATGGGGTCAAAACCTCTCGGCGACGGGGCACCCTGCTCGCCGATCCGCGAGCGGGCGATGCGGGCCGCTCGCGCCGCCGACCAGGCCCCCGGGCTCGCCGCGCGGGCGCTTCCATCTTGGTGCTCCCGTGGTCGCCTAGCAGATCGTGCCGGCGATATCCGATCCGGAGCTGTAGCCAGATGTGTAGCCAGGACGCGCCGAGTCGATCGGGTACGGGTGAGACGAGTTGCGCCACGCAGTGCCGCGACCCATGGCCAGCACGCGTCAGCGGCGACCTGTTGGTATACGTGAGACGACCGGCATACCGCTCATAACCCAGAGGTCGCAGGTTCAAATCCTGTCCCCGCTACAAAGGGGAAACGGCCCTCCAGAGATCATCTGGAGGGTCGTTTCGCATGCGGGTGTAGCCGGATGTCGTCTTCCCGTACCGTGCAGCACTGTGGACAGTGAGCGCGCGGCAGCGCGCCCCAGAGGCGTGCGACGCGGCCGGGCTCTGACCGGTGTCCTCAGCGCGATCGCCGCTCAAGTGTTGGGCAACCTCGGCGGCATCGTGATCAGCGCGCTGACCAAGGACGAGCTCGACCCCCTGACGGTGGCGCTCGCTGTCACTGGCGTGAGCGTGGTCATCGGGCTGCTCGTCACGCTGCTGCCCGAAGGGGAACGCCATCCGGTCGGTGCCGCTCCGCGGCAGTACCGGAGCCCGGGCCGACGCCCGACCTACGTGCCGACCGCCGCGGCCGTGCTTGTCATCCTGATCCTTTTCGGAATCGGTGGTGTCGCCGCGGCGTGGGCGTTGCAGAAAGGCTACGGCGCGCTCTGCGGGCAGGCGGGCCTCTGCCGGTCGACGGATGCCGCACAGATCACGGCTTACGCCACTGGACGTGCGCCGTGGGTCGTCGAAGGGTACGGGCACCGGTTCGAGGTTGTCTCCACGGTCCGGAGTACGAGCGAGTGGCAGTTCAAGAAGCGCCCGTCGATCACCGTCACGGCGTACGTCACCCGGAGTCAGAAGACCTTTCAGCCCGCGATGGACTACCGCATCAGCGACCAGGGCAGCGGGACCGCACTCGAGGCGGTGCCATTTCAAGGGTCTGGCGACGGCAATCCACCCATCGGGCAGCGCAGCAAGTTGGTCTTCGTGGTCTGGGACGCCAGCCCGAGGGCGACCAGGCTCGTCTTTACCCTGCATGACTTCTACTGGCCGGATGGACGCGACCTGATTCTTCAGGACGTGCCTGTGCCGGGGCGCTGAGCAAGGTCCTGCGCGACAGTGCGGCTGTCGGGTTGTGGACATGTCCCGGGGGTCGGAGCGAGTAGCCACTGTAGACAGCCCGAACGGGTGGCAGGCTGAGCTGATGGCCCGTTGAGGCGGGCGTACCCGAGAACGTTTCATGAGGCCATGGCGCCTCCGGTCCGCTCACCTCGTCGCATCGTCACGGCCGCGCTCGCGGCTGTCGCCGTCGTGCTGACGTTCCTACCGGTACCGCCGTCCGCGGCGGCGGCCGAGCCCGACTGGCTCGCGGAGATCAACCTGTACCGGGAGGCGGCGGGCCTGGCACCGGCCGTGGAGGATCCCGCGCTGACCGCCGGCATCCAGAAGCATCTGACGTACCTGCGTGAGACGCCCTCGCAGTACCTGACCGGCCAGTACGCCAACCTGCACCTGGAGAATCCGGCCAGCCCGTTCTACACGCCGGAGGGCGACGCGGCGGGCCGGGCGAGCCTGCTGGTCTTCGGCGCCGGCACGCATGGCGTCACGAACGTCCGGATCTGGTTGACCGGGCCGTTCCACGGGTTGGGGATGCTGCGTGCCCAGCTGGCGAAGGTGGCCTACGCCGCCGACCCGCTGACCGGCACCGCCGCCCTGAACGTGATCAGCGGCTTGGACTACACCGTGCCGGTGGCCGAGGAGCCGATCCTGTTTCCCGGGCCGGGCGTGACCACCAACCTGATCGCGTACTCCGGCAACGAGCGCCCAAGCCCGCTGGAGACGTGCGGCTGGGAGGAAGACGGCTGGGGCGGTGGCGTCGGGCTGCCCATCATGGTGCTGCTGCCGGAGGCGCCGGTGGCGGGCATCACGGCCACCCTGGTCGCCGACAACGGGCCCGACTTCAGCACCGCCAACGGCAGCCTCTGCGTCGTCGACCAGCACACGTTCCACACCACCGACACCGTGTACGGGCCGACGGGGCAGTCGATTCTGGAGGGCGACCGGGCGGTCTTCCTACTGCCGCGCGAAGGGCTGACGTGGAGCCGGTATCACGTGAAGCTCCAGCAGCCGGGGCGTGACCCGATCGAGTGGTCGTTCGTCGGGGCGCCGCCGTGGTCGGTGAGCGCGGGCCGGTCGCTGGTGCTGCACGTTGGTGAGGCGGGCGGCGGGACGGTGATGGGCAATCTGACGGTGACGAACCCGTACCGCGCCGGCTATACGACGGTCTATCCATGCAAGGCCGGCCGTCCGACCGCCTCGAACAACAACTACGTGGCGGGTCAGACGATCCCCAACTTCGTCGCCGTCCAGCCAGACGCCAATGGCGACATCTGCGTGTACACGAGCGGCGATACGGACCTGATCTGGGATCAGGTGGCGGAGACCGGCGCGCTGGCCGCGCACAAGGCCGCCCGCCTGCTGGACACCCGGTCAGGGGCCAAACCCCGCGCGGGCGCGGTGGTCAAGGTGCGTGCGACAACCGCGGGCGAGCAGACGGTACTGGCCAACCTGACCGTCACCGAGCCGGTGGGTGCGGGATACACCACGGCGTATCCGTGTTTGGAGGGTCGTCCGACGGCGTCGAACAACAACTACGTCAGGGGCGAGACGATCCCGAACTTCGTGGCGGTGAAGCCGGACGCCAACGGCGACGTGTGTGTCTATACGAGCAACAGCGCGCACCTGATCTGGGATCAGGTCGCCGAGACCGACGCGTTCACCGCGCACAATGCCCTACGCGTGCACGACACCAGGACCGCGTCCAAGCCTGGAAAGGGCGGCACCGTGCGCATACACGTGGCCGACTCGGCGGTCGGCACGGTAATGGGCAATCTGACGGTGACCGAGCCGGTGGGTGCGGGATACACCACGGCGTATCCGTGTTTGGAGGGTCGTCCGACGGCGTCGAACAACAACTACGTCAAGGGTCAGACGATCCCGAACTTCGTTGCCGTCCGACCGGACTCCAACGGTGACGTCTGCGTCTACACGAGCAACAGCGCGCATCTGATCTGGGATCAGGTCGCCGAGACCGACGCGTTCACCGCGCACAACGCCGTGCGCTTCTACGACACGCGCGCCCCGCGGTCGTTCCGCTGACGTTCGATACGGAGGGGCGCATGGCGCGCGGCAGGGTACTCCTTGGCATCGGTCTGTGCGCCGCTGTCGTCGTTTCCGGTGCCGCGGTGGTCACCGGGCCGGTGGAGAAGGCGGAAGCGGCCGAGACGGTGAGCTTCACGGATCGCGCCTACCGTCCGCTCTCCCCGGCTCGGGTACTGGACACGCGGGGTGGTGCGGGCGCGGTCGGTGCCGGATCGAGCATCGCCGTGCGGGTGACCGGTGTCGGTGGAGTCCCGGCCGAGGGGGTCGGCGCCGTGGTGCTGAACCTGACCGGTACCCAGCCGAGCGCCGACACCTACGTCACCGCGTACCCGGACGGCGAAGCCCGCCCCACCGCGAGCAATCTGAACCTGCGCCGCGGTCAGACGGCGCCGAATCTCGTCATCGCGAAGGTGGGTGCCGGCGGGAACGTGCGGCTGTACAACAACGCCGGCACGGTGCACCTGATCGCCGACGTGATGGGGTGGTTCGTGGCGGGCAGCGAGTACTCGTCGCTGAACCCGGCCCGGCTACTGGACACGCGCGGTGGCGCGGGGCCGGTGGGTGCTCGGTCGAGCATCGCTGTGCGGGTGACGGGTGTGGGTGGGGTGCCCTCCGAGGGTGTGGGTGCGGTGGTGCTGAATGTGACGGGTACGCAGCCGTCGGCGGATACGTTTGTGACGGCGTATCCGGAGGGTGAGTCGCGCCCGACGGCGAGCAATTTGAATCTCCAGCGTGGACAGACGGCGCCGAATCTTGTCATCGCGAAGGTCGGTGTCGACGGGAAGGTGCGGCTGTACAACAACGCCGGGAGCGTGCACCTCGTCGCGGACGTGATGGGGTGGATCGCGCTTGGCGGCGACTACGCTCCCGAGGTTCCGGCTCGGATACTCGACACGCGCGGTGGCGCCGGGCCGGTGGGTGCTCGGTCGAGCATCGCTGTGCGGGTGACGGGTGTGGGTGGGGTGCCCTCCGAGGGTGTGGGTGCGGTGGTGCTGAATGTGACGGGTACGCAGCCGTCGGCGGATACGTTCGTGACGGCGTATCCGGAGGGTGAGTCGCGCCCGACGGCGAGCAATTTGAATCTCCAGCGTGGACAGACGGCGCCGAATCTTGTCATCGCGAAGGTCGGTGTCGACGGGAAGGTGCGGCTGTACAACAACGCCGGCACCGTCCACCTCATCGCGGACGTGATGGGGTGGATCTCCGTCGGTGTCGAGGGCGATGTCACGAAGCCCGACAGCACCGATGTCGTCGAGCCCGCCGACGTCACCGAGATCAGCGCGGAAACCGGTGACCTGACGGTGTCGGGTGCGGCGCCAGCCGTTGGCGAACACGTCTTCGTGCCGCCGGGCGCGGGCACCGGCGAGGGACTGCTGGGCAAGGTCACCGGCGCGACGCCGCGACCCGACGGCACCACCGAGCTCAGCACGGAGCCGGCGCGCCTGGAAGAGGCGTTTCCGTCCGGCGAGGTGCACGGCAGCGTCGACAGCCGCGCGCTGGCCGCCGGCAGCCCGCTCGCGCCGAGTATCGCCGGCCGGCTCAGGGCGGATGAGAATGGCGTATTCGCCGTGTCCGCCCGTGCGGCCAATGTGGACTGTGATGGGGCTCCACTGGCGTACGACGTGGACCTGAGCGTCGAGGCACGGTTCGTCATCGACGTGCGGTGGGGCGTGGGCACCGTACACGAGCTGAGGCTCGTCTTCGAGCTGGAGATCGGCAGTACGGTCACCTTCACCGTCGGCGGTACGGCTTCCTGCGAGATCGCGCTGCCGCCCGCGATCCACCTTCCGCCGGTCTGGGGATTCGTGCCCACGCTCCAGCCGGTGATGAAGCTCGATTTCAGCGGTGGGCTGACGGTGACCAGGGAGGTCGCCGGGGGCGTCACGGTCGGCGCCAACTACCGCGACGGCTCCATGCGGTGGATCCGCGACGGCTACCTGACCGGTACCCAATCGGCGCCTGAGGTCGCCGCGGAGGCCAGCGCCAAGGTGACGTTCGGCCCGAAGGCGTCGGTCAAGTTCGCGGGCCGGCTGGGCGCGTCGCTGTTCGGCGGGCTCTTCGCGGAAACCGAAGTGTCGACCACCGGTGACCCGTGGTGGAGTGTGGACGGTGGCGTCGAGGTGTCGGTCGCGCTGGAGGCCGACCTGTGGTTCGCGAACTTCTCCTACACGCTCGCCACGGTCGTCTTCGGGCGGATCCGGCTCGCGGCCGCGACCGGGCCATGGCCGGGCCCCCGGTTCACGAGCCGGAGCCTGCCCACCGGTGAGGTCGGGCTGGCGTACAACGCCGCCGTCCCGGTCACGGGCACGGCGCCGCTGACCGTGCGCCTGATCGGGGGCACGCTGCCGGCGGGCCTCGCGCTGTCCGGCGGCCGGATTTCCGGTACGCCCACGACGCCCTCGTACCGGACCGTGACCGTGCAGGCCACCGACGGGCAGGGGCGCACCGCCCAGAACACGCTCTCCGTCAGCGTTGTCGGCGCCGGCGAGTCGAACGAGCTGCCGCTGCCCGGCTCGCCCGAGGCGCGCGAGTTCGCACTCTCCACCTATTGGATGCCGCAGATCTTCGGTCCGGGGCCGCGCGGTGAGGCGTTGCTGTGCGGCTGGGAGCAGACGGGCAGCGGACTGGTGGAGCGGGCCCGTTTCGTGGCGCGTGACGGCTCGGTGGCTACCGCGACGCCGGCGCTGTGCGAAAACCGCCCCCGCCAGGAGTACTGGTGGTTCACGACGCTCGGCGATTCGATCTGGGGCGCGGACGGCTGGACGTACGAGCTCGCCAACACCGCGAAGGAGGTGCGCGGGTACGGCCCAGATGGCGCCCTGCGCTGGACCTGGCCGTTCACGCACACGGCGGCGACGATCAACCTGACGCCGGACCGGAAGCAGCTCGTGGTCACCGGTGACTACTTCACCGCCCGCGCGCTCGATCCGCACACCGGCGACTTCCTGTACTCGTTCCCGTCGTCGCAGTTCAGCTATGTCTCGGCGACCGACGCGTACTTCATCATGCCGAACGGCACCTCGTCATACGTCGACATCGACTACGTGTACCGCGGCAGCGGCCAGGTCGCGGCCCGCGAGTCCCTCCCACCGGGTTTCGGTGTGCGGCCGGCGGACGGCACCGCCGTGCTGGCGGCCCGCACGTTCGACCACAGCTGGAGCGGCGACACCGAGACCAAACCGTGCGGCTCCGACGTGTACCGCGTGACCGCCGGCGGCATCGCGTGGCAGGTCACCGTGCCGGCGGCGTACGCCGAGTGCTCGTTCCAGAGCGTGTACGCCACCGGTGACGGCGGTGGCTACCTGGTGCAGGTGCGCGACAACGAGGCGTCGTTCCGGGTCACGCGCGTCAACCCGGGTGGCACGGTCGGCTGGTCGTCGGAGGTACCGCTGTCGGGCGGGCGGATCGCCGCTGGCAGCGACGGCGGCGGTGGCGACGAGCTGGTCTTCGCCGACGCCAGCGGCCGGATCGCGTACGTGACCGAGCACCCGTACTCCTGCACGTCCGGTGGAGCGGCGGCGACCTGCCTGCGGACCCGGCTGACCGTACGCGGCCCGGACGGTGCCGTGCTGGCGACCCGCACGTATGAGCAGGCGGGCTACCGGGTGTTCACGTACAGCGCGGTCGGCGGGTTCGGTCAGATCTTCCTGGCGATGCACTACGGCCCGGCCGGCACGCAAACCGTCGAACGGTCGACGCTCGTCAGCACGCTGGTCCCGTTCGACGGCGACTGGGATTTCACCCGCCAGTACCGATCCCAGCCGGGCTGATTTCCCCGCCAGCAGGCACCACTGTGGATACTCACCGTAACGGTCGTCTACTTTGGGCGTTTTCCCCTTGGATGCATCGTTTCGTACGCGAGGGGGAAGCCGGATGGCCGGCATTGAGGCCGAGAACGCCAAATATCTAGCGGCACGGCGCCGCATGAACCAGTTCCGCTGGACCGCGATGGGATTGGCGGCCGCGGGTGCCGCCGGTCTTGCCTTCGCCAGCAGCATGGCCAGCGCCGTTCCGCCGCCGTCGCCGCGCCTGGTGAAGGGCAACATCACCACGTGCCAGGAGGCAGGGCTCAGCGGCTCGATCCTGCTGAGCAGCGCGAATCCCAGCGGGCCCGCCGGCAGCGGCACCGTGAGCGCGGATGGGCTGTTCCTCGACGTCACGATCAACTCTGGGTTCACCGCCAGCGGCGTCGCTGTCAAGGGTGGGCCGGACGCCTACGTGTACGACGGCCCGTTCACCGGACCGGTGACCATCGACAACATGCGGGCGCCGGACAACAACGGCGGCCAGCAGCCGCAGATCAGCCACTGGTTCGTCTGTGGCGGCGAGTCACCCCAGGCGACGACCCCGCCGGCCACGACTCCGGCCACCACGCCGCCCACGACGCCGCCGACGACTCCGCCTACGACGCCGCCCACCAGCGGCCCGGCGACGACTCCGCCGACCACGGGTCCGGCGACGACCCCGCCGACGACCGGTCCGGCGACGACCCCGCCTACCACTGGCCCGGCGACGACTCCGCCCACCACACCCCCGACGACCGGCCCGGCGACGACTCCGCCGGCCACGCCTCCGGTGACCACGCCGCCAGCCACGCCTCAGGAGACCACGCCGCCACCGGCGACCGGTGGCGAGCTGCCGACCACGGGTACCAAACTCGGCCTGTACATCGGTAGCGCCGCAGCCCTGCTCGGCGCCGGTGTCCTGCTCGTCGCGTTCGCTCGCCAGCGCCGCCGGTTCGTCGCCTGACGCACCAGGTAACCGCTGATCCCGAGGGCCGGCACCGGAGACGGTGCCGGCCCTCGGCCATATTGATTTCGCCATAGCACGTCGCTGACCCGTAACGATGCGGCGGGCGCCCGGAATGACCCTTGCACCGGTTCGCCGCGCAGAGTATCCACGCATGCAAAGGCGTGTATTGGGGGACTCATGCGAAGCGTGCTCGCCGTTGCCGTCGTCGTCGCAGGATTGATCATCCCGGGGAGCGCGGCGGGCGCCGCGCCAGCCGCCCCGGCACCGGCGGCGGGGCTTGCCGCCGAGACTCACGAGTCCAAAGACAAGGACAATCGCGCTGGTCGGGTCGCACCCTCCGCCCAGCAGCGCGGCCTCGCCAGCGGTGCGCGCTTCAACTCACTGGGTACGCCCAGCGCCCTCGGCCCGGCACGGGAGCCGCTCGCCACCGGGCTGCCCGCCGACCCGGTGGCCGCCGCTCGCGAGTACCTCGTGCGGAACCAGAGCCTCTTCGGGCTCGACGAGTCGGCCGTCGCGGACCTCGACGTGCTGCTCGTTCAGAAGATCGGGCCGGGCGCCGTCGTCACCCTGCGGCAGCGCTTCGGTGACCTGCCAGCCGGGTACGACGGACTGGCGTCGATCCTGGTGAACGGCGGCACGGTGGTGCGGGTGACCTCGTCCCTGTCCCGCGACACCAGCGCTCCCGAGCCGGCGACACTCGACCCGGCCGGCGCCGTTCAGGTGGCGCGCGACGACGTGGGGCTCGCCGCCGAGCAGGTGGCGTCGAGCACGGTGCGGCTCGTGGCGGTGCCGACACCGCTCGACGGGCCCCGCGCGGCGTACGCCGTCACGCTCAACGGGCGCGCCGCCGCCGATCCCACGGCCGTCACCACGTACGTGGACGCCCGCACCGGCAAGGTCCTGGTGCGTGAGGACCTCGTCGACTTCGACTCCGACAATCCGATGTGGGCGGTGTTCCCGAGCAACCCGCCAAGCGCCCTTCCACCGCGCGACCCGCGGGTGCTGTGGTGCGCCGAACCCGCACCCCGTTGCGTGCGCGCGGCTCACGACCCGGCGACCGGAGAGGCGTGGGACGTCCTGAACGGCGCGCCGACGTTCACGTCTCGCGGCAACTCCGCCGACACCGTGCTCTTCCTCGGCGGCACGACGACGCCGGTACCGGCCACACCGAGCGCGACCCGCGACTACATCTACCCGTTCACCGACCAGTGGCGGCAGTCGCGCTGCAACCCGAACGTCTACACCTCCGCCCGGCGCAACGACGCCGACGCCGCCATCACGAACCTCTTCGCGATGCACAACCGGATGCACGACTGGGCCTTCCACCTGGGCTTCACCGAGTCGGCGTGGAACCTCCAGACGGTCAACGTGACCGGTGAGGGCCTGGGCGGCGACGCCGAGCTCGGCCGGGCGCAGGCCAACGCGCTGGGCGGCAGCCGCAACAACGCCAACCAGAACACGCCGCGCGACGGCCTGGTCCCGGTGTCGAACATGTTCCTGTGGCAGCCCGTCGCCGGTGGCGTGTACCCGCCGTGCGTCGACGGCGACTACGACATGACGGTGATCGGGCACGAGTACGGGCACGCGATCTCGAACCGCATGATCGCCGGGCCGGACGCCGGGATCGGGTCGGCGCAGGGCGGCGCGATGGGCGAGTCCTGGAGCGACCTGCTCGCCGCCGAGTACCTGCACGAGTACGGGTACCGGGCGCAGGGCGACAGCCCGTTCGTGATCGGCGCCTACGTCACCGGCAACAACGCCAACGGCATCCGCAACTACGACTCCAGCAAGAGCCCGCTCAACTACTCCGACGTCGGGTACGACCTGGTCGGGCAGCAGGTGCACGCCGACGGCGAGATCTGGAGCGCGACGAACGTGCGGCTCCGCGCGGCGTTCCTCGACCGGTACGGCAAGGGCACGCCGTCCCTGCAGGCCCGGTGCGCCGACGGCCTGGTGCAGGCGACCGCGTGCCCGGGTAACCGGCGCTGGGTGCAACTGCTCTTCGACTCGTTCCTGCTGCAGGCCGGCAGCCAGTTCAGCATGCTCGACATGCGCGACAACATGCTCGCCGCCGACCTGGTCCGCTTCGGCGGCGACAACCAGCAGCTGATGTGGGACGTGTTCGCCGAGTCCGGCATGGGTCAGGACGCCACGAGCGGCCCGAACGACGCCGACCCGGTGCCCAGCTTCGCGTCCCCGTACGCCCGGAACGCGACGGTCACGCTGCGCGTGGTCGGCGACTCCGAGGGCGCGCCGATCAAGCTGTACGTGGGCGGGTACGAGGCTCGCGCGACCCCGGTCGCCGACACCGACCCGGAGACCGACCTGCCGGACACCTTCGAGATCGTGCCGGGCAAGCAGTTCCAGCTCGTGGCGGCCGGTCCCGGGTTCGGGCACCGGAAGTTCACGACGCTCTTCCTGCCCGGCCGCGCCCAGGAGCTCAAGGTCAACCTGCCGCGCAACCTCGCGTCCGGCACGTCGGGTGCGGTGGTGTCGGGTCCAGGTCTCAACCTGGACAAGCTGATCGACGACACCGAAGGCACCAACTGGGCATCCCGTGACGGCGTCGCCGGGCGCAGCCTGACCGTCGACCTCGCCGGCGAGGGCCGGCATCTGGTCAGTACGGTCAACGTCAGCGCGCTGCTGCGCCCCGCGATCGAGGGCGATGTCGACGACGGCCCGCAGAACAGGTTCACCGCGCTGCGTTCGTTCGCGGTCTGGGCCTGCGACGCGACCGTGGCCGACTGCGCGAGTGACAGCAGCTGGCGGCGCGTGTACCGCAGCGAGTCGAACGCGTTCCCGGCGGGCGCCTTCCGGCCCACCGCGCCCGCGCTGAGCCTGCGCACGTTCCGGTTCGCGCCGACCAGGGCCACGCACCTGCGGCTGGAGGTACTGGCGAGCCAGTGCACCGGTGGTCCCCTGTACGCCGGTGAGCAGGACGACGACCCGACGGCCGCGACCGACTGCGCGACGGCCAGCGCGTTCGCGCCCCAGGTCCGGATCTCCGAGTTCCAGGCGTTCACCCGTTAGGAGGTTTCCAGACGTGCACCTGATCGGTTTGCGAGGGCAGGGCACCATGGGGGCATGTCGTCTTTGAACCGCTGGTGGGCGCGGCTGGCCGCGGCGGTCACCGCTGCCGTGGTCGCCGTCCTGATGCCGGCGGCCGCGTGGGCCGCCTCGAACGAGACCATCCTGGAAGCGGCGCGACGGCGTCCACGTTCCAGTGGCTTCGGACTCCTCGGCGGCCTGTGCTGCCTGGTCGTGGTGGCGATCGTGGTCATCGGCCTGTTGCTCGTCGTGCGCGGCCGCAACCGCCGCCGCTGACGCCGCCTGACCTCGCGGTCAGGACAGGCCGCGGTGCTTCCAGCGCAGCCGGAACGGCATGACCGCGCTCTCGATCTTCGTGCGCGTGGTCATCTTGGACGCGCCGACCGTGCGTTCCTCGAAGCGGATCGGCACCTCGATGATCGTGTGACCGAGCCGGGTGGCCAGGTAGTGCATCTCCACCTGGAAGCTGTAACCGTTCGACTGCACCCGGTTGAGGTCGATGGCGCGCAGGGTGTCGGCCCGCCACACCTTGAAGCCGGCCGTGAGGTCGCGGATACGCACGTTGAGCAGCGTGTGCACGTAGAAGTTGGCCCAGCCGCTCAACGCCCGCCGGTAGAGCGGCCAGTTCTCGTCGAGCTGGCCACCCGGCACGTACCGCGAGCCGATCACGGCGCCCGCACGGGTCGACAGGAGCGTGCCGAGCAAGCCGGGCAGCGCCTCGGGCGGGTGGGACAGGTCGGCGTCCATCTGGGCGACGAAGTCGGCGCCGCCGTCGAGCGCCCGGGTCATCCCGTCGACGTACGCCCGACCGAGGCCCTCCTTGCCGGCCCGGTGCACGGCTATCACCCGGTCGGGGTGGCGCGCGGCCAGCTTGTCGGCGACCTCGCCGGTGCCGTCGGGCGAGTTGTCGTCGGCGATGAGGATGCGCAGCCCGGGCAGCGGCAGCGCGAGGAGCCGCTCGACCAGTCGCGGCACGTTGCCGACCTCGTTGTAGGTCGGCACGACGACGGTGAGGGCGCAGTCACGCCACGGGGCGGGCAGCTCGACGGGCTGTGCCAGCGGTTCGGGACCTGTCACCGCGCTAGGGTATCGCTGCCGGCCGTCAGGCGCCTGTAACGCTGGGCCACAGGCGCATCTAGCAGCGCATGAGGAGTGACGTGGAGCTGTTGCACTCGGGCAAAGTCCGGGATGTGTACGCCGACGGCGACGACCTGATCTTGGTCGCGTCCGACCGGGTGTCCGTGTACGACACGGTGCTGCCGACGCCGATTCCGGACAAGGGCGCGGTGCTGACGAGGCTGTCGCTCTGGTGGTTCGACCAGCTCGCCGACCTGGTGCCGCACCATGTGATTTCGGCAACCGACGTGCCGGAGGAGTTCGCTGGGCGGGCGATCCGGTGCCGGCGGCTGCGGATGGTGCCGGTGGAGTGCATCGCTCGGGGCTACCTGACCGGGCTGGGACTGAAGGAGTACGAGAAGTCCGGCTCGGTGTCCGGTGTCCGGTTGCCCGAGGGGCTGGTGGAGGCGGATCGGCTGCCCGAGCCGGTCTTCACGCCGACGACGAAGGCGCCAGTGGGCGAGCACGACGAGTTCATCACGTACGACGACGTGGTGGCCGAGGTCGGTGCCGACACGGCTGCCGAGCTGCGCCGGATCACCCTGGAGGTGTACAGCCGGGGCGCCCGGATCGCGGCCGAGCGCGGGATCATCATCGCCGACACGAAGATCGAGCTGGGGTGGGCGCCCGACGGCACGCTCGTCCTGGCCGACGAGGTGCTCACGCCGGACTCGTCGCGCTTCTGGCCGGCCGATTCGTGGGTACCCGGTCGGGTGCAGTTCTCGTTTGACAAGCAGTACCTGCGGAACTGGGCTACGGGTACGGGCTGGGACAAGCAGCCGCCCGCCCCGGAGCTCCCGGACGACGTGGTGGCGATGGTCCGCGCGCGGTACATCGAGGTCTACGAGCGGCTGACGGGAGTTACCTGGGATGCGTGACATCGCGGTGTTCAGTGGGAGTGCCCACCCTGAGCTTGCCGAAGAGATCTGCGCGCACCTCGGCGTGCCCCTGCACCCGGTACGGGTCTCCCGGTTCGCGAACGACTGCCTGGAGATCCAGCTCGACGCGAACTGCCGGGAGCGGGACGTCTTCCTGATCCAGCCGCTCGTGCCACCGGTACAGGAGCACCTGGTCGAGCTGCTGTTGATGCTGGACGCCGCACGGGGTGCCTCGGCGGGCCGGATCACGGTGGTCATGCCCCACTACGCGTACGCCCGCTCCGACAAGAAGGATGCGCCGCGCATCTCGATCGGCGGCCGGCTGGTCGCCGACCTGCTGAAGACCGCCGGCGCCGACCGGGTACTGGCGCTGACCCTGCACTCGCCGCAGGTGCACGGGTTCTTCAGCATGCCGGTCGACCACCTGCACGCCCTTCGCGAGCTGGCGGCCTACTTCCGGCAGTACGACTTGAGCGAGACCGTGGTGGTCTCGCCCGACCTGGGCAACGCCAAGGAGGCGGCGGCGTTCGCCCGGATGCTCGGCACGCCCGTGGCGGCGGGTGCCAAGCAGCGGTTCAGCGACGACCGGGTACAGATCAGCGCGGTGATCGGCGACGTGGCGGACCGCGACGTGATCGTGCTCGACGACGAGATCGCCAAGGGCAGCACGGTGATCGAGCTGATGAACCACCTGCGTGACCTGAAGGCACGCTCGATCCGGCTGGCCTGTACCCACGGGCTCTTCGCCGCCGGTGCGCTCGACCGGCTCAGCGAGCCCGACGACGTGCTGGAGATCGTCTGTACGAACACCGTGCCGATCCGGGCCGACAAGCGGGTGTCGAAGCTGCGGGTGCTCTCGGTCGCGCCGGCGCTGGCCGAGGCGATGCGCCGCATCCACAACGGCGAGTCAGTGAGCGCCCTCTTCAGCTAGCGAGGCGGGCCCGAGCGCCGCGCTGATCCGCACCGTCGTGCCGCCCGGACCGGTGCGGACCTCCATGCGGTCGCTGAGCTGGCGGGCCAGCCACAGCCCCCAGCCACCGGCGGTGTCGAGCCGGGGTCGGTCGTGGTTGCCGAGCCGGGCGGCGTCGATGCCGGCGCCCTCGTCGGAGATCTCGCAGACGACGTCGCGGTTGGCGCGCCACAGCCGGATGCGGCCCCTGCCGCCGCCGTGCCGGACCGCGTTGGTGATCAGCTCGTTGACCGCGAGAACGAAGTCTTCGAGGCGCTGACCAGCAAGTCCGGCGGCACTTGAGCAGGACGTGACGGCATGGCGCAGCCGGGTGACCTGGCTGCGATCGAAGGTCTGAGCGAGCAGCGCGGCAGTCTCGATGAACAACACCGTACGCGGTGGGGCGTTGCAGGGCACCCCGTGGGCACCGGACGGGGGTTGCATGGGGCTTATCGTCTAGACGTGCCGGACGCCCTTCAGGTACCGCTATGGCGGGCCATCGCGGTCTTCCGGTTCGCGTCGATGGCGTTCGTGGTGGTCTCCGTGATCCGGAATGTCCGCGACTACACGCACCCGGTCGCGGCGGTGCCCGCGGTGGCGGTACTCGTGCTGTGGAGCGTCGCGACGGCGGCCCTCTACGCGCGGCCGGCGTGGCGGCACTGGCCGCTGCTGCTCGCGGATCTGCTGGTCACGCTGGCTCTGCTCCTCGCGTCGCCGTGGGTCGTCGGGCGCACGGCGCTGGATTCGGGCGCGCCGACACTGGCCGTGGCATGGCAGGCCGGACCGGTGCTGACCTGGGCGGTATCGGGCGGGCGGCGGCGCGGCGCGGTGGCCGCCGTGATCCTCGGCGCGGCCGACCTGCTCGTCCGCGACAAGCTCACCCAATCGTCGATCACCGGCCTGATGCTGATGCTGCTGGCCGGCGTGGCGGTCGGACATGTGGCGCGGCTCACTGTGGAATCCGAGCAGCGGCTGCAGCGCGCGGCCGAGCTGGAGGCCGCCGGCCGGGAACGCGAGCGGCTGGCGCGCGGCATCCACGACTCGGTGCTCCAGGTGCTCGCGATGGTGCAGCGGCGGGGCGCACACCTGGGCGGCGAGGCGGGCGAGCTGGCTCGGCTGGCGGGCGAACAGGAGGCCGCGCTGCGCGCGTTGATCGCCACGAGCGCGCCGACGGCCCCGGGGCCCGACATCGACCTGCGTGCGGTGCTTGACCGGTACGCCACGCCGGAGGTGTCGATCGCGGCGCCGGCGACCCCCGTGCTGCTGCCGGCGCAGGTGGCGAAGGAGGTCGGCGCGGCGGTGGGCGCGGCGCTCGACAACGTCGTCAGGCACTGCGGTGGCGGTGCGCGCGCCTGGGTGCTGCTGGAGGACGAGCCCGATGGGGTGGTCGTCTCGGTACGCGACGAAGGCCCGGGTATCGCCGAAGGCCGGCTCGCCGAGGCGGCGGGGCAGGGCCGGCTCGGCGTGGCGCAGTCGATCCGCGGCCGGATCGCCGATCTGGGCGGCACGGTGGAGATCGTTTCCGAGCCCGGCCAGGGCACCGAGGTGGAACTTCGAGTCCCTAGAGTGGCGGCATGAGTGTGGCCGCATGACCAGGGTGATGGTGGTCGACGACCATCCGATGTGGCGGGAGGGCGTCGCGCGCGACCTGACCGAGGCCGGCTTCGAGGTGGTGGCGACGCTCGGTGAGGGGCGGCAGGCGGTGCGCGTCGCCGGCGCCGCGCGGCCCGACGTGGTGGTACTCGACCTCCAACTGCCCGACACCTCCGGCGTCGAGGTGATCAGCGGGCTGCTCGCGGCCGTGCCCGGCGTCCGGGTGCTCATGCTGTCGGCGAGCGGCGAGCAGCAGAGCGTGCTCGACGCCGTCAAGGCGGGCGCCACCGGCTACCTGGTCAAGTCGGCCAGTTCGCAGGAGTTCCTGGAGGCGGTGCGGCGAACGGCGGCCGGCGACGCGGTCTTCACGCCGGGCCTCGCGGGCCTTGTGCTGGGTGAGTACCGCAGGCTGGCCACGACCCCGGATCAGGCCGACGACGACGGTGCGCCCAAGCTGACCGACCGCGAGACCGAGGTGCTGCGCCTCGTCGCCAAGGGGCTGTCGTACAGGCAGATCGCGGAACGGCTCGGGCTGTCGCACCGCACGGTGCAGAACCACGTGCAGAACACCCTGGGCAAGCTGCAACTACACAACCGGGTGGAGCTGACCCGGTACGCGATCGAGCGCGGCCTCGACGACGCCTGATCACGGAGCGCGGGTCTCGTGGATGGCCCGCTCCTCGGCGGTCGCGCCGCCGCCGTCCGCGCCCACGTCGTGCGCCCCTTCGCCGTCCTCAACGAGCCGTCCCACCGGCTCGCCTTCCGGGGTGTCGTACATGGAGACCGCCGAATCGGTGGGTTCGATCGGCGCCTCGGCGAAGACGTCGGCGTCCCGCGTGGCCTGCGGCTCGTCGATCGCCGGCTCCAGCGACTCGCGCGCGATCTTGGCATCGAGTGACTCGCCCTGCCGCTGCTCCTCCGCCGTCGTGCCGAAACGCTCGATCGCCTGCGGTTCGTCGCCGGGCAGGGCTGCCGGGTCGGGGCCATCCGCCACGCGTACCGACTCCAGGTCGTCGCGCGCCGAGGAGTCGTCGTCAGCCGTCTCCGGGAGCCCATCGCTCTCCGGATCGGACACCGGGGTCGGGAAGTCGTCGTCGCGCATGCCCCGCGATGTACCCCGCGCGCGGAGCACCAATCCGGTTTCCACGAATCAAGTACCGCACGGCGGGCGCCGACGTATGGTCGCCGGAAGGGGACCGTCAGCGAGCGCCGAGGAGCGCGATGACGCGGGCATCAACGCGGCCGAGCGAAGACCTAGCCCAGATCGACACCGTTGCGGTGACGTATGCGGACCGGGTCGCCGGCCTGGAAAAGACCGACGCCGTCCGGCGTACCGAACGCGATCGTCTGGTCGCGGCGGCCATGCCGTTCGCGGGGCGGCTCGCGCGCCGGTACCGGGGGCGTGGCGAGCCGCTCGAAGACCTGGAACAGGTGGCGCGGCTCGGTCTGCTGAAGGCGGTCAACGGATACGACCCGGCGCGCGGCTCCTTCACGGGGTACGCGGCGATCACGATCACGGGCGAGTTGCGCCGGCACTTCCGCGACCGCACGTGGGGCGTACACGTGCCGCGGCGGATGCAGGAGATGAGCCTGGAGGTCAGCCGGGCGGTCGGCGAGCTGACCAGGGAGCTGTCCCGGTCGCCGACGATCGCCGAGGTGGCGCACCGCACCGGCGTCGGTGAAGACGACGTGCTGGTGGCGCTGGAGACCGCGACCGCGTACGCGCCGGTGTCGCTGCAGGCGCCGACGCCGGGCGATTCGGGTACGCCGCTGGCCGACCTGATCGGTGGGCTCGACGTCGACCTCAGCGCGGTCGACGACCGGGTGACCGTCAGCTCCCTGCTGTGCCGGCTGCCCGTACGGGAGCGCCGGATCCTGGCCATGCGCTTCTACGGCAACCACACGCAGAGCGACATCGCGGCGGAACTGGGCATCTCCCAGATGCACGTCTCCCGGCTGCTGTCCCGCGCGCTCACCTGGCTTCGTGAGGCGATGCTGAGCGACGCGCCGCACGAGTGGGAAGCCGGAGCCGCCCCGCCCGACCGGCACGAACTGGCGATCCGGACGCTGCCGCGAGGGGCGGCCGTGCACGTGGAGGTGGGCGGCGAGATCGACCGCGACACGGCACCACGTCTGCGCGAGGCACTGCTCAGCGCGCTGCGCGGCCGGCCGGACGAGGTACGCGTGGACTTCGGCGGGGTGTCCTTCGTCGACGCGGCGGGCATCGGCGCGCTGCTCTGCGCGTTGGAGGCGGCCCGTGGCACCGGCGCCCGGCTGACTGTCGCGCGCACCCGGCAGTACGTCCGGCAGGCTCTGCGGGTCGCCGGACTCGGCCCGTTCCTAACGCCGTGAACCTAGCGCCGTGACAACCTAGCGCCGTGACAGGGTGCCAGGCGGCCCCGGGGCCTCGGACTCGAGTGGCTCCTCCTCGGGGGTGAGCACCGCCCAGACGGCCTTGCCATCGGCCAGCGCGGTACTGCCCCAGCGGCTCGCCACCGTGTCGATGAGCAGCAGGCCACGCCCGCCGTACGAGGTTGGCGGCACCACCCCCACGAACCGGGGCTCGGCCCGGGAGTAGTCGCGCACCGCGATCAGCATGTCGGCGCCGCGCAGCGCCACGCTGACCGTCATGGGCGTCAGGGCGTGCGCCACCACGTTGTTGACCAGCTCGGTGACCACGATGCACGCCGAGCCGGCCAGCTCCGGCCGCTCCCATCGGGCGCACGCCTCGGTGACCAGCTCGCGAGCCCGTCGCGCCGCGCCCACCGCGGGCTCCATGTCGGCCGCCAGCCGGTTGTCGGGAGCCGGTGGGCCGAGGCGGGCCACCGCGTCCTGGCGGGTGGGCGTGACCGCCACACCCGAACCGCGCCACGCCGCCACGTCGCGCGGCGGCGGCTCGCAGAAGATCAGCCGGGCTCCCGGCCACGTGGTGGCCTCTTCGGCCACCACGGTGAAGACCGACAGCGCCTCGGGATCGGCGACCGTGAGCCGGGAGACATCGACGACGAGTGCCTCCGGCTGATCCGCGAGGCACCCGAGAAGCGCGTCGCGGGCCACCTGCATCGAGTGGCCGTCGAGCGTTCCGACCAGGGTCGCCACCGGGTAGGGGTCCCGGCTCACCACCTGGCAATGCACGTCCGTCGGCATGATCGCTCCATTGTGCATGTCTGCCCCCGCCCGCGCACGCTACCGGCGTACGCGCCGAGCCACCGCGGCTACCGTGCCGGCCGCCGTGCCTGCGGCCAAGCCCAGTGCCGCGGTGGCCCGCACGGCGCGGCGCCGGCGGCCGTGCCATCCGCCGTCCTGCCGCGCGTCCGCCACTCCCTCGGCGAAGAGAGCGCCGGTCGTGGGAGCGGCGGGAGAAGGGCCAAATTGGAAACGGGCGGCGTACATGCCCAGGAGTCGCTCGGTCAGTGCGGGCGCCATCCGCCACTGGAACTCCAGGGCGCGCGCGGCGGCACCCGCGTACGCCTCGCGGGTGGGCCGCTGGATCGCCCGGACGATCGTGCGGGCGGCCACCTCGGGCGGGTACACCGGTGGAGGCGGCCGCAGTTCCCGGCCGGTGTGGTTGGCGGCGTGCCGGAAGAACGGGGTGTCGATGGACGCGGGCAGCACCGTGCAGACCGAGATCGTGTGGTCACCCGCGGCCCGAAGCTCCTGCCGAACGGTGTTCGAAAGCCCGCGTACCCCGTGCTTCGCCGTGTCGTAGGCGGTGATGTACGGCATCGTCACGCCCGCCAGCACCGACGCGTTGTTGACCAGTACGCCGCCACCTGCCGCGCGCAGGTAGGGGAGCGCGGCTCGCACGCCGTAGGCGCTGCCCATCAGGATCACGTCGATGACCCGGCGCCACTGGTCGACCGGTACCTCGTCGATCCGCCCATACACGGACACCGCGGCGTTGTTGACCCAGGCGTCGACACGACCGAACACGGCCGCCGCCCGGGTCGCCAGCCTTTCGACCGCGGCCAGGTCCGTGACGTCTGTGGGTACTGGGACCGCCCGACCGCCCAGCGAGTGGCACTCGTCGGCCACCGTTTCCAGGGCGTCCACGCTGCGCGCGGCGAGCACCACGGCGGCGCCCCGGCGCGCCAGTTCGTGCGCCGTGGCGGCGCCGATACCGCTGGAAGCCCCGGTGACCACCACGACCGACTCGTCAAGACTGCGCATGAGTGGCATAGACAGCCGATACCCACTTCACTCCGGCTCATACCCGTCGCATGTTTCGCCTTGCCGTATCGCGGAAACCTGACTTCTCATGCGCGTCGGTCTTGTCAGCTCCGAAGGGCCCGCGGGTCCAACCCGACAGTTAGCCCGGATCGCTGCCGAGCTGAGCGCCCGGGGGCACGACGTACGGGTCTACGAGCGGCGGGACGGCACCGGCCCGCCCGCGGTGGCGAACGTGCCCGCCGGGTACCGCGTCGAGCGGCTCGCCGCGGCTCCATCGGCGCGGGCGCCCGCATACGTGCCCGAGTTCAGCCGGCGGCTCGTCGAGAGCTGGGCACACGGGTGGACCCCGGATGTGGTGCACGGACACTTCTGGATCGGCGGTCTCGCGGCGGCGAGCGCGGCCGGCTCCAACGGCATCCCCGTCGCGCAGACGTTCTACTCGCTCGGCGCGGCCGAACTGCGCCAGATCGGTCAGGGCGCGGACGGGGTCGGCCAACGGATCGCGCTCGAACGGGCGCTCGGCAGGGCCATCGACCTCGCGGTCGCGCAGTCCGAGGAGGAGGTCGGCGAGCTGACCCGGATGGGCATACCCCGTGCCGATGTCGCCGTCGTACCCACTGGCGTGGACACCGAGCGGTTCACGCCGCACGGGGAGTCGGAACAGCGCGAGGGGCGCCGGCCCCGGATTCTCTCGGTCGGCGGGCTGGCGCCGTGGCACGGGCAGGACGACATGATCCGAGCGCTGCGGCTGGTCGGCGACGCCGAACTGGTGATCGTGGGCGGCCCGCCGCGTGCCGGGCTGGCCGCCCACGCCGAGGCGCGCCGGCTGCGCGACCTCGCACGGCGCACGGGCGTCGACGGTCAGGTGCGCATGGTCGGCGCCGTACCGAACGACCGCATGCCCGGCTGGTACCGCTCGGCGGACGTGGTGGCGTGCGTGCCCCGGTACTCACCGGTGGGCCAGGTGCCGCTGGAGGCGATGGCGTGCGGCGTGCCGGTGATCGGGTACGCGGTCGGTGGGATCGCCGACACGGTGGTCGACGAGGTGACGGGACGACTCGTGCCGCCGGGTGACGTGCAGGGGCTGGGCACCGCGCTGCGACGGCTGCTGCGCGACGACACGGGACGGTTCGCGTTCCGCCACGCGGCGGTGGACCGGGTCCGCTGCCGGTACACGTGGGACCGCACGGCCGCCGCGCTGGAGCGCCTGTACGAACGCCTCCTGGTCCGCCGCCGTCGCCCCAGCCCCGCTCCCGCTTCCGCGTGATCAGGGCGTCCCCCAAGTCGCTCTAACGACTTCAGGGACGCCCTGATCACTAAGAACGGTTAGCGGCGGGTGGCGGTCGCTGGGTGGCGGAGCGGCAGGCGCTGGCGGGCTGGCGCGATCTCGTGGTGATGCTGCGGCTCCGCGTATCTCGTGAGGCCGATCACCGCGCCCAGCGTGACCAGGAACCCGAGCGCGGCCAGCCACTCGCGCCCGGGCCAGATGCGGTCGCCGAGCAGGAGCAGACCGATGATCGCCGCGGGCACCGCACCGGCCGCGTCCATGGCGGCGACGGCCGCGGTCGTGGAGCCACGCTGCATCGCGAGCCCGAGCAGCAGCTGGCCGACCAGCGAGTGGGCGATGAGCAGGTACAGCAGCGGGTCGCGCACGAACTGGTCGAAGGAGTGCGCGGCGGCGAGTGGGCGGGCGGCCACCGCTGCGGCCGAGAACGCCAGGCCGGCGAGCGCGCCGAGCGCCACCGATCCGGGTGCGCCGTGCAGCCGTACCGTGAACACGCCCAGGCCGCCGATCACGGCGAGTGCGACGGCGAGCGCGACGAGGCCAGCGGGCCCGATCTGGCGGGACGGCGCGGGCTGCGCCGACAGGACCAGGGCGCTGATGCCGCCGAAGAGCAGCACGATCAGCGCGACCTCCGCCGCGGGCAGCCGCCACTTGAGGACGACCACGCCCAGGACGGCGGTGACGCCGAGGCCGGCCGCCACGCTGGCCTGTACCAGGAAGAGGGGGAGATCACGGCGGGCCAGGAACGCGAGCACGAAGCCGAGCGTCTGGCAGCCCAGGCCGACCAGGTACGTGCGGTGGCTGGCGAGGCGCAGGAGTAGGCCCGGGTCGAAGGTGTGGTGCACGGTGGTGCGGGTGGCGGCTACGGACTGTAGGAGGTTGGCTACGCCGTACGCGGCGATCATTGCCGCGAGAAAACACCAACCACCAGTGGACGCCACTCGGCGAGAATAGTCGGAGCAGACCTAAATTGGTCCAATCCCGGGCGACGAAAGCCGTTCGAGCAGGTCATCGTGGAGTTTCCCGTTGGTGGCCACCGCGCTTCCGCCACCCGGACCCGCCTGTCCGGACAGGTCCGTAAACGTGCCACCTGCTTCCGTCACGATGGGTATCAGGGCGGCTACGTCCCATAGTGAAAGTTCGGGCTCGACCATGGCGTCCACGGCACCCTCAGCCAAGAGCATGTATCCGTAAAAGTCCCCGTATGCCCTGTTACGCCAGGTGCTGCGAATGATGTTCAGCATCGCGCCGAGCCGGCCGTTCTCCTCCCAGCCGCCCAGATCGGAGTAGCAGAAGCTCGCGTCGGCCATCCGGGAGACTCCCGAGACCTTGATGGGGCTCGCCGCAGCGGTGTGGCGACCCGCGTAGGCGCCGTGCCCGAGAGCGGCCCACCAGCGCCGGCCGAGCGCGGGCGCGGAGACGAGCCCCACGACCGGCTGGTCACCCTCCATGAGCGCGATCAACGTGGCCCAGATCGGCACGCCACGGATGTAGTTCTTGGTGCCGTCGATCGGGTCGATCACCCACTGCCGGTTACCCGGGCCGGCGGCCGCCTCGGTGACCCCGTACTCCTCGCCGAGCACCCCGTCGCGCGGCCGGGTGCGGCCGAGCGTGGCCCGCAGCGCGCGCTCGACGGCCGTATCGGCGTCGGAGACGGGCGTCAGGTCGGGCTTGGACGTGACGTGTAGGTCGAGTGCTCGGAACCGGGCCATCGAGATCGAGTCGGCGGTGTCCGCGAGGACGTGAGCGAGCGACAGGTCGTCGGCATACCGGGCCATGGCCGGAAAGGTATCAACCTCGTCACTCGACCTCTCCAGCGCGGGACGCCAGGAGCCGCCGGTACGAGGCCAGTCGCCGCTGGTCAGCATGGCCGGCGGCCACCCAGGCGTCGAGCGCGCACTCCTGCTCGCCGGCCGTGTGTTCGCAGTTGGGAGGGCACTCGAGCGTGCCCTCGACCAGATCGGAGAAGCCGTGCAGCAGGCTCACGGCGGAGACGTGTGCCAGCCCGAAGCTGCGTATCCCGGGCGTGTCGATGATCCAGCTCGGCCGCTTGTCGGCGAGCCGCAGGGCGACAGCGCTGGTCGAGGTGTGCCGGCCCTTGCCGATCGCGCTGACCGCGCCCACGGCCCGGTCGGCGTCCGGCACCAGGCGGTTGACCAGCGTGGACTTGCCCACGCCGGAGTGGCCGACGAGCACGGACACCCGGCCGCTGAGCGCCTCACCCAACTCGTCGAGTGGGCCGTCGGGCCGGCACAGCACGTACGGCAGGTCGAGCTCTGCATAGTAGTCGAGCACCTGGTCGGGCAGGGCGAGGTCGGCCTTGGTGAGGCAGAGCAGCGGCTCGATGTCGGCGTCGTACGCGGCCACCAGGCACCGGTCGATGAACCCGGTGCGCGGCGGCGGGTCAGACAGTGAACTGACGATCACGAGCTGATCGGCGTTGGCGACGACCACGCGTTCGAGGCGGCCTTCGGGGGTGGTCTCGTCGTCGTCGGCGGTGCGCCGGAGCACCGAGGCGCGCTCGGCGATCCGGACGATCCGGGCGAGCGCGCCGGACGTGCCGGACACGTCGCCGACCAGCGATACGCGGTCGCCGACGACCACCGACTTGCGGCCCAGCTCGCGGGCCCGCATGGCGGTGACGGCGACGTCGTCGACCATCGCGGTGTACCGGCCACGGTCGACGGCGACCACGAACCCGTCGACCGCGTCGTCGTGCTTGGGACGGGTGCGGGTACGCGGGCGCGAGAAACGGGACGGGCGGACCCGTACGTCGTCCTCGTCGTACTCCCGCCGCTTTCCCGTCAGCGCCTTCTCCTCGCGTCTACTGCCCGGCCACCATTGCCGACCATAGTGCCGGGAACTCGGGCATTGTCTTGGACGTACACGCCACATCATTGAGCTCGATGCCCGGAACAGCCAGGCCGATCACCGCCGCGGCGTGCGCGAGCCGGTGGTCGTCGTACGTCTTGAACACCGCACCACGCAACCGGCGCGGCCGGATCTCCAGCCCATCGTGGCTCTCGGTGACGTCGGCGCCGATGCCGGTGAGCTCCTGGGAGAGGGCCGACAGCCGGTCGGTCTCGTGACCGCGGATGTGTGCCACCCCGTGCAGCCGCGAGGGAGAGTCGGCGAGCGCGGCGAGCGCGGCGATCACCGGGGTCAGCTCGCTCACGTCGGACAGGTCGGCGTCGAGCCCGTGCACCGAGCCGGTGCCGCGGACGGTCAGCCCGTCGGTGCCGAGCGTCACCTCGCCGCCCATCTGGTGCAGGAGCTGCCGGAGCCGGTCGACCGGCTGGGTGCTGCTGCGCGGCCAGCCCAGCAGCGTGACCTGGCCGCCGGTGACCAGCGCCGCCGCGAAGAACGGCACGGCTCCCGACAGGTCGGGCTCGATGCCCCACTCCCGGCCGGAGAGCCGACCCGGCTGAACAGCCCAGACGTCTGGCGTGCCGTCGTCGACCGCGCCGCCGGCCGCCCGCAGCATCTGGGTGGTCATCCGCAGGTGCGGCGCGGACGGCACCGGCGGGCCGACATGCCGGACGACGATCCCCTTCTCGAACGCGGCGGCGGCGAGCAGCAGGCCGGAGACGAGCTGGCTGGAGGCGGACGCGTCGATGACCACCTCACCGCCGGTGACCTCGCCCGTGCCGTGGACGGTGAGCGGCAGGCCGCCGGCGTCGGACGCGTCGATGCGGACGCCGATGGAGCGAAGCGCCCGCACCAGCGGACCGAGCGGGCGCAGCCGGGCCTGCGGGTCACCGTCGAACGTGACCGGACCGCTGGCGAGGCCGGCGACCGGCGGCACGAACCGCATCACCGTGCCGGCGAGGCCGACGTCGACATGCGCGGGGCCGCGCAGGGGGCGTGGCCGCACAACCCACCGGTTGTCGTCCACAGTGGAGACGTGGGCGCCCATGCCGCGCAGCCCGGCCGCCATCAGCTCGGTGTCGCGGGCGCGCAGCGGGCCGCGCAGCGTGGAGGGGCCGTCGGCGATCGCGCTCAGCACCAGGGCGCGGGCGGTCATCGACTTGGAGCCGGGCAGTCGCACGGTCGTGGCGACCGGATCGGTCGCGGTCGGGGCGGTCCAGGGCACAGGCTGTCGCGTCGCGGTCATGTTGGCCACGGGTACAGTCTGCCGTCCGCCCTCGACGGTACGTAGTCGCCGATCAGGCTCTCCCGAGTGCCGGGATAGATCCCGTAGCGTGGAGCACCATGTGCGGCCGGTATGCGACCACGCGCAGCGCGGCGGACCTCAACGCGCTCTTCGAGTCGTACGACGACTCGGACGGTGCCCTGGTGCCCGACTACAACGTGGCGCCCACCGATCCGGTGCCGATCGTGCGCATGTCGCAGCGGCTCGCCGGCCGGGCGCTCTCCGCGGCTCGCTGGGGGCTCGTGCCGCCGTGGTCGAAGGACGCCAAGGGCGCCGCCAGGATGATCAACGCGCGGGCCGAGACGGTGGCGGGCTCCAAGGCGTACGCCCCGTCGTTCGCGCGCCGTCGCTGCCTTGTACCGGCGGACGGCTGGTACGAGTGGCTGCGCCTTCCCGATGGCCGGAAGCAGGCGTACTTCATGACGCCCGCGCACGGTGGGGTCCTGGCGCTGGCGGGGCTGTGGGCGCCGTGGGGCGACATGCTGACGTTCTCGATCGTCACGACCGCCGCGATCGGCGACCTGGCGCTGGTGCACGACCGGATGCCGCTACTGCTGCCGTGGCAGCGCTGGGCCGGCTGGTTGGCCGGCGGTGGCGAGCCCGACGAGCTGCTCGCGGCGCCGAGCGACGAGTTCCTGGCCGAGTTGGAGATCCGCCCGGTCGGGCCGGCGGTGGGTGACGTCCGCAACGACGGACCGGAGCTCGTGGCCCGCGTGCCGGGCGGGCTCCCGCCGGGCGCGCCACCCGAAGAACCGATCGAATTGACCCTCTTCTGACGCTGAACGCTTTGGAGCGCTCCCATCACGGTCGGTGGTGTTTGCCGGTCTCGTGGTGAATCGTCTCTTGGCCTTTCGGCCAGGATCGATGCAACCTCTTGTATTTGGTACTCCATGTGCGATAGAACACAGCGCCGGCAGTGGTTTCGATTCGCATCAGGGCAATCGACAGACGCCAATGTTTCGCCGGTCCCACGGGGGAGGTGGGTAAATGACTCGGGCGCGGATGCCACGCCCGCATGAGGTCGCTGCCGCACGTCGAGACCCGCGCTTGCTGCGGGCTCTGACCGAGCGGCAGTTCGACGACGCCTGGCGCACCCGGGGCGTGTGTCAAAGCGTCGACCCGGAGACGTTCTTTCCGGCGCCCAGCGAGCCGGCAGACAGCGCGGTGGCCTTGTGTCGCACGTGTGACGTCCAAGGGCCGTGCCTGGCATGGGCGCTGGAGGTCGGTGACTGCCATGGGGTGTGGGGTGCCACGACACCGCGCGAGCGCCGCGCGATGCTGGTGGCCTGGCGGGCTCAGGTGCAGCGCGACGAAGACGCCGTCGACGGAGCCGGGCCGCCGGTGCGCGACCAACTACTGACTTTGGAGTCAGTAAACACGCGATAAGCGCGTTGCCTGGGCGACTATGAGTTGGTGCCAGACAAGCGTCGTGAGATCGCAACTCCACGCGGGCCGGCGTGGGTGGACGTAAACGCCGTGCCGGGTCGCGCGGCGAGCCTGCTTGTGCTCGGTCACGGTGCCGGCGGTGGTGTCGACGCGCCCGACCTCGTCGCGCTGCGTGATGCGGCGTACGCGGCGGGCGTCACCGTGGCGAGGGTCACCCAGCCATACCGGGTGGCCGGCCGACGCGCGCCCGCGCCCGCCGGTCAGCTCGACGAGGCCTGGATAGCGGTGATCAAGGCCCTGCGGAGCCGGGTACCCGTGATCGTGGGCGGGCGGTCGAGCGGTGCCCGGGTGGCGTGCCGCACCGCCACCGCTGTCGGTGCCGTCGGGATCCTGGCGCTCGCGTTTCCGCTGCACCCGCCCGGCAGGCCCGAGCGTTCCCGGCAGGACGAACTCGATACCGGACTGCCCACGCTGGTGCTCAACGGTGACCGTGACCCGTTCGGGGTGCCGGCCGCCAGGCGGGGCGTAGAGGTGCGGGAGCTCCCCGGCGAACGCCACGATCTCCGCAAGGACCCCGCCGGCACCGCCCGGATCGCGATCGAGTGGCTACGCGCACACGGCTGGGCCAGGAATTCCGCCTGACACGCCGCTGTTGCACCAGCCGGAGGCGTGATCAGAAGGAGTTGATCCAGTGCATTCGGGCACGCACGGTCTGGTACGCGACGACCGCGAGGCGGAGCGGGTACGGCAGTTGCTCGACGGACCCGAGTGGTCGGTCGACGCGGCACCTTCCCCCGTCGCCGCTCCGGGGTTCCGCGTATCCTCGGCGGGACAGCCAAGGGGGGTTCGGTTGACCCGACCGGAGAGGACCGACGAGCGGCGGGCTCGCTTCGAACGCGACGCGCTGCCCTTCGTCGACCAGTTGTACGCCGCAGGTCTGCGAATGACCCGGAATCCGGCCGACGCGGAAGACCTCGTCCAAGAGACGTTTCTCAAGGCGTTCTCGGCCTTCCACCAGTTCGAAGAGGGCACCAACCTCAAGGCCTGGCTGTACCGGATCCTGACGAACACCTACATCAACTCGTACCGGCGCCGCCAGCGCCAGCCGGTCCAGGCTCCCACCGAGGAGATCACCGACTGGCAGCTCGCCGAGGCCGAGTCGCACACCTCCAGTGGATTGAAGTCGGCCGAGACCGAGGCGCTGGAACGGCTGCCTGACAGCGACATCAAAGAGGCGCTGCAGCAGCTGCCGGAGGAGTTCCGGCTGGCTGTCTACCTGGCCGACGTCGAGGGGTTCTCCTACAAGGAGATCGCCGACATCATGGGCACGCCGATTGGCACCGTGATGTCCCGTTTGCACCGTGGCCGGCGCAACCTGCGCAAGCTTCTTGAGCGGTACGCTGCCGATCGAGGCTTCAACCGCAGTCCGTCGACCGACACCGCAACAGCTCGTCAGGAGGTGTGACAGACCGTGAGTTGCGGTGAACCACACGAGACCGACTGTCGCGACGTGCTCGCCGAGGTCTACCTGTACCTCGACCTGGAGTGTGCCGACGACCGTCGCGACCTGATCCGCCAGCACCTCGACGAGTGCTCGCCCTGCCTGCGCGAGTACGGCATCGAGCAGGAGGTCAAGGCGCTGGTGGCACGCTGCTGCGGCGACGAGCGAGCGCCGAGCGAGCTGCGTGACCGGCTCCGGTCGCGACTGAGCGAGCTGGTCTTCGAGGCCGACTCGCGCGAGTATCTGCCCGACTGACGGGGGTACCTTCCCCGACTGACGGGTCGCCGTCACCTCGGCGTCATCCCGAGTTCGCCCGGGAGACCTAGCGTGCCAGCGTGAAACGTCCCGGGGCGCTGTTGGGCTCCCTGCTGCTCGCCTTTCTCGCCGCCCGGCTCGTCATCTGCGTCCGGGGCACGGTCTTCACCTCGTTCGACACCGTCTCGTACGGGCCGGTGTCGCTGACCGGCCACGCGCCCCGCCTCTGGGGCGTACCGGCCTTCTACGCGCTCTTTCCGGGTGACCACAGCCGGGCGGTCGCCCAATGGGTCGCCGGCACGATCGCGTGGGCACTCCTGGCATGGGCGCTGTGGTCGTGGCTTCACAGCCTTGCCGCCAAGGTGCTCGGCGCGGGCGGGGTACTGCTGCTCGCCGTGCTCCCGCCGGTGGCGAACTGGGACTTCGCGATCCTGTCCGAGTCGCTGTCGATCTCGCTGGGCGTCGCCACCCTCGCGCTGGCGCTGCTCTGGGGGCGTACCGGATCGACGTGGAGCCTGGCCGCGATGGTGGCCGCCGCCTCCTGGTGGATCTTCACCCGCCCAGACATCCGGGTGTTCACGGTCTTTCTCGTCGTGGCCCTCGCCGTGGTGGCGTGGCGCCGCCCCGCATTGCGTCGCGGCGCGCTGACCGGCGCGGGCGTGCTTGCCGCGATGGTCGTCTGGTGCACCGCGCTCACGCCGGTCGTCGACCGCACCTACTCCGGTTACAGCGCCACGCCCGAGGTGCGGTACGAGGAGGGGCTGCTCGTCTTCCGGCTCCGCCAGCACGTGCTGCCGGATCCGGAGGTGCGCGCGCTCTTCGTGACCGAGTTCGGGATGCCGTCCTGCCCGGCCATGGAGGAGATCGCCGCCGGCGGGCCGTGGCAGACCGCGCGGTTCGCGCAGGCGTACGTGAGATGTCCCGAGATGAGGGCATGGGGCCAGCGGAACGCGGCAGGCGTCTGGAGGCGGTACGCGACCACGGCGCCCGGCCTCTTCGCGCGCCGGAACGCCGAGGTGCTGAAGCTGTCGCTGGCCGGTGCCGACTACGCCAAGACGGCGCGGGTCGCCCCGCAAGCGGTACAGGATGCGCTCTTTCCGCCGCGGAGGTGGGTGCTGCCGGCGCTGGCCGCGGGGCTGCTCGTCGCGGGCGCCGCACTTGTCGCGAGCGGTGCGTGGCGGTCGCGCGCCGGCCTGTCGTCGGCGTCTGGTGTGGTCGTGGCCGCCTCGGCGGCGAGCGTGGCGGCCGGCATCTGGTTCGGCGCGGGGGAGTACTGGCGCTTCGGCATCCAGGAAGCGATCGGCCTGCGCCTCGCGGTGCTTGTGATGACGGTCACCGCGATCGACGTGGTCGTGACCCGGAAGAGCGCGCCCTTCCGGATCACCACGCCTGACCAAGGGTCAGGAGTTGGGGCGCTTGCCGTGGTTGGCGGCGCTCTTCTTACGGGCCTTCTTCTTGCGGGACTTCTTGGCCATGATGCCCTCCCAGTGACGGACGGTTGACCGGGACGATCCTAGTGGCCGGGCCATGATTGGATACGTGCGCAGGCACACGCCGTTCTCAAGGGAGGGCCGCAGGATGGCTGAGGAGATTCGCGCCGAGATGGTGGCGAACGTCTGGAAGGTCGTTGCGTCCGCTGGTGACACCGTCTCTGAGGGCGACACTCTCGTCATCCTGGAGTCCATGAAGATGGAGATCCCGGTGCTCGCCGAGTCTGACGGCACGCTGCGTGAGCTCGCCGTCAACGAGGGCGACGTCGTCCAAGAGGGCGACCTGATCGCGGTGATCGAGTGAGCGTGCGGGTCAGGGCCGCTGGGCCCGCCGACTTCGAGGCGGTCGGCCGGGTCAGCGTGGCGGCCTACGAGGCGGACGGCCAGCTCAAGGGCGAGCACGGATACGCGGAAATGCTCGCCGACGTGGCGAAGCGCTCGGGTGCCGGCGAGATCCTCGTGGCCGTCGACGAGGCAGACAGGGTGCTGGGCTCGGTCCTTTTCGTGCTGCCCGGCACGGCGTACGCGGAGCTGTCGGGCCCGGGGGAGGCCGAGTTCCGGATGCTCGCGGTCGACCCGGCGGGCCAAGGCCGAGGCGTCGGCGAGGCGCTGGTGCGCGCGTGCGTCGGTCGCGCCCGCGAGCTGGGCTGTCGAGCCATCGTCATCTGCGTGCGGAGCGGGTTCGCGGCATCCGCGCACCGGCTCTACGCCCGCATCGGCTTCGTGCGCGTCCCCGAGCTCGACTGGTCACCGGTGGCCGGCGTCGACCTTTTCGCCCTCCGCCTCGACCTCGGCGATCCGGTCCAGTAGCTCGAAGGCCACCTTCAGCGCCACGTCGTGCCGATCCTGCGCGGTTATCTCCGGCCGCATCGTGAAGAAGCTGCTGTGCACCGCGAAGATCGCCAGCGCGGCGCGCACCTCGTTTTCGGCTGACTGGTCGGGCCCGGCCAGGAGGCGAGCGACCCGCAGCATGCGGTCGCGCATCTGCAGCCCCGCCGACAGGTTCTTGAGCACGGTCTGGTTCTGCTCGAAGAACCGCATGACCGCGAACCTGTTTCGGCCGAAGAGGTCGTCGGCGTACCGGGTGAGCACCGCACGGCGCAGCTCCACGCCCGGTGGCTGCGACTCGGCCCAGCGAATCAGCTCGTCCATGACCAGGATGCGGTCTTCGACGAAGCTGTTGACGATTTCTTCCTTGCTCTTGAAGTGGTAGTAGAGGGCGGCCTTGGTCACGCCGAGGCGCTCGGCGACTTCCCGGAGCGAGGTCTTCTCGTACCCGTGCTCGGTGAACAGCTCGAGCGCAACCTCCTGGATGCGCGTTCGGGTGTCCATGGTCACACTCCACATGCTTACTTGACGACCGGTCAGTGGCCGACTTACCGTACGGCAAGTAAGTACTCTACCAGGGGGCGCCCTCATGACCGAGACGGCCCAGACCGAAGCGAAGCCGAAGATCCACGTCGTGCTCGCCGGTCTGATGATCGCCATGATGCTCGCGATGCTCGACAACATGATCGTGAGCACGTCGCTGCCGCTCATCGTCCGCGAGTTCAACGGGCTCGACCACTTCACGTGGGTCGTGACCGCGTACGTCCTCGGCACCACCGTCTCCACGCCCATCTGGGGCAAGCTCGGTGACCTGTACGGGCGCAAGACGGTCTTCCTCACCTCGATCGGGATCTTCCTGCTCGGCTCCGCGCTCTCCGGCATGGCGGGTTCCTCCATGCTCGGCGGGCCGGAAGACGGCATGATGCAGCTCATCGCGTTCCGGGCGCTGCAGGGCCTGGGTGCGGGCGGTCTGATGGTCGGCGTCATGGCGATCATCGGTGACCTCGTGCCGCCCCGCGAGCGCGGCCGGTACCAGGGCATGATGGCCGGGATCATGGCGATCGCGATGGTCGCCGGCCCGCTGGTCGGCGGGTTCATCGCCGACAACCTGTCGTGGCGCTGGGCGTTCTACATCAACCTGCCGCTCGGCGGGGTCGCGCTGCTCGTCCTGATCACCCAGATGCACCTGCCCAAGTACCGCACCGAGCACCGCATCGACTGGCTCGGCGCCGCGCTGCTGTCAGTGGGCATCACCGGGCTCGTCCTGATCACCACGTGGGGCGGCAACGAGTACGACTGGGTGTCGCCGCAGATCCTCGGCCTCGCGGCGCTGGCCGTGGTCAGCCTGGTGGCGTTCGGCTTCGTGGAGCGCGGGGCGCCCGAGCCGATCCTGCCGCTCGACCTGTTCAAGATCCGCAATTTCGCGCTCATCTCGGGGGTCGGCTTCCTGCTGGGCTTCGCGATGTTCGGGGCGATGAACTTCCTGCCGATGTTCCAGCAGTACGTGCAGGGCGCCTCCGCCACCGGCAGCGGCCTGCTGCTCCTGCCGCTGATGTTCGGGATGCTGATCGTGTCGATCGGCGTTGGGCGGGCGATCACCAAGACCGGCCGGTACCGGATCTTCCCGATCGTCGGCGGCGTGGTCATGACGATCGGAATGCTGCTGCTCACCCGGCTCGACGTGCACACGTCCCGCGTCGAGATGGGCGCCTACCTGGTCGTCCTCGGCGTCGGCATGGGCTTCCTCATGCAGACCTCGATGCTGATCGCGCAGAACAGCGTCGAGCAGCGCGACCTCGGCGCGGCCAGCGGCGCGGCGACGTTCTTCCGGTCCATCGGTGGCTCGTTCGGTGTCTCCCTCTTCGGGGCGATCTTCGCGGCCCGGCTGCACGACCAGATCGCCGAGCGGATGGGCGCGCAGGCGGCCGACCAGTTCGGCAGCGGCAGCGGTGCCGCGGGCGGCTTCGACCCGGCGGTACTCGCGACGCTGCCGGCGGCGGCTCGCGACGGGCTGCTGACCAGCCTGGCGAACTCGATCTCCGGCATCTTCTGGTGGGCGGTCGTGTTCGCGGCGGTGGTGCCGATCCTGGCGTGGTTCATCAAGGAGATCCCTTTGCGCGGCGCCCCTTCGGAGCCCGCTCCCGCCGAGGCGGAGGCCGCAGCGGTAGCCCCGTGATCATTGCGTCATTCAAGTCGTCATAGCCACTTGAATGACGCAATGATCAAGCGCCGCGGCGGCGGAGGAAGCGGCGCCACCAGCGCTGCCGCTTCGCCGGTGGCTTGGCGTCGGTCTCCTCGGACGCGACGATCTCCCGCGCCAGCTCCACCGCGTCGGGATCGAGGTCCGGGGTGGCCAGCGCCAGCTTCGCCACCGACCACGCGATCGAGACCGGCCGGTCGTGCGACACCGCCGCCACGTCCGCCAGCCGCTCGGCGACCACGCTCGCCACGTCGGTACGCGCCGACGGGTCCACCCACGCGGCGGTCACGAGCGCGAACAGGGCCGCCTCGGTGGTCCAGTCTTCGACACCCCAGACCAGGTCGAGCAGTACCCGCCGCCGGGCCGAGTCGGCCCACGGCTCCTCGGTGCGGTGGTGCAGCATGCCCAGGCACGCCCAGACCTGCACGCACCGCACCCACAGCGCGGGATCGTGCTCGATGATCGTCCGGCCCAGCTCGGTCTCCGGCGCGGCCGGCGGGTGCACCAGCAGGCTCAACAGGTCTTCGGGCTCGACGGTGGCGAACCCCACAGCGGCGTCGTACGCGGCCGGCGGGTGCGCCCAGGCGGGGTACCCGAGCTGCCGGACCCGCTCGGCCGCCATCGGCGACGGCGGCGGCAGGGCGGGCAGGGCGAGCGTCTCGTCGTACCGCCACAGCGTCCGCCCACCGGCACGGCGTGGTTCCCGGATGTCGGGCGTGAGGATGCGCTCCACGGTCACCGCCAGCCCGGGAATCGCCTCGCTGACCGCGCGCATGGCGCTGGGCGGTTCGAGGCCGCTGAGCCAGATCCGGCCACCCTCCGGTGACGAGTCGTTGGCGAGCATCTGTCGGAGCACGTTGACGACGGCCTCGCCCGCTGAGGGCAGCCGCCCCAACCAGGGCTGGTCGTGGCAGCACTCGGCGAGGTCGGTGTGCTCGTGCGAGTTGTCCGGGTGGTCGCGCTGGAAGTCGGCGAGCGCCACGAGGTGCCGCAGCTGCCCGTCCCGCCGGTACCGCAGCCGGTGACCGGTATGCACCGCACAGTCGTAGGTCGGATCCTTGGCGAGCGCCCGGTCGATCCACGCGAGGGCGTCGTCGAGGCGGCCGTGATCCGCCAAGGTGCCCGCGATGTCCGCGTACACGGAAAGGTCTTCAGGGTCGTGCGCGGCCGCGCGGCGCAGCGCGGCGACGGCCTCCGCGGGGCGGCCGGCGCTGCGGTAGGCGTAGCCCAGCCACACCTCGGTGAGCTTCGTCGGATGGGCCTCGACGCCGCGAGCGGCCCACTCGACCGCGCGCGTCGCCTCGCCGATCCGGCGGGCGAGCGCTGACGCCGCGCCGAGCAACATGCCGTGGCGCGGGTGCGCGGTCACGGCGTTGTCGGCCAGCTTCAGGTACGGCCGGAGCGGCTCCCGGTCGGCCTCCGGCACCGGGTCGGGCACCGCCGCGCACACCTGCATGAGTACGCGGGCGAGGTGATCGGGCTCGACGCGGCCGGCCAGCTGGGGCTCAGTCACCCAGGGCACGCCCGCCCAGTCGGCGGTGGGCACGTGGCCGGTCGCGGCGGCGAGTAGGTCCAGCCCCTCGGCGTGCCGCCCGGCCGCGGCGAGCAGGTGCGCGCGTGCCACCACGGTGCCGATGAAGACGTTGTCGCCCAGGGCGAAGAGGGCGACCGCGTCAGCGGTGCGGGTGGCGAGCTGTGCCAGTACCTCGTGGACCTCCGGCATGGTCGGTGCGTGTGCGATGGCACCGGCGACATGCTCGGCCGCGTGCTGCAGGTCGCCCTCGTCGAGTGCCATCCGAGCCAGCGCCAGTTCCCCCTCGGCGGACAGGCGTGGATCGTCCATTCCCTCAGGCACTCGCCCCCCTTGATCGTTCCCCCGTGCGGCAGCGTAGAGCATCGTGGGGGCGTGCTCGTTTGGTTGCGTTTCTCGGCTGTACCGTGCAAAATTGAGCACGTGATGAAACCTGGTGCGGGCATGGCGGCCGACATCGCCGAGCAGCCCGAGGTGTATGCGCGGCTGCTCGAGCCGGCCCACGCCACGGCGATCGCAGAGGTGGCCGCCGTCATTGCCGAGCGCCGGCCGCGGCACGTGGTCTTCACCGCCCGCGGCACCTCCGACCACGCCGCCCTCTACGCGGCATACCTCGCCGAGATCCGCCTCGGCCTGCCGGCTGGGCTGGCGTCGCCCAGCGCCGTCACCGTCTACGGGGCCCGGCCCGACCTCTCCCACGCCCTCGTCGTCGGCGTCAGCCAGAGCGGCGGCTCGCCCGACCTCGCCGAGGTGCTGCGCGTCGCCCGCGAGTCCGGCGCGCTCACGCTCGCGGTCACCAACAACCCTTCGTCGCCGCTCGCCGAGGTCGCGGAGCTGTCCGTCGACGTCGCCGCGGGGCATGAGCGCGCCGTGGCCGCCACGAAGACGTACACGGCGGAGCTGCTCGCCCTGCTCATGCTCGTCGAGGCGGTGCGCGCGGGCGGGGCGGTCCCCGACGAGCTGGCGGAGCTGCCCGACCTCGCCGCACGGGTACTGGAAAACGACGCGCTGACCGGCATCGCCGCCCGGTACCGGTTCGCCGCGCGGATGGTCACCACCGGTCGGGGATACGCCTACGCCACCGCGCGCGAGGCCGCCCTGAAGCTGATGGAGACGTCGTACCTGCCGGCGCTGGCCTTCTCCGGCGCCGACCTGCTGCACGGCCCGCTCGCGATGACCGACCCGGACGTGCCCGTGCTCGCCGTGGTCGGATCCGGCCCGGGCGGCGCGGCGATGCGCGACGTGCTCGCGCGCCTCCGCGAGCGCCGCGCCGACGTGCTGACGATCGGCGCGACCGGCGAGATCGCCGTCCCCGACGTCGACGAGCGCTTGGCGCCGCTGCTCGACATCCTGCCGCTCCAGCGCCTGGCGCTCGCGCTGGCTCTGGCGCGCGGCGAAGACCCGGACGCCCCCCGCGGCCTGAACAAGGTGACCGCAACCCTCTGAGCGACGAGAGCTGGGCTACGGGCACTGCCGCAGGGGGACCGGGGCGCTCTAGAGTGGCCGTGTGTCAACGCTGCGCGACCTGGTCGAGGAGCACACCAGCCTCCAGCCGGCCGATATCGACCATCTGCACAGGCTCGCGGGCGACTGGCAGTTGCTCTCCGATCTTTCCTTCGCCGACCTCCTCCTGTGGGTGCCCACGGGTGGACACGACACGTTCCTGTGCGTCGCGCAGGTGCGGCCGACGACCGCGCCCACGGCGTACCAGGACGACCAGGTCGGGCGCACCGTCGGCGGGCCGGAGGTCGCGCACCTCACCATCGCGTACCAGCAGGGGCGCATCTGGCGCGAAGGCGACCCGGTCTGGTACGGAGACGTGCCGGCCCGGCATGAGGCGATCCCGGTGCGGCTGCGCGACGAGGAGGGCGAGCCCGGCGAGGTGATCGGCGTGATCGGGCGCGACACCAACCTCTCCACGGCCCGCACGCCCAGCCAGCTGGAGCTGAACTACCTTACGACCGCCGACGATCTCGCGCAGATGATGGCTGACGGCACGTTTCCGCCGGCGCGGCACCGCGGCGAGACCACCTCGGCGCCCCGGGTCGGCGACGGGCTGATCAGGCTCGACGCGAGCGGCAAGGTCACGTACGCGAGTCCCAACGCGCAGTCGGCGTTCCGGAGGCTGGGCTTCGCCTCCCACCTGGTGGGCGAGGACCTGGCCGCGCTCGCCGCCCGCCTGGCCGACGACCCGCTGGAGGGCACCGACGCGTCGGCCCGGATCCTCGCCTCGCTCGGCGGGGAGGCACCGTCCCGCAAGGAGATCGAGGCGCGCGGCGCGACCGTGCTGACCCGGGCACTGCCGTTGATGCCGGCCGGCGTGCCGATCGGTGCCCTCGTGCTCGTCCGCGACGTCACCGAGGTGCGGTTGCGAGACCGCGCTCTGGTCACCAAGGACGCCACGATCCGCGAGATCCACCACCGGGTGAAGAACAACCTCCAGACGGTCGCGGCGCTGCTGCGCCTCCAGGCCCGCCGCGTCGAGGTGCCGGCTGCGAAGACCGCGCTCGAGGAGTCGGTACGCCGCGTCGCGTCGATCGCGCTCGTGCACGAGACCCTGTCGATGTCGAACGATGAGGCGGTCGAGTTCGACGGCATCGTCGACCGGGTGGCGTCGGCCGCCGCCGAGGTGGGCACGACCGCGTCGAGCGTGGCGATGCGCCGCGTCGGCACGTTCGGGGTGCTGCCCGCCGAGATCGCCACGTCTCTCGTGATGGTCCTCAACGAGCTGCTCATCAACGCCGTCGAGCACGGCTTCCCAGAGATCGACGGCGTGGGCGGAGTCGGCGAGGTCGTGGTCTCGGCACGGCGGCATCGCAAGGAGCTGCACGTCACGGTCGTCGACGACGGCAAGGGGCTGCCCGCCGAGTTCGACCCTGAGAAGGGCGGCAAGCTCGGATTGCAGATCGTGCGGGCCCTGGTCACCGGCGAGTTGCGCGGCACCATCGACCTGCGGGCGGGCGAGGAGCGCGGCACTCACGCCGAGATCGTCGTGCCGCTCACGAAGCGCTGAAGAGGGCGACGGTTAGGCCGGGGACGGTCCAGGTTTTGGTTAGGGCGTAGTCCGTGCGTATCGCTTCGGCCTTGGCGCGTTCCATCGGGCGTAGCGGGTCGGTCTGCTGGTCGACCGCGAGCACCCAGACGCGGTCCACCCCGTTCAGGCACTCGGCTGGGCGGTCGCATTCGCTGGCCCGGAGACCGCCGAGCGCGGCCCGGCTCTGCTCGAGCAGTACGTCGTCGGGGCGTTCGCCGCGCAGGTGGTAGTCCATCGCCGTGTCGATTCGCCAGCCGCCCCGGGGGGCGTACACGATGCCGTCACCGGGCCTCTGATGCTTGCGGATGATCGCGGCGGCCGCCTGGTAGTCGCGCGGCTGCGGGTCGTGCCAGCGCCGGATGGCGCGCTGGTCGGGCGCGCTGATCAGCAGGAACGCGGCCACCACCGCCAGCGCGCCGCGCAGCCGCACCTCGGCCAGTGCCGCCCCGGCGAGCAGGCAGAGGAACGGGACGGTGAAGGTCAGGTACCGCGGCACCCACACCTGGGTCACCTGGCCGGCCGTCCACAGGAGCACCGCCGGTCCGACGGCGCAGAGGGCCAGCGGGGCGCCCCACCGCGGGTGCTTCGCCCAGCCGAGCGCGGCCAGCCCAACGGTGATGCCGGCGAGCATGTCGGACCGGAAGACCTCCCCCGACAAGGTAAGCAGGTCAGCGGCGCTGGGTGTCGGTACCCAGCCGAGTTGGGTGCTCTGCTGACCCCTGCCGAGGAGGATGAGCGGTAGCAGGGCCAAACTGCCGGCGCCGACGGCCGCGGCCCAGCGGATCACAAAATCGCGTCCCGCGAGCATCACGGCCACCGCGTGCCCGACGATGACGGTCACGGCGACCAGGTGGCTCAGGCCCGTCGCGGTGACGGCAGCGCCGTACGCCGCCCAGCGTCCCCACGAGGGCAGCTCCAGCGCGCGGATGAGCAGCAGTGTGGCGATCAACGCGAAAAGGGTGACCAACGCGTACGAGCGCGCCTCGTGGGCGTACCGGGACGTGCTGGGGATGACGGCGAAGATCAGCCCGGCGAGTAGTCCGGCGCGGGTGCCGAACAGGCGCTCGCCGATGACCGTGGCGAGCGCGGCGACTGCCGTCATGCACAGGATGCTCGGCGCGCGCAGTGCCAGTACCGAGTCGCCGAAGATCGTGATCCAGTAGTGCATGAAGAGGTAGTACAGCCCGGAGACGGCATCGACATTGTTCACCATGTGCACGAGCTCGCCCGGAGACCGGGTGGCCGCGGTCCAGGTGGCCATCTCGTCCCGCCACAGTTGCGGCGCGGTGGCGCCATACCCGGTCAGGAGCAGTGTGACCAGCGTTGGCCACACGGCTACGGGTACGGTGCGGCGGTGGGTCGCGGTGAGAAGCACGGCATATACACCCTGGGGGTGTGACCCGGGTTGCACTTGCCCGTCATATGGGATGTCACCTGGTCGGACCCTGGGTGATGTGGCAGCATGAATGCCGTGACCGTTGCCGAACGCCGTTCCGTGCCGCTGGGGCTTACCTCCCGGCGCCACGTTGACTACGGTCGCGTTCGCAGCGCCATGTGTCCGGCCCACTGAGCTAGCCGCCCTCATTCTCTCTCGGGTAGCGCATCGCGCCGGATCAATGTGACGACGCCGTCCTCCGCGCGTGTGCCCACTCTCAACGCACACCCAGCACAGACGGAGGAAGCGCCCGATGGCGTTGACAAGCTCGTCAGGCCGACCGGCTGCCCGCCCGCGCAAGGCGCGTGGCGAGGGGCAGTGGGCGCTTGGCCACCGGGAGCCGCTCAACCCGAACGAGCGCACGAAGAAGGACGACAACCCGCTCAACGTCCGCGCCCGGATCGAAAACATCTACGCGCACCGCGGCTTCGACTCGATCGACCCGCAGGACCTGCGCGGCCGGTTCCGCTGGTGGGGGCTCTACACCCAGCGCAAGCCCGGCATCGACGGCGGCCGCACCGCCGTGCTCGAGCCGCACGAGCTCGACGACAAGTACTTCATGCTGCGCATCCGGGTCGACGGTGGCCAGCTCGACCTCGACCAGCTGCGCACGATCGCCGACATCTCCCGGCGGTACGCGCGGGACACCGCTGACATCACCGACCGGCAGAACATCCAGCTCCACTGGATCCGCGTCGAGGACATGCCCGCGATCTGGCGGCAGCTCGAAGCGGTCGGGCTCTCCACCACCGAGGCGTGCGGCGACTGCCCGCGCGTCGTGCTGGGCAGCCCGGTAGCGGGCATCGCCGCCGACGAGAAGATCGACGCCACGCCCGCGATCCGCGCGATCGTCGACAAGTACGTGGGTGCGCCCGAGTTCTCCAACCTGCCGCGCAAGTTCAAGTCGTCCATCTCGTGGCTGGCCGACATGCCGTACGAGGTCAACGACATCTCGTTCCTCGGCGTCGACCACCCGGAGTACGGTCCGGGCTTCGACCTGTGGGTCGGCGGGGGCCTGTCGACCAACCCGATGCTCGCCCAGCGCCTCGGCGTCTGGGTGCCGCTCGGCGAAGTGCCCGAGGTGTGGGCCGGCGTGGTCAGCATCTTCCGCGACTACGGATACCGCCGGCTGCGCCACCGGGCGCGGTTGAAGTTCCTGGTCGCCGACTGGGGCGTGGAGAAGTTCCGCGAGGTGCTGGAGAAGGAATACCTGGGTCGCGGCCTCGTCGACGGCCCGCCGCCGGTACTGCCGGACAAGCCCCTCGACCACATCGGCGTGCACGCGCAGCGCGACGGGCGGTTCTACATCGGAGCCGCTCCCGTGGTGGGCCGGGTCTCCGGCGGCCAGCTGCTGCAGCTCGCCGAGGTCGTGGCCGCGCACGGCAGCAACAGGGTGAGCCTCACGGCGTACCAGAAGCTGCTGGTGCTCGACGTGCCGCAAGAGTCGGTCGACTCGCTGGTGGTGGCGCTGCGCGGGATCGGTCTCGAAGCCCAGCCGTCGACGTGGCGGCGCGGCACGATGGCCTGCACCGGCATCGAGTTCTGCAAGCTGGCGATCGTCGAGACCAAGAAGCGTGGCGAGGAGCTGGTCGCCCGGCTCGAAGAAAGCCTGCGCGACATGGACGCCGACATCACCATTCACATCAACGGCTGCCCCAACGCCTGCGCCCGCACCCAGACCGCTGACATCGGCCTCAAGGGCCAGATCGTCATGGGTCCGGACGGCCAGCAGGTGGAGGGCTTCCAGGTGCACCTCGGCGGCGGGCTGGGCATGGCCCAGGGCCAGACCGCCGGGTTCGGGCGCAAGCTTCGCGGTCTCAAGACGACCGCGGACGAGCTTCCGGAGTACGTCGAGCGCCTGGCCCGCCGGTACCTGGACAGTCGCACCCAGGGCGAGCAGTTCGCCCAGTGGGTCATGAGGGTCGAGGAGGAGGCACTCCGATGAGCGAACGCGCCGCACCTCTGTACTGCCCCTACTGCGGTGAAGAGGACCTACGCCCTTCCGAGGAGGGGCACGGGGCCTGGGAGTGTCACTCCTGTGCGCGCGTCTTCTCGGTCAAGTTCATCGGATTGGTGCGAAAGGCGGTGGCGCGATGAGCGCCGTGAGCGCGGTGGGCCTGGGCCTCGTTGGTGGCCCCGCCCTGAGCCCGCGTGCCAAGGAGCTGCGTGTCCTGGCCGAGGACGCCGCGGTCGCCCTGGAGGGCGCACCCGCGGAAGAGATCGCCCGCTGGGCGGCCGAGACGTTCGGCGACCGGTTCTGCGTGACCAGCTCGATGGCTGACGCGGTGCTCGCGCATGTGGTTTCGCGGGTCGCACCGGGCGTCGACGTGATCTTCCTGGACACCGGGCTGCACTTCCCGGAGACGTTGAAGGTGCGCGACACCGTGGCGCGCACGCTGCCGGTCAACGTGCGCTCGATCCGGCCGCGGCTGACCGTGGGCCAGCAGGACGGGCAGTACGGGCCCCGGTTGTTCAGCAAGAACCCCGACGAGTGCTGCTTCCTGCGCAAGGTCGAACCGCTGGAGCGGGCGCTCGCCGACTACGACGCGTGGGCCGCTGGGCTGCGCCGCGACGAGTCGCCGACGCGGGCCAACACGCCGGTGGTGGCGTTCGACGCCAAGCGCGGCAAGATCAAGGTCAACCCGATCGCGGCGTGGTCCCAGGCCGACGTCGACGCGTACATCTCCCGGTGGAACGTGCCGGTCAACGAGCTCTTCAAGCGCGGATACGGCTCGATCGGGTGCTGGCCGTGCACCGGGCGCACCAAGGCTGGCGAAGACCCGCGTGCCGGCCGGTGGGCGATGTTCGAAAAGACCGAGTGCGGCCTGCACACGTGATGCCCGTGGTGATGCTCGTCGCCCACGGCAGCCGCGACCCGCGTGCTGCCCGGGCGACGCGGGCGCTGGTCCGGGCGGTCGCGGCCGCGCGACCCGGTGTCGACGTGCGCGCCTCGTATCTCGATCACACGCTGCCCCGCCCCGGTCAGGTGCTCAGCACGCTGGAAGCCGCCGGCCACGAGCGGGTGACGCTGGTGCCGCTGCTGCTGACGGCGGCGTACCACGGGCGGGTCGACGTGCCCGACGTGGTGCGGGCCGCGCGGGCGTCCGGCCTGCGGGTGCCGGTGGCGGTGACCGAGGTACTGGGTCCGACCGGCGACGACGTTCCGGAGTGGCTGCTCGCGGGGCTGGCTCGGCGGCTGGCCGAGGCGGGTTCCGGGTTCGACGCGGTGGTGGTGGCCGCCGCGGGCACCCGCGACGCGGTCGCGCGCGAGACGGTCGTGCGGGCCGCTGACGCGCTGGGCGCGAGGTTGGGTGTGCCGGCGACCGTGGCGTACGCCTCAGCGGCGGCGCCGACGGGAGCCGAGGCGGTGGCTCAATTGCGCGCTCGGGGCGCCCGGCGGATCGGCGTGGCGGGGTACTTTTTGGCGCCCGGCCTGCTCTACGACACCGTGACGGGCTCGGCCCTGTCAGCGGGTGCGGTGGCGGCGGCGCAGCCGCTCGAAGACGCCTGGGAGCTGGCCCGCCTGGTCCTGTCTCGCGTAGACGCGGCTGTGCCCGCGGCCGGCCTGCCGCGCGCGGCCTGAACTGATCACAGACAGCAAGACGCCCCGGCAGATCTGGCCGGGGCGCGGATGCTGTGGGGTTTGTGCTGTGTCAGGCCGAGTGAGCGCGGACCCGCAGGCCACCGCGACGCTTGACGGCGCGCCGCTCCTCTTCGCTCATCCCGCCCCAGACGCCGGCGTCCTGACCGGAGTCGAGCGCCCACTGCAGGCACTCGTCGGTCGCGGAGCAGCGCCGGCAGACGGCCTTGGCCTGCTCGACCTGCAGGAGTGCGGGGCCGGACGTCCCGATCGGGAAGAACAGCTCCGGGTCCTCGTCGCGGCAGGCAGCATGGTGGCGCCAGTCCATGGCGGCAACACTCCTTGTTCTCGATCGATGACAGTAAATGCGATTGATCTTTCCTATATGCGTACGCGAGAGCCGATCGTGACGATGCGCATCCATCCGATCAGCGACGCGTTAGCAGGCGACGAAGCTGTGGGACCTGCTCAAACTCGCCTGCGCAAAAGGCGCGTCCAGGCAATGTCCCGGTAACTCAGTTCGCTTGTGAATACTTTCACGAACTACCGCGATGTCAAGGGGAACGCTCGGAAAAAATCCGAGCAGGTGAGCAAGCCCACAACCCCTTTGTCCGGGTTTCGGCGCCTGCGCCGAGCCCCCACATGCGACAGCCCCTATCAATGTAGTACAGTCCAAGCCCCAATGCCGACATTTCCGGCGTGTTTCGCCAGTACGATCCGTCACGTAGGCAGGACGTACCCGTTCGTCAGCAGATTACGCGCAACGCCCCGGGAACGCTGGTGAACCGAACTTTCTCCCTCTCGCCGAGGTAGTCGCCGTCCAGCTGGAAGGGCTGCGGACGAGTCGCCAGCAACGTGAACTCGTCGACGTCGTGCAGCCGCACCACCTGCCGGCCGCGCGGGTCAGGGCGCCGCGAGAAGATCTGCGAAACCGTCCGGGCGGTACTGGGCAGGTGCAGCTCGCGCAGCGCCATCACGTCGAGGCCCAGGTCGAACGAGGCTTCCGGGTTCGGATTGATCGCCCGGTCGCCCAGGTACGTCCACGGCGCGGTGTTCTGGATGATGACCGTCGCGAGCGAAGCCTCGGCCGGCTCGCCGGGACGCTCCAGCGTGATCGCGGGATGCCGCCGGTCGACACCGAGGAAGTACTGGTTGACGGCCGAGCGCAGGTACAGGCCGGGTGTCGACGTACGGCCGCGCAACCGGGCCTGCTCCACCCGGCGTACCACCGACGCGTCCAGCCCGAGGCCGGCGCAGAAGGTGAAGTACCGGTCGTCGGCCCGGCCCAGCCCGATCGTGCGGTGCCGCCCGGCGTGCAGCGCCTCCAGGATCACGCTCGTGCCCTCGGCCCAGCCCTTCGGCAGCCCCAGCGCGCGGGCGAAGACATTCGTCGAGCCGCCCGGCACCACGGCCAGCGCGGGCCGCTCCTCCAGCGACGGTCCCGCCATCAGACCGTTGACCACCTCGTTGACGGTGCCGTCACCGCCCAGCGTCACCACGACGTCGACGGACGTCTCCGCGGCCTCTCGTGCCAGGGCGGTGCCGTGCCCCCGGCGCTTGGTGTGCTGCACCGTCAGGTCGAACTCGGTGCGCAGCGCCCGGACCAGGACATCCCGGCCGCGCTCGCTGGTCGTGGTGGCTTTGGGATTGACGACCAGTAACGCCCGCATGGCCGGCACTGTACTCGCCAGTCGCTTCCAATCGGGCAGGTATGGTTTCCCGCGTGACGACGGACTCCCCATCGCTGCCCCGAGCGCTGCGGTGGGCGGTGTGGCTGTTGCTCGGCGAAGCCGCGGTACTTGCCCTGATCACGGCCTTTCTCGTGTACGAGGACGTGACCGCCACGGCCACCAGCCTCGCGAGCGCGCTGATCGTCACCGGGTTCGCGGCTGTTGGCGCGCTCCTGGTCTTCCTTCTCGCCCGGGCGCTCGCCGCTCGCAGGTCGGGCGCGCGCGGTCCGGCCATCGTGGTGCAGCTCATGTTCCTGCCCGTGGGCTACTTCATGATCCAAGGTGGCCTCGCGTGGGTGGGCGTACCCGTGCTGGCGCTCGCCCTTCTGGTGGGCGCCCTACTCGTCAGTCCGTCCACCACAAAAGCGCTGGGTCTTTAGATAAGTAAGACCGACTGGTTGTCCGCTACCCCCGCTGAGCTGCGCCTAGAGTGTGAGGCCGTGACTGTTGAGGGTGCGGTGCGGCCACCGGCGTACCAGACGCTGGCGGAGCAACTGCGTGCTGAAATCACTTCGGGACGGCTCCGGCCGGGGGAGCGCCTGCCCACCGAGCCGCAGCTGTGCCTCCGGTCCGGGGTCAGCCGCAGCACGGTGCGGGAGGCCCTGCGCCTGCTGGCGAGCCAGCACCTGATCGTGACCACGCGAGGGGTCACCGGCGGCTCCTTCGTGGCCCATCCGAGCCCGGAGCAGCTCTCCGACAGCCTGTCGACCGGGGTCAGCCTGCTGTTGACCACCGCGACGGCTGACATGGCAGACCTGCTGGAGGCGCGCGAGACGCTGGAGGTGCCGGCGGCGGCGCAGGCGGCCGGACGGCGTACCGACGAGCACCTCACCAACCTGCGGGCGGCGCTCTTCGACCCCGCCGTCGACGGCCTGCCGACGATGCTGGCCGCGCACCGGGCGTTCCACACGGCTCTGGTGGCCGCCACCGGCAACCCGCTGCTGGTGCTGCTCAGCCGCCCGCTGTACCAGATCGCGAACGAGCGCGAGCTGGCCGAGGCGGCGCCGAAGGGCTTCTGGGAGCGGATCGACACCGAGCACCGCGAGATCCTGCGCTTCGTGACGGCCCGTGACGCCGCGGGGGCCGCCCGCGCGGCGCGCGCCCACCTTGGCTTCTTGCGCGGCTGCTACGTGCGCTAGGGCTTGGGCCTTAACCGCTGACGCGGCGGGTGAGCAGCGTGATGGTCGCGCGGCCGCCGGTGGCCGTTGCGGCCGCCGAGGTGGTCAGCGCGGTGAGCACCTTCCACGCGAAGGACGACTCGGAGGGCAGGCGCGCGCCCGGCACCGTGCTGACGGTGACCTCGACGGTGAGCGCGTCGTCGGTGACCGAGAACCGGCACTCCAGCTCCGCGCCGCGAGTGGCGATCGCGAGAAGCATCGCGCACGCCTCGTCGACCGCGATGCGGAGGTCTTCGATCTCGTCGAGCGCGAAGTGCAGGCGTGCCGCGAGACCGGCCGTCGCGGTGCGCAGGACGCCGAGATAGCCGACGTCGGCTGGCACGGTGAGCAGCACGACGTCGTCTTCGATCACCGGCTCCACATGCGCTGTCAGTTGACTCACTCCGCCCGAGACGCAAGACCCCCGAAGCAGCACCCTACCGGGCGAGGCGGGCTAACGGGATGCCGGTAAGGCGGTACGGCAGCCACTCGTCCTGCACGGTGAAGCCGAGCCCGGCGTAGACGTCGCGGGCGGGGTTCCAGTGCAGTACCTGGAGGTCGAGACGGGCGTAGCCGCGATCGACGCAGATGCGGGCGAGTTCGGCGAGGAGCCGCCGGCCGACACCGGTGCCGCGGGCCTCCGGGCGCACATAGATGTCTTCGAGGTAGACGCCGTGCACACCTTCCCAGGTGGAGAAGTTCAGGAACCACAGCGCGTAACCGGCGAGCCGCCCGTCCAACTCGGCGACGTGGCCGAAGAGCGCGGGCGCCGGGTCGAACAGAGCGGTGTGTAGCTGGGGTTCGGTGAGGTGGCACTGATCGGGTGCCTTCTCGAAGGTGGCGAGTTCGTGCACCATCGCGACGATGGCCGGCACGTCCTCGGGACGCGCCGGCCGGATCGTGGCTGTGCCAGGCTCGCTGGGCACAGTTGTCACGCTTGCTTGGTCTCCCAGAAGATCTTGGCGATTTCTTCGATCTTGCCGAGCAGCTCGTCGGCCTTGGCGGGGTCGGTCGTCCCCTTGGCGCCCGCGGCGCCAGCCAGCTTGGTGGCCTCGTTGAAGAGCTGGTGGAGCTGGGGGTACTTCTCGAAGTGAGGCGCCTTGAAGTAGTCGGTCCACAGCACCCAGAGGTGGTGCTTGACCAGCTCGGCGCGCTGCTCCTTGATGATCAAGGCCCGAGTGCGGAACTCCGGGTCGGTGTTCGCCTGGTACTTCTCGGCGATCGCCTTGACCGACTCGGCCTCGATCCGCGCCTGTGCCGGGTCATAGACGCCACACGGCAAATCGCAGTGCGCGCTCACGACTGTGCGCGGAGAAAGAATGCGTGGAAGTCGCATAAGGACCCCTCCATGGACGTTTGCGATGATCCAAGAAAGACCCTACTCCTGCGGGAGTTGGGCTACCTGAGAGAGGTGAAACACACCATCGTGTACGCGGTACTCGTGCGAGGTCCGTCGATGGCTCCGACGCTGCGCAATGGCGACGCGTTGCTGGTGCGCCGGGGTGGCCGGGTCCGGCCCGGCGACGTGGTGGTCGCGCGGTTCCGTTCCAGGCCAGACCTGCTCGTGGTCAAGCGCGCGGTCCGCGAGGAGGACGGCGGTTGGTGGGTACGCGGGGACAACGACCTGGTAACCGACGATTCCCGTGCGTACGGGGTCGCGGACGTCGTCGGGCGGGTATTGCTTCGCTACTGGCCCCGCCCTGGGTTTATGCTCAGAAATCGGACCGGGTGACCCCCGCACCGCACCGCCGCTCTTCGCTCACCGACGCGCGCCGAGCCGGCGGGACTGCACCGTTCGCCGCCGGGCGCGAGCGAGTAAGCCGCACGCTGGGAGTCACCGCATGTCATCGTCCTCACCGTCCTCATTGGATCCCGTCTTCGAACTACACCGCGGCGGCAAGATGGCCGTCGCCTCGACCGTGCCGCTGACCAGCCGGGAAGACCTTTCTCTCGCGTACACGCCGGGTGTGGCCCGGGTGTGCGAGGCCATCGCCGCCGAGCCGGCGCTGGTCGCCGACTACACCTGGGTCGGGCACACCGTCGCGGTGGTCACCGACGGGTCGGCGGTGCTGGGCCTTGGCAACATCGGCGCCCGCGCCGCGATGCCCGTCATGGAGGGCAAAGCGGTGCTCTTCAAACAGTTCGGCGGCGTCGACGCGGTGCCGATCTGCCTCGACACGCAAGACGTCGACGAGATCGTGTCGGTGGTGACCGCGCTGGCTCCGTCGTTCGGCGGGATCAACCTGGAAGACATCTCCGCGCCGCGCTGCTTCGAGATCGAACGCCGGCTCGACGAGGCGCTGCCGATCCCGGTCTTCCACGACGACCAGCACGGCACGGCGATCGTGGTACTGGCCGCGCTGCGCAACGCCGCCGCCCTGCTCGACCGCAAGCTGGCCGACCTGCGTGTGGTCGTGAGCGGTGCGGGTGCCGCTGGCGTGGCCGTCACGAAGATGCTGATCGCGGGCGGTGTCGACGGCGCCGAGGTGGTGGTGGTCGACTCGCGCGGCATCATTCACGAAGGGCGTGACGACCTCACCGCGGTCAAGGCCGAGCTCGCCGCCACGACCAACGCCGCGGGCCGCAGCGGTGGCATCGCCGAGGCGCTGGCTGGTGCCGATGTGCTGGTCGGGGTGTCCGGCGGGCAGATCTCCGAAGAGGCCGTGGCCGGCATGGCGCCCGGCGGGATCGTCTTCGCCCTCGCCAACCCCACGCCCGAGGTGCACCCCGACGTGGCGGCCCGGCACGCCGCCCTGGTCGCCACCGGGCGCAGTGACTTCCCGAACCAGATCAACAACGTGCTCGCGTTTCCGGGCATCTTCCGGGGCGCCCTGGAAGCCCGCGCCTCCCGCATCACCGACGCGATGAAGGTCGCGGCGGCCGACGCGATCGCCGGCGTGGTGGCCGACGCCCTGCACCCCGACGCGTTCGTGCCGTCGGCGCTCGACCCGCGCGTGGCGCCCGCTGTGGCCGCCGCGGTCGCCGCCGCAGCCGCTTCAGCCTGATCAGGGGTGGTGTTAGCGTGCATTTCCATGCGCGCTGCCTACGCCTCCTCGTTCGACGACGGGAACCCGCTCGCCGCCCTCACGGTCGGCGAGCGGCCGGCACCTGAGATGCCGGACGAGAGCTGGACGGTCGTCGACGTCCGCGCCAGCTCGCTCAACCACCACGACCTGTGGTCGCTGCGCGGCGTCGGGCTCACCGAGCAGCAGCTCCCAATGATCCTGGGCTGCGACGCGGCGGGCGTCGACTCCGCCGGCACCGAGGTCGTCGTGTACCCGGTGATTCCCGACCCGGGCGACCCGCGCGGCTACTCGCTGCTCTCCGAGAATCACCCCGGCACGCTCGCCGACCAGGTGGCCGTGCCGCGCGCCAACCTCGTGCCGAAGCCCGCCGCGCTCAGCTTCGTCGACGCGGCGTGCCTGCCCACGGCCTGGCTGACCGCGTACCGGATGCTCACCACACGCGGCAGGGTCAGCGAGGGGGAGGCCGTGCTGGTGCAGGGCGCCGGTGGTGGCGTCGCCACCGCCGCGGTGGTGCTCGCCGTCGCGCTCGGCAAGAGGGTGTACGCCACCAGCCGTGACGCCGGGAAGCGGGAGCGCATCGCGGATCTGGGTGCCACGGCGGTCGAGCCGGGCGCGCGGCTCGCGGAACGCGTCGACGTGGTGATCGAGACGGTGGGCGCGGCGACATTCGAGCACTCGCTGAAGTGCGCGGCGCCCGGCGCGCGCATCGTCGTGTCGGGCGCGACCGCCGGATACGAGGCGAAGGTCAACCTGCGCCGGCTGTTCGCCATGCAGCTCGACATCCTCGGCTCCTCGATGGGTACCCCGCAGGAGCTCGCCGGCCTGCTCGCGCTCTGCGAAGAGCAGGGGATCCGGCCGGTCGTCGACAGCGTGCACGGGTTCACCGAGGCCGCCGGAGCGTTCGAGCGGCTCGACTCCGGCGACGTCTTCGGCAAGGTCGTGCTGGACCACACACGGTAAGGCGCCGCCACCGATCGCGGTGGCGGCGCCTCACATCAAGGGGTCAGGCGGCTGGCGCCCCACCCGGCTGCACGACACCGTTCACCGTCAGGGTGTACGGCGCGTTCTGGTTGACCTGCTCGGTCGGCTCGTCGTAGGCGACGATGGCGACCACCGTCGGGAACCCTGCGAACTGCGCGAGCTCGGCCTTGGTGAGCTGCACCTTGCGCTTGTGGTTGTACTGCGCCTGCAGCGCGACCTGGTTCTTGGCGTCGATGCCGACCAGGCGGACGCTCCAGTCGGCAACCTCGACCGGGTTGATCTCGGTCGGGGAGTCGAACGCCGACAGGCTGGAGCCGTCGCTGATCGTCGTGCCGCCCAGGGTCACGTCGTCGATCAGCAGACCGCCCTCGTTGACCCCACCGTCGCTGACGTACCGGAAGCCCAGCAGGACCGTCTGGCCGGCGTACGCGGTGAGGTCGAACGTGTGCTGCTCGAACCCGTCGGTGGTGCCGTTGAGCGACGGCCCGAACGGACCCGCGACCGTCTTGTCACCAGCGATGGCGGTGTACGTGTCGCCGCCGTCGGTGGAGACCACGACGTACCCGTAGTCGTACCCGGCCTCGGCGCCGTACTTCGCGAGGAAGCTCAGCGTCGCATTGCTGGCGGGCACGGCGACCGAGGCGATCGCGGCGTTGTCGAGGTTGTTGCCGTTGCCGGAGAACAGCACCGGGTTGCCCGGCCGGTCAGGGTCGTTGTTCACGACCGTCCAGGCGAGCGGCAGGGACGGCAATGTGGCCGCGCCCTGGAACGACAGCGACTTCAGCTCACGGCCCTTGAGGAAGGTGCCGTCGGCCTTGCGCAGCGCCACGTAGTCAGCGCCGTTGGGTGCCGCGCCCGGCTCGTCGTACGCGTCCGGGTTGGCCAGGTTGACCGTGGAGCGGACGCTGGCCGAGGTGACCTTCTTCTTCGGTACGCCGAGCATGACGCCCCGGCGGGACTCGCCGACGATCTTGTCGACGAGAACCGAGGTCTGGTACTCGTGGATCACCTTGTACGGGTCGCTCTGGCCTTCGGCTTCCAGTGCCGCGTCGAGGCTGGCCAGCCCCTGGAACTCGCCGTCCCGGTGCAGCTTGGAGAGGATCTCCGGCCCGAACTGGTCGTGCAGGTACAGCATGAACTGGTAGGCGTTGCCGTAGTCGGCGAGCACCTCGTTCGGCTGGCCCTCACCCCAGAGCGTCAGTGAGTTCTCCGGACCGCCACAGTCTCGAGGATTCGGGTTGTACGGCGTCTGCACCGGCCCGAAACCCTGGAAGCAGTACAGGTGGCTGTCGGCGCCACGGTCGAACACCGTCGCCGTGGTGTTGGAGTACCCGGTCAGCATCTGGGCGTAGTCCGAGAGGCCCTCGTTGATCCAGTTCCCCTCGAACGGGTCGGTGTAGTAGTGCAGCAGGTGCTGCCACTCGTGCGCGAACGTGCTCTCGTACGCGGTCGGGCGAGCCGGCCGGCTGGTGCACAGGTCGCTGGTGGGCTCGTCCGGCGGGTTGGCTCCGGTGCGGTGCGCCCAGTCGAACGCGTCGACCGTCATCACGTTGCGGTCGAGCAGCTCGTTGATCTGCGCCGAGAAGAAGCCCGCGATGTAGGTCGGAGCCGCCGGGAACGTGTAGAAGTTGTCGTCCCGGACGTTGTCGATGAGGGCGACCGTGCGGTTGCCCGCTCCGGTGTAGTTGCCGCCGTTTCCGTTGGCGTCCGGCGGCACCGTCGCGTTGGTGCCGTCGCGGTCCGGCGGCGTGCTGAAGGCCGCCGTCTCCTTCGGGTACATGTTGTTGTCGAACTCATCGACGAAGTACGCCACCTGCTCGTCGGTGACCTGCGTCGAGTTCGGGATCTGCGCGCGGCAGTCCCCGGCCGGGAACGCGGTGTCGTTGGCGACCCAGACCTCGATGTTGTCGCCGACGCCGCGCAGCGTGTAGTCCTTGCGGTACAGGCTGCCCTGGACGTCGTCGAGCCCCAGCCACTGCCGAACCGTGCCAACCGGCGGCGTGTCGGCCTGAGCCTGGATCCGCTGGCGAGCCGATGCCTTCGGCTGGTACCGCTCCGGTACGTCGACCTTCTTGCCATCGAGCTTGAAATCAGTCCGGGTCAATTCCCGGAAATCGCTCGGCTGGTTCGCATTGCGTACCGGCGCGGGGGCGGCTGCCGCCGACGACGCCGGAACGATGGTCACCAGGGGAAGGACGAGAGCGGTGGCTGCGGCCCCAACAATGCGGCTGCGTGCCATATATCCCCCTTGTGAATGGACGCTAGTACATACCGATGCCTACCGGTACGCAGGTACGAGCGCAAGAGACCTTCCCGGATTATCCGATGTGGACGTCCGTAATGTCGGTAACGACGCCTTCAAGCGGCACGTGAGTCTGGACGGTGCCGGCCGATCCGGACGAGCCCGAGTTGGCCGAGCATCACGCCCAGGGTGAACCGGTTGGGCGCGCCGAAGCGGCGCATGAGGTCGCTGACCCGGCGCCGCACCGTGCGGTCGCTCGTGTCGAGGTGGAAAGCGACGCGCTGGTCGCTACGGCCAGTGAGCAACTCGGCGAGCAGCCGGTGCTCCTCTTCTGAGAGGACGAAGGCAAACGGCACATCGTCCGCCTCGTCGGTATTCAACTTCATGAAAGCCCTCCCCGTGTGGGCATGCCCGCACGGCTGGCGGACCTCCTGATTGTGGACAGTGCGTGTGCCGTTGGCAACGGTGCGCTAATGGCGGATATGTGGCCCAACCCGGCCACTGGGGCGTCAGCGCGAGCGATCCGCCGTGGCCGGAAGCGGTCAGGTCCATTGTGGCCTCTCAAGACATCGAATACGTTCCACGCGCCGATCGACTTCGACGGCCTCGCCTACGGGGGTGCCTGATGCGGCTTCGTCGTGCGGTTGTACTGGTTGCGGTTGCGGCGGCGGCCGCCACGCAGCTCACCGTTCCAGCGGCGTATGCCGTGCCCCCGCCAGCGGTGCCCAAGGAGTGCGCCGCCACGCGCCCGGACGGCAGGTCCGCCACCGCGGCGGCGGCCGACTGCGGCGGCCAGGTGGAGATCCTCGCCGAGCGCACCGAGACGTCCCAGACGTTCGCCAACCCCGACGGGTCGCGCACGCTGGAGCAGTCCATGCGACCGGAGTGGGTGCGCCGCGGCGCCGGCTGGGTGCCGGTCGACACCACGCTCCGTAAGGGCGCGGGTGGTGTCGTCGTGCCCGGTGCGACGGTGCTGCCGATGACGTTCTCGCCCGGCGGCACCCGACCGCTCGCCGAGTTGCGCGACGGCAAGCAGAAGCTCGCGATGACGTGGCCGGGCAAACTGCCCAACCCCAGGCTCGCCGGCGACACGGCGGTGTACGCGGAGGTACTGCCGGGCGTCGACCTGCGCGTCACCGCCACCGCTCTCGGCTTCTCCGAGGTCCTGGTGGTGAAGTCCGCCAAGGCGGCACGGCAGCCGGCACTCGCGGCCATCCGGTTCGGACTGAAGGCCACCGGGGTGACCGTCACCGCGAAGCCCGGCGGCGGGCTGGAAGCGCGCGACAAGGCCGGGCGGCCCGTGTTCGTCGCGCCGACGCCGCTGATGTGGGACTCCTCCGGCGAGGGCGAAGGCGCCGTGGGAGACGACCCCGACGTCGCCACGCCGGGTCGGCGAGCGGTCATGCCGGCCACGGTGAGCGGCGACCAGCTCACCCTCAAGCCCGACCGCAAGCTGCTCACCGACCCAGGCACGAAGTACCCCGTCTACATCGATCCATCGTGGACCGGCGGCATCGCCAGCAACGCCTGGACGACGGTCTGGAGCAAGTACCCGACGAGCAAGTTCTGGCAGAACTCGACCGCGCTGCAGAACGGGGCCGACAAGGGTTCGGCCGGCGCCGGGCTCACCCGCGACTGCGACGGCTGCGCCACCCACAAGGTCCGCACCTTCTTCCGGATGAACACATCCGCCGTCAAGGGCAAGGTCATCCTCGGCGCGAAGTTCCGGATCGAGCAGCGCTGGTCGTGGACGTGCAGCCCGAAGTCGAACGCGAAGGTGTGGCTGACCGGCGCCATCTCGTCCAGTACGACGTGGAACAACCAGCCTTCCTGGGACAACAACTACACGTCCCAGACCGCGGCGAGCCGGAAGGTCGGCGCGGTACACGGGTGCGCGGGGCCGGGCACCATCGAGTTCGACGTGAAGTCGATCGTCACGCGGGCCGCTGGCGGTGGCTGGAACGACGTCACGCTGGGCCTGCGCGCGATCGACGAGGGTACGACCAACCACTGGAAGCGGTACAACCACGCGTCGCCGAAGCTGGCCATCGACTACAACACGATCCCGAACGCGCCGGGTGAGCGGTGGACCGACGGCAAGGCGTGCGCCACCGGTGCCGCGCGGCCGTACGTGCTCACCGCCACGCCGATCCTCGCCGCGAAGCACTCCGACGCCGATACCGGCCAGCAGTCGCTCACCACGTACTTCTACTGGTGGGCGCAGGGCGGTGCGCGCAACGAGACCGACAAGATGTCGCTGGCCACGGGCAACCCGGCCACCGCGTCGAAGGCGGTTCCGGCGGGCAAGCTCGTCGACGGGACGACGTACATCTGGCAGGCCCGCACCTATGACGGCACGCATTACGGTGGCTGGTCGGGCACCTGCGAGTTCACCGTCGACACCACGCCGCCGAACACGCCCGGTGCGGTCACGTCGACCGAGTACCCGCCCGACTCCACCACCACCCCCGCTCACGGCGGCGTCGGGCTCCCCGGCACCTTCCAGCTGAGCCCGCCGGCGGTCAAGCCGCAGGAGGCGGTCGGCTACGCGTACACGCTGGACTCGGGTACGCAGCCGTCGGCGGCGACGCAGGTGGCCGCCAACCCGACCTCGTACGCCGCCTCGGTGGCCGTCACGCCACTGCGCGACGGCGTCAACACCTTGCGGGTGTGGACCAAGGACATCGCCGGCCGGTACTCGGCTGTGCCGAAGGAGTACAAGTTCAAGGTCCGCTCCGGCGCCGGCCCGGCCGCCGAGTGGAAGTTCGACGAGGCCAGCGGTGCCGTGGCCGACTCGACCGGCCACGGCAACACGGTGACACCGCAGACCACCGTGGCGCGGCCGGCCAGTCGCGGAAACGTCGGGCGGGCGCTGGAGCTGAGCGGCAGCAACCAGGCCACCACCAGCGGGCCGGTGATGACGCCCCACCCCGACACCGACGTGCCCACCAAGGTCCGCACCGACTCGAGCCTGACCGTCACGGCCTGGGTGCGGGTGCCGAGCACCACCGGCGTCACCGGGTTCCGCACGGCGGTCGCCGCTGACGCGACGCGCCGGTCGCCATTCATGCTCGGCTATCACGCCGACGTCAACAAGTGGCGCTTCAGCGTGACGAACGTCGACAACGACACCAGCGGGCTCTACCACGCGTACTCCGACGCCACCGTCACGGCCGGCAAGTGGTACCACATCGCCGGCGTCTTCGACGCCGCGACCAAGCAGGTCAGGATGTACGTCAACGGCACGCTCCAGGGCACGACGGCGACGACTCCAGCGGCGTTCGACACGTCAGGGCCGATCACGATCGGCCGGCGCATGTGGAACGGCGCCCCGGACTCGTTCTTCACCGGCGTGATCGACGACGTGCGGATCTACAACTACCCGGTGACCGCCGCGAACCTCGCGCTGCTGGCGGTACCGCTCGCGCCCGCGATCACGTTCCCCAACGGCGACTCGGTCACCGCCGGCCAGCCGATCAACGTGCGCCTCGACGCCGGCGGCGACAACAACGTGACCTCGTACCGGTACAGCGTCGGCTCGGCGATCCTCGACAAGACCGCGACGCCGGCCACCGCTGGGGCGGCCGCCACCGTCTCGGTGCCCACGACCGCGAGCATGGCGGGCGAGCAGCGGGTCTTCGCGATCACCGTCGACGCGGCGGGCCGGCAGAGCATCGCGGCGGCCGGCACGTTCACCGTGATCGGCGCCGCGAAGATCTCCGGCAGCGTCATCGACATCGACACCTCCGAGCTGGTGGCCGGCGCGCTCGTCACCCTCAGCCCGGGCAACTACTCCATGACCACCGCCGCGGACGGCTGGTACTCGTTCGAGGGCCTCACACCCGACACGTACACGATCAAGGCGTCGGTGGGTGGCCGGTGCGGCAAGTCCTTCGAGGCCCAACTGGCCATCGCGGGCGACATGACCGTCGACCTGCCGCTGATGCAGCTGACCGACGACCTCGGGTACACGTGCCAGGTCGCCGCTGCCGCGTTCGTCGCCGCCGACCAGACGACGGTGGCGCTGACCGGTGACGACGCGGTCGCCCAGGTCGAGATCCCGTTCGCGTTCCCCTTCTACGGGCACACCTTCCGCGACGCGTGGGTCGACACCAACGGCCTGGTCTCCTTCACCGATCCGGGCGGCTCGCACCGGTACCCGGGCGGCAACCTGCCGGCACCGGCCCAGCCCAACGCGGCGGTGGCGGCCTTCTGGGACGACCTCGTGGTCGACGCGTCGGCCAGCGTCCGCACGGCCACCGTCGGCACGGGTACCGACCAGCGTTTCGTGATCGAGTGGCGCAACGTCCACCGCAAGGAGTCGACGTCGCAGCGGCTTACCGCCGAGGCGATCCTCGCGCCGGACGGCACGATCGCGCTCAACTACGCCGGCCTCGACAACGACGCCGAGAAGGGCGCCGGAGCCGCGGTCGGCATCGAGGGGCCGGAGGGCGAAGACGGCCTGCTGTACTCGGCCGCGCAGCCGGTACTGGCATCTGGCCAGGAGGTCGTCTTCGACCACCCGGGCGAGGCGCCGATCGACAGGTTCACGCTGTCCGGCACCGTGCGTGACGCCGCCGGGGTCGGAGTGTCCGGTGCGAGCGTGACGCTCGACCCGGCCGGCCTGACCGTCACCACCGGGGCGGGCGGCGCCTGGGAGTTCACCGGGCTCGTGGCCGACAGCTACACGGTGACCGCCGCGACCGCCGGCCGGTGCGCCCGCGCCGGCAGCGCTCAGGTGGAGCTGACCGGTGGCGATGTCGCGCGCGACCTGGTGTTGCGGCCGGTGGGCGACGGATTCGGGTACGGCTGCGCGGCCGGGCCGCGTCCGTTCGTACCGGCGGCCAACGTGATCGGGGAGCTGACCGGCGACTACGACGCGCAGCACGTGACGCTGCCGTTCCCGTTCCGGCTCTACGGTCGCGACTACACGACCACCACGGTGATCACCGACGGCACGATCGTCTTCACGGGCGACGTGGGCGAGGTGTGGGACAACAAGCCGTTGCCCACCACCACGGCTCCCAACGCGGCCCTGTACGCGTTCCAGGACGACCTGGTGATCGACCAGGACGCCAGTGTCCGCACCGAGCTGTTCGGCACCGCGCCGAACAGGTACTTCGTGGTGGAGTGGCGCAACGCCCTCATCTGGAACACCACCGACCGGCTTACCGTCGAGATGGTGCTGTACGAGAACGGCGACGTCGCGTTCAACTACGCCGGGCTCGACACGCCGCTGGAGCGGGGTGGCTCCGCCACGATCGGCATCGAGAGCCACGCCGGCACCACCGCACTCCAATACTCAGCCAACGAGGACGCGCTGGTGAGCGGCACCGGCATCCTCATCACGCCGCCGCCGGCCGGCACCATCCAGGGCACCGTTACCGCGGTCGGCGCGGGCACCGCGGTGGCGGGTGCGACCGTGACGCTCAGCCCTGGCAACGCCACGGCGACCACCGGTGCCGACGGCGGTTACCAGTTCACGGGCGTCAAGGCCGGTGACTACACGGTCTCCGTGGCCAGGGGCGACGGCAAGTGCGCCGGGCCGGAGGCCGCCGCGCTCGCTCAGCCCCGCGGCGGGATCGACAAGATCGACCTGTCGGTCGGCACGGGCTCGGACGGGTACGGCAACTCGTGCACCGTCGGCCCGCGCACCCTGCTGCCGACCGACACCGTGCTCGCTCTGACCGGTGACGACGTGTTCTCGCAGGTCACGCTCCCGTTCCCGGTCAAGCTCTACGGCACGACGTACAACACCGCCTGGGTCGACACCAACGGTGTGGTGACGTTCGAGCTGCCCGAGGGTTCGTCGTGGAACGTCAGCGAGATCCCGTCCGAGGTCGAGGCGCACAAGCCCAACGCGGCCGTGTACGCCTTCTGGGAGGACTGGGTCGTCGATGAGGACGCCAGCATCCGCACGGCGGTCAGCGGCACCGCACCCAACCGGAAGTACGTCGTCGAGTGGCACGACGTACTCGCCTGGAAGGACCGCACGCAGCGGGCCACGTTCCAGGTGGTGTTCGAGGAGACCGGTGACATCGCCGTCGCGTGGGACGGCATCGGCCAGGAGCTCATCGAGCAGGGCGTGTACGGCGTGGTCGGCATCGAGAACTCCGAAGGCACCGAGGCGCTCGTCCACAGCTCGTTCGTGCCCGCACTGAGCAGCGGCACCGGCGTCGTGTTCCACCGTGGTGACGGTGTCGTGGGCACCGTCACGGGCACGGTCACCTGCGCCGGTGCCGCCGTGTCGGGCGCGACCGTGGTCGCCGGCTCGCGGACCGCGACGACGGGCGCGAATGGCCGGTACACGCTCACGAACGTGCCGGTCGGCCCCGTCGCGGTGATCGCGACGGCGACCGGCGGCGGGTGCGCGGGCTCGACCGTGGCACAGGTGACCGTGGCCGGCGAAACCACCGTCACCGGCGACATTGCCATGACCTCGGCGGCCGGCGGCGGCTACAGCCTCACGGCCGGCGCCCAGGCTTTCCAGCCCGTCAACCAGACGCTGGCGCTGACGGGTGACGACGAGTTCGTCCAGGTCACGCTGCCGTTCCCGATCACGCTCTACGGCCAGAGCTACTCGACCGCGTGGGTCGACACGAATGGCGTGGTGTCGTTCACGGCGCCGGGCGGCTCCGCGTGGAACATCAGCCCGATCCCGTCGGCGGCCGAACCGCACCGCCCGAACGCGGCGGCCTACCCGTTCTGGGACGACTGGGTGGTCGACGACGAGGCCAACGTCTTCACGGGTATGACGGGCACCGCGCCGAACCGCGCGTTCGTCGTCGAGTGGCGCAACGTCACCAACTGGGCCGATCGCACCTCCCGGGTCACGTTCCAGGTCGCCTTCGCCGAGAACGGTGAGATCTCGTTCGCCTGGGACGACGTGGCCGCCCGGTCGGTCGAGCGCGGTGGCAAGGGCACGGTCGGCGTGGAGAACGCCGACGGCAGCAAGGCGCACCAGTACCTCCACCAGCACCCGGTGATCCGCAGCGGCGAGGGCCTGCTGTTGCGGCCAGTGGCCTGATCCGATCCGACGACCCGTCCGGAGGTTCACGGTGGCACACCCTGGCAGTCGGTACCGTCTCGCCGTCCGCGCCGTCGCGGTTGGCCTCCTGCTAGCGACCGCCGCGACGGCTGGCCCGGTGCCGGCGTCCGCGAAGCCGAAGGACAGGTTCACGCCGCCGAAGGCGGAGGAGGTCAAGTCGGTCGCCGTCCAAGAGGTCAAGGCGTCGGGCTCGACCACGGCGGGAGCGACGACCAAAGCCGCCGCGGAGCGACGCCAGCCGGCACCGGTCTGGCCGACCGCGGGACAGGCGGAGGCAGCTGTACCGTCGGCGGCCGACCACCGGACCCGGGGATCGGGCGCGGTCCGGGCCGGCGCGTTGCCGGTCCTGGTCGACCGCCCGGCGCAGCCGGCGAAGGGCCAGCCCGCTGGGGCGTCCGTACCCGGCCGGGTGCGGGTACGGGTGCTCGACCGGGCCGCCACCGACCGGGCCGGCGTACGGGGTGTCCTGCTCCGCGTCGACCGGACCGACGGCCGGGCCGGTGCCGGCACGGTCGCGCTGACCGTCGACTACTGGAGCTTCGCGACCGCATACGGCGCCGACTGGTCGAGCCGCCTGCGCCTGGTCAGCCTGCCCGAGTGCGCGCTGACCACCCCCGAGCGGCCGGAGTGTGCCGGCACCGTGCTGCCGTCCCGCAACCGGGTCGGCGACCGGCTCGTGACAGCTGAGGTACCCGTCACCGGGAAGACCACCGCCCGGGCGGGATTCGGCACGACGGGGAGCGCCCTGCTCGCCCTCGCGGCGGGACCGGCCGGCAGCGCGGGCGACTACTCCGCGACCAGCCTCTCGCCGTCCGCGACCTGGTCGGCCGGCACCAGTACCGGCGACTTCACGTGGTCGTACCCGCTTCGGACGCCGCCGAGCCTGGGCGGGCCGGCGCCGGACATGAAGCTCAACTACTCGGCGCAGAGCGTCGACGGCCGGCACGCCGCGTCCAACAACCAGCCGTCGCAGGTCGGTGAGGGCTTCGAGTTCACGCCGGGCGACTTCATCGAGCGGCGGTACCGGTCCTGTGCGCAGGACATGGACGGAGCCGACCACAACAACTCCACGAAGACCGGCGACCTGTGCTGGGAGACTGACAACGCCACGATGTCCCTCAGCGGGCGGGGTGGCGAGCTGATCTACGACTCCGGTGACGGGTACTGGCACCCGCGGCGCGACGACGGCACCAAGGCCGAGAAGATCGTCGGCGGTGCCTCGTACGGCAACGGCGACAACAACGGCGAGTACTGGAAGGTCACCACCGCCGACGGCACCCTGTACTACTTCGGCAAGCACAAGCTCGACGGCTGGACCGACGGCAAGGCGGTCACCAACTCGACCTGGACCGTGCCGGTGTTCGGCAACGACCCGAACGAGCCGTGTCACGCGAGCACGTTCGGCGGGTCGGACTGCGTGCAGGCGTGGCGGTGGAACCTCGACTACGTGGTCGACCCGCACGGCAACACGATGTCGTTCTGGTACGGCAAGGAGAGCAACAAGTACGCCCGCAACAACTCCACCACCGACGTGCCCTCGTACGTGCGCGGTGGCTACCTCGACCGCGTCGAGTACGGCACCGACAAGCGCACCGACGGCACCGACTCGCTGTACCGGGGGCTCGCCGCGCCGATGCGGGTCCAGTTCGACCAGGACAACCGATGCCTGTCCGACTGCGACTCCCACACCGCGGTGCGCTGGCCCGACACGCCCTGGGACCAGGAGTGCACCGGCTCGCCGTGCCTCGTCGGCTCACCGACGTTCTGGACCACGAAGCGGATCTCGGCGGTCACCACGCAGGTGCGCGACGGGTCCGCGTACCGCAACGTCGAGAAGTGGATCTTTACGCACACCTTCCCGGACCCGGGTGACGGCACCCGCGCGGGGCTGTGGCTGGACAAGATCTCGCACCAGGGCCTGGTCGGGGGCACGGCCAGCGTCCCAGACATCGAGTTCACCGGAATCCAGCGCAACAACCGGGTCGACACCATCGACCACTCGGCGGCGATGAACTGGTGGCGCCTCGCGAAGGTACGCAGCGAGACCGGCGGCACGGTCAACATCACGTACTCGGAGCCGGACTGCGTCGCCCGCACCCGGATTCCGACCGATCCGCACAACAACACGCTGCTGTGCTACCCCGTGCGGTGGACGCCGGAGGGTTACACGGCGCCCATCGTCGACTACTTCCACAAGTACGTCGTGAAGACGATCTACGAGATCGACCACACCGGCGGCGTACCGCCCAACGGCAGCCCTCGGGTCGTCTACTCGTACAACTACATCGGCGACCCGGCGTGGCACTACGCCGACGACGACGGGCTGATCGGCAAGAAGGACAAGACCTGGTCGGTGTGGCGCGGGTACGAGAAGGTCGGCGTGACCGTCGGCGACCCGGGCGAGCAGACGTACGTCGAGACGAAGTACTTCCGGGGCATGCACGGCGACAAGCTGCCCTCCGGCACCCGCGACGTACCGGTGACCGGCGCCGGCGTGCCGACGGTCAAGGACGAGGACGCGTACGCCGGACTGGAGCGCGAGAAGGTCACCTTCAACGGTCCGGGCGGGCCCGAGGTGACCCGCGAGGTCAGCGAGCCGTGGCAGTCCGCGCCGACCGCGTCCCGCACCATCAACGGCGACCGGGTCGACGCCCGCTTCGTCGATGTGGCGGCCAAGCACCACCGGGTCACGCTCGACGCCGGCCGCGGCGTGCGGGTCACCACCCAGCGCACCACGTTCGACGGGTACGGCATGCCGGTCGAGAGCAACGACCTGGGCGACGTGGCGGTCACCGGCGACGAGGAGTGCACGAAGACCACGTACGCCCGCAACACCGGGACGTGGATGCTGTCGCTGCCGGCCACGACGTCGACGTACGCGGTGCCGTGTGCCTCCGCCACGAACCCGAGCACGCTGACCGCGGATCAGGTGATCAGCGTGAAGCGGGTCGGTTACGACGGCGGCGCTCCAGGTGCCGCACCGACTCGCGGTGAGGTCACCTCGAACGAGGAGATGGCCGACTGGAACGGCGGCGATCCTCAGTTCACGGTGATCGTCCGCGCCGGCTTCGACGAGTACGGCCGGGTCGACGAGTCGTGGGACGCGATGGACAAGCGCTCGACCACCTCGTACGAGCCGGCGAGCAACGCCCCGGTCACCCGCACCGTGACCACCAACCCGCTGAGCCACACGATCACCACCGACCTGGAGCCGGCGTGGGGGCTCGCGACGAAGGTGACCGACCCCAACGGGAAGGTCACCACGTCGAAGCACGATGGGCTCGGGCGGCTCACCGGCGTCTGGAAGCCGGGGCGGAACCCGGACACCCAGTCGGCGAACACCACCTACGCGTACCTGATCCGCACCGACGCGCCGTCGGTGGTGACCACGAAGGCGCTCAATCCGGCGGGCAACTACGTGACCTCGTATGAGCTCTACGACGGGCTGCTGCGGCCGCGGCAGACCCAGGCGGCATCGCCTTCGGGTGGGCGGCTCGTGACCGACACGTTCTACGACACCGTGGGCCGCGAGGTGAAGAAGTACCAGCCGTATCACAACACCGCGGCCCCGGGCACCACGCTGGTGACCGCCACCGACCGGACGCACGTGCCCAACCAGACCCGTACGGAGTACGACGGCACCGGCCGGCCCGTCGCGTCGATCTTCCAGCCGTACGACGCGGAACGCCACCGCACCCGCACGTACTACGCCGGTGACCGGGTCGACACGACGCCGCCCGCCGGTGGCACGCCCACGTCGAAGGTCGGCGACGCCCGGGGGCGCACCGTCGAGCTGCGGCAGTACCACGGCACGACGGCAACCGGCACCTACGACGCCACGCGGTACCGGTTCAACGCCAAGGGGCAGATGGACCGGATCACCGACCCGGCGGGCAACCAGTGGAACTTCGGGTACGACGCGCGCGGGCGTAAGACCACTGTGGACGATCCTGACAAGGGGCTGACCACCACCACCTACGACAACGCCGGCAAGGTCACCTCAACCACCGACGGAGCCGGGAGCAAGCTGCTCTACACGTACGACTCGCTCGGTCGGAAGACAGCGCTGTACGAGGGGGTCATCTCGGGCTTCGGGCGTGCTCGATGGACGTACGACTCGGTCCAGAAGGGACAGCTCACCCAGGCGACGCGGTATGTGGGCGTCAACGCGTACAGCGTGAAGATCGACGAGTACAACGACGCGTACCAGCCCCTACAGCAAACCATCACGATCCCGAGTTCGGAGACCGGCCTCAACGGCACTTACACGTACGAGAGCACGTACAACGTGGACGGTAGCGTCTACCGGTCGGCCCTGCCCGAAGCCGGTGGTCTGGCGGCCGAGACACTGACGCACCACTACGACGCGACGTCCGGGATGCCGAAGCAGCTCACCACGGTCTACGACACCACCCAGCTCAGCTACGTCGCCGACACCGACTACAACGCGCTCGGCCATGTCGACCAGTACGAGTTCTACACCGGCCTGTACTCCGAGACCGGCAAGCGGTTCTTCCAGTCGTTCACGCGCGAACTGGAGACCGGCCGGCTGACCGGTGTGCGCACCGACCGCGAGGAGATCTCGCCGTACACGATCTCGGACGTGCGGTACACCTACGATCACGTCGGCAAGATCACCAAGGTCAGCGACGTCGCCGCGACCGGGGGCGTCGACAACCAGTGCTTCAAGTACAACTACTCGGGCCGGCTGAACGAGGCGTGGACGCCGGCCAACGGCGACTGCACCGCCGCACCGACGGTCGCCGGGCTGGGCGGACCCGCGCCGTACTGGCTTGCCTGGGAGATCGACTCCGCGGGCAACCGGATCTCCGAGACGGAGAAGAGCGCTACCAGCCAGCAGCGCAAGACCGACTACACGTATCCGGCGGCGGGCGCCGACCGGCCGCACGCGGTCACCGGCACGTCGACCCAGGTCGGCACCACGACCACGACGGCCGCCTACACGTACGACGACACGGGCAACACGCTCACCCGGCCGACCGCCTCGGCTGGCACCCAGACGCTTACCTGGGACGCCGAGGGACACCTGGCGACGAGCGTCGACAACACCGGCACCACGAGTTACCTGTACGACGCCGAGGGGAACCGGCTGGTGCGCCGCGATCCGACCGGCGCGACGCTCTACCTGCCGGGCCAGGAGATCCGCTTCACCACGTCGAACGCGACCCGGGTCGGCACCCGGTACTACGCCTTCAACGGCGAGACGTTCGCGTCCCGCACGGCGGCGTCCGGGATCACCTGGTTGGCCGGCGACCACCAGGGCACCGCGCAGGTATCGGTCAAGGAGGCCGGCCAGCACTCCACGGTGCGGCGGCAGAAGCCGTATGGCACATCACGTGGCAGTGCGGTCAGCTGGCCCAACTCGAAGGGCTTCGTCGGCGGCACGGTCGACAACACCGGGCTCACCCACCTGGGCGCCCGCGAGTACGACCCGGGGATAGGACGCTTCATCAGCGTCGACCCGGTGTTCAATATGGACGCGCCGGAGCAGATGAACGGCTACGCGTACGCGGCGAACAGCCCCGTGACCGACTCCGACGCGAGCGGCCTCGAACCCGGTGGCGGTAGTTGGTACTACGCGGGCAGCGAATCCGGCTCCTGGAGCAAGGGCGGCTACCGGTACTACTACCGCGCCGAATACTTCCTCTACTGCCGGTACGGCGGCTCGCAGTGCCTGGGCGGCATCGCCGGCTACCAGGGGCTGTACTGGATCAACATGGCGTACCGGAACCACCCGGCCGTCTGGTTCATCGCGCGCGTGGTCGTGACCGTCTGGCGAGTACAGACGAACTTCATCGGCCCGGTCGCCGGCCCGCCCAGCCCGCCCAAGCCGCGCATCATCCTCCCGCCGGCACCGGCCTGCCCCACGCCGCCACCACCGGAGCCGAAGCAGCCAGGGGAGCTCGACGGGCCCAAGTGCGAGTTCTTCGACTTCGGATGCCTGTTCAGCGGCAAGGAAGGCGCGAAGGCGTGGTGGCGCGGCAACCGCGACTGGGTAACCGGCGGCGCGGCGGCGATAGGCATGGGCGTCTGCATCGTGGCCACCGCGGGCGTGTGTGCGGCCGCGGGCGCGGCTGGTCTCGGCGTGGCGCTCGGCGGACGGGTGCTCGACGTATCGGCGTCGCGCAGCGGGTGGACCAAGGAGAACGTCGGGCGGATGGCGACCGGCATGGCGTTCGACGTCGGCTCCTACTTCCTGGTACCGGGCGTACGCGGGTTCAAGATGACTCCGTCCGGAGGCGTCGTGCACAGCCAGTCGGCGCGCACCTGGTACAACCAGAGTGGCAAGGTGAGCATGACCTGGGGCCAGCAGTTCGCCCCGCGGGGCCAGATCGACGCGGCGGCACTTCGACAGGGCGGCGGGGCTCTGGCGGCGCAGGTGGGCTGGTGGAGCGTCTCCGGACCGGGCGCGGCGCCGGCCACGCTGGGCATCCCGTTCACCGATCCGTTCGGCTGGTGATCACCGTGGCGCGGAAACGAGGAGGGGCGATGGCCAGAAAGCGTGGCGGGCCGGCGACACCGCCGCAGGGCCGGCGCATCCGGTTGCAGGTCATCGCCATGGGCGTGGTGTTCCTGCTGGGCGGTCTGGGCCTCGCCGTCTTCTCGGCCACGTACATGTGGCGGCTGTCGGACAAGGCCGAGAGGTTGCGCGCCGGGGGAGTAGCGGTGACCGCCTCGGTCACCAACTTCTATGACGGCTCGGGGCGCGGGAGCAGCCCGGACGCGATCACCGTGACTTACAACTACGAGGGAAAGCAGTACCAGGCTCGCATCAAGTGTGGTGGTGGCACTGGCTGCCATCGAGAGCCAGCGCCTGAGACCACCGTGTGGGTCGACCCGGCAGAGCCGAGCGAGTTCGTGGCGGCCAACGGAAACACCAGCGGCTCCCTGTCGTTCTTCAACTCCTGGACGAGGATCGTCGCCGGCTCGCTGTTCGCGGTGGCCGGTGTCGCCCTGCTGGTCGCGATCCTGTACGGCGACCGGTTGCTCGCCTGGAACCGCATGCGTAAGACCCGGGGCTGACCGCCGGTTGGCGGTCAGCCCCGGGAACCACACGCCCTAGCGGTGTGACAGGTTCGGCAGCCAGCCCAGCCACTTGGGCAGGTACCAGTTGCGGTCGCCGAGCATCGCCATCACCGACGGGAGGAGTACGGCTCGGACGATTGTCGCGTCGATCAGGACCGCCACCGCCAAGCCGAAGCCCATCTCCTTCATCGACGTCATCGATCCGGTGGTGAACAGGCCGAACACCGCCACCATCACGACCGCCGCGCTCGTGATGACGCCTGCCGTGCCCCGGATGCCCCGTGACACCGCGAGCTTCGTCGGCCAACCCCGGTCGTAGCCCTCGCGGATGCGGCTGAGCACGAACACGTGGTAGTCCATCGACAGTCCAAAGAGGATCACGAAGAGGAACAGCGGGATCCAGCTCGTGATGGCGCCGCGGGCGTGGAAGTCCAGCAGGTTCTCGCCCATGCCCTCCTGGAAGACCAGTACCAGCGCGCCGTACGCCGCGGCGACCGACAGCAGGTTCAGCACGATCGCGGTGGCCGCCACGACGACCGACCGGAACGACACGAGCAGCAGCAGGAACGCGAGCCCGAGCACGAACGCGAAGACAAGGGGCACGCTGCCGGTCAGCGCCTTGTTGAAGTCGACCGACTGGGCGGCCTCTCCGGTGACGGCCACCTCGGCACCGTCGACGCTGAGCACGGTAGCGGGGATGACCTTGTCACGCAGTACGTGTACAGCGTCCTCCGACGCGGCGTCGGTGCCGGAACCGGACAGGCCCAGGCTGATCCGCGCGACCGTCTTGTCCGGGCTGACCTCCACCGTGACCGGCTCGTGCAGCTTGCCCGTCGCGAGCGCCGTGGTCTTGAACGCGTCGATCGCCGCGGTCATCCGTGGGCTGGTGACGTCGGTCGCCTTGACCACGACGACGCCCGGGTCGGCGCCACCGGGGAACGCCGCCGACACCTCGTCGTACGCGATCAGGGCCGGCTTGTCGTGCTTGAAGCCGTCGGCGCCGTCGGAGGCGGTGCGCATGCCGAGCGCGGGCGTCGCGAGGGCGACGAGCGCGGCCGCGGCGAAGGCCGCCGAGACGCCGGGCCGGCGCAGCACGACCTTGAGCACGAGGCGCCAGAAACGGCCGTTGGATTCGCGCCGGTACAGGCCGGGGATGCGACCGAGGTCGACCCGGTCACCGAGCTTGGACAGCAGCGCGGGCAGCACGGTCAGCGAGCCGAGCGCGGCGGTCGCGACGACCAGGATCGTGCCGGTGGCGAGGCTGATGAACGCGGTGTCGTCGGTGAGGAACATGCCGGCGACCGCGATGATGACGGTGAACGCCGAGATCAGGATCGAGCGGCCGGAGGTGGCCGCCGCGATGGCGAGAGCCGTCTCCGGGTCGGCGCCCTTGGCTCGCTCCTCGCGTTCGCGGCGGATGTAGAAGAGGCAGTAGTCGACACCGACGGCAAGGCCCATCAGCAGCATGAGGTGGGTGGTCGAGTCGGCGGTGGGGAAGAGGCGGCTCGCGGCGGCCAGCAGGCCGAGCGAGGCCATGAACGCGGTCAGGGCCAGCCCGAGTGGCAGCACGGCGGCCAGCAGCGCCCCGAACGCGACGATCAGGATGCCCAGCGTCACCGGAATCGACAGCATCGACAGCAGCGTCAGGTCCTCTTCGAGGCCCTGCATGATCGCCTTGTCGATGCTCGCGGCACCGGTCTGCCCGACATACAGATCGGGGTGCCGATCCTGTACGCCGGCAACCGCGTCGAGCACCGGCTGCACCCGGTCGGCGGCGGTGTCGGCGTCGCCGCTCATGTCGAACGTGACCAGCGCGGCGTGCCCGTCTTCGGAGACCGCGTCGGCACGCACGTTCTCCACCTGGCCGGTGCCCTCGACGGCGGTGACCGCCTCGCGCACCGCGCCCTGGAACTCCGGCGCGTCAGCGGTCAGCGTGTCACTCCGCACGATCACCATCTCGCCAGCGCGATCGGGGAAGCCGGCCGCCTCGATGAGTTTGTCAGCGCGCCGCGACTCACCGTTGCCGTAGTCGCTGTCCTTCGCCGCGATGGTCCCGATCGCGGCGGAGAGCACCGTGGCCGCCACCACGAACAGTAGCCACCCGAAGATCGCGGTAGCCCGGTGCCGCGCGCTGAAACGCGCGACCGTGGCGGCCAGGTTGCGGGTCCGCCGATGCGTCGCCGGGTGCTCGTCCGGCCCGAGTGCCGGTCGCTGCATGATGGATGTGGTCATGCCGATGACGCTATGAGCGGGGCTGATCCGCATCGATCCAGCGCGCACCCCACTTTCCGGTGGGGAACACCGCGCCGTCGTGGTAGGGGCAGCCCTACCACGCTATGGTCGTGGCCATGTCTGACGAGTACGTGGATCCGAGTGGCAACACCGAGGCGTTCCGTTCGTTCGCGACGAACGCACCGCAGGAGGAGCAGGCCCCGTCGAAGCTGCCGCTGATCATCGGCGTCGCGGTGCTGGCGGTCGTGCTGCTCGCACTGACCCTGTTCCTAGCCTTCGGCTGATCCGTTGATCACAGACCGTGTCTGTGTAGCGATCTCCAATTCTTCGTCGGTCGGCACGACACAGACGGTCACCGGAGCACCTTCGGGGGAGATGATCCCCTCTCGCACGCTGTCGTTGCGCGCCGCGTCGATCTCGATGCCGAGCCGGTCGAGGCCGGCGAGTGACTCGGCGCGCACCGCCGCCGCGTTTTCACCCACACCCGCGGTGAACGCGATCGCGTCCAGCCGGCCGAGCACCGCGTAGTACGCCCCGACGTAGGAGCGGATGCGCCGGCAGTACACGTCGATGGCCAGCGCCGCCGCCCTGTCGCCGGCGGCTCGGCGGCTCAGCACCTCGCGCATGTCGCCCGCACCGGCCAGCCCCATGAGGCCGCCACGGTGGTTGAGCAGGTCGTCGATCTCGTCGACCGGCATGCCGGCGGTGCGGTGCAGGTGGAAGACCACCGCCGGGTCGAGGTCGCCGCTGCGCGAACCCATCACGAGCCCTTCCAGCGGCGTCAAGCCCATCGAGGTCGCCACCGACCGGCCGCCCTCGACCGCGCAGGCGCTCGCGCCGTTGCCCAGGTGCAGCGTGATCGTGTTCACCCCGGCCAGCGGGCGGTCCAGCAGCGTGGCGGTGCGGCGCGAGACGTACGCGTGCGAGGTGCCGTGAAAGCCGTACCGGTGGATGCCGTACCGGTCAGCCACCTCCCGGTCGATCGCGTACGTCGCGGCCGCCTCGGGCAGCGTGCGGTGGAACGCCGTGTCGAAGACAGCCACCTGCGGCACACCGGGCAGCAGCTTGCGGGCCACCCCGATGCCGGCCAGGTTGGCCGGGTTGTGCAGCGGTGCGAGCGGCACCAACTCTTCGATGGCGGCGACCACCTCGTCGGTGATCAGGGTCGGCTCGGAGAAGCGCAGCCCACCGTGCACCACCCGGTGCCCGACCGCGCCGAGACCGGTCAGGTCGACCGAGCCGGTCACCTCGCGCAAAGCCGCCGCGTAGTCGGTGACCCGCTCGACGAGCCCTTTGCTCACGAGATCGTCGCCGTCGTACAGCCGGTACTTCACCGACGACGAGCCGTTGTTGAGCACGAGAATCCTCATGCCGCGGCCGCCTGAATCGCGGTGATCGCCACGGTGTTGACGATGTCCTTGACCGTGGCGCCGCGGCTCAGGTCGTTGACCGGGCGCCGGAGGGCCTGCATGACCGGGCCCACCGCGACCGCGCCGGCCGAGCGCTGCACCGCCTTGTACGTGTTGTTGCCGGTGTTCAGGTCGGGGAAGACGAACACCGTCGCCCGGCCCGCCACCGCCGAGCCGGGCAGCTTCGTCTGCGCCACCGTCGGGTCGACCGCGGCGTCGTACTGGATCGGGCCCTCCACGAGCAGGCCGGGCGCGCGCTCCCGCACCAGCGCCGTCGCCGCGGCGACCTTCTCCACGTCGGCGCCGGCGCCGGAGGTGCCGGTCGAGTACGACAGCATCGCCACCCGCGGCTCGATGCCGAACCGGGCGGCGGTCTCGGCCGACGAGAGCGCGATGTCGGCGAGCTGGTGCGCGTCGGGGTCGGGGTTGACCGCGCAGTCGCCGTACACGAGCACCCGGTCGGCGAGGAGCATGAAGAACACGCTGGAGGCCACGGATACGCCCGGGACGGTCTTGACGATCTCGAACGCGGGCCGGATCGTCGCCGCCGTCGTGTGGGTGGCGCCGGAGACCATGCCGTCGGCGCGCCCGGTGTGCACCATCATCGTGCCGAAGTAGTTGACGTCGCGGACCACGTCGCGCGCCAGGTCGAGCGTGACACCCTTGTGGCGGCGCAACTGCGCGTACCGCTCGGTGAACTCGTCCAGCCACGGGCTGGTCGCCGGGTCGACAGTACTCGCGTTGCCGATGTCGATACCCAGATCGCGCGCCCTGCGGCCGATCTCGTCGGCGTTACCGAGCAGGGTGAGGTCGGCGACCCCGCGACGCAGCAGGATCTCCGCGGCCCGCAGGATGCGCTCCTCGCCACCCTCGGGCAGCACCAGGTGCCGCCGGTCGGCGCGCGCCCGGTCGATCAGGTCGAACTCGAACATCAGCGGCGTCACCCGCGCCGACCGCGCCACGTCAAGCCGCGCGGCCAGCCCTTCGGTGTCCACACTGGACTCAAACGCGCCGATCGCCGCCTCCACCTTGCGCGGGCTGGCCATCGTGGGGTGGCTCTCGATCCGGCTCGACGCCTCGACCGTGGCGTAGCTGTCTTCCGGCACGGACAGCACCGCGAGGCCCGCGTGCAGCCCTTCGACGAGCCGCATCGCCCGCGGATCGGGCTGCTCGCCGAGGGTGAGCACGACGCCGGCGACCGCCGCGGTGCCGGCCACCCGCGCCGCCGCGGCCGCCACCAGCAGATCGGTGCGGTCGCCGGGCGTGATCACCAGGCAGCCGTCGGTCAGGTGGTCGGTCAGGATCGGTACGTGGGCCGCGCCCACGACGAAATCGAGCACGTCGCGGTCGAGTGCCGCGTCGTCGCCGGCCAGGCGGATCGCGCCCAGCGCCTCCGCCACCTCGGCCACCGTCGGCGCGGAGACCGCCGGGACCTCCGGGATCGCGTACGCGGGCACGGGCAGCTCGGGCAGCGAGGTGTCCGGCGGTACCCGGTTGGCGATCGCCGCCAGCACGGTCGCGCCGTGGTCGGTGAGACCGTGGTACGCGCTGGCCAGCTCGGCCGCGATCGCCGCGCTGTCCTGCCCGAAGCCGTCGACCACCGCGACCACCACGCTGCCGAACTCGGTGGCCAGGCGGGCGTTGAACGCCACGTCGGTGTCGCCGTTGTCGCCGATGTCGCTGCCCACCACGACCATCGCCGGGTGCCGCCGCTCCAGGTCGCGGTAGCGGCCGACGATCAGGGAGATCAGCTCTTCCCGTTTGCCATCGGCGATGAGCGCGGTGGCTTCGGCGTGGGTGACGCCGTACATGTCGTCGGTTGGCGCGTCGATCTGGTACCGCTCACGCAGCAACACCAGGATCGGGTCCATACCGCCGGCCGGGGCCAACGGCCGGAACGCGCCTATGCCCGCGACCTGCCGGGACAGAAGCTCGGCCAGACCGAGGGCGATCGTCGACTTCCCGCCGCCGGGGCCGAGGCCCGCGACGTACACGCTTCGCGCCACACGATCAACCTATCGGGTCACCACGACCTTCACCGGTGTCGCGGGCGGGCCTTCACCTGTGTGATTGGCCGCGCTCACCGTGACCTCGTACTCGTGGCCCAGGAGCAGGCCCGGCTGCAGGGCCGGCGGGTTGACGGTCGGAAACGCCGCCTTGGTGAACTCCGTCTCCTGCGCCGTGAGGTCGCGGTAGTGCACCCAGTAGTGCACGCCCGGACCGAGCGGCTTCCAGGTCAGCGTGAGGGTGCCCGGGGCGGTCACGGTGGCCTCCAACTCGGTGGGCGCGATGGGCAGCGGCAGCATCGGGGTGGCCCGCACGGACTGGCTCGGCGGGCCCTCGGCGCCGTGCCGCACAGCGGCCACCCGGAACTCGTACTCGTGCCCGTTGATCAGCCCAGGCACCATGCCGTTCGGCTCGCCGGCGATGAACTGGCCACGGGTGAACCCGGGCTGCCCCGCCGTGACGTCGCGGTGGTATAGGCGATAGGCGGTCACCCCCGACGGCGCGTTCCAGGTGAGGGTGGCGCGGGCGTCGCCGGGCGTGGCGCGCAGGCCCGTCGGAGCCGGCGGCGGCGCGTACCGTGCGGTCACCCGCGCCACCGCCGAAGGGGTCGACTCGCCGCTCGGCCCGATCGCCGCGATCCGGAACTCGTACGCGTGGTCGTGCATCAGCGGTACGGTCGTGAACCCGCGAGGCTGGTCGATCGGGAAGTCGTGGCGGCGCCACTGCTCGCCGGTGGTCGTGTCACGCTGATACAGCCAGTACCAGAGGTTGGCACCCGGGTTGGCCCAGGTCAGCGCGATCCGGCCGTCGGGGAGCGGCTTGGCGGTGAGGCCCTCCGGCACCGTCGGCCGGGTGCGGACGGCGGTCACCGTGGCCGAGGGCGGCGACTCGGCGGCCGGCCCGTCCGCGCTGATCGAGAACTCGTACGCGTGCCCGTCTTTGAGCAGGCCGGCGTCGGTGGCGGTGCCGGTGACCGGGTGCGGCCGGCGGGCCGGATGCGTCTGGCCGGCGGTGACGTCGCGCTCGTACACCCAGTACCGCTCGGCGCCGGGGACCGCACTCCAGCGCAGGGCCGGGTGGACGTCGTTGACGGCGGCGGTCAGGCCCGTCGGCGGCTGTGCACGCGCGGCGGGGTCGGCGGGTGGCCAGTCGATCTCGACGAACCGGGGACGGTAGACGCGCGCGTCGGTGTAGCCGGTGTCGGCGTCGAGGCTGTTGACGTTGTACGACACCAGCAGCTTGCCCGAGCGCGCGAGCTCGGGGTGCAGGCGCGCGTCGTACGACACCCGAGACGTGCCCGGTGTGGCCTCGGCGGGCGTGTGCAGCTGCTGCGGCCCCTTCCACGGCCCGGTGGGCGCCGGCGCCGTGTACGCCACGATCGCCGGGTTGAACAGCAGGTTGCCCTCGGTCGTCACCATCACGTACCGGTCGGCGACCCGCTGCACCGAATAGCCCGTGCCCACCCCGCTGAGCAGCCGCGCCGACCGCTCCACCGCCGTGGACCAGCCGTTGCCGGTCCAGAACTCCCACGCTCCGCCCAGCTTTCCGGCCGGTGCTCGGGCCACATGTGCGAACCGCAGTGCGTCGCTGGTGCGCTCGGCGCCGTACACGTACGTGTAACCACCGTCTTCCAGCACCGCGGAGCCCCACGCGATCCGGTCACCGAGCGGCAGGTCGATGACGTGCGGGGAACCGAGCCGTGGCAGGTCGAACGAGACCAGCGCCGAACCGGTCAGCGTGAAGTCCCAAAGGCCACTGCCGGTCCGGCGGTACCGGTTGTAGAACACCCGCAGGTGGTCGCCTTCGACGGTGCCGTCCTGCGCCCAGTAGTACTGGCCAGCGGCGGGCGGAGCGACCAGCGCGGCGGGCTTGTCGGCAGCGCCGCCGTGCAGGGTCCGCACCGCCTGGGCGCCTTCCTGCACGACGATCGTGTTGTTGATGAAGGCGGAATCGCGGGGACGCGTGTGATCCGCGTTGACCTTGCCGAGAAACGTGTCGGAGAAGAGCCAGGCGACCCGGCCGTCCGGCAGCGGTACCGAAGCCGTGTTGTCACCACCGGTCCACTGCCCGCCGCTGTCGCCGTATCGGCTGAACATGCTCGTCAGGTGTGTGGCCGCCAGCCGCGGCGCCTTCGGCGGCTCGGGCGACGCGTCGCCATCGTGATCGAGTAGAACGATGGCGAGCGCGCCCAGAACCACCAAGCCGGCCGCCCCCGCGAGCCAGCGCCCCGTATTCATGTTGTTCGACTCTACGTGGGCAGAGCCACCTCAGTCGTCTTCGTCGTCCAGTCGAGCCAGCCAGGTGGCGAGCCGCTCGACCGGCGTCTCGAACTCCGGGTTCAGGTCGATGAAGTCACGCAGCCGTTCCGCGACCCACTCGATGGTCACGGTCTCGCCGCCGCGCCTCTCGGCCAGCTCCTCGATGCCACGATCGGTGAAGTACACAGCACCCCGCCTACGGCTTCGGAAGGGCGGCCTCGACCAGCGCGGCCTGCTCGGCGTCGTGCAGCTTCGCCGAACCAACGGCTGGCGCGGCCGCGGCCGGCCGGGAGATCCGCCGAAGGCGTACGCCTTCGAGGTGCTCCAGCAGGTTGAGCGCCACGAACGACCACGCACCCTGGTTGGCCGGCTCCTCCTGTACCCAGGCGAAGTCTTCCGCGTTCGGGTACTGGGCGAGCGCCGCGCGCAACTCCTCCACCGGCAGCGGGTAGAGCTGCTCCATGCGCAGGATCGCGGTATCGGTGACGCCCCGCTCGGCGCGCGCCTGGAAGAGGTCGTAGTAGACCTTGCCCGTGCACAGCAGCACGCGCTTCACGGCCTCTGGCTTGAGCCCGCCGGGGTCGCCCATCACCGTCTGGAACGTGCCCTGGGTGAAGTCTTCGACCGCGGACACGGCCAGCTTGTGCCGCAGCAGCGACTTAGGCGTGAACACCACCAGCGGCTTGCGCTTCGGCGACAGGGCCTGGCGGCGCAGCAGATGGAAGTGGTTCGCCGGCGTGGTCGGTATCGCGACCCGCATGTTGTCTTCGGCGCAGAGCTGCAGGTAGCGCTCGGGGCGGCCGGACGTGTGGTCGGGGCCCTGACCCTCGTGCCCGTGCGGCAGCAGCAGCACCAGCGACGACTGCTGGCCCCACTTCACCTCACCGGACGAGATGAACTCGTCGACCACGGACTGCGCGCCGTTGGCGAAGTCGCCGAACTGCGCCTCCCACGCCACCAGCGCCTCGGTGTTCTCCACCGAGTAGCCGTACTCGAAGCCCATCGCCGCGTACTCGGACAGCAGCGAGTCGTGGATGAACAGCCGGGCCCGGTCCTTGCGCAGCGCGTACAGCGGCATGTGGTCCTGCCCGGTGCGAGCGTCGACCACCGACGCGTGCCGCTGCACGAACGTGCCGCGGCGCGAGTCCTGCCCCGCGAGCCGGACCGTGATGCCGTCGTTGAGCAGCGACCCGAACGCGATCAGCTCGCCGTAGCCCCAGTCGATGTTGCCCTCGGCCGACATCTTCGCCCGGCGCTCCAGCAGCTGCTGGACGCGCTTGTGCGGCGTGAAGCCCTCGGGCAGGTTGACGTGCGCGTCGCCGATCGCCTTGAGGACCGCCGGATCGACCGCGGTGGCCACCACCGGCTCCGGCTCGGGCTGCCGCGAGCGCGCTGGCCGGGTGCCCGTGAGCGCCGCGTCGCGGGTGGCCTTGAAGACCTGCTCCAGCTGCGACTGGTAGTCGCGGAGCAGCTCCTCGGCGTCGTCGACGGTGATGTCGCCGCGGCCGATCAGCTCCTCGGTGTACAGCTTCCGGACCGAGCGCTTCTTGTCGATGATCGCGTACATCAGCGGGTTGGTCATGGCCGGGTCGTCGCCCTCGTTGTGGCCACGCCGCCGGTAGCAGACCAGGTCGATCACGACGTCCTTGTTGAACGACTGGCGGTACTCGAACGCCAGCCGCGCGACCCGCACGACCGCCTCGGGGTCGTCGCCGTTCACGTGGAAGATCGGCGCCTGGATCATCCGGGCCACGTCGGTCGAGTAGAGCGACGAGCGGCTGTACTCCGGGGCGGTGGTGAAGCCGACCTGGTTGTTGACCACCACGTGCACCGAGCCACCGGTGCGGTACCCGCGGAGCTGGCTCAGGTTGAGGGTCTCGGCGACCACACCCTGGCCGGCGAACGCGGCGTCGCCGTGCACCGCCAGCGGCAGCACCGTGTAGCCCTCGAGCTTGAGGTCGATGCGGTCCTGCTTGGCCCGGACGATGCCCTCCATCACCGGGTCGACCGCCTCCAGGTGCGACGGGTTCGCGGTCACCGACACGGTGATCGCGTGCTCGCCGTCGGGGGTCGTGAACTTGCCGACCTGACCCAGGTGGTACTTCACGTCACCCGAGCCGTGCGCCGACTTCGGGTCGATGTGGCCCTCGAACTCGGAGAAGATCTTCTCGTACGGCTTGCCGACGATGTTGGCCAGCACGTTGAGCCGGCCACGGTGAGCCATGCCGATGACGACCTCGTCCAGGTCTGCCTCGGCCGCCGCCTGCAGGATCTCGTCGAGCAGCGGGATCAGCGATTCGCCGCCCTCCAGCGAGAACCTCTTCTGCCCCACGTACTTGGTCTGCAGGAACGTTTCGAACGCCTCGGCCGCGTTGAGCCTGTTCAGGATGTGCTTCTGCTCGTCACGGTCGGGCTTCTGGTACTGCAGCTCGATCCGCTCCTGGATCCAGCGGCGCTCTTCCGGGTCCTGGATGTGCATGTACTCGACGCCGACCCGGCGGCAGTACGAGTTGCGCAGCACACCGAGGATGTCGCGCAGCTTCATCCGCTGCTTGCCGGCGAAGCCGGCGACCGGGAAGCTGCGGTCGAGGTCCCAGAGCGTGAGACCGTGCTGAAGGACATCCAGGTCCGGATGCTTACGCATCGCGAATTCCAGCGGGTCGGTGTCCGCCATGAGGTGTCCGCGCACGCGGTACGCGTGGATGAGCTCGTGTACGCGGGCGGTCTTGTTGATCTGGCCCTCGGAGCTGACCGCGACATCGCGTACCCAGCGCACGGGCTCGTACGGGATCCGCAGCGACGTGAAGATCTCGTCGTAGAAGCCGTGCTCACCGAGCAGCAACTCGTGCACGATCTTGAGGAACTCGCCGGACTGCGCGCCCTGGATGATCCTGTGGTCGTACGTGCTGGTCAGCGTGATGATCTTGCTGACGGCCAGGTCGGCGAGGGTCTCCTCGGACATGCCCGCGTACGGCGCCGGGTACTCCATCGCGCCAACGCCGATGATCGTGCCCTGCCCGGTCATCAGGCGCGGCATCGAGTGCACCGTGCCGATGCCACCCGGGTTGGTCAGCGAGATCGTGGTGCCGGAGTAGTCCTCCATGGTCAGCTCGTTGCGGCGGGCGCGCCGGACCACGTCTTCGTACGCCTGCCAGAACTGCCGGAAGTCCATCTCGCCGGTGCCCTTGATGCTCGGCACCACGAGCGTGCGCGAACCGTCGGGCTTGGCGAGGTCGATCGCGATGCCGAGGTTGACATGCTCCGGCTCGACCATCACCGGCTTCCCGTCGACCTCGCCGTACGAGTTGTTCATCTCGGGATGCACGCGCAGCGCCTTGATCAGCGCGTACCCGATCAGGTGCGTGAAGCTGACCTTGCCGCCTCGCCCGCGGGCGAGATGATTGTTGATCACGATGCGGTTGTCGACCAGCAGCTTCGCCGGCACGGCGCGGACGCTGGTCGCGGTGGGAACCGCCAGCGAGGCGTCCATGTTCTGCACGATGCGGGCCGCGACACCACGCAGCGGCACGGTCTTCGCGCCAGTGGGTGCCTTGGCCGGCTCCGCCTTCGCCTTCGGGGCCGCCTTGGTCTCGGCCTTGGCGGCCGGCTTCGAGGCGGGCTTAGCGGGGGCGGCCGTCGTGGCCTGTGCGGGCGTGGCTTTGGTGGGGGATGCGGAGCTAGCCTGGGGGGAGGCCGCCGCTGGGCTCGCCGTTTGCTCGACGGCAGGCTTGTAGTCGGCGAAGAAATCGTGCCACGCCGGGTCGACGCTAGCTGGATCGGCGAGATACTTCTGGTACATCTCCTCGACGATCCACTCGTTCGGACCGAAGCCTGCTAGCGGGTTCTCCTGCGAGGTCTGTTGGGTCGACACGGCCGGTAATCGCCTCTTTCGCGCGCGGTACATGCCACACGAGGTGGGAGTCGGAAGTCGGCTTCCAGGCTACGCCGTACCGAAACGGCGTTCGCTGTCGCGGTCCTCCCGTGGCGCGTTTCACACCGCCCCACCCCTGCGCGCAGGGGTGGGGCGGGAAGCGGGTCAGGAGATGTCGCGGGTGCGCATCAGGAGGGTGCCGACCGTGCCGGCCACGATGGCGTAGCCGATCAGGACCAGGGCGCCTGCCCACTGCGGCGGGTTGCCGGGCAGCTCGGTGCCGGAGACCATCAGTTGCGACGCCAGCGACGGCACCAGCAGCTGCAGGTTGTTGAACCAGTCGCCGAACCGGTCGGACAGTACCCCGAAGAAGATCGCGGCGCCGATGTATCCGGCGAAGTAGAGCACCAGGGCGGTGATCGTGGCGCCGATCTGGCTGCGGATCAGCACCCCGAAGCCGACGCCGAAGATCGCCCATAGGAGGTACGCCAGGCCGTTCAGCGCGATCGCCCGCCAGACCGTCCCGTCGCCCATGTAGCTGGCCTCGTCGTTGGCGCCCATGATGAGCGCGCCCGCCGGCAGGTTGGCGGCCGTGGTGATGACCCACAACACGAGGCCGAACACGCTGGCCGCGAACAGCTTGGCCAGTACCACGCGGGTGCGGTGCGGGGTGGTCAGGAACGTCGTGGTGACCGTCTGGTGGAAGTACTCGTTCGTGACCACGATCGCGCCGAGCAGCATGACGATGGCGACGCCGAAGAACTGCCCGTTCGTGTAAAGGTTGGCGGCCACGTTTGCGGGATCGCCCGCCGCGATGATCTGCTCGGCGTCTTCGCCCGACATGCCCTCGGCCGCTTCCGGGCTCAGGAGGTACGCGGACTGGAAGCCGTTGAACATCAGCGTCAGGCCCCACAGCGGGAGCGTGATCAGCAGGAAGATCCACCACGTGCTCGTGGAGCGGATCTTGAGGAGTTCCGCGCGGATGAGGTTCATCGGATAGCCGCCTTCCCCGCGGTCAGCTCCAGGAACACGCGCTCCAGGTCGGGGCGCTCGGTGGTCAGCTCGTGCAGCTCGACGCTGGCCTTCAGCGCGGCGCGCCCGACCGTGGGCGCGTCGACGCCGGTGACCAGCAGGACGCCGTCGCCGTTGGGCGTGATCGTGGCCTGCTCCACGGCGCGAAGAGCCTCGGTCAACTCGGTCGCCTGCGGAGTGCGCACGCGGACCTGCGCGGTGTGCGCCATCGAGTCCATGACCTGGGAAACCGTGCCCTGCCGGACCAGCTTGCCGGCCGCGATGATCACCAGGTCGTCGGCGAGCTGCTGCATCTCGGACAGCAGGTGGCTGGAGACCAGCACCGTGCGGCCCTGCGCGGCGAGCGACTTGAGCAGGTCACGCATCCAGCGGATGCCCTCGGGGTCGAGCCCGTTGGCCGGCTCGTCGAGGATGAGCACCTGCGGGTCGCCGAGCATCGCGGCAGCGATGCCGAGGCGCTGGCGCATACCGAGCGAGTACCCCTTGAACTTGCGTTTCGCCGCGGGCGTCAGCCCGACCAGCGCCAGCGCCTCCTCGGCGCGCTGCCGCGGGAATCCGGCCGCCGCGCAGACCACCCGCAGGTGGTTGATGCCGGTGCGGCCCTTGTGAGCGCTGGACGCCTCAAGCACCGCGCCGACGCGGCGGAGCGGATCGGCCAGGTCGGCGTACCGCTGGCCACCGATCGTCGCGTCGCCAGCCGTGGGCTTGACCAGGTTGAGCAACATCCGGAGCGTGGTCGTCTTGCCCGCGCCGTTGGGGCCGAGGAAGCCGGTGACCCTGCCGGGCTCCACTGTGAACGACAGGTTGTCGACGGCCCTGACGTTTTTATAGAGCTTCGTCAGTCCGGAGACGACGATCTGCCCGTCAGCCATTGTTCTCCTCCCGTGAACGCGCCCGCGTCATCGTGCGCGCCGTCACACAGGGTGGCGGGCGCGCGCAAGTACGTCAAACCGTCACCGCGATCCATGTCGCCCTGGCCCGTGCCAGCTCAGCGCCGTCCGGCCCGTACAGCGCCGTGTGCACAAGGGCCTTACGACCCTCGGTCGCCGCGAGCGCTCCGACCACCACGCACTCTTGACCGGATACTGGCAGCGCCTGTACCTGTGCGGCCATCCGCCCGAGCACGTAGGCCCTTCCCGGGGTGATGATCGCCCAGCCGCCGGGGCAGTCGAGAGCGGCCCACACGGTCGGCACGGTCACCTCGGCCGGCACCGTCCACGGTGCGGCGGTGCGGTGACCGGGCAACTGGCCAGGGTAGATGCGCAGCCCGCCGGCGTGCTCGGGGCCGCAGACGTAGCAGGTGGGAAACGGGTGGTCGGTGAAGCCGGGGTACGCCTTCGACGCGGTGACCGCCTCGGCGGGACTGACCGGTGGCACGGCGACGGTGATCGGCTCGGCCGGTGCCAGGGTGGCCACGACGGTGTCGTCCGGCCCCCGCACCTCGCCGTCCGCCGTGGTCAGCGGCGTGTCGAGGGGCGGTGGGCGCCGCAGGGTCACCTCGACGGGTTGACCTTCGACGAAGGCGGGAAGGCCAGCGGCGAACAGGCCCGCTGAGTACCCGCCGTTGCCCGAGCCGGGCGGCCCGTTGAACCGAGCCGGAATGATCACCGGTCCGCCTTCCGGATCACGTGCTTGAGGCCGGACCACGTGTCGTCGATCGCGCACACCTTGACGTCTACCCGACCGTTTACCAGGGCGTAGTCCCGAATGGAGTTCTCGTTCAGGTCGGTGGGGATGCCGGACGACCGCTTCGGCCAGGCGATCCACAGGCTGCCGGCGGGCGTGGTCAGCGGGTGCAGTACCGGCCAGCGCTCGGCCAGCCGCGCGTGGTCGGGGCAGAAGCACAGCACCACGTCGTACGGCGGCGCGCCGGGGCGCAGGTCGGGCGCTATCCCGTCGAGGACGAAGCCGTCCGGAGCGCCGTCGAGCAGCACGCGCGAGTCGGGGCTCATGCCCAGCTTGCGCACCAGTGGAGTACCCGAGTAACCCGCCACGCCCTACGGTCTCACAAGCGCAAGACGGCCGACATGCCGGAGCAACTCGCCGATCACCGACGGTGTCTACACAGAGAGCATGGCTGTACTGCTCACCGCCGACGCGCCAAAGGGCGCCACCGGCACCAGCGGATACTCGCTGCTGATCGCCGACGATGCCGCACAGGTGGCCGCCGCACAGCGGCTGCGTCACGCGGTCTTCGCCGGCGAACTGGGCGCCGATCTGCCCTCCGCGGTGGATGGGCGCGACGTCGACGAGTTCGACGAGCACTGTGACCACCTGATCGTGCGCGAGGAGCCGACCGGCGCGGTGGTCGGCACGTACCGGATGCTGCCGCCGAAGAACGCGATGGCGGCCGGCCGGCGGTACGCGGACACCGAGTTCGACATGTCCGCGCTCAGCCCGCTGCGCGACCACCTCGTCGAGACCGGACGGTCCTGCGTGCACCCCGATCACCGCTCGGGTGCCGTCATCAACCTGATGTGGGCCGGCATCGCCCGGTACCTGCACCTCAAGAACCTGCGGTGGCTGGGCGGTTGCGCCTCGGTCCCGCTGGACGCGGCGGCGGGTGTGTGGCAGCTCGCGCGCGCCAAGCACCTGTCGCCGCCGGCCCTGCGGGTGCGCCCGCGCCACCCATGGCTCGCCGAGCCCGGGGCGGCCGAAGCCGTCGACGCGCACACCGGCCGCCCCGCGGTCCCACCGTTGCTGCGCGGGTACCTGCGGCTGGGCGCCTGGATCTGCGGCGAGCCCGCCTACGATCCAGCCTTCGGCGTCGCCGACCTCTACGTGCTGCTCTCCATGGACCGGGTGGATCCGAGATACCGGCGGCACTTCCTGGGAGCGTCCCGATGAGCACGCTCTGGCAGCCGCGGTCGACGTGCGGGCCGGCGTGCCTGCCGGCCACCGACCGTTGTGCGCGCGCCTCGCGGGTGCGGCAGGCGGCCCGGCTCGTGGCCCTGCTCGGCGCGCTACTGCTCGGCGTGGCGCTGGTCCCCGTACTCCCACTGCTGAATGGGGACGGGCGGCGTGCTGCCGCGCGGACCTGGGCACGCGCGGTCCTCGGGGCTCTTGGTGTGCGGCTGGTCGCGCGCGGCCGGCCGCCGGCCGGGCGGGCGCTGCTGGTCGCGAACCACATCTCGTGGTTGGACATCGTGGCGCTGATGGCGGCCGCGCCGGCGCGGTTGGTGGCCAAGCACGAGGTGCGGCGGTGGCCGCTGATCGGCGCGCTCGCCGCCGCCGGGGGCACGATCTTCATCGACCGCACCCGGCCGCGGAGCCTGCCGGCCACGGTGGCCGAGGTCGCCGCGACGCTGCGGGCAGGTGGCCTGGTCGCGGCGTTCCCGGAGGGGACGACGTGGTGCGGCGTGTCGGCGGGACGGTTCCGCCCGGCGCTGTTCCAGGCGGCGCTGGACGCGGGCGCGACGGTCGTGCCGGTCTCGATCCGGTACGGGCGGGGCGCGACCACGGCGGCGTTCCTGGGTGACGACAGCCTGTGGACGTCGTTGCGGCGGGTGCTCGCGGTGCCGAGGCTGGAGGTCACGCTGACGGCGACGCCAGCGCTGCATCCGGAGGCGGCCGCGACGCGCCGGCAGCTCGCGGGGGTGGCTGAGTCGGCGGTCAGGGGACGCGTGTCGCAGTTCGGACTCGCGGCTTAGTCAACCTTGGCTATCGCGATGTATCGCGTTATGCTTCGTGCATGACTCGTTGGACGGTGGAGGAGGCGCGCCGGTTCAGCTTCGACGAGCCGGTGACCAGCCTCGTTGTGCACCTGATCGCCGGCCGGCTCAATGTGGTCGGCACCGATGGCCCCGCGCGGGTCGAGATAGCCGCGCACGGCGGCAAGCCGATCATCGTCGAGCACGAAAACGGAAAGCTCACCGTCCGCCACGAGATCAAAAAGACGTGGCCCGGGTTCATGTGGTGGTTCGGGTTCGGCAAGAAATACCGGGCCGACGTCTCCATCGCGGTCCCGCATGGCACCCGCGCCCGGCTGCGGATCGTCAGCGGCACGGCGATCGCGTCCGGGCTCCGTGAGGACACCGACGTCGACGTCACCTCCGGCCGGATCACGCTGATGGGCCTCGGCGGCCGCACCGTCGCCAAGCTCGTCTCGGGGCCGGTCGAGGCGCTCGGCATCGTCGGCGACCTCACGATGGAGACCGTGTCGGGCGAGCTGGTGCTGGCCGACAGCCCCGCACAGCGGGTGCACGCCCGCGCGATCTCGGGCTCGATCACCTGCGACCTCGACAACCCGCGCGACAGCGAGATCCGCCTCAGCACCGTCTCGGGCGGCGTCACCGTGCGGATCCGGGAAGACAGCGACCTCAGCGTCCAGCTGCACACCGACTCCGGGCGGATCACGAGCGCGTTTCCGGAGCTGAGATCCGGCGACGCGCCGAGCTGGTCGAAGGATGTGCACGGCGTGCTCGGCAGCGGTGCTGGCAAGCTGTGGGCCAACACCACGTCGGGCAGCATCTCGTTGCTCGCTCGCCCGGCTCCGGACCCCGAGGACGTCGAATGACCGCCGTGTTCAGCCATGGACGGCTGCGGCTGTACCTGCTCAAGCTGCTCGACGACGGCGCCAAGCACGGGTACGAGCTGATCAGGCTGCTGGAGGAGCGCTTCCTCGGCCTGTACGCGCCTAGCGCCGGCACGATCTACCCGCGGCTCGCCCGGATGGAGGCCGAAGGGCTGGTCACGCACACTGCGGCGGGCGGCCGGAAGGTGTACGAGATCACCGAGGCCGGGCGCACCGAGCTGCGAGATCGCGCCGGCGAGGTGGCGGCGCTGGAGTCCGACATCCGCGCGTCGGTCGAAGACCTGGCCTCGCTGGCAAACGAGATCCAGCACGAGGTGCGCGGATCGGTCCGCGACCTCAAGCGGGAGCTCCAGGAGGCGACCCGGGAGACCCTGCGCGGTGGCGGTGGGGTGCCGCCCCGGCCGGCTCCGGCGTACGCTACGCCCGGGACCGCCGATGAGCTCGACCGGCGCATCGAGGCTTTCGCCGCCGAGGTGCGCTCTCTGGTGCGGGGTGCCCGGCTCACCGAGACGCAGGCGCTGGCGGCCGTGCGCGCCCTCGACACGGCGCTCTCGGCGCTACGGAGGGTGTTCCGGTAAGCCTGAGACTACTCACAGCTTGTTCTCAGCCAGTCTTCAGGCGTATGCCAGTCCGAGGGGCCAGTATGGTTCCATGGCCGCACCACAGACCGAGGCGAGACTGCTCGTCGTCGAGGACGATCCCAACATCCTCGAGCTGCTGTCGGCCAGCCTGCGCTTCGCGGGGTTCGACGTCTCGACCGCCACCAGCGGCAGCGCGGCGGTCACCGCGGCCAAGGACCGTCGGCCCGATCTCGTGGTGCTCGATGTGATGCTGCCCGACCTCGATGGTTTCGAGGTCATCCGGCTCATGCGGGAGTCGGGCACGCGCACGCCGGTGGTGTTCCTGACCGCGCGCGACGCGACCGACGACAAGATCCGCGGGCTCACGCTGGGCGGCGACGACTACGTGACCAAGCCGTTCAGCCTCGAAGAGCTGACCGCGCGCATCCGTGCCGTGCTGCGCCGCACCACCAGCGGCGACCGGTCGCCGTCCCGGCTCACCTTCGCCGACCTGGAGCTCGACGAGGAGACGCACGAGGTCTACCGGGCGGGGCAGCGGGTGCAGCTGTCGCCCACAGAGTTCAAGCTCCTGCGATACCTCATGTTGAACGCCAACCGGGTGCTGTCCAAGGCACAGATCCTCGACCACGTCTGGAACTACGACTTCCGCGGCGACGACAACATCGTCGAGTCCTACATCTCGTACCTCCGGCGCAAGGTCGACACTCAGCAGCCCCGCCTGATTCACACGCTGCGCGGTGTGGGGTATGTCCTTCGCAAGCCTGCGACCTGACCGGCGCTGGGGAGTGAAGAGGCTGCTGCGCCGGACGCCGCTGCGCGTCAAGCTGGTCACCGCGGTCCTCGCGCTGGTCACCGTGGCGCTCGCGGTGATCAGCGTGACGAGCGCGTTCGCCCTCCAGTACTACCTGACGGCCCGGATCGACGGCCAGCTCAACGACACCTCCGCCCTGCTGCGCGACGCCGACCCCGAGGTGCTCGCCGACAACCTCCCCATGCTCGTGCTGCCCAGCGAAAACGTGCTCGCGTTCTCGGCGCCGGGCAAGTGGGAGGTCATCAAGTACGTCTACCTGGACAAGGACCTGCTGCCCAAGCTGCCCGACAGCAAGGAAGACGCGCTCACGCGGGCCAACAAGCACTACACGACGACGTCAATGAACGGAAAACTGGAGTGGCGGGTCCTCGTCACCGCCCGCCCCGACGGCCGCGCGCTCGTCGTCGCGCAGTCGATGTCCGATGTGGACTCCGCGGTCAAGCGGCTCATCTGGATCGACGCGCTGGTCGGCACCGCCGTGCTCCTGCTGCTCGCCACGCTCGGTGCGGCCATCGTGCAGACCAGCCTCGGCCCGCTCCTGGAGATCGAGCGCACCGCGGGGGCGATCGCCGGAGGTGACCTGAGCCGCCGATTGCCCGAGCCCGAACCCGGCGCCGAGATACCGGAGACCGAGCTGGGGCGGCTGTCCCGCGCACTCAACGCCATGCTGACGCAGATCGAGGCCGCGTTCACCGCGCGCGCCGCCTCCGAATCCGCCGCGCGCGCCGCCGAGACGGCCGCCCGCGACGCGGCCTTCGCCGCGCAGGCGTCCGAGGCGCGCGCCCGGCGGTCGGAGGAGCGGATGCGGCAGTTCGTCGCGGACGCCTCGCACGAACTGCGGACGCCGCTCACCACGATCAGAGGCTTCGCCGAGCTGTACCGCCAAGGCGCGGCCAACTCGCCCGAGGAGACCGCCCGGCTGCTGCGCCGTATCGAGGACGAGGCGTCCCGGATGGGCCTGCTCGTCGAAGACCTGCTGCTGCTCGCCCGGCTCGACCGGGAACGGCCCGTGGAGTTGGCGCCGGTCGAGCTGCGCGTCCTGGCCGCGGAGACGGTACAGGCGGCTCGCGCGGTGGCACCCGAGCGCACGATCGAGCTGGAGACCGCGTCCGGCGCCGGCCACCTGGTGGTACTCGGCGACGACGGCCGGCTCCGGCAGGTGCTTGGCAACCTGGTGACGAACGCGCTCACCCACACGCCACCCGACACCTCGGTGACGGTGCGGCTGAGCACCGAGCCGGGGGAGCGGGCCGTGATCGAGGTCGCGGACAGCGGTCCGGGGCTCTCGCCCGAGCAGGCCGACCGGGTCTTCGAGCGCTTCTACCGTGCCGACGCGGCACGCACCCGCAGGGCGGACGGCGTCACCGGCACCGGCCTCGGACTGGCCATCGTGGCCGCCCTGGTGGCCGCGCACAACGGCACCGTCGAGGTGGACAGCGCGCCCGGAAAGGGCGCCACTTTCCGGGTACGGTTGCCGCTCGCGCCAGTGGTACCCGTCGATGATGACTGATTCACAGGCAACGTCCAGCGCAGCTTCAGGACTGTTGCAGAGCGAGCGGGAAAGGTAAGAGGCATGAGCGAGAACGAGACCAACCCGCCGCGGCAGCCGGTCAATCCCGACGCCGAGCCGTCGCACCCGACCACCGAGCTGCCCCCGGTAACGCGGGAGCAGTCCGACTCGTCGGCCACTCAGGCCATCCCCGCTACGGAGCCCGCACCGGCACCCGCCTCGCCGTGGTCCGCGCCCACCGCGGCGGCACCGGTATCGGACGCACCGCCGCCCGCTCCCGGTGCTCCCGGCACCGATGCGCCTGGATCGCCCGCGCCGGGCACCCAGTACGCGCCCAGCCCGTGGCACCCGGCCGCCCAGCACCAGCCCGGCTGGCCCGGCAACGCCGGCTACGCCCACCCGACCTCCGGCGCCGCCGGCCACGCCTCCGGGCCGGCGGCCGCCGGGCCAATCTCCGGTGCCGCTGCCGGGCCCGTCCCGCCCGGCAGCGGCCCGGGCCAGCCTTTGGGTCACGCCGGGCACGGGCCGGTGCCGCCCGGCTACGGGCCTGCGCCCGCACATGGGCCGCAGCCCGCACACGGGCCGCAAGGTCCGCTGCCGCCCGGCCAGGTGCCCGTCTGGGCCCAGCAGCCCGGTGCGCACGCCCAGCCGGCGGGCCCCGGCAAGGTCGGCAAGGCGGTGCTGCTCGGCGTCGTCGGGCTGGTCCTGATGGCCGGCTCCGGCATCGCGGGTGGCGCGGTGGCGCTCGCGGTCAACGACGGCGGCACGACCACCAAGACCTACACCGCCGCCCCGGTGATCAACTCGGCCGACCTGCCGAAGATCGCTTCCCAGGTGGAAAACAGCGTCGTGTCGATCACCACCAACAACGGCGAGGGCTCCGGTGTGATCATGAGCGCCGACGGGTTCGTGCTGACGAACAACCACGTGGTCGCTAGTGCCAGCGGCGACACGGTCACCGTGGTCTTCGCCAACGGCAAGACCGCCACGGCGAAGATCATCGGCACCGACCCGCGTACCGACCTCGCGGTCGTGAAGGCCGAGGGCGTATCGGGTCTGACCGCCGCGAAGTTCGGTGACAGCGACGCGATGCAGGTCGGCGACACGGTACTGGCCATCGGCAGCCCGCTCGGCCTCCAAGGCTCGGTGACGTCCGGCATCATCAGCGCCACCGACCGCACCATCCAGACCGGCGGCGAGCAGGAGCAGCAGAACCCGTTCCAGCCCCAGCAGCAGACCGCGGTCAGCTCGATCTCCGGCCTGTTGCAGACCGACGCCCCGATCAACCCTGGCAACTCGGGCGGCGCTCTGGTCAACACCAACGGCGAGGTGATCGGCATCAACACCGCGATCGCCACCTCCGGCCAGAGCACCGGCAACATCGGCGTGGGCTTCGCGATCCCGAGCAACCGGGCCAAGGACGTCGCCGACAAGCTGAAGAACGGCGAGAAGGTCAGCCACGCGTCGCTCGGCGTGAGCGTGGGCACCGCGGAAAACGGCGGCGCGCTGATCAACTCGGTCAACGCCAACAGCCCCGCCGCTCAGGCCGGGTTCCAGCAGGGCGACGTGATCACGAAGTTCGGCGACAAGGCGATCGGCAGCTCCGACGAACTGGTGGGCGCCGTGCAGGCCAGCAAGGTCGGTGACCGGGTGACCATCACGTACACCCGAAACGGTGAGGTGAAGACGGCAACCGTGACGCTGGCTGAAGCGTCCTAACAACGAGGACCCGCATCACGAGCGGGACAGATTCCGCAAAACGGAAGTCTCGCTTCCTCCCCAAAAAGCGGCGGGCGACGTAGACCTAGGGGGTTGGTCACGTCGCCCGCCGCTCTGTGTCTGTCGTTGAACCGTCGTCTTTCTGGTTGAACCGCGAGCGCCCTCGCATCCGTGACCAACATGAAGGCGCTGCGGGGCGCATAAATAGCACATCGACGAATGAACGCGACCGGATCGGGGGTCGCGCTGGTCGATATATGAGCCCTACTCTGCTACCCGCAGCCAGGGGAGGGGCAGGTAGCGGTGACGGTCGTCGAGACCCGCGTGAGTCTGTGGGAAGCGCTGGCCGGGCGAGCGCCAGGTCAGCCGACAGGTCCGGTCGATCCGGGGTTGTGGGCCGCTGTAGTCGAGCGGCTCAACCCGGCACGGGCCCGGCCGGTGCTGCGCCAAGGCGTCGAATCGGTCGAATTGATCAATGTGCGCGACGTGCCGTACGTCATGCTGCGCTCGCCCGACGGCCGAGGTGGCGCCTGCTACCTGCGGCTTTCCCCGGAAGAGTGGCAGCTCGCCGGCCTCATGGACGGCACCCGCACCGTCGCGCGCCTGGTCGCCGAGTTCGCCCGCATCAGCGGCCGGCTCGCGCCCGACCAGGTGACGCGCGTCGTCGCCGACCTCGCCGGCAACCGGATGCTCGCCGAGCTGCCGGTCGACGCGTTCCGTCCACTCGACGCGGTGACCCGCCGCCCCTGGCCCATCCGCCTCGGGCGGGGCCTGCTGGCCGTGGCGCGCGGCCGGCGGATGATCCTCGCCGACATCGACCCGCTGATCGGGTTCCTCTACCGGGCCGGTGGCCGGGCGCTCTTCACCCGCCCCGCGGCGGTACTGCTCGGCATCGTCGCCGTGCTCGGCCTCGGCATCTTCGGCTGGACGTGGTGGCGCGGCAGCCAGGCCGTCTTCCTCACCGGCGGCTCGTACGCGGCCGGTGCCGCCGTGCTGCTCGCGCTCAACGTGCTCGCGCTCGCCTGCCACGAGCTTGGCCACGCGCTCGCCACGAAACACGCGGGCCGCCGCGTGCCGGCGGCCGGCTTCCTCGTGTACTTCGGCATTCCGTCGATCTTCGTCGACACCACCGACGTGTGGATGGCCGGCCGCCGCGCCCGGATGATCACCACCGCGTCCGGCCCGGCCGCCGGGCTCATCCTGGCCGGCCTCGCGCAGATCGTCGGCCTGATCGTGCCGGAGACCGCGCCGTGGGCGTTCAAGCTCGCCTTCGCCTGGTACCTGAACGCGCTGTTCAACCTGAACCCGTTCCTCGCGCTCGACGGCTACTACCTGCTCATGGACTGGCTGGAGATCGCCAACCTGCGTGCGCGGGGCCTCGCGTACGTGGTGGCCCGGCTGCGCCGCCGCCCGCCCGCCTGGGCGCAACTCGACCGCGAAGGCCGGCTGGTCGCCCTGTACGGGATGCTGGCCGTGCTCTGGATCGTCATCGCCGTCAACCTCGGCTGGCGGATCTGGACCGACCGGGTCGCCGGCCTCGTCACGGGCCTGTGGCGCACCGGCTGGCCGGCGCGACTCCTGCTCGCCGCCGTCGTCGCCGGACTGGCCGCTCCGCTGGTGTACCTCGTCTTCGGCTGGCTGGGTCGCGCCTGGCGGCGCTTCCGCAGGCGGCTCGAAGAGCAGCGCCGCGGCACCGACATGCCTCGCCGGCTCGACGCGCTGCGCGGCTCCATCCTCGGCAAGCTCCCGCCCGACCAACTGACCGAGCTCGCCACCCACGCCACCTGGGTCCACCCGCGCACCGGCCAGCACCTCGTCTTCGCGGGCTCCGCGCAAAACTCGGTCTACGTCGTGGTCGACGGCGCGATGGAGGGTCGCCGTCCCGGCGACCCGGCCGGCACGGTGCGCGAGCGCCTCGGCCGCGGCGGCGTCATCGGTCTCGCGGCGGCTGTTTCGGGTACGCCGGCGGCGCTCACCTGGCACACCGCTGGCACGACCCTCCTCTCGGTACCGTCCGCGCTGGTCGCCTCGGCGGTCGGCCGGCTGCCCGGCCCGGCACCCGCCGACCGCGCCGAGGTCGAGGCGCTGTTCAGCGACACGCCGGCCCTCGACGGGCTGCCCGCCGAAGACAAGATCGGTCTGATCGCGCAGGCCCGCCCGACCGCACTCGAACCGGGCGCGCCGGTCGTCCTGCCCGCCGCTCACGCCGCCCTGATCGTCGGCACCGGCACGGTCACCCTGCCCGACGGCACCGAGCTGCGCCGCGGCACCATGATCGGCCCGATGGGGTACGCGGTCGAGGAGCCCGTCGCGCATGCCCGCACCCACGTGCGGCTGTGGACCATCCCGGCGGTGTCCGGCCTGCCCCTGCTGCTCGGTGCCTCCCCGGCCCGCGCCGCCGCCGAGCCACCGGCCGCCGCCAGCCCCGGCCGCGCGCCCGCCGCCGGCGCGCACGCGGGCGCCGACTACCCGCCGCTGGCCAGCCCGCCCGGGCCGCCGCCCGACGCCGACGACGAGGTCGACAAGCGGTTCGAGCGCCACCTCTGGTGGCTGGTGCTGTTGCTGGCCCTGCTCGCCATCACCACCGGTGTCGCCAACCTCATCCCCGGCCCCGCCTGGGCCGAGATGCCCGGCGACAAGGCGCTGCTCACCGCCGACCGGGGCCGCGTCGTGGCCACGCTCGACGGGCGGACCGTCGTGCTGACCCCGGGCGACCGGCTGTACGTCGCCGAGGGCAGCGACATCCAGGTGCGCACCAAGTCGACGGGCCGGCTGACGTTCCGGGGCGGTGCGGCGCTGATCCTGTGCGCGGAGAGCCGCCTCGACGTGGGTGCGTTGTGGAGCAACGGCACCCGCACAGTCGCGCCCAACGGGGTACTCACCGTCGACAGTGGACGCATCCTCGCCGATACCGCGTCGACCAGCGGCGCGTTCCGTGACCTGGCGCTGAGCCTGACCACCGGCAGCAGCACGGTCACCAACCGCGGCGCCGCATGGTTCGCCGCGAACGGCGGCACGGCCGAGGTGTCGAACGGCGAGGTACGGGTCGACGGCGCCCGCCAGCGCGAAACGAACGGGCCACTGACCTGTGGCGACGGCGTCGTGGTGCCGCCACCGGCCGGCACCCCGTCTGACAGCCCGTCTCCGTCGGAGGTGCCCACCCCGACACCGATCCCCACGCCGACACCGACGCCGACCGCGTCTCCCACCGAGGCGCCCGAAGACCCGGGCGTCCCGGAAGACCCTGACCCCGCCGACCCCACCACCGCCGCCCCAACCACGCCGGGCCGCACCACCCCCGCCCCGAACCCGAACCCGACGACACGGACGCCACCACCCCCGACGACGCCGGCCCCGACCTCCGCGTCACCAACGCCGCCGGCGAACAGTCCGCCCGTGATCACCTTCGTCCGTGATCCGGGCGGGACGGTCTCGCAGTCGTTCGGCGGCGAGGGTGGTCAGTGCTCGGAGGAGCCGGCCAGCGTCTTTCCGGTCGTCGCCGTCAAGGACGACAGGGACGGGAGCGGCGCCCTGACGGTGATCGTGCGGTGGACCGGGTTCGCGGCCGGCTCGGACCAGATGTCGCCGGACGGTAACTTCTACGGCCAGGTTGGGCCGGTCGACTTTCCCGGCCAGTCCAACGACGGCGGCACGCTGGGCATAGTGGTGACCGCGACCGACAGCGAGGGCGCCAGTTCCAGTGTGAGAGGTTCGGCCGTGGCGGTGGCGAGCTGTCGCCTAGATATTGTTGGCTAAGAGGAGATTCGGGTGCTGTGTTGGTTTTGTCCTAAGGCGGCGCGCGGGGGATGCCGCTTCTGCGGGCGGGGCGTCTGTGAAGACCACGCGCGCTTCGGCCCGTACCTTTTACAGGTACACAGGTCCGAGACGCGCAACCGGGTCGAGGGCCTGGTGGTCGAGGATGCCCTCCAGTGCGGCACATGCCGCCCCCGCCCGCAGCCGGTACCCATGCCGGAGCTGGACTGAAGGGCCTGGCACCCAGGGGGCGCGATCATGAGTGACTTCGACGACGTACTCGAAAGGCTGGTCACGGATCCGGCTTTCGCGGCGGCGCTCGCGGCCGATCCGGTGGCGGCGCTGGCCGGGTACCAGCTGGAGCCCGACGAGATCGACCTGCTGCGCAGCCAGGTGAGCGCCGATACCGGCGGGCAGACGGCCGTGGAGGTCCGCGCCAACCAGTCCAGCCTCTTCGGCATGCTCTCCCCGATCATCGGAGCGGTGGGCGGCCTGCCGTCGATCGGCGACTCGATCGCCGACGCGACCTCGCGTCCCGCCCCCGAGCCGACCGCGCCCCTGCCGCAGCCGAGCGGGCTCACCCCGACGGGGGAAGCCATCGGCATGCCCGCTCACCGGGAGGGCTTCGGCGCTCCGCTCGGCCACGGCGGCTTCGGTGCGGCGTACCACGAGGGCTTCGGCGCCGCGGACCAGGACGCGGCCGGCCCGCCCGGTACCGCCGGCTCCGCCATCGGCGGCCAGGCCGGCTTCGGTCCGGCGCTCGCCCACGGCGGCGGTGCGGGCGGTCCCGTGCCCGTCGCGGGCTTCGGCTCCTCCGTGCCCGGCTACGGCGCCGACGGTTCAGCGGCAGAAGCGGGCTTCGGCTCGCCTCCGCCCGGCCAGGACGCGGGAGGCACCGCGATCGGCGCGGGCTTCGGCCCGGCACTGCCCGGCGGGGCCGGTTTTGGTTCGTCGGGGGCTGGCGGAGCTCCGGCGGATGCGGGCATCGGTGCGGCCATGCCCGGTCAGGACGTTGGCGGGACCGCGATCGGTTCGGGCTTCGGCCCCGCCGTTCCTGGACATGGCACAGGCGGGCCGCAGACGAGCGAGGGCTTCGGGGCGGCGCCGGGCGGCGGGATCGCGGGGCTCGGTGAGGCGATCGGCGAGCGCCTGCACGGCAGCGGCGACACCGGATGGCTTGCGCCACCCGAGGGATACCGCACCGACGTCGACATGGACGGCGACGGCACGACCGACGAGTTCATCCTGCGCGGCCGCCGCGACGGCGGGGTCGACATCCTGGTGGACTCCAACAACGACGGCCGGGTCGACATCATCGGCCACGACGACGACGCGGACGGCCTCGTCGAGTCGGCGGACTACGACAAGAACCGCGACGGCACGTTCGAGAAGCACATGTACGACGACAACGACGACGGCTGGCTCGATCGCACCGTCATCGACCGCCGTTAGAGCGCAAGTTGCATAATGCGTGACGGTGCGTTACCGCCGAGCGCGTCCGATACGCCGTCCGGCGCGCCGGGGGTGGTGCCGGGGCCATCAGGGATCGACGATGTCCCCAGGAGGTGGTCCCCGTGGTCGCCATCGCCACCGACCGGCTGACGAAGGTCTTTCCCGATGGCACCGTGGCCGTCGACGAGGTCAGCATCGACGTGGCCTCGGGCGAGTTTCTCGTGCTGCTCGGCCCGACCGGATGCGGCAAGTCGACGATGCTCCGGCTCGTCGCGGGGCTCGAGCGGGAAACCAGCGGCCACGTGCTCATCGACGGCCGCGTGGTCGACGATCTCACCGCCCGCGAGCGCCGGGTCGCGATGGTCTTCCAGGACTATGCGCTCTATCCACACCTGACGGTGGCGCAGAACATCGCCTTTCCGCTGCGGGTCGCGCACGGCTTCACGGGCGACGTGAACGCCCGGGTGGCCGAGGTCGCGGAGCACCTCGGCATCCGGAGGCTGGTACACCGCCTGCCCGGCCACCTGTCGGGCGGCGAGCGGCAACGGGTGGCGATGGCGCGGGCGATCGTCCGCAAGCCGCAGGTCTTCCTCCTCGACGAGCCGCTGTCCAACCTCGACGCCGGCCTGCGCGCCGAGTTGCGTACCGATGTGGCGGCACTGGCGCGCCGGCTGGGCGTAACCACGCTGTACGTGACGCACGACCAGACCGAGGCGCTCACGATGGCCGATCGGGTGGCGGTGCTGCGTCGGGGCGTACTGCAGCAGATCGGCCCGCCCGCCGAGGTGTACAGCGATCCCGCGACCCTCTTCGTCGCGGCCTTCCTGGGCACGCCTCGCACCAACCTGTTGCAGGGCGCGATCTACGTCGAGGGCGATCGCACGGTGATCGACGTCGGTTCGCAGGTACTGGAGGTGCCGCCGTCCGACGCGCTCGCCGAACACCACAATGACCGGGTCACCGTGGCCGTACGGGCCGACGCCCTGCGCCCGGTACCGGACGGCGCCAGCAGCGGGCCGGTGTTGCGAGGCTCGGTGCGTATCGTCGAAAACCTCGGCCACGAGGCACTCGTGCACCTCGACACCGGCATCGTGCCCACGTCACCGGCCGAGTCCCGCCTCGAACTGCCGGACACCGGCCAGCACCTCGCCGACGTCGTGGCGGAGGAGCCGCCAACGGGCCACCCGTTCCGGCACACCCTCGCCCGGATGATCCCTCACGGCCGGCCGGCGGCCCAGCCCGCGACCGCGCGCACCCAGTACGGCTTCTACCCGGTCTACGACCCGGAAGTCACCGACGAGCCGCCACCGCTCGGCGACGTCGTGGTCCGCGTGCCGGCGCCGGTGCTGCCGCGCCGTGGCGAGTCGATGACGGTCGCGGTCGACCTGGCCAAGCTGCTCCTCTTCGATCGCGCCGGCGACCGCATCAGGCTCTGAGCGTGGGTTAGACGGCTGTTGACAGGCGTTCTAGGGCGGCGTCCAGCAGGTCGGCGTACTCGTCGTCTATCGAGCCCTCCAGCGCGCGCTGGGCGACTTTTCGGCGCAGGTCGCCCACCGGTCCGGTGAGGTCGGTCGGTCCGCTCACCAGGCGTGCCTCGAGGTTCTTCACGAGGTTGCGCAGGTCCTGGCCGGCGTCCCGGCGGATCGCGCCCTCGTTCAGGCCGTCGGTGATGAGCTGGTCGACCGTGCGCACGGCTTCGCGCACCGTCGGCCGTGCCGCCGCGGTCGGCGACGGCGGTGGCGTGTCCCGCTGTGGCGGTGCCACGGGCGCCGGTGCGGTCGCCGCCGGTGTGGTGGGGCTGGGCACGGACGGCATGGTCGTGGCCGCGTCGGTGCCCATCGGCGGGTCCGTCGCGGTCATCGTCCGCGGCGCCGATTCCGGCCGTCCGAGGTTCAGCCCGAGGAGTACCGCCGCGGCCAGCGCGACCGCTGACGCGGCTACCGCGACGATGATCCGGGTGCGGCGGGACCGGGGCCCTGGAACCGGGGCGGGGGACGGCTCCGGGGCGGCCGGCTTGGGCTGCGCTATGACGGTGGGCAGCGTGACGGTGGGCGACAGCATCGTCGCGGCCTGCGGGTCGGAGGGGAGCAGCTGATCGCGCAGCACCTCGCCGACCTGCCGTGCGGTGGGCCGGTCGCGCGGATTGCGGGAGAGGCAGCGAAAGCAGATGTCGGCGACCGCCGGCGGCAGGCCGGGCACCAGTAGCCGGGGGATCTCCTCGTCTTCCAGCGCGACCGTCAGCTCTTCCCAGGTGTCGGCCGGGTACGGCGGGTGGCCGGTCAGCGTCTCGAAGAGCAGCACACCCAGCGAGTACGTGTCGGTGGCGGGCTGGGCGGGGATGCCGTCGAGCCGCTCGGGCGCCACGTACGCCGGCGTGCCGAACGTGTCGCCCTCCTCGTCTTCGTCAGGCGCCCCGACGTGGGTCGCGATGCCGAAGTCGAGCACCTTCGCGCCCGTGGCGGTCATCATGATGTTGGCGGGCGTGACGTCACGGTGCACGATCCCGAGCCGGTGCGCGGCGGCGAGCGCCTCGGCGACCTGAGCGCAGATCTCGACCGCCTCCTGCCACGGCAGGGGCCCCTCGGAGAGCCGGGAGTCCAGCTCGTCGCCGGAGAGCAGCTCCATCACCACGAACGCGGTGACCGCGCCGTCCGGGGCGACCTGCTCCCCGTAGTCGTGCACCGCGGTCACGTGCGGGTGCACGAGTTGGGCGGCGGAGCGCGCCTCTTCCCGCACCATGTCGCGGAATTTGGCGTCCGCCGCGAGAGACGGTGCGAGCACCTTGACGGCGACCACGCGGTCGAGCACCTCGTCGCGGGCGCGCCAGATAACCGACATCCCGCCCGCACCGATGTTGTCGATGAGGCGGTACCTGCGGGCGAGCAGGCCGCCCGACTTGAGTGTTGGCATTTTGTGGTCGCACCTGCCTGGGAGGGGAAGGTCGTATCAGGCTCCGCGAATCAAACCGTCCTGTCAACGTGGTGTTACGTAGCCGGACTTTGTGTGGTTTAACCACCATCACTGGAGATCAGAGGGTGTGTCACGATGAACAGCATGGTCAGCGGCCCGGTGGCGTTCGTGCTCGGCGGTGGCGGCGTGCTGGGCGCCGTTCAGGTCGGCATGTTGCGTGCGCTGTTCCGGGCCGGCATCCGTCCGGATCTGGTCATCGGCACCTCCATCGGCGCGGTCAACGGCGCCCTGGTTGCCGCCGAGCCGACCGAGTCGGTCACTGAGCGTCTGGTCAGGCTGTGGGCGTCGCCGGAGGCGAGTGCCGTGTACGGCGACTCGGTGGCCCGGCAACTGCGCCGCTTCGCCGCCCGCACCCATCTGCACTCCCCGCAGCCGCTGCGCAAGCTGCTGGAGCGTGAGCTCGGCGAGGGCACCCGGTTCGAGGAGCTGAAGGTGCCGTTCCGGTGCTGCGCCGCGAGCATCGAGCGGGCCGCGGAGCACTGGTTCGACCGGGGACCAGTGATCGACGCCGTGCTCGCCTCGGCGGCGGTGCCCGGGCTGCTCCCGCCGAGCGAGATCGCGGGCGAGCACTACGTCGACGGCGGCATCGTCAACTCGATCCCGGTGGGCGAGGCGGTCGACGCCGGCGCCCAGCAGATTTTCGTACTCCAGGTGGGGCGGGTCGAGCGGCCGCTGACCCCGCCGCGGCGGCCGTGGGAGGTCGCGCAGGTGGCGTTCGAGATCGCCCGGCGGCACCGGTTCGCGCGCGAGATGGCGGCGCTGCCCGACGAGGTCGACGTGCACGTGCTGCCGACCGGTGGCGGCGAGCCGCGCGACGACACGCCGTGGGCGTACCGGGACATGGCCGCGGTGGGCCGGCGCATCAGCCGCGCCTACACGGCGTCCCGGCGATACCTCGCGTCCGTGGTGGACGTCCCCTGATGCGACTGCCGCCGCGCTGGATACGCCGGCTCGTGTTGGGGCCGGGTGTGGTGGTACTCGCCGTCGTAGCCGTCACCACGCTCCCCGTGTGGCTGCTGCTGGCCGCTGCCGCGTCCCCGCTCGTGCCGGGCCGGCTGCGGGTGCTCCGCCTACTGTGGATGGCCGTCGTGTACCTGGTGTGGGACGCCGCCGCGCTGGTGACGCTCTTCGCGCTGTGGGTGGCGTCCGGCTTCGGGTGGAAGACGCGCTCGCCACGGTTCCAGCGCGTCCACTATGTGCTCACCGGCTGGTTCCTCACCGCGCTCTTCTGGCAGGGCCAATGGGCGCTGCGGGTGCGCATCGACGTGGTCGGCACCGACCCGGACACCGCCGCGCCGGGGCGTCCCGAGGTTGTGCTGTGCCGCCATGCCGGGCCGGGCGACTCGTTCATCCTCATCCACGCGCTGGTGAACTGGTACGACCGCGAGCCGCGCATCGTGCTGAAGGACGCGCTTCAGTGGGACCCGGCGATCGACGTGATGCTCAACCGCCTGCCCAGCCGGTTCATCGCGCCGGGCCGGGTGCCCGGAGAGTCCATTGAGGAACAGATCGGCCACCTCGCCACCGGTCTCGACGACAACGACGCGTTCGTGATCTTTCCCGAGGGCGGAAACTTCACGCCCCGCCGCCGGCTGCGGGCCATCGAGCGGTTGCGGGCTCGGGGACACGAGAGCATGGCAGTACGCGCGGAGGCGATGCGCCATGTCCTCGCGCCGCAGCCTGGCGGCATGCTGGCGGCCCTCGACGCGGCGCCTGACTCCGGGGTCATCTTCGTGGCGCACACCGGACTCGACCGGCTCATGACGATCGGCGACATCTGGCGAGAGTTGCCGATGGACAAACGATTGATCATGCGATTCTGGTCGGTGCCGCCGGAAGAGGTGCCAACAGACCGAGCGGAGCGAATTGAATGGCTGTACGACTGGTGGACAAAGATCGATCGGTGGATAGAGGCTAACCGCACCGTATCGGCGGAAGCGTAGGGTGGCGGCCCGTGGATCAGATCTGTCTGGTGACGACGGTTGTGGATGCGCGATCCGTTGCTGATTTGCTGGCGGCGTCCGCGGTTGCCGGACGGTTGGCCGCCTGCGCTCAGGTGGGCGGTCCCCTCGACAGCACGTACTGGTGGGAGGGGAGGGTGGAGACCGCGCAGGAGTGGTCGGTGCAGTTCAAGACGAGTGCCGACCGTGTCGAGGCGCTGGTCGACCACGTGCGCGCCGCCCACCCGTACGACGTACCGGAGATCATCGTGACGTCGGTCGGCAGTGGCAACCCGGCCTACCAGATCTGGGTATACGAGCAGACCCGCGGCTGAGTACGCCGACTCTTTCCGCAGGTAGACAGCCCGCGCGAGGATGCTCACGTGACGTACCCCTGCCCTGCCTGCGGCGCTCCGGCCAATCTGGAGTCCGGTTGCCCGCGTTGCGGTCGCGGTCCCGACCCGGACGCGGCCGAGGTGATCCGCCTGAACGCGGAGATCGTCGATCTTTCCGCCCGCCTGCGAACCGCCGAGACGCGCAGGGCTGAGCTGGCGGCCCGGGTGCGGGTCCGTGCCCGACCGGCTCCCGCGCCACAGCCCTTGCCCCTGCCCGTACCCGTGCCGGTTGCCGCGACCACTGCCGCCGCACCGCGACCGGAGGCATCGACGCTGACGGTGCAGAGCGTGCTGTTCATTCTCGGTGGACTCCTGCTCGGGGCGGCGGCCATCGTCTTCACCGGGGTCGCGTGGGCGGCGTACGGCGTGGGCGGGCGGGCCGCCATCCTGGCGGTGGTCACCGCGCTGGCGCTGAGCGCGCCGCTGCTCGCGCTGCGCCGCAAGCTCACCGCCACGGCCGAGACGTTCGCGGCGGTCGGGCTGCTTCTGGTACTGCTCGACGGGTACGCCGCCTGGTACGTCAACCTGTTCGGGCTCGCCGACTGGCCGGGTACCCGATATGCCGCGCTGGTGTGCGGGGTGACCGCCGCCGTCGCGGCCGGCTACGCCGTGGCCACCGGGCTGTCCGGCCCGCGCTTCGCGGCTCTGGCCGTGGCCCAGCCGGTCCTGCCCCTCCTGGCGTACCGGGCCGACCCGGACGCGTTCGGCTGGGCTTTCGTGTTGGTCGCGGTCGCGCTGCTCGACCTGGTACTGGTGTGGCGCGCCTCGGGCCCGTTGCACGTCGCGGGCTGGGTGGCGCACGGCCTCGCGCTGGTCCTGGCGTGGCTGGCTGCGCTCGGCTCGGTGCTGGCGGGGTCCGGTCTGGCGCCGGCCATCGCGGGGGTACCGCTGGTCGTGGTCGCCTCGGTGCTGCTGCTCAGAGCCTTGGTGGCACGGTCGCGGCTCCTGGGAGCGGTGGCTGGCGCCGGGCTCGTGGTCGCCCTGGGCGTTGCGTCGTTGCGGCTCGTCGCCGAGGTACGGCCGAGCCTGACGCTGGTCCTGATGGCCGCGGTCGCGGCCGTCCTGGCAGCCGCCTCGGCCACCGCCGCCCGAGGGGTCCCGGCGCCTGGCGTCTTCGCGCCGGCCCCGGCGCAGGCTGTCTTCGCGCCGGCCCCGGCGCCTGGGGCTGCCGTGCCGGGCGCAGCCGTGCCGGGCGCAGCTGCGCTGGGCGCTGCCGCGCTGGGTGGAGTGGAGCCGGCGTCGGTCGGTGCGGCGGTGCGGGCGGCACGGTTTGGAACGCGCGTCGGTGCGGCGACCGTCGCCGGCCTGGTTGGCTTGGTGGCTGTCGTGATGGCCGGCGTCGTCGCCGCCGTGTCGGCCACTCGGGCGCTGCCGCCGTGGGACGCCGACCTCAACGAGCACGCGTTGCCGTACGACTGGCAGGTGCCGGTCGCCGTCGTGCTGGTCGCTGGAGCGGTGGCTCTCCTGATGCCGCGCGCTTACTGGCGGGACGCGGCGGTGTTCGGTGGCGCGTTCGCGGTACTGGCGCTGCCGCTGCCGTGGTGGCTGACGCCTCTCGTCGGCCTTGCCGCGGGCGGTGGCCTGGCTCTGGTGGCGGCGCGGCTGCGGCGCGTCAACTGGGCCGTGCTGGGCGGAGTGCTGGCGCTCCACGCCGCCGTGGCGAGCCTTGCCCGACCGCTCACGGGGGCGGTCGTGCTGGCAGCCGCGGCGGTGACCGGCGTGGCGGTGGCCGCTGCCGGGCGGCGCTCGGCGATCGGCGGCGTCGGGCTCCTCGCGGGCGTACTGGCCACACCCGCCGCGGTGGCTGCCGCGCTGGTGGCCGCCGAGGTCGAGCCGTGGTGGGTGGGGCGCGGCACGGTGGCCGCCGTCGCCACGCTCCTACTGGGGCTGATCGCCGTGCGCCGGATGTGGCCGGAGCACGCCCGGTACGCCGAAGCCGGCGTGCTCGCCCTGGCGCTGGTCATCGGCACGCTGCCGGAGGTGTGGCGCACCGGCGACCCGCCCGGTGTGTACGCCGCCGTCGCTCTGGTGCTTGGCGCGTTCGTGGTGCGCGACCGTCCGAAGTGGGCGGTGCTGCTGGCGCCACCCGCGATCCGGACCGTGGTGGCCCTCGCGCCCGCGCTGTGGGCGGTGCTCGCCGAGCCGTACCGGTGGCTGGGCGACATCTGGTCCGGCGCGCCCGACGGCGGATGGTCGGTCTCGGGCCCGGCCGCCGCGACGCTGATCGTCGCCACCGTCGCGGTTGGACTGTTCCGGCCGATGTGGACGCTGCCCCTCGCCGCGCTGGCGGTACCGGTGACGCTGGCCGCCGCCGACGCTCCCTGGCCCCTGGTGCCCGCCGCGAGCCTCGTGCTGGGCCTGGCCGGAATGCTGACGCGGCAGCGTGTCGCGTTCCTTCCGCTGGCCGCGGCCGGGCTGGTCGGCACGCTGCCCACGAAGGCCACGACGCTGGGCGGGCTGGGGCTGGTGGTCGCCGTGTCGGTGGCCGTGGCCGCCTCCGCCCGCACCGTCGCTGTGCGCGTGGCCGGCGCGCTGGCGGCCGTGGCGGCGGGTGTCGCGTTCGCGTTCGCGGCGGCCCAGGCGGCCGAGTTGCCGTTGCACGCGGCGGCGTTCGCGGTGCTGGCGGTGGGCGTGCTGGCACTCGCCGCCGGCGGAGCCGTGACCCCCACCTTGACGCGGCCTCTGGACGCGGCCGCGCTGTCCGTGGCGGCGCTCGCGGTGCTGCTGGCGCTCGGCGATCTCCGGTACGCCGCCGCGGTCGCCGCGATCTGGGGAGTGGCCGCCGGCGGGCGCGCACTGTGGCGTAAGTCACGACGGGTCGCGCTCGCCATGGTTGCCGCGTCCAGCGAACTGCTCGCCTGGTGGCTCTCGCTCGCTGCGGGTGACGTCACGATTACGGAGGCGTACACGTTGCCGGCCGCCGCCGTGGCGCTGGTGGCCGGCTGGCTAGCCCTGCGGGCCCGGCCCGAGCGGTCGAGCTGGCTCGCCTACGGGCCGGGACTGGCGGCCGCGCTGCTGCCCAGCCTGGCCTCGGTACTGGTCGAAGACGGCCAGCCGATCCGCAGGCTCCTGCTGGGCGCCGGCGCTCTCGGCGCCGTCCTGGCCGGATCGGTGTGGCGCCGGCAGGCACCGGTGGTACTCGGTGGGGTGACGCTGGTGGTGGTCACCGCCGCTGAGCTGGTCAGAGTGTGGGACCTGCTGCCGCGGTGGATCTTCCTGGCGGCGGGCGGGTTCGTGCTGATCGGCCTGGCCATGACGTACGAGCGGCGGCGGCGTGATCTTTTGCGCCTTCGAACCAGCGTGGGGCGGATGACGTGACCCTTAGGTAGCGGTAGCCCTACCGCACTTACGGGGGTTGTCAGGGTTACTCAGCCCCCCTACCCTCCGGAGACTTGAGTCAACGCCTCGCCGCGCGTCGGGCGAGTGCCCCCGACGACGTAGGGAGACGTATGACGGTCAACGCGGTGGCGGAGCCTGTCCAAAAAAGAGGCAGCGATTACGCGCGCCTATCGAAGATGGTGAGCGCGGCTGGCCTGCTCGAACGCCGGCCGGGGTGGTACGCGGCGAAGATCGTGGTGACCGCCGCGCTGTTCATCGGGGGATGGGTGGCCTTCGCTTTCGTGGGCGACTCATGGTGGCAGGCTCTGGTCGCCGTGTTCCTCGGCGTGGCCACGACGCAGGTGTCGTTCCTCGGCCACGACGCGGGGCACCGGCAGATGTTCCGGACCCGGCGTCCGAGTGAGGTGGCCGGCTACATCTCCGGCAACCTGGCCGTGGGGCTCAGCTACGGCTGGTGGATCGACAAGCACACGCGACACCACGCCAACCCCAACCACGAGGACGAGGACCCGGATGTGGGGGCGGGTGCTCTGGTGTGGACACACGAGCAGGCGTTGGCACGGGGGCGGTTCGGGCGCTGGTTCGCGCGCTGGCAGGCGTACCTGTTCTTCCCGTTGCTGACCCTGGAAGGTCTCAACCTGCACTACGCCAGCATCCGGGCGCTCTTCAACACGCCCATGCGGCACCGGCGCACCGAGGCCGTGCTGCTGGTGGTGCACACGATCGCGTACCTGAGTGCGGTCTTCCTCGTGCTGTCGCCCGGCAAGGCGCTGGTGTTCATCGCGATACACCAAGGGCTGTGGGGTGTCTACATGGGATGCTCGTTCGCCCCGAACCACAAGGGCATGCCGATGCTCACCGCCGAGGACGACCTGGACTACCTCCGCAAGCAGGTGCTGACGTCGCGCAACGTGCGGGGCGGTCCGGTGGTCGACTTCATGCTGGGCGGGCTCAACTACCAGATCGAGCACCACCTGTTCCCGAGCATGCCGCGGTCGAACCTGCGCAAGGCTCAGCCGATCGTCCGGGCGTACTGCGCCGAGCACGGCATCGCCTACGAGGAGGCGGGAGTGATCAACTCGTACGGCCAGGCTCTGCGCTCCCTTCATGAGGCGGGTAACCCGCCTAGTTGATCACGGGGGTTGAATCGACGGGTGTTTTTCTGGTAGGAATCTTCCAGCATTGGCCGATGTCCTTAAGGAAACCTTCAAACACCCCCCGTGGAGGTCCTCCGTGACCGGCAACCCCGTCAGCCGTCGGGACGTCATGCGCGGCGCCGTTGCAATCGGCGCCGGCATGGCAACCGGCGGTGCTTCGCTGGCTCATGCGTCACCTGCCCTAGCGGCAGAGTCATCCGCCCTGGCCGTAGCAGCGCCAACGATCGCGAGCTGCGCGACCTGGGGCGCCGCGGCACCACGCGGCACGATCAGCAGCGTCACGACCAACCCGAACAAGATCCTCGTCCACCACACCGCGTCCGCGAACGTCACCGACTATTCGCAGGCTGCCGCGTACGCGCACGCTCGCGAGATCCAGCAGTGGCACTTCGACTTCGGCTGGGTCGACAGCGGGCAGCACTTCACGATCAGCCGGGGCGGATACGTCATGGAAGGGCGGCGCGGCAGCCTCGGCAAGCTCAACGCGGGCAGCGGCGCGATCGTCGGCGCGCACTGCCCCGGGCAGAACTCGGCGGCGATCGGCATCGAGAACCAGGGCACCTACACCAGCGCCACCCCGCCCGCCGCGCTCTACAACAAGCTGGTCGACATGTGCGCGTACATCTGCGACCAGTACGGCATCGCGCCCACGCAGATCTACGGGCACCGCGACTTCCTCGCGACCGCGTGCCCGGGTGACGTGCTGTACGCCCGGCTGCCGCAGTTGCGCACCGACGTGGCCGCCGCGCTCAATGGCACGACGCCGACGTGGAGCACGATCGTCGACAACACGTCGAGCGGGTTCGCGGCCGGCGCCAACTGGTCGGTCTCGTCGTACTCCGCCGAGCGGTACGGCGCGGACTACCGGTACGCCAACCCGGAGGAGGTCAGCGACCTCGCCACGTACTCGGCGACCATCCCGGCCACCGGCAACTACAAGATCGAGACCTGGTACCCGGGCATCGCCGGCTACAACACGTCCACCCCGTTCATCGTGTACGCCTCGGGCGGCAGCCAGGTCGTGCGCGTCGACCAGAGCACGGGCGGCGGCGCGTGGAAGTCGCTCGGCACGTTCGCGCTCACGTCCGGCGCGAAAACCGTCGCCGCGGTGAGCCGGTGGACCACCACGACGGGGTACGTCGTCGCCGACGCGGTGCGCATCAGCCGGGTTTGATCACGCTCGCGGGGGCAGTATGTACCCATGAGCGGTTGGTGGCACCGGGTGCGGCACGCGATACGTCCACACTCGCACGACGCCGCTGACCAGGTCGACTCGGCGCTCGAAACCAGCAAGGAGGGCATGCGGGCAGTCTGGATCTCTCTCGCGATCCTGGCCCTGACCGCTGCCCTCCAAGCGCTGGTCGTCGTCTGGTCGGGCTCGGTGGCCCTGCTCGGCGACACCCTGCACAACGTGGCCGACGCGCTCACCGCCGTGCCGCTCGCCATCGCGTTCCTGATCGGCCGCCGGCCCGCCACCAGGCGATACACGTACGGCTTCGGCCGGGCCGAAGACCTCGCCGGCATCGTGATCGTCGGGTTCATCGCGGCGTCGGCGGCGGTCGCCGGGTACGAGGCGGTTCGCCGGCTGCTCAACCCGGCCGACGTCGACCACCTCGGCGCGGTGGCGGTCGCCGGGATCGTCGGGTTCGCGGGCAATGAGCTCGTGGCCCAGTACCGCATCCGGGTCGGCCGGCGCATCGGGTCAGCCGCCCTCGTGGCCGACGGGCTGCACGCCCGCACCGACGGTTTCACCTCCCTGGGCGTACTGGTCAGCGCCGGCGGCCTCGCCCTCGGCTGGCGATGGGCCGACCCGGTGGTCGGTCTCGCGATCACCGCCGCGATCCTGGTCGTGCTCGCCGGCGCGGCGCGGCAGGTGTACCGCCGGCTCATGGACGCCGTCGACCCCGAACTGGTCGACAAGGTCGAAGACACGCTCCGGGAGACCGACGGGGTGCTCGACGTGGGCGCGGTCAAGGTGCGCTGGATCGGCCACCGGCTGCGTGCCGAGTGCGAGATCGTGGTCGACGCCGACCTCACCCTTCTGGCGGCACACGCGGTCGCCGTCCACGCCGAGCACCGCCTGCTGCACGACGTACCAAAGCTCGGATCCGCACTGGTGCACGCGGACCCGCAGCCGCGCGCGGGCCATGACCATCACGAGGCCCTCGCCCACCACCACGAGAGGAGCTCACATGGCGCTGGCCGACCTGCCCGAGTGGAGCGGCGACGACACCACCATCACCCGCACGGTTGAGCTGCCCAGCTTCATGGACGCGATCGCGGTCGTCGACCGGGTCGCGGTCGTCGCCGAGGAGATGGATCACCACCCCGACATCGACATCCGGTGGCGAAAACTGACGTTCCGGTGCAGCACCCACTCCGCCGGCAAGGTCACGGAGCGTGACTTCAAGCTGGCGAGGCGCATCGACGATATCGTCGCAAACCAGGCGTAACGCGGGGCTGTCCCTGCCGTTGGCGACGATCAGGCAGTATGGCGGCGTGAGGTTCGAAGTCAGCAAGGTGCTCGACGCCATCGAACGGCGGCTCAGCACCGATCCCGCGCTCGCCCGAGGCGTGGTCGACCTCGCCGAGGTGGTGCGATACGCGGACCTCGACGGTGGTCGGCCCGCAAACCTGCTGCGCCTGGGGCTCGTCGTCGACGCGTTCGCCGCCCAGCTCGGCGAGGAGAACGCCGCCGTCTACACGGTCGTGCACCGCGGCCTGCTCTCCGACGCCGATCTGACGTCGAACGAGCGCATGGTCGTGCGACGCTGGGCCGACGACGGCCTGGTCGAGGTCGTGCCGTCGGTCGGCGATCGGGTACTGGAAGTGGCCGACCTGCTCGGCCTGCCCGTGCTGAGCCGGCTGCGGTTCGAGGGCGTGCGCGAGCGGTACGGATGGCTGGCCGGCCAGGCCGGACGGCTCATGGCACCCGTGCCCGGCAAGAACGGCGCCGTGCTCGTCGCACAGATGGGCGGCGGCTCGCTGCCCGTGACGGGTGCGCCCGCGCCCTCGGGAGCCCAGATGCTGAGCCGGCTGTGGCGCTGTGGCGAGCCCGGCTGCGCGCTGTTCGGCGGTGGCGGCGGCGCCTTCGCCGACCTCGCCCCGGCCCGCCGCGCGGGCGGCCAGCCCCCGCCCACCCTGCACACCGGCCGGCCCACCTGCCCCCGGCACGAGACCCAACTGTCCGACGTCGGCGCCCGGCCCGTGGCCGAGGCTCTGGCTGTTCGGGTCGGCGGCGTGGTGCGGCAGCGGTTCGTGGTCGCCGAGGGCGAGCCCATGACCGTCGGGCGCGCGCCCGAGCAGGGCGGCATCATGCTCGGCCAGTGGCTCACCGACGAGGCACGGCGGTGGATCAGCCGCAGTCACGTCCGGTTCGAGATGCGCGGCACCGAGGTGGTCGCTCAGGATGTGAGCACCAACGGCACCGGCGTGCGCCCCGGCGGTTCGATGGACGAGGCCGAGCGCATGATCCTGAAGGGCCAGAGCCGGTCGCTGGGACCGGGTGACCTGATCGAGCTGTACCCAGGCGTCCACGTGGGCCTGGCCCGCCACGTAACCTCCACGGGCCCGGTAGCGTCCCCATCCGTGATGGCGGAAGCCCCAACGATGTCCATGCGCGTAGTAGACCGCTAACCCACCCCCACCCAGCGCACTGCCCCGCAACCCCGCCCTCCCGCGCCGCGCCCTCCGCGCGGAGCGCGCCCTCTTGCGCCGATCAAGGGCGAATGCACGCGGTTGGATCTCTTTCCGCGTGTATTCGCCCTTGATCCATGCGATTGCCCTTGATCGCGGCCGCGTGGGGCGGCCCCTCGGGGGGCAGCCATTCGCCACAGTCGGCACCCGCCGCGGCGACAAATGCCGCGTTACGACACCCACGGCGTCGGCGAGCGGGCGTCAGGCGTGGCATGCGCGCAGAGCGCGGCGCGCAGGACCGCGCGGTGGGTGCTAGATGATCTATTCCTAGGCAAACCAGGATGTGAGCTACCGCGATGCCCGCCGCGCGTAGGACCGCTGCTCCCGCGGCCTCACCCTCCGCATCCAGTCACGCTCAAGATCCCGACAACATCCCTGATTTTGTCGCCTCGAACGCGCCCGGAGGCAGCGAAATCCGGGATTTCGCTGCCACGTCCGGGCGGGTCGTGTAGCCGCGGAGGGTGAGGCTGCGGGAGCAACGGCCCGGCGCGCGACGGCCGTCGCGGTAGCCCAATGTCCCTCGGTATAGATCGTCTAGAGGATCGCGGCTAGGCGCTCCACTGCCCAGTCGAGTTCCGCGGGCTCGATGACCAGCGGGGGCGCCAAGCGGAGCGTCGAGCCGTGGGTGTCCTTGGCCAGTACGCCGTGCTCGGCCAGGCGCTCGCACGCCTCGCGGCCGCTCATCAGCGACGGGTCGATGTCGATGCCCGCCCACAGGCCGCGCCCGCGCACAGCGATCAACCCATGCCCGATCAGCGCGCTCAGGTCGGTGTGCAGGCGTGCGCCCAGTTCGGCGCTGCGGCGCTGGTACTCGCCGGTGCCCAGCAGCCTGACCACCTCGGTGCCCACGGCACACGCGAGCGGGTTTCCACCGAACGTGGACCCGTGTGAGCCCGGGCTCAACACACCGAGAACCGAGGCGTCCGCCGCCACCGCGGAGACGGGCACGATGCCGCCGCCGAGCGCCTTGCCGAGCACGTACATGTCCGGCACGACGCCCTCGTGGTCGCAGGCGAACGTGCGGCCGGTGCGGCCGAGTCCGGACTGGATCTCGTCGGCGATGAAGAGGGTGCCGCGCGCCGTGCACAGGTCACGGATGCCCTGAAGGTACCCGGGCGGCGGCACGATCACGCCCTGCTCGCCCTGGATGGGCTCGATGAGGACCGCGACCGTGGTGTCATCGATCGCCGCGTCCATCGCCTCCAGGTCGCCGTACGGGACGATCTTGAAGCCGGGGGTGTACGGGCCGTAGTCGTCGCGAGCCGACGGATCGGTGGAGAAGCTGACGATCGTGGTGGTGCGCCCGTGGAAGTTGCCATCGGCGACTACGATCGTGGCGGCGTTGGCCGGTACACCCTTGACCTGGTACCCCCACTTGCGGGCGACCTTGATCGCCGTCTCGACGGCCTCGGCGCCCGTGTTCATGGGCAGCACCATGTCCTTGCCGCACAGCTCGGCGAGGCCCCGGCAGAACGTCGCGAACTGGTCGTGGATGAACGCGCGGCTGGTGAGCGTGAGCCGGTCGAGCTGGGCGTGCGCGGCGGCGATCAGCGAGGGGTGCCGGTGCCCGAAGTTGAGCGCGGAGTACCCGGCGAGGCAGTCGAGGTACCGCTTGCCGTCGACGTCGGTGACCCAGGCGCCCTCGGCCTCCGAGATGACCACGGGGAGCGGGTGGTAGTTGTGCGCGGTCCATCGCTCGGCGTCGGCCACCGCAGCGGGGGTGCGAACGAGGTCGTCGACGATCACTTCCGGACTACCAGTGTGCAGCACTTAGGACCGCCTCCAGCCTTGCGCAACTCGGACAAATCAATGCCAATTGTCTCGTACCCGCGCTCCCGGAGCGCGGCCGCCAGGCCGGTGGCCTGCGATGGGAGTACGACGTGCCGGCCGTCGCTGACCGCGTTGAGGCCGAGCACCTCGGCGTCGGCGGGAGCGGCGAGGACCGCGTCCGGGAAGAGCCGGCGCAGTACCGCCTGGCTGCCCGGCGAGAACGCCTCCGGCAGGTACGCCACCGTGCGCTCGTCGAGCACGCAGAGCGCGGTGTCGAGGTGGTAGAAGCGCGGGTCGACGAGCTGCAGTGTGATCACCGGGCGACCGAAGATCTCCTGAGCCCGGTCGTGCGCGGCGGTGACGGTGCGGAAGCCGGTGCCGGCGAGCAGGAAATCGCCGGCGAGCAGCATGTCGCCTTCGCCCTCGTTGACGTACTTCGCCTCGTGCGTCTCGAAGCCGGCGCGCTCGAACCAGTCCCGGTACGCCGGGGCCTCGTCGGCGCGCTGCGGGTCGCGGAACTCGACCGCCAGCACGTTGCCGTCGATCACGGTGGCGCCGTTGGCGGCGAACACCATGTCGGGCAGGCCGGGAAGGGGCTCGATCTCGTCGACCGTGTGGCCGAGGTCGAGGTAGATCCCGCGCAGCGCTTCCCACTGCCGGATGGCAAGGCCAGCGTCGACCGGGGCCGTGGGATCCATCCACGGGTTGATCGCGTATTCGACCGCGAAGTACGTCGGCCGGCACATGAGGTAGTGCCGGTGGGTGGCGTCCATCGTCATGCCAGCAACGCTATGCGTCACCAGCCGTCGAGAACCACCGTAGAATCTTGCGTTGACAGTTTAATCGTTGCGTATCTTGGCCTTGGGAGGGGCGAATCGTTGCGGACCCGCCCCTCACACCCTTAGAACCGGTCCACGGTCTGGTTGTCGAGCCACGTACGCAGGTCGCCGACCTTGTCGCTGGCCGTGGTGAGCCACGACAGCGAGTCGGTGAGCACCAGGATGCCGACCACGATGGCACCGATGCCGAGCAGCAGCCCGATCATCGCGTCCGACTTGCCGGCGACGTGCCGGCGGCTGGTGGCCGAGAAGCCACCGACGGCGAACAGCACCGCCAGGGCGGCGAGCACGATTCCGTACCCGGCAAGCACGCCCGTGAGCACGAAGAGCGCGCCCGCGACGCCGCTGATCAGCGCCAGCGTCGCCATGAGGCTGGCCCGCGGCCGCGGGCCCCGGACCTCGGGCTCGGTGACGGGCTCGGGCGCAAGGCCCGGCTCCCGACGCCGGGAGATCCGCTCGGTCTCGGCGCGGTCCGCCGCCGCACGGTCGGCCTCGGCACGGCGGTCGACCGCCGCGGCCCTCTCGCGGGCCGCGCGCTCGTCCTCCTGCGTCCGTACGTTCATGGCCGTTGTATCGGCGGTCCGGCGCTCGTCGACGCGCTCTTGATCGGTCGTGGTCGAGTCCGTCGCGGTCGAGTGGCGGGAGAACGATGGCATCCGCACCACGGGACACCTCCTAAAACATGGGGGGACAACCTGGTGTACCCCGATGCCCCAGTAACCATGCATTAGCATCCTCCGGTGCCCGAGGGACACACGATCCACCGTCTCGCCGCCCACCACCGCTCGCTGCTGGCCGGGCGGCCGGTGGCCGTTTCAAGCCCGCAGGGCAGGTTCGCGGCCGGCGCCGCCGCGCTCACGGGTGCCGAGCTCCTCGACACCGAGGCGTACGGCAAGCACCTGCTGCACCACTACGCGGGTGACCGGATCTTGCACGTGCACCTCGGCCTGTACGGCGTGTTCAGCGACGGCGAGCAGCCGGTCCCGCCGCCGATCGGGCAGGTGCGGCTGCGGCTCACCACCGACCGGCACTGGATCGACCTGCGCGGGCCGACCGCCTGCGAGCTGCTGAGCCCGCCCGAGGTGGCGGTGCTGCGCGCGCGGCTCGGCGCCGACCCGTTGCGCGACGACGCCGACCCGGATGCCGCGTACGCGCGGATCAGCCGCAGCGGCATAGCGCTGGCCGCGCTGCTGCTCGATCAGTCCATCGTGGCCGGTGCGGGTCTGGTGTACGTGTCGGAGGTGTTGTTCCGCGCGGGCATCCCGCCAACACGGCCGGGGCGCGAGCTGAGCGCCGAGGCGTGGCAGGCGATCTGGATTGATCTGCGCGAGCTGATGAAGGAAGGCGTGACGCGGGGCCGGATCGACACCGTCCATAGCCGACACATGCCGGAGGCGATGGGGCGGGCGCCGCGGGTCGACCGGCACGGCGGCGAGGTGTACGTGTATCGCCGCGCCGGCCAGCCGTGCCTGGTGTGCGGCACGGAGATCCTGCGCTCGGGCCTCGCCGGTCGCAACTCCTACTGGTGCCCCGCCTGCCAGCCCTGATCACGGGCAGGATCACGAAGCGCGGGCGCGGGTCTGTGCGGCCAGGTAGTCGAGGACCGCTGACATCTCGCCGGTGCGGGCGTACACCGCGCGCTGGCGGGACGCTCCGGTGCCACGGGCGCGCAACCGTCCCATGAGGACGGTGACGAGCTCAAGGTCGCCATGCGCCGCGAGCGCCGGCCGTACCGTGTCGAAGAGGCGGCGCATGAGGTGCCATGCCGGGCGGCTGCGCTGATCGGCGGGGTCGACGGCGAGCCCGGCCAACCCGTCGTGCGCCGCCCGCCAGTGCGCCGCCGTGAGCAGGTGATGGGGCACCCGCGGCGCGACGACGCCACGCTCGATGTCATCGAGCACCGTGGCCACGAGCCCGCGCACCAGGGCGGCGAGGAGCACCGTGTCATCGACGCTGGGACACACGTCGCCGATCCGGATCTCGACGGTCGGATAGCTCGCCGAGAGCCGCGCGTACCAGTACAGCATTCCCTCGTCGAGCATCGCGCCGGTGGCGATGAGGTCTGCGACCATCCGCTCGTAGTGTTCGTGCGACTCCAGATACGGCGTCGGGCCGACCGAGGGCCAGCGTGCCCACATCACCGACCGCCAACTGGCGTATCCGGAGTCGAGACCGTCGGCGAATGGTGAGTTGGTCGTGGCGGCGTGCAGCAACGGAAGCCACGGCCGCAGGTGGTTCAGCACCCGCACCCCGGTCTCGGGATCGGGGATGCCGATGTGGACGTGGAGCCCGTTGAGCCCGGGACCGGGGGATAGCGCACCGAACCGCTCGACCATCCGGTGAAATCTCGGCTTGTCGACGACCGGCGGTTCCGGCCCGGTCACGGGAGAGCAACCGATAGCGACGACCCGCACACCGGCCCGCGAGGCGGCGTCCGCCACGCCGCCGCGCAGCAGGCTCAGCGCGTGCCGCAGCGCGCCGAGGTCGAGACCGGGCGGGCTGTTTATCTCGATCTGGCTGGTGAGGTATTCGTGTGTCACCTGACCACGCAGGTCAGCCGGCACCTCGGCGAGCACGGCGTCGGCCGCGGCCGCTGCCTGTGTCTTCTCGGCGTCCAGGAGCAAAAACTCCTCTTCGACCCCAACAGTGAGCGTCACGGCCATCAATTACCCGGAAATCACCATCGGCGAACCATCCTTTTGGCCCATTATGTGAGCTAGATCCCTTCAACGGGGGAGGTACGCCGTGACCGCCACCATGGGCCGACCCGCGACCGCCGCACCGACTCGGGAGGCGCGCGTGCTCCGCGCCGCGCGACCAACCTGGCGGCGACGTATCCCGACGATCCTGGCGGCAGCCCTGTGGGCGGTCGCGGTCGCCTGCGCGGTCTGGGCCGTCGTGGGTGCTTTCCCCGATGTGGTACGCCCACCACGCGCGATGCCCACCCCCGCCAACCTCGCTTTCGCGGCGTTCGCGGGAGTGCTCGGCATGGCCGTGGCGCACCGCCGCCGGATCGCCTTCTGGGTACTCACCGGCTACCTCCTGATCGCCATCGTGGTGGCCATCGGCAGCGGTCACGATGTGGTGCGGGCGGTCGGCACCCCGCTCGCCGCGCTTGGCCTGCTCCTGACGCTCGTCGCGTACGGGGAATTCACCACGCGGGCGCGCTGGGCCGGCCTGCCCTGGGCGGTCGGTCTCTTCGTGGTGCTGGCAGCCGCGGGCATCTGGGGTGGTCGCTGGCTGGTGACCGAGTACCCGGGCACCGTCGGCCAGTACCGGCTCGGATACGCGGCGGAGATGGTGCTCGGCGGCCTCATCGTCGACCCCGACCGCGAAGGACGCGCTCCCGGCTGGGTGGACCTGTTGCTCGGCCTCGCGGGCGCGGTGGCGCTGCTCGCCGCCGTGGCGGTGGTCCTGCTGCGCTCGCGGCGCCGCGCGACGCCCCGGGACGCCGGTGCCGAGCAGGGCGTCCGTGACCTGCTGGCGCGGTACGGCGACCGTGACCCCCTCGGGTACTTCGCGACCCGGCGCGACCTGGCCGTGGCGTTCTCGCCCACCGGCAAGGCGGCTGTGCCGTACCGGGTCGTGCGCGGGGTCAGCCTCGCCGCCGGTGATCCGATCGGCGATCCCGAGGCGTGGGGACCGGCGATCGACGCCTGGATGGCGCGGGCGGAGAAACACGGCTGGAAGCCGGCGGTGCACGCTGCGAGCGAGGAGGGCGCGTCCGCGTACGCCCGTGCGGGTCTGGCCGGCGCGCACCGGGGCGATGCGGCGACGCTCCTGAGTGGAGAGTTCACTGTGGAGGGGCGGGACATGCGGCCGGTACGCCAGGCGGCGGGTCGCGCCGAGGCCGCCGGGTACACCGCACTGGTGCGCCGGAGCGCTGACGCGTCCCCGGAGGAGCTGGCGACCGCCCGCGCGCTCGCCAACGGGTGGCCGGCGGCGTTCGGGCCCGCGCTGGGGCGGCTCGGCGACCCGGCCGACGGTCGCTGCGTGCTCGTGGAGGCGTTCGACGCCGACGGGGCGCGCAAGGCGCTGTTGGCGCTCGCTCCGTGGGGCGAGCGCGGGCTGGTGCTCGACCTGCTCCGCCGCGCGCCCGACGCGGTGGACGGTGTGGTGGAGTTCCTGATGGTGGCGCTCATGCGCGACGCGGCCAGGCTGGGCGTCGACCGGGTCTGTCTCGGCGTGGCCGACTCTCCGGAGCGGTACCGCTTCCAGGCCCGGTACCAGCCGCTGTGGCACCCGCGATACCTCTGCGCCAACCACGATGTCACCCGCGCACTGGTGTCGGCGGGGCGCGTCACCCGGTTGGCGGCGCCGGCGGTCGCGCAAGCCACCGCGGCGGCGGAGCCGGCGACGGATACGCCCATGCCAGAACAGGCGCAGGTGCGGCTCGCCAAGCGCGAACGGCTGGTCGCGGCCGGGATCGACCCCTACCCGGTCGGCTTCCACCGCACCGACAACAGCGTGGCGCTGGCGATCCGGTACGAGGGCCTGCCGCCAGACAGCGCCACCGGTGACCGGGTGGCGGTGGCGGGCCGCGTGGTGCTACTGCGCGACCACGGTGGCGTGTGCTTCGCGACGATCCGCGACTGGACCGGCGACCTCCAGGTACTCGTCGACAGTGGACTGTCCGACTGGCGGTCCACAGTAGACCTGGGTGACCACCTGGGTGTACGGGGCGAGGTGGTCACCAGCAAGCGCGGGGAGCTGTCGGTGCGCGCCGAGTCGTGGGAGCTGACCGCCAAGTGCCTGCGCCCGTTGCCGGACAAGCGTCGCGGGCTCGCCGACCCCGAGGCGCGGGTGCGCCTGCGGTACCTGGATCTGATCACCAGCGCCGAGACGCGCGACCTGCTGCGCGCCCGCAGCGCGGCGACCCACAGCCTCCGCGAGACGCTGATCGACCGGGGCTACCTGGAGGTGGAGACGCCGGTCCTGCAGCGCGTGCACGGCGGCGCGTGCGCCCGCCCGCTGGCCACGCACCTGCACGCCTACGACGCTCGCCTGTACCTGCGCGTCGCGCACGAGCTGCATCTCAAGCGGCTGGCCGTGGGCGGCGTGGAGCGCGTCTTCGAGATGGGCAGGGTGTTTCGCAACGAGAGCGTCGACCACACGCACAGCCCGGAGTTCACGCTGCTGGAGGCGTACCAGGCGTACGCGGACTACCGGACCATGCGGGAGCTGGCGCAGGCCCTCGTGCAGCGGGCGGCGCTGGCGGTGTACGGGTCGACGGTGGCGCACCAGCCAGGCCCGTACGGCGTACCGGTGGAGCACGACCTGTCCGGCGAGTGGCCGGTCGTGACGGTCAACGAGGCGCTGTCGACGGCGCTGGGGGAGTGGGTCACGGCGGACACCGGGCTCTCCGCGCTGCGCCGGATGTCCGACGCGGCGGGTGTGCCGTACGACCCGCGGTGGGAGCGCGGCGCGCTGCTCCAGGAGATGTACGAGCGGCTGGTGCTCCCGCGCACGACCACGCCGGCGTTCTACACGGACTTTCCGCTGGAGTCGGCGCCGCTGGCCCGGGCGCACCGGAAGGACCCGCGGCTGGCCGAGCGGTGGGATCTGGTGGCGTTCGGCGTGGAGTTGGGCACGGCGTACTCGGAGCTGACCGACCCGGTCGAGCAGCGCCGGCGGATGACCGAGCAGTCGCTGCTGGCGGCGGGCGGCGATCCGGAGGCGATGGAGCTCGACGAGGATTTCCTGCAGGCGCTGGAGTACGCGATGCCGCCCACCGGCGGGCTCGGTATCGGCGTGGATCGCCTGGTCATGCTGCTGACCGGACGGGCCATCCGCGACACTCTGCCGTTCCCCCTGGTGCGTTAACGGCCTTTTATGCCTTTCCCTATGATCTGTTAAAAAAATATTGACAATTCGTTTCCATCGAAGTACAAACCTCTCAGAGAGCGCTCTCACAGTCGCGAACCTCGATGCCGCCCGCGCGCGAGCAATCGCTCTCAAGCCCCGTCCTGAGAGAGGTCTGTCGATGAATCCAGAAGCGTCCACTCGCCACCCCGCTAGACGCCTGCTCGGCGTCGCGGTCGTCGTCACCGCCGTCTCCGCACTGCTCGCCGTCACGCTCAACGCCCGCGCCGCGCTCCCGCCCACCCCGTCGGGGTGGTCGCTGGTGTGGAGCGACGACTTCACCGGTGCGGCCAACACCCTGCCGTCGTCGTCGAACTGGATCATCGACACCGGCACGTCCTACCCCGGTGGCCCGGCCAACTGGGGCACCGGTGAGATCCAGACGTACACCAACAGCACCACGAACGTGAGCCACGACGGCTCCGGCAACCTGCGGATCACGCCCATCCGCAACTCCTCCGGCGGGTGGACCTCGGCCCGCATCGAAACCACCCGCACGAACTTCAAGCCGCCGTCCGGTGGCGTACTGCGCATCGAGGGCCGCATCCAGATGCCGAACGTGACCGGTGCGGCGGCCGCTGGGTACTGGCCGGCGTTCTGGGCACTCGGCGCGCCGTACCGGGGCAACTACCAGAACTGGCCCAGCATCGGCGAGTTCGACGTCATGGAGAACGTCAACGGCATCAACTCCGTCTGGGGCGTACTCCACTGTGGAGTCAACCCCGGCGGCCCGTGCAACGAGACCAACGGCCTCGGCGCCTCCCGCGCCTGCCCGGGTAGCTCGTGCCAGTCCGCGTTCCACACGTACCGCTTCGAGTGGGACGCCAGCGTCAGCCCGCAGCAGCTGCGCTGGTACGTCGACGGCCAGCACTTCCACACCGTCACCCAGTCTCAGGTGGGTGAGCCGCACTGGTCCAACATGACCAGCCACTCCGGGTACTTCCTGCTGCTCAACGTGGCGATGGGCGGCGCCTTCCCGAACGGCGTCGCGGGCAGCGCGACCCCGACCGGCAGCACTGTCTCCGGCGTGCCGATGCTCGTCGACTACGTGGCCGTCTACACCAGCGGCGGCGGCACGACGCCCACGACACCGGCCGTCACGACCCCGCCGCCCGGTGGTAGTCGCGACGCGTACGCCCGGATCGAGGCGGAGTCGTTCAACGCGCAGAACGGCGTGCAGACCGAGACGTGTAGCGAGGGCGGGCTCAACGTCAGCCACATCGCGAACGGCGACTGGGTCCGCTTCGACAACGTCAACTTCGGGTCGACCCGGCCCCTCGACTTCGTGGCCCGGGTCGCCTCGGGTGCGGCGGGCGGGGTGAGTGGCCTGGTGGAGGTGCGTCTGGACAGCCCAACGAGCGCGCCGATCGGCAGCTTCGCCCTCGCCAACACGGGCGGCTGGCAGACCTGGACCTCGGTGCCGGGCAACGTGTCCGCGGTGACGGGCACGCGCACGGTGTACCTGACGTTCACCAGCGGCCAGCCCGCCGACTTCGTCAACGTGAACTGGTTCCAGTTCCGTCGTTAAGAGTCTTTACATTTCCGGTTAGGAATCTTAATAATTGGGCATCCGTCTATGGGAGGCCCAATGAAAGCCCTACGGGTTCTGGGCGGCGCCGGTGTCCTCGCGGTCGTCGGCGCCACCACCGTGATCCTGGCGACGCCCGCGTCCGCCGAGACCGCGACGTTCGTCCGGACGTCGAGCTGGGAGACCGGCTACGAGGCCAAGATCACCGTCACAAACAACACGTCGTCGACCATCACGGCCTGGAACGTGCAGTTCGACCTGCCGTCCGGCAGCACGATGGGCACGTACTGGGACGCGCTGCTGACCTCGTCGGGCCAGCACCACACGTTCACCAACCGCTCGTGGAACGGGACGCTGTCACCGGGTGCGACAGCGTCCTTCGGGTTCATCGTCACCGGTACCGGCAATCCCGCCAACTGCCGCGTCAACGGGCAGTCCTGCGCCGGTGGCGGCAACCCCACCACGCCCCCACCCAGCACTCCGCCGCCGACCACACCGCCGCCGGTGACCGGCGCGATGAGGGCGGCGCCCTACCTGTACCCGGGCTGGGGCGACCCGCCCGCGCCCGGCACGGTGATGAGCGCGACCGGCATCCGCTGGTTCACGATGGCGTTCATCCTCTCGGCGGGCGGCTGCTCGCCCGGCTGGGACGGCAACGCGCCGCTCACCGGCGGCGTGCACGCCAGCACGATCAGCGCGATCCGGGCGGCCGGCGGCGACATCATCCCGTCGATCGGCGGCTGGAGCGGCAACAAGCTCGGGCCGAACTGCTCGACGCCGCAGGCGCTCGCTGGCGCGTACCAGCAGGTCATCAACGCGTTCGGGCTCAAGGCGATCGACGTCGACATCGAGAACACCGACGAGTTCGAGAACGAGGCGGTGCAGGACCGCATCCTGAACGCCCTGAAGATCGTCAAGCAGAACAACCCGGGCATCAAGACGATCATCACGTTCGGTACGAGCACGTCCGGCCCGTCGTGGTGGGGCACGCGCCTGATCAACCGAGCCGCGGCGCTCCAGTCGAACATCGACGTCTTCACGATCATGCCGTTCGACTTCGGTGGCGGCGCCAACATGTACCAGAACACCGTCAACGCCTCCGAAGGACTGAAGAACGCGCTGAAGACGGCGTTCGGCTGGTCGGACGCGACCGCGTACGCCCACATGGGCATCTCCGGCATGAACGGCCTGTCGGATCAGCAGGAGCTGACCAGCCCCGCGACGTGGACGCAGATCCGCGACTGGGCCAAGGCGCGTGGCCTCGCGCGGCTGGCCTTCTGGTCCGTCAACCGCGACCGGCCCTGTCCCGGAGGCGGTGTCGTCTCCAACTGCAGCGGCATCTCCCAGGCGAACTGGGAGTACACCCGAATCACCGCCGGGTTCTAGCGGCTGCGGGCCTGGCGGCGGCGCTTGACCACCCAGGTCAGCACCGCCGCCAGGAACGCCGCCAGGAGGGCCAGGTCGAACCAGTGGCTGTACCGCTCGACGTCCTGCCACCGGTCACCCAGCGCGTACCCCAGCCCAACGAATATCGAGTTCCAGACGCCGCTGCCCAGCGCGGTGAGACCGGCGAACTGGCCGAGCGGCATCCGGTTCGTGCCGGCCGGCACCGACACCAGGCTCCGCACCACCGGCACCATCCTGCCGAACAGCACCGCCCACCTGCCGTACTTCTCGAACCACCTGTCGGCCCGGTCGAGCTCCTGGCTGTCGACGAGCGGAAGGCGGTCCAGCCAGCGGCGCAGCCGCTCCTCGCCGATCGCGGCACCGGCGTAGTACAGCGCCAGCGCACCGACCAGCGACCCGGCGGTGGCCGCGACGATCACCAGGACGACGTTGACCCTGCCGGCGCTCGCCAGGTACCCGGACATCGCGAGCACCACCTCGCTGGGCACCGGTGGCACCACCGTCTCCAAGGCGACGAGCAGGCCGACGCCTATCTCGCCCAACGCGTCGACCACCTGGGCGACCCATCCGGTGATTCCGCCGAGTTCCGTGGGGTCCGCTTCGGTGATCACGGCACCGGACTTACCCGCCGTGACGCAGATCCACACCCCGCACCGAGCTGTCGCGGATCTGGAGCTTCGTGTTCAGCGTGATCGTGGAGGGCGCCCGGTCGGGGTTGGCGATCCGCTGGCTGAGCAGGTCAGCGGCGGTGCGCCCCAACTCGTACGTCGGCTGCGCGACGGTGGTCAGTGAGGGCCGCACCAGGTGCGCCCAGGGCACATCGTCGAAACCCACCATGCCCATCTCGCCCGGCACCTGCACGCCACTGTCCACAAGACACTCCATCGCGCCGACCGTGGTGAGGTTGTTGCCGGCGAAGACCGCGTCGGGACGCGGTCGCAGGGTCAGCAGCGCCGCCATCGCGCGGTAGCCGCCCTGCTCGCGGAAGTCGGCGTATCGCACCAGCTCGGGATCGAACGGCCGGCCGTGCGACTCCAGGGCCCGCCGGTACCCGAGCAGCCGCTGGTCGGCCGTGAAGACGCTGTGCGGGCCGGTGATGCAGGCGATCCGCTGGTACCCGGACTCGATCAGGTGCGTGGTGGCCAGCTCGGCGGCGTGCTCGTTGTCGACCAGTACAGTGTCGGCCCGCACGTCGTCGGCCTGCCGGTCGATCACGACGACCGGTACGCGGGCTTCGATGAGCCGGTTGACGTTCGCGGCGTCACCGGACGGCGAAATGATCACACCCGCCATCTGCTCGGCGAGCGCGGCGTCGACGTACTGCCCTTCCTTGCCCGCGTCGTCGTCGGAGTTGCACAGCACCACCGAGTACCCGGCACCCTGCGCCACATCCTCCACGCCGCGTACCAGCGCGGTGAAGAACGGGTTGCCGATATCGGCGATTATCACGGCCCACAGCGTCGTGCGGCTGCGGCGCAGGTTTCGCGCCACCGCGTTCGGCCGGTAATTCAACTCGCGCATCGCGGTGCGGACGCGTTCGGCCAATGCCGGGTCCACATTGGCGTGTCCGTTCACCACCCGCGAAACCGTCGCCGGTGACACCTCCGCACGCCGCGCGACGTCATAGATGGTCGCCATCGCCCCTCCCCCCAGCCCGGCAGCCCAGCCCCGATGATCGCAGAAGCGTGCGAGTAGCGGTTAGTTTGACCTTGGCCGGCAACGGAAAAGCACATACCTCATGGGAGAGCGCTGGTACTCCGAAGCGGTTGTCTACTGCCTCGACGTCGACTCGTTCGCCGATTCGGACGGCGACGGCGTCGGCGACATTCGAGGGCTGATCGGGCGGCTCGACTATCTCGCCAGGCTGGGCGTGACCTGCGTCTGGCTGCACCCGATCCACCCCTCGCCGGGTGGTGACGACGGGTACGACGTGACGGACTTCTACGGCGTGGATCCCCGGCTGGGCAGCCTCGGTGACTTCGCCGAACTGCTGCACGAAGCCCGAAACCGTGGCATCCGGGTGATCATCGATTTGGTCGTCAATCACACGTCGGACGAGCATCCGTGGTTCCAATCGGCGCGTTCGTCACCCGATTCTCCGTACCGAGACTGGTATGTGTGGTCGGAGACCGAGCCGCCGGACCGGCACCAGGGCATGGTGTTTCCGGGGGAGCAGCGGGAGACCTGGACTTACGACCGCACGGCCAAGGCGTGGTACTACCACCGCTTCTACAAGTTCCAGCCGGATCTGAACTTCGCGAACCCGCGGGTGCGCGAGGAGGTCAAGAAGATCGTCGCGTTCTGGCTCCAGCTCGGCGTCTCCGGATTCCGCATCGACGCGGCGCCGTTCATCATCGAGCTGACCGAGCCCGGCAACGCCAACTCGCCCAAAGACTTCGAGTTTCTCACCGACCTGCGCGCGCACGTCCAGTGGCGCGGCGACGACGCGATCCTGCTCGCCGAGGCAAACGTCGAGCCCGACAGCCTCGTCGCGTACTTCTCCGACGCCGGCGGCTCGGCCAACCGGCTGCACATGCTCTTCGACTTCATGCTCAACGGCAAGCTGGTGCTCGCGCTCGCGCGGCAGGACCCGGAACCCATCATCGACGCGCTGCGCGATACGCCGATGCTGCCGGCCGACTCGCAGTGGGCCACGTTCATCCGCAACCACGACGAGATCGACCTCTCCCGGCTCACGGCTGAGCAGCGGGAAGAGGTGTACCAGCAGTTCGGCCCGGATGAGAACATGCGCCTCTACGACCGGGGCATCCGTCGGCGGCTCGCCCCGATGCTGGGCGGCGACCGCCGGCGGCTGGAGTTGGCGTACGCGCTCCAGTTCAGCCTGCGCGGCACGCCGGTGCTGCGGTACGGCGACGAGATCGGCATGGGCGAAGACCTGGCGCAGACCGGCCGGTACGCGATCCGCACCCCCATGCAGTGGTCGTCAGCGCCGAATGGCGGCTTCTCCAGCGCACCGGCCGGCCAGCTGGTGCGGCCCGTGATCTCGGGTGGTGAATTCGGGTACGAGAAGGTCAATGTGACCGCCCAGCGCCGCGACCCGGCGTCCCTGCTGGCGTGGTTCGAGCGCATGATCCACACCCTGCGCGAGGCGCCGGAGGTCGGCTCGGGCGGTTGCACACACATCGACGTACCCGCGCCGCCCGGCGTGCTGGCGCACCGGGCCGACGGGCCGTCCGGCACGATGGTCTTTCTGCACAACCTCGGGACCGACGACGTCGAGGTCGACCTGGGCGCGCTCGCCAAAGAGGCCGACCTGCCCGTCGAGGTACTGGCCGACCAGGAGTACGGCGAGCTGACGTTCGACGCGCTGGCCCTCGGCGGGTACGGCTACCGGTGGATCAGGCTTCGTCGCGCCGCGTAGGCTCCGGCACATGACTGAGCAGCGGATCGCGATCGTCACCGGTGCGGCGCGTGGCATCGGTGCGGCTACCGCCCGCCGGCTGGCCGCCGACGGTATGGCAGTGGGCGTCGTCGACCTCGACGAGGCGGCCGGCAAGGACACGGTCGACAGCATCGTGGCGGCCGGCGGGCGGGCGCTCGCCGTAGGCGCCGACGTGGCCGACAAGCCGCAGGTGGAGGCCGCCGTCGAGCGGGTGGCCGCCGAGCTGGGCCCGCCGACGGTACTTGTCAACAACGCCGGCGTGCTGCGCGACAACCTGCTGTTCAAGATGAGCGAAGACGACTGGGACACCGTGCTGGGTGTGCACCTGCGGGGCGCGTTCCTGTTCAGCCGCACCGTGCAGAAGCACATGGTCGAGCAGCGCTGGGGCCGGATCGTCAACCTGTCGAGCACGTCCGCGCTGGGCAACCGCGGGCAGGCCAACTACGCGGCGGCCAAGGCCGGCATGCAGGGCTTCACGAAGACGCTGGCGATCGAGCTGGGACCGTTCGGCGTGACGGCCAACGCGGTCGCGCCCGGGTTCATCGTCACCGACATGACGGCGGCCACGGCGGCGCGCGTCGGCGTCGGCTTCGAAGACTTCCAGGAGCAGACGGCGGCGCAGATCCCGGTGCGCCGGGTGGGGCGGCCGGAAGACGTCGCCCACACGATCTCGTTCCTGGTCAGCGAGGGCGCCGGGTTCGTCTCCGGCCAGGTCATCTACGTTGCGGGTGGCCCTCGCGCCTGACGGCCTCCCCGTGATCATTGCGTCATTCAAGTCATAAGGGCGACTTGAATGACGCAATGATCATGCTGGGACGCGGGCGGTGCGGCGCAGCCAGTACAGGCCGACGATCGGCAGGATCAGCGGCACGAAGCCGTACCCCTTGCCGAACCCGGACCACACCGTGTCGTCCGGAAACGCGGACGAGGCCACTAGGCTCGCCGTGCCCACCGCCAGCACACCCGCCAGCTCGATCGAGCAACAGATGAGCGCGAGCCGCCGCCCGCCGGGCCCGCCGCGCACCAGCGCGATCGTCGCCACCAGGTAGATCGCCGCCGCGAACGCGGAGAGCAGGTACGCGCCCGGTGCCTCGCCGAACTTCGTGCCGATCTGCACCGCCGCGCGGGCACCGGCGGAGAGCGCGAAGATCCCGTACACCACGATCAGGACCCGGCCCGGTCCCGAGTTGACCCGCTCACGCACCGGTCGCCTCCCATAGCTGCTGGAGTCGCGCCACGAGCACCGGCATGACCAGGCAGGCGACGGTGAGGATCACCGATCCCCACCGGGTGGGTTCCATCCGGGCGAGGTACACGGCCACCGGCGGCAGACCGAGGAACGTGATCAGGTACCCGACGAAGGTGCCCGCCTCGCCGGGCCGCTCGCCGCCGATCATCGCGACGATCGCCACGACGGTCAGCACGAGCGCGGCCAGCTCGACCACGGCCACGCCGATGACGTGACTGCGGTCCGGCGGCCGGTTCCGGACGGCGGCGATCGCGCACCAGGCCGCGACGGCGAGCGCCGCGACGATGACCACGACTCCCAGGGTGTCGTTCACGGAGGCAACCCTACTAATGCACGTAGTAGGCCGTGACCTGGCCGCGCGTATAGTTGACATCGCTCGATGGGCCTGGGGAGTTGGGTCGAGTGAACGTCACCGCTGTATGGGCGCTGCTACTCACCGCCGGGGTCGTAATCCTCGCTCTGGTGGCGCTCGCGGCGGTCGCCGAGCGCCCCCGCACGCGGCGGCCAGACCCACGCAAGCTGCGCGCCGCCGCCGAAGAGCTCGCGGCACACGCCAACAACGCGCACACCGAAGCCGGCCGCGCCGCCGGAGCGGCGGCCGACGCTCGCGAACGGCTCGCCGAGGCCGAGCGCGCCCGCGAAGAAGCGTGGGCGGCGCAGGAAGCGGCCGATCAGGTCCACCAGCGGGCATGGCAAGCGGTACTGGCCGGCCGCGCCGCCCAGGAAGAGCGGATGGCCGACCCCGACGAGCAACAGCGGGACGTCTCCCGGGCGGCTCTGACCGCGTACCGGAACGGCGACATCTCGGTCGAGCAGCTCCGCGAGGTGTGGTTGCGCGCGAGTGGCGACTGGGATCCCGATCAGGAGGAGCGGGAGCGGGCGGCGTACCGGTACAAGCTGGAGGAGCGTGCGGCCCGGCGGGTGTACCACCGCGCGGACGTGGCCGTGCGCTACGCCGAGCAGGAGGTGCAGGTGGCCGAGGTGGCCCTGCAGGCCCTGCGCGACGAGGCCGCGGAGGCCGCCGTCGAGGCCCATGAGGCCCTACTGGCCACCGAGCGTTACGCCCAGCGCCGCAGGTTGCCCAGACCCCGGCCGCGCACGGAGTAATGCCTGGTCACACGTAGGCTGGCCGGCATGGGACTCAGGTTTGGCCTGCTGGGCACGGGGCATTGGGCGGCCGAGACGCAGGCGGCGGGGCTCACCGCACACCCGGACGCGGATCTCGTCGCCGTCTGGGGGCGTGACCCGGCCAAGGCGGAGGCGCTCGCGAAGCGGTACGACATCGCGCCGTACGACGACGTGGACGCGCTGCTCGCGGACGTCGACGCGGTGGCCGTGGCGGTACCGCCGGACGTGCAGGCCGGCCTTGCGCTGCGAGCCGCCGAAGCCGGCCGCCACCTGCTGCTCGACAAGCCGGTCGCGCTCGACACCGCCATGGCCGACCGGATCGTCGCGGCGGTCGACGAGCGCGGCCTCTCCTCGGTGGTCTTCTTCACCAACCGGTTCTACGGCAGCATCACCGACTTCCTCACCGCGACCGCCGCGGCCGGCGACTGGCACGGCGCCCGGCTGACCCAGTTCGCGTCGATCTTCCAGCCGGGCAACCCGTACGGCCTGTCGCCGTGGCGCCGCGAGCGGGGCGGGCTGTGGGACATCGGCCCGCACGCGCTGTCGGTACTGTGGCCGGTGCTCGGCCCGGTCGCCGAGGTGACCTGCGTCGACGCGCCGCGCTCCACCGTTCACCTCACGCTGCGGCACACCGGCGGCGCGGTCAGCACGGTCTCGCTCACCCTCGACGCGCCGCCTGAGGCCGGCATCCGCGACTGCGTGTTCTATGGCGAGCACGGTCTCGCGACGCTTCCGGGTGCCGACGGCACGGCGGTGGACGCGTTCACGAAGGCGATCGGCGAGCTCGTCCGCGATGTGGCGGCCGGCGCGACCCGGCACCCGTGCGACGTGCGCTTCGGGCGGGACGTGGTGGCCGTACTGGAAGCCGCCGAGACCGCCCGCCGCGAGGGCCGTACGGTCAGCGTGGCGGCGTAGGCAGTACCGGCACCGAGCGCCCGTCGCGACCGGTCGCGTGGACGGTCGCGGGGCTGCCGGGCTTGTCCGGGTACGGGCCGGAGGCGACCACCGTGCCGCCGCGCTTCGTGGCGCCGTCGACGGTGACCTCGATGCCCTTCACGTCGCGACTGCCCACCGCCACGTGGTACCAGTCGCCGGCCGGCGACTGCCACCACCAGCCGACGACGACGTGCCGGGCGAGATGGCTGCACAGCCGGGTACCGGTGGCTTCGGCGACCACCGCGGGCGCCTCGGCGCCGACCTGGGTGACCGCCCAGACCCGGTTTCCGTCGCCGGGCAGGGCGGCGCGCACGCACGCCACCTGCGCGCTGATGTCACGGGGTTTCGTGTCGCGCTCGCTGGCGCTGGCCCGCAGCCGCCCCGACCAGACCTGCCACGCGGTGACGGACTCGGCGGCGGTGCCCCGCAGGCCGCTCACGGTGCAGCCAAGCCGCCGCCAGAGGCCCGCGCCCGCGTCCAGTTCGGCCGGGCGGGTCATGTCGTTCGACGGCCGGGTCGGCACGTACATGAGGTGGGCGAGCGCGGCGGTGCCCAGGTCGGCGAGCGTGAACGGCCCGTCGCGGGACACCTCGACCGAACGCAGCCGCAGCAGCGGGCCCTGCCAGCACCCGGATCCGGATTCGAGCGGTGGCGGCCCGGCATCGGTGAGGCCGTCCGTCACCTCCAAGCGGTGCCAGTCCTCGGCGTCCAGGTCGCCGGCCTCGGCACCCGCTACCCACGGCGCGAGCAGGTACCGCCCGGGCGTGAGCCGGATCGCGCTGGCCGCGTACCCGTCCGGGCGGGGCGCCGGCTCGACGCGCAGCGCCCGCTCGGTGCCCTTCTCGGTGTACGTGGCGATCCGGGTGGCGTCGGCCAGTACGGCCACGGTGGTGCCGTCCACGTCACCGGCGTACAGCACCTGCGGCGGCTCGCTGGGCGGGCCGCCGTTCACGTGAACCGACTCCAGCCGCCCGTCGTACCAGGCGGTCAGCGCGGTACGCAGCAGCGCGTCGTCGCCCGCCCGAGCCCCCCTCGTCGGCCAGGTGTTCAGCGTCAGCTCGGTCGCCTTGGACCACGCGTTCGCGGCGACCCGTCGCACCTGGAGCCGCTCCTGGTCGCCCGGTGTCCCGGGTATCCCGAACACCAGACCGCCCGCGAGCACCGCCGCGAGAGCGGTGGCCAGTGCCGTCGCGCCCAGCCGGGTGCCCCGCCACAGCCGGATCATCAGCGGGTCGGGGGCGCGCAGCTGGACCAGCGTGGGATCGGCGGGCGCCTCGGAGAGCAGGTGGCGCTGGTGGTCGGGGCTGAGCCCGTACGCCTCGTGGATGCGCTGGCGCAGCGCGGACGCGGCGGCGAGCTGGCGTACCGCGTCGCTCCAGCCCGCCTGCTGGAGCAGCAGGACGGCGTCGCGGGCCGGAAGGTTCTCCAGCATCGTCAGGGCGTACCCGGCGCGCACGCTCGGCTCGGCGGTGGCGAGCGCCTCGTCCAGCTCCCGGTGGGCACGGCTGCCAGTCAGCGGCGTGTGCCACGCCCAGGTGACCACCACCGGCAGCGCCCGGCGGTGCGGCTTGGCGGCGCGGCGCAGTACGCGAACCACCAGTTCGGGGTACGTCAAAGGAGTGCGCGCGCGCCACGGCAGCGCCCGGTGGACCAGCCGGTGCGCCCGCACCAGCCGTGACTGCCGGCCCGGCGGAGCGGGCGCGATCAGGTACGCGAGCCGCACCAGGCGCTCGTACTGCCGCACGAAGACGGTCTCGGCCCGGGCGGGCGGCGCAGAGGGCTCCACGGGGGAGACAACGTGGCGGGCTTGTGCGCGGTCACGGCCATCGGTATATCGTTTTTGATATGGAGGACGACCTGCCGCTGCTCCCGGGCTTCCGGGAGATGGCGATCCGGCGCCGCGAACTGCTCGCTCAGCTCGCGGAGCAGCGCCGTGCCGCCGGGCTGTCGCAGGCCGAGGTCGCCGTCCGGATGGGCACGTCCCAGCCGGCGGTCGCCCGCCTGGAGGCCGGTGAGGTCGACGTACGGATGTCTACTGTGGAGCGCTACGCGGCCGCCGTCGGAGTGCGGCTGGAGATGCGCCTCCACCCCCCACCGTGATCAGGGCGTCCCTCAAGTCGCCCTAACGACTTGAGGGACGCCCTGATCACGGGAAGGACCGAGGAGGGAACAAGCGTGAGACTGCGACTCGATCCGCCGGGGCCGGCTGGCCCGCCGTGGCGGCCCGGCGCGCCGCCGCCCATGCCGGACGAGCCGGCCATCGGCGGCATGCCGCCCTGGCTTCAGGAGCGGATGTTCGAGCAGCGCATGGTGATCGTCACCGGCCCGCTGACCGGGGACGCCGCCACCCAGGCCGCCGCCGCGCTGCTCACCCTCGACGCGTTGGGCACCGAGCCGGTACGCCTGCACCTGGCGACACCCGACGGTGACCTGACCGCCGCGTTCGGGCTGATCGACGTGCTGGACTCGATGCGCGCCCCGGTGCACGCCCTGGTCACCTCGCTCACCGGTGGCGCCGCGATCGGGGTGCTCGCCGCGGCCAAGCGCCGGCTGGCGTACTCGCACGCCCAGATCCGCCTCACCGAGCCGCGCGCCGGCGCGGTCAGCGGTACCGCCGACGAGGTGGCCGCGGCGGCTGGGCAGTACCTGCGCGAGCTGGAGGAGTTGGCGCTGCGCGTGGTCGCCGCGACCGGTCAGCCCCGCAACCGCATCGAGGACGACATGTCGGCGGGGCGCACGTTCACGGCCGAGGAGGCCCGCGAGTACGGCCTGCTCGACGAGATCGTCGGCCGCTGACCCCCACCTCACCGCGGGATGAGGGGTGTACGACCTGCGGCGTACGAGCGGGGGCGGCGGGACCAGTCTCGCGGGGGTCGGCCTGGAGCGACGCCGCTCATAGCGTCGAAGGCATGATCGAGGCTAGGGCGCTGACGAAGCGCTACGGCGACAAGGTCGCCGTCGACGAGCTTTCCTTCACGGTACGGCCGGGGCAGGTCACCGGGTTTCTCGGGCCGAACGGTGCCGGCAAGTCCACGACGATGCGGATGATCGTCGGGCTGGACCGTCCCACCGCCGGCACCGTGACCGTGAGCGGCCGGCCGTACCGGGAGCACGCCGCGCCGCTCCGCCAGGTCGGCGCGCTGCTGGAGGCAAAGGCGGTCCACCGGGGCCGCACCGCGCACAGCCACCTGCTGGCGCTCGCGCAGACACACGGCATCGCCGCCCGGCGGGTCGACGAGGTACTGGGGCTCGCCGGGCTGTCGGACGTCGCCGGCAAGCGGGTGGGTGGCTTCTCGCTCGGCATGGGGCAGCGGCTCGGCATCGCGGTGGCGCTGCTCGGCGATCCCGCGACGGTGATGCTCGACGAGCCGGTCAACGGGCTCGACCCGGACGGCGTGGTGTGGGTGCGCAACCTGCTCAAAGGGCTCGCCGCCGAGGGCCGTACCGTGCTCGTCTCCAGCCACCTCATGAGCGAGATGGCCGTGACCGCCGAGCATCTGGTGATCATCGGACGCGGGCGGCTGCTGGCCGATACCACGGTCGACGAGCTGATCGCGCGCGTCGCCGTCGGGTCCGTGCTGGTGCGCTCGCCTCGCGCGGCCGACCTGCGCGACCTGCTCGTCGCGCACGGCGCCGCCGTCACCGCCACCGACTCGGATGCCGTGCAGGTCGTCGGGCTGACCGCCGAAAAGATCGGCGACCTCGCCCTCGACGGCGGCCTGCCCCTGTACGAGCTGACCCCGCGCCGCGCCTCTCTGGAAGAGGCGTACATGGAGCTGACCCGGGAGGCGGTGGAGTACCGATGATCACTTTTCGACACGTGCTCCGTTCGGAGTGGACCAAGCTTGTCTCGCTCCGGTCGACGTGGGCGACGCTCGGCACCGTCGCGGTGCTGACCGTCGGATTGGCTGGCGCGATCGGGTACGGCGTGAGCCGGTCCGACCCGCCCGCCAACGCCGGGGAGGCGGTCGGCGCCGCGTTCCTGCCACTCGACTTCTTCGTACTGGTCATCGGCGTGCTCGGCGTCCTCCAGATGACCGGCGAGTACGGCTCGGGCCTGATCCGGGCCACCCTCACGGCGGTGCCGCGCCGGCTGCCGGTACTGGCCGCCAAGGCACTCGCCCTCGCGGCGCTCACCTTTCCCGTCATGCTCGTGGTGTGCCCGGCGGCGTTCCTGGTGTGCCAGGCGTTCATCGGCGAGGGCGGCGCGTCGCTCGGCGACCCGGGCGTGCCCGGCGCGATTCTCGGCGCCGCCGCCTGCCCCGTGCTCGTGGGTCTGCTGGGCCTCGGCGTCGGCGCGCTGGTGCGCCACACGGCCGGTGCTGTCACCGCCTTGGCGGCCGCGCTGCTGGTGATACCCGCGCTGCTGACACCCGTGCTGCCTGGCGATTGGGACGAGCGCGTCATGAAGTTCGTGCCCACCATCGCCGGACAGGCGATGTACGCGGTGGGCGGCGACAACACGCCCTTCGAGACGCTGGCACCGGCCGCCTCGGCGGCGGTACTCGTCGCATGGGTGCTGGTGGCGCTCGCGGGCGGAGCGGCACTGCTAGCGCGCCGGGACGCGTAGCTTGCTGGTCATGGGCAAGCTAGGGGCGGCCGCTCTGCGGGCGACACTGCGCCGGCATCCCCGGATGGTGGATGCCGGCCTCGCCGCGTTGCTCGTGCTCTTCAACGTGGCGGCGCTGGAGCCGGGCGACGGTCCGGTTTCGTTTCTGTGCCTCCTCGCCGTCCACGCGCCGCTGACGTGGCGGCGGCGCTGGCCCGTGCCGGTCTTCTGGGCGGTCTTCGGGCTGGCGGTACTGGTAGCCGTGGCGGTCGAGGTGCGCCTGGAGGGCTTCTACCCGGAGTCGGTCATCGCCGTGGCGCTCTACACGGTCGCCCGGTACGGGCCGCGCCGGCAGCTCGTGCCGATCGTGGTGGCCATTGGTGTACCCGCGGTTGTCGCGCTCTTCTGGAACGGTCCGAACTGGACGGTCGCCGGCTTCATCGGCTCGGCCCTCGCCGCGACGATCCTGCTCGGCCTGATGGTGCGCACCCGCGAGGCGTACCTGGCGGAGCTGGAAGAGCGGGCCTTGCGCCTGGAGCGCGAACGCGACCAGCGGGCCCGGCTGGCGGTCGCCGCCGAGCGCGCCCGGATCGCTCGCGACGTGCACGACATCGTGGCGCACAACATCGCGGTCATGGTCGCGCTGGCCGATGGCGCCGCGTTCGCCGCCGCGACATCGCCCGAGCGGGCCACCGACGCCATGCGGCATGTGTCCACCACCGGCAGGCAGGCGCTCGCCGAGATGCGACGCCTGCTCGGGCCGCTGCGCGACGCCGACGACGGCCGCGCGCCGCAGCCCGGGCTCGACGACCTCGACGGTCTGATCGCGCGGGTCCGCGCGGCGGGCGTGCGGGTGGCGGTCACCCGCGAGGGCACACCGGGAGACTGGGGTCCGGGTGCGGGACTGGCCGTGTACCGGATCGTGCAGGAGGCGCTGACCAACGTGCTCAAGCACGGCGGACCGCGGGCCACCGCGGAGGTGCGGCTGCGCTACGAGGACGGCGGGGTGGAGGTCGAGGTGAGCGACGACGGTTCGCCGATCGCCGAAGCGAGGCCGGGGGACGGGCAGGGCGTCACCGGCATGGCGGAAAGGGCCGCCGCGTACGGCGGCGACGTCGAGGCTGGGCCGCGCGCCGATGGTCCGGGCTGGCGGGTACGCGCACGCCTGCGCCCCGATACCCGGGAGCCGGCGTGAGTATCAGGCTGTTGCTTGTGGACGACCAGTCCTTGCTGCGGCTCGGATTTCGCATGGTGCTGGAGACGCAGCCCGACCTGGAGGTGGTCGGCGAGGCGGGTGACGGCGCGCAGGGCGTCTCCATGACCCGCGCGCTCGCACCCGACGTGGTGCTGATGGACGTGCGCATGCCGGTGCTGGACGGCATCGAGGCGACCCGGCAGATCGTGGCGTCCGGCTCCGCCGCCCGGGTACTCGTGCTCACCACGTTCAACCTCGACGAGTACGTCTACGCCGCGCTCCGCGCCGGAGCCAGCGGTTTCCTGCTCAAGGACGTGCCGCCGGCGGATCTGATCAGCGGGATCCGTTCGGTCGCGGCGGGCGACGCCGTGGTCGCGCCGAGCGTGACCCGTCGACTCATCGACGCGTTCGCCGATCACCTGCCCGACCCGTCAAGCGGCCGGTCGACGGTCGGTGAGCGGCTGCACCGGCTCACCGACCGCGAGCGGGAGGTACTGATCGAGTTGGCGCGCGGCGGGTCGAACGCGGAGATCGCCGAGCAGCTCACGGTCGCCGAGGCGACGGTCAAGACACATGTCGGCCGGGTACTGGCCAAACTGGACCTGCGTGACCGCGTCCAAGCGGTGATCTTCGCGTACGAGGCGGGCCTGATCAGGCCGGGTCAGCAGTAGCGGTCGGCCGGGTCAGCAGTAACGGTAGACATAGTCGGCCCGGTTGCGGTTGGGTGCCACGTCGGGGACGGTCCGCTTGGTCGTGCTGACCGTGAAGAGGGCGGTGTCGGTCGCGCCGGTCTCGGCGATGAAGACCAGTGATCCGGTCGACATGTTGTAGTGCACCGACTCGGTGCGGTCGCGCCAGCTCCACCAGCCGAGGTCCTGCCAGCCACATGAGCTGAGCTTGCCGCGGGGGTAGTTGTAGTTGAGGCCGTCGTAGAAGCAGAACCAGCCGACCGGGCAGTCGGGTGCGGCGTAGGCGCCGACCGGTGCCGCCACCTCGACGATCACGGCGCCGTACGCGATCTCGTTGTCGCCCAGTTGCTGGCCACCGGGGTGTGCGGCGAGGAACTCGGAAACGAGTCGCTGGTTGGTGTCCGCATCGGACGGTGCCGCGGTGGCGGTGCCGCCGATGGACAGGACGAGGGCGAGGATGGCGACTGGGATGAGGGTGAGCCTTGTCATTGCGATCCCCATTGCAATAAGTGGTCGCTCCAACACTGTGAGCGACCATTCGCCTCAGGCTAGGTAGCAAGGCGCCAGATTGCTAGATCGCGATGCGTTTTTGGGCGGGGCGTGCGAATGTCGGTCTCGCCCCAGAGCGCCCGGCGGGATATACACGTGGGTGACGACACGGCGTCCAAGGAGTCCCGTTGCGAACCGGCGCAGACGACGAGGCGTGGCTGGACGGCATCTGGCGTCGACACCGGCCGCGGGTGGTGGGCTTCCTCAGGCGTGCCAGCGAGCCGAACGAGGCCGAAGACCTCGCCGAGCAGACGTTCATCGAGGCATGGCGTCGCCGCGTCGCCGCGCCCGACCAGCCACTTCCCTGGCTACTGGGCATCGCTCACCAGCTGCACCGAGCCCGCCACGGCACGCCGGTGCCGTGGACGCCCCTGGCCCGCGCGGACGCCCAACTGGCCGCCGCGTGCGCTGAGCTGACCGACGACGAACGCACCTGCCTGCTGCTGTTCGTGCTCGACGACCTCACCGACGAGGAGGTCGCCGAGGTCGTGGGGTGCGACCCCGCGGCGGCCCGGCGCAACCGGGAGCGGGCTCGCGACAAGCTGCGGCACGCTCTGGGCGGCGTGATGACCGCATGAGCGACGACGATTTTCGCGACGACGACCTGGTACGCCGTGCCGCGGTGGTCATGGACCCGACGTACGGCCGGCCGGTGCCCGCGCCGCGCCGCAACGCCGCCGAGCTGATCCAGATGGCGCACCGGCAGCGCCGTTCCACCATCGCGCGCCGGGTGTCCTGGGTGGTCATGCCGGTACTGCTCGTCGTCGCGGCCGCCGTCGGGCTGGCCACCGGTGCCCCGCCGAAGCCGCCCGTCGTGGCACCAAGCCCCTCCGCCGCGCCGTCGCCCTCGCCGCTCGCGGTAGCCGACCACGCCGATGCGGTGCCGGCACGCGCGCCGCTGACAGTCCTGGAGGGCAAGGTCGGCGCCGGGTCCGACCTGCGCCGCACCGGCCGGTACACGTTCGTGCACCTGCGCACCTGGGCGTCCGACACCACCGGGTTGTCCACCGCCGTCAACCGCGACGAGAAGCTCTGGTGGACGCCCGACCGGGCCGGCCGCCAGCTCGTCATCGACCTGACGACGGCGCCCGCCCGGGAAGAGGTCACCGAGTACAAGCGCGGGCAGCTCGCGGTACCGGTACCCGACCCGTCTGCCGAGCCCGCCATCCTCGCCAGCCAGCTCGCCGAGCACCAGCCCTTCGACGCCGGCCCCCATGCGGCCCTGCGCGCGGTCGTCGACCTGTACCGCTACCACGCCCTGGACGCGGCACACCGGGGCGCCGCCCTGCGCGTACTCGCCGACACCGACGGGATGACCTACCTCGGCGATACCGTGGACCGCGCCGGGCGGCCCGGAGTGGCGGTCGCCGCCGACAGCGACGCCGGCGCGGTACGCGAGGTGGCCGTGTTCGACCCGGAGACCGGTGCGATGCTGAGCTACGAGCGGCTGGACCGGTCAGCCGACGAAACCCGGCTCACCGACTTCATCGTGTTCCTCGCCGCCGGGCACACCGATCACGCGGCGTGACTCAGGGGCCATCTCATACTTTGGTCGTAGGCGGCCGGCCGACAATTACGCTCCTGGTAGGTCGCGCCCGTGGGGGTTCGCTTCCTAGGCTTCTTGCCATGGGGGAACAGCTACGCACCGAAGTCACGGTGGGCGCACGGGGGATCGATGTGCGCGTCACCGGCGAGATAGACATAGCAAACGTCGACGAGTTCCGCGCTCAGCTCTGGGCACTGCCAGCGGGACCGCTGCCCGTACGGCTCGACCTGCGTGGCGTGGGCTTCCTGTCCGCCACAGCGGTGCGTGCGCTGGTAGCCGTACATCTGCGGATCCGGGCGCGCGGCGGCCAGCTCGTGCTTTGCGACCCCAACCCGGTGGTTCGCCGCACCTTGCGAGCCACCCGCGTCAACCGGGTCATCCCGATCGTCGGCAGCGCGGCAGTCGGCGCGAGCGACCCGTCCGAGGCACTACGCCGCCCGTGGCCGAGCACCCCTCTACGCCCCCGAATCCCCGCCCACCACTAAACCGCCCCATACCCCGTCCGCGCCTGCCTCGTCCGCCCGCCCCGCCCGCCCCGTCCGCGCGCGCCGGTCCGCGTGCGGCGCCGGTCCGCGCGGCGCCCTTCCGCGTGCGGGCCGCTCTTCCGCGTGCGGCGGGCCGCGCGGCTGCGGCGCCCCCTTTCCGCCGATCAAGGGCGAATGCACGCGGTTCGATCTCTTTTCCGCGTGCATTCGCCCTCGATCCATGCGGTTGCCCTTGATCGCCGCCGCTGAGCCACGTGATCTGGCGCCCTACCACCGGCTGCAGGCGTGGCGGCGCTGGGCGCCGCCCGCCGGTCGGGTCGGACTACTCGGGCTGTGAACATCTATTGCTGCTGGAGCAGTAATAGATGTTCACAGCCCGTCGTGTGATCGGCCCGCGAACTCGTCCCGACGGCGATGGCTTGATCGGCGCTCCACCGCGCCGCCTTCCCAAGCCATACGTCGTTCCGCTGGCCGTCGGCCGACGGCAGCGCGAGCAGCGCGCTCAACCTTCCCGCGCGCCGGGCGCACATACCGCGTAGTGCGCGGACGCCGATCCGCGTGCGATGCAGCAACATCGGGGAAAATGCGGCATCCGCCGCCCTCCGACCCCGCGAAATCCCGGAACATGCGCGAACGCCAGGCCCGCACCGGCACCCGAGCCCGCACCCTCCGCGCGGGCCGCACCCCCCGCGCGGGCCTGCGCCCCGGTGCTGGGCCCGACCGTCCCCGCCCGCGCTGTCCGTGCAGACGAGGCGGGGGTGCATCCCCCCGGGAATGCACCCCCGCGTTCCTCCCCCCACCCCGCCGGGGAGGTGTGGCGCGACCGGCCCCCTGTTGGCCGCGCCCCCAGCAGGGTCTGGTTAGAGGAGCGCCGGCACATCCGGGTGATACCCGAAGTTTTTTTCGCCACATCCGGTATCAGGGGCGCACGCAGGCACCTCCTCTCGGGTGTGCGCGCGCACTGCGCCCACCGGGCCGATACCGCGCACTTACCATGGCGGGCAGTCTGTGACCTTTGGGGAGGAGGGTCATGACGTCTACGACCTCTGGCGACACCGGGGTCGCGGTGCCTTCGTGGGAGCTGGCCGCCCGCGAGTTCGCCGCGTGGCGAGCCGGTGACCCGGATGCCCTCGACCGACTCGTACGCGTGCTGACCCCGGTGCTGTGGCACGTGGTCCGGGCGTACGGATTGGATCGGGAGTCAGCCGAAGACGTGGTTCAGACGACGTGGCTCGCGCTGGTGCGCAACGTGGAGTCGGTGCGCGACCCGCGAGCAGTCATGCGTTGGGCCACGACGACCGCGCGCCGCGAGGCGTGGCGGATTTCCCGGGCCGGCAGGCGTGAAGACGTCGCCGAGCCCGAGACGCTCGACACCGCCCTGCCACCCGTGGACGGGCCCGACAAGACGGTGCTCGCCGCCGATACGGCCCGGATTCTGTGGCGGGCCTTCGCTGATCTGCCGGAGCGCTGCCGCCGGTTGCTTCGCGTGATCGCATTCGACGACCGGCCTGACTACGCGACGCTCTCCGCCGAGCTGGGCGTACCGGTGGGCAGCATCGGCCCGACAAGAGGGCGCTGCCTCGACAAGCTGCGCGGCCGGCTGGCCGCCGACCCGGATTGGAGTGGGGCGGCGTGACTGATGACGTGACCCTGTTGAGGGACGTCCACGACATGTGGGAGGCCCTCGACCCGGCCCCGGCCGACCTCGCCGACCGAATCCTCTTCACGCTCGCTCTCGAAAACGTGGAGCACGAGTTGATGCGGCTGCACGAGAGCCTGGCGCCGGTCGGTGCGCGCGGGCCGGAGACCGCAGCGACGATGACCTTCGCCGCCGAGAGTCTCACCGTCATGGTGACCGTCTCGGACGCCGGCCCCAGACAGCGCCGCATCGACGGGTGGATCGCGCCAGGAGCCGCCCTGCGCGTCGAGCTGCGCACCGCCCGTGGCGTACAGGAGACCGTGGCCGACACCGACGGCCGGTTCGCGTTCGCCGCCCTGCCGGCGGGCCTCATGCAGATCATGATCCATCCGACCGCTGGGGCGGCTCTGCCCCTGCACCGCGCGGTCGCCACCCCTCCGGTGCAGCTTTGAATCAGGAGTCCATTGTGGCTAGAAGCGATAATCATGTTCCCGCGCCGTCGGGCCGCCTGCTGGCCGCGTACGGGGCCCGTGCGCTCGACCCGGTTTCCGCACAGGTGCTGCCCGACCAGCGGCTCCAGTCGACGGTCTACGTGGCGAACCGCCTGCTCATGCGCGACGCCGCGCCGGGCAGCCACCGCCGGCCACTCGACGAGGCGGTCCGCGAGCTGCGCCTCCGTCTCGACGGCGACGGGCGGGGTGGCCGCTGCGTTCGGGTCGCACCAGGCGAGGGTGCGCCAGCGACACCGGACGCCTGGCGGGTCCTCCAGACGCTTCGGGCTCGTGACGCGAGGGGTATGCGATCACTGGGTGTGGGCCTGGATCACCTGATGTTCGCAACGACCATCTTCGCCCACCCCTACACCTCGGCGCATCCCTACACATCCGCCCACCCCTACACATCGGCGCATCCGTACACCTCCGCGCACACCGGCCCGGTAGCGCAGTACGGGATGGTGGGCTTCGGTGCGACCCAGCCGGTCAACCTGGTGCTGCCGAAGCCGGCGCGCCGGTCCGACACGGCCTTCCGGCGCCCAGTCGTCGCTGTGCTCGACACCGGTTGTGGCCAGCACGACTGGCTGACCGAGGGCGTACTTCCGGCGATCGACGCGATCGGCGACACCGGCCCGGGTCTCGACAGCGACGGCGACGTGGCGGGTCCGCTCGACGGCATGCGCGACCCGCTCGCCGGCCACGGCACATTCATCTGCGGCCTGATCCGCCAGACCTGCCCGGACGCCGACATCCTGCCTGTTCGCGTCATCCACTCGGACGGCGTGATCCTCGAATCCGAGCTGCTCAACGCGTTGCAGATGGTCGCCGACCTCGCTCGCAAGCACGCCAATGGCGAGGCTGGCGGCCAGCCGATCGACGTGGTGACGCTGTCGCTCGGCTTCTACCACGAGTCGCCCGACGACGAGGCATACACGTCACTGCTGTACGAGGCGGTGCGCGACCTGGCCGATCTCGGTATCGCGGTCGTGGCCGCGGCGGGCAACGACGCTACCGCGCGGCCGATGTTCCCGGCGGCGTTCGCGGCGACGCCGGATGGTGCCGAGGAGCCGGCGGTACCGGTGTCGAGCGTGGGTGCGCTCAACCCCAGCGGCTCGATCGCGCTGTTCAGCAACAGCGGCGACTGGGTGCGCTTCTGGGAGCCGGGCGCTTCGGTGGTCAGCACCGTGCCGGCCTCCTTCAACCACGGCCTCCAGCCCGCCGCCGCGGTGCCGGATCCGCATCACGGCATGCTGCGCGAGAACATCGACCCTGACAACTTCGCCAGCGGGTTCGCGATCGCCAGTGGCACGTCCTTCGCGACACCGGTCTTCGCTGGTCGGATCGCGCAGGAGCTGATAGCACAGCAGAACTCCCTGTCCCTCGCGACCGGTGACGAGCCGGTAAAGCGGATCCAGCGCGCCATCGAGACCCTGACCGCGCGCCAGCGCGAACGGATCGGGCGCCGCTAGCGACGAGCCTCGGCTGGCGGCGGGCGTGCCATGATACGGGCGTGTCCGTCGCCAGCGCCGAAGAGCTACACAGGCAGGCCGTACGGGAGACCGAGCACGGCCGGCACGGGGTGGCACAACGGCTGCTGCGCAGTGCGTTGCGCCGGCATCCCGAGCCGAGCTTGCGTGCGCAGATCCTCGTCAGCCTCTCGTTCCACGCTGCCGAGCGCCGGAGTCTCGCGGACGGACTCGCCGTACTCGACGAGGCAGACGCGGCACCAGACCTGCCGGAACGCATTCGCGGTCTGGTAGCGGGGCAGCGGGGTCTGCTTTACGTGCGCGCGGGCCAGCCCGCCGACGCGCTCGCCGCGTTCGACGTGGCGCTGCGCCTGCTCGACGAGACCGAACCGCAGGATGTCTGCCGGCCGCTGCTCAACCGGGGCGTCGTCCACATGCAGCGCGGGGCTCTGCGGGCCGCCCGAGCCGACTTCGCGCGGTGCGTCGACATCGCCGGTCGGCACGGCCTTGATGTCATCCGTGCCAAGGCGTCGCACAACCTGGGCTACCTGTCGCTGCTGTCCGGTGCGCTGCCGCAGGCACTCCGGGAGATGGACGCCGTCTCGTCGGCGCTGAGTAGTCAATCCGAGATCTACGCCGCGATCTATCACGTGGATCGAGCACAGGTACTGCTGGCCGCCGGCTTGTGGCGCGAAGCCGACGACGACCTCGCGCAGGCCGTTGACCTCTTCAGCTCCGCGCGCGCCCCGCAGGACCGGGCGGAGGCGGAGCTGGCTCGGGCCCAGGTGGCGCTGCTCGAGGAGCGGTTCGCGGAGGCGCGCCGGCTCGCCGGACGGGCGCGGCGGCGGTTCGCCAACCGGGGTGCGGACGCGTGGGCTCTGCTCGCCGATCAGGTCGCGCTCGCCGCGACGGTTGGCGAGGGGCGCGGGGTGCGGGCGGCCGCCGCGGAGGCGGCCCGGGTCGCTGCCGCGCTCGCCGACGCGGGGCTTGGTGACGACGCCCGGCGGGCGGTTCTCACCGGTGTCGCGGCGCTACTGTCCACAGGAGACTTCGCGGCTGCGAGCGAGGCGGCCGGCGACGCGATCCGGTTGCGCCGCAGCGATCCCATCGCCACCCGGTTGCAGGCCCGGTCGGTACGGGCGACGCTGGCCGAGGCGGGCGGGCGGCCGCGAGAGGCCGAGGCGGAGTTGCGTGCCGCCCTTGGCGACCTGCACCGGTACCAGGCGTCTTTCGGCAGCCTGGACCTGCAGACGGCGGTCAGCGGGCACGGACGGCGGCTCGCGGAGCTCGGACTGGCGAGGGCGCTCGCCAGCGGCCGGCCCGCGACGATCTTCGGCTGGGCGGAACGGGCCCGCGCCCTCTCGACCCGCCTGCCACCGGTGGTGCCGCCGGCCGACCCGGAGGCCGCCCAGCTCCTGGAGGAGCTGCGCCACGCGCGGGTCGAGCTGCGCATGCAGGTGCTGGCGGGCCAGCCAGCCCGCTCCCTGTACGCCCGATGCGCTCGGCTGGAGCGGTTGATCAGGCAGCGTTCGTGGTACGTGTCGGGTCCCGGGCAGACGATCGCGCCCGCGCCGCTCGGCCAGCTTCAGGACCGGCTCGCGGTCGCCGACGCCACGTACGTCGCGCACCTGCTCTCGGGCGGCCGCCTCTACGCGCTCGTCGCTGGTCCGCGGCGCCGCACCGTGCTCGACCTCGGCCTGGCCGACCGCGCCATCGAACTGCACCGCCGGCTGCGCGCCGACCTCGACGCCCTCGCCACCATCAACCTGCCCGAAGTGGTGCGCGCTACGGTGCGGGCGGCCAGCCGCACGTCGCTGCGAGCGCTCGACGAGCTGCTGTGGCAACCGGTACGCCGGTATCTGGCCGATGGTCCATTGCTTCTCGCACCGGCGGCCGGGCTGGTCGCGGTACCGTGGACGCTCCTGCCGACGCTGCGCGGACGTCCTGTGGCGGTCGTCGGCTCGGCCACCGCTTGGCTCGCGGCCCGCGACCGGGCCGCACTTCCCGAGCGGCCGGTGGTCGGCCTGGCCGTCGGGCCGCGCGTTGCGCGCGGCGCCGAGGAAGCCAGGCTCGTCGGCGCGGTCTGGTCGGATTCTTCCGCGCCGCCCGGGTCCACCACATCAGAGGTACGCGACGCGGCGCGCGCCTCGGACGTGCTGCACGTGGCCTCGCACGGCGTGCACGAGCCCGACAACCCGCTCTTCTCGCACTTGGAACTCGCCGACGGGCCGCTCTTCGGCCACGAACTGCACCAGCTTCCCAGGCTGCCCGCGCACATCGTGCTGTCGGCGTGCGAGTTGGGCCTTGCCCGGGCCCGCCCCGGCGAGGAGACGCTCGGCATGACCGCCGCGCTGCTGCACGGCGGCGCCGGCAGCGTGGTCGCCGGGGTGGCCCGGATCGCTGATTCGGTCGCCTACCAGGTCGGGCCCGCCCACCACGCCGCGTTGCGTGATGGCAGCTCACCAGCGGCCGCACTGGCCACTGCGATCGAGACCGCGGCGAAATCCGAGGAGGACCCGGCGCCGCTGGTCTGCTTCGGTGCTGGCTGGTGAAGTTCGCTCATGACAGGTAAGAGCACGCAGGCGGTTATCCGATACATCCCGCGTCGGACTTCGGGTAGCGTCACCCGTATGGCATGCGCCCACGCTCTGATCAACGGAACCCTCGCCGCCGGTGCGGCCGCGTGGGGTTCTTCCGTGGTGACCAGGCTGCGGCCGGGGCTACCGGCCCTGGTCTGATCTTCGCCGCCCTTCCACCCGCGCGCGTCCGCCCGGGGCCATTCCGCTTTTCCGCGTTGGCCCTTGCCTGGGAGAGGACGCCCCTGTGGCGCAGAACACCTATCGAATTCGCAATGAGCGCGAGCGTGCCCGCCGCGCTTACTCACAGACCTTTCTGACCGACCGCGGCGCGCTCGGCCAGGTCGTGCGCGCGGCCCGTCCGGCGGCCACCGATCTGGTACTGGAGATCGGCGCCGGCGCTGGCCACCTGACCCGGGAACTAGCTCGGGTGGCGGGGCGCATCGTGGCGTACGAGGTCGACCCCGATCTGGTCCGTGCTCTAAACCCACCGTCCAATGTGGTGGTCCAGCAGCGAGACTTCCTGGCCGCCCGGCCGCCTCGGGAAGACTTCGCCGTCGTAGGCAACATCCCGTACGCGTTGACGGCCCGGGTCGTCGAATGGTGCCTGCGCGCACCATCGTTGACCTCGGCGACACTGGTGACGCAACTTGAGTACGCGCGCAAACGTACCGGTGACTACGGTCGCTGGAGCCGGCTCACCATTGAGACCTGGCCCACGCACCGGTGGGTGCTGGCCGGGAAGATCGCGCGGCACAAGTTCCGGCCGGTGCCACGGGTCGACTCGGGCATCCTGCGGCTGGAACGGCGCCCAGTACCGTTGGTGGAGCCCCGTCTCCTTGAGCCGTACCGGCGCTTCGTCGAGCTGGGCTTCAGCGGCGTCGGCGGCACACTGCACGCAAGCCTGCGCCAACGCCACCCCGCACGCCGAGTCGACGCCGCCTTCCGCGCGTGCCGCCTCGACCCAGCCCTGGTCGTCGCCTACGCCTGGCCCGAACAGTGGCTAACGCTGTTTCGCGCCCTCCACTCCTCGTGATCAGGGCGTCCCTCAAGTTGTTAGGGCGACTTGAGGGACGCCCTGATCACGGGTCAGCGCTCTTCGCGGAACTCGACGTGCCGGCGCGCCCGTGGGTCGTACTTGCGCAGGACCAAACGATCGGGATCGTTGCGCCGATTCTTGCGGGTGACATACGTGAACCCGGTCCCCGCGGTGCTGCGGAGCTTCACGACCGGGCGGGCTTCATTGTTGCGGGCCATGCGCTTAGTATAACGAAAACCGTTTTCAACAACAAGGAGCCGCCATGCCAGCCGTCACGGTGCTGTCCGGGTTCTCGCCCGCCGCCACCCATGCCGTCGCCCGCGGTCTGCTAGCGGATGACCAGCGACTCATTCTCATTCGGCACGATCTGACCGGCGTGCGCGACGGCATCGTGCACCGGATCGTTCGGACGGCGGGGGAGGTGCTCGAAGACGAGCGGGTCACTCTCGTACACGGCTGTGTCTCGTGCACGCTTCGCGAAGACGTGCTGCCGACCCTGGTGCGCCTCGCCCGCGCCCACCCCGACCGCGACCAGGTGCTCATGCTGCCGGAAGCCGTCGAGCCGGAGGCCGTGGCAGCCGCCACCGGGTGGTGCCTGATCGACGGCGCACCGGTCACCGATCATGTGCGCTTCGCCTCGTACACCACCGTGGTGGACGCCGGGCGGGTGCTCGACGATCTCACCACCACCGACTCGCTGCGAGACCGAGCGTTGCACGCCGCCGATGACGACCATCGTGAGGTCGCCGACATCGTCGCGCGGCAGATCGAGTACGCGGACACCGTCGTGATGTGGGGCTTCGGCGAGATGAGCCTTCCGGTACTGCTGCATCGGCTCGCGCCGTGGGCCACTCACGTGCCCGCGGCGGGTTTCCGGCCCGAGGCGCGGCACCGTCCCGGTACGCCCGGCGTGCTCGTGCGCGGGATCGAAGGGTACGCCGTGGGCGTGCACGAGCCGGTGCCGGACTGCGGCGTGGTATCGATGTTGTTCCAAGCGCGGCGGCCGTTTCACGCCGGGCGCCTCAACGACGCGCTCAACACGATCGTCCGCCCGACGCTGCGCGGTCGCGGGCACCTCTGGCTGGCGAACCGGCCCGATACCGCCATCGCGTGGGACTCGGCCGCCGGCGGGCTGTCGATGGGGTCGCTCGGGCGCTGGCTCGCCGCGCTGCCGGAGGAGCGCTGGGAGGAGGCGAGTGAGGGCCGGCGGCTGGCCGCGACGGTGGAGTGGGACCCGTATTACGGGGACCGGGGCAACCAACTCGCGTTCGTCGGGATGGAGCTGGACGCGGCTGACCTGCACCGGCGGCTCGCCGCGTGCCTGCTCACCGACGACGAGCTGGCCGCTGGGGAGGATACGTGGAAGACCTGGTCCGACCCCTTCGCTGGGTGCCTGCGTGTGGGGGAGAATCCGGTTCGTGACTGACGATCCATACACCGTGGTCTGGTCGGAACACACGGCGCACCTGCACGTCGTCGCGCGGGAAGAGGCCGGCTGGTACGCCGAGGTGGCCCGCGCCCTCATCCGCCCGCGCGACATGCTGGCGGTCGACATCGGTTGCGGCGGCGCGGGCATGACCAAGGCGATGGCAGCCGTGCTCGGCGCGACCGGCCGCGCGGTTGGAGTCGACGGCGACACCACGATTCTCGAGGCCGCTCGGGCGACGGTACCCGATGCGCAGTTTCTGCACGCTGACCTCGACGGCGATCTCGCCGACCTGCGAGCCGAGTTGGGCGCGCCGGCCGACCTGGTGTGGGCGTCCGCGTCCGTGCACCACGCGGGCGACCAGCAGGCCGCGGTCGACGCGCTGGCGACGCTGCTCGGGCCCGGTGGCCGGCTCGCGCTGGCCGAGGGCGGGCTGCCGCCCCGGCATCTGCCGTGGGACCTCGGCGTCGGCGAGCCCGGCTTGGAGATCCGGTTGGACGCCGCGCAGGACCGCTGGTTCGCGCGGATGCGGGCCACGCTGCCCGGCTCCCGCCCGATGCCGTACGGCTGGACCGAGGCGCTTCGCCGTGCCGGGCTGACCGACGTGACCACGCGGACCACACTGGTGGAGCGGGTCGTGCCACTGTCCAAAGCAGACGTCGAGCGGCTGCTGGACCGGCTCGCCCACCGTGTCGACCGGCTCCGGCCGGCCGACCTGCTCGCGCCGGACGACCTGGTGGCGTGGGACCGCCTGCTGGACCCCGCCGACGAGGCGTGGCTGGGCAAGCGCACCGACCTGTCCTGGCTCGACGCCCGCAGCGTCCACATCGGAACCCGCGCCTAACTCCCGTGATCAGGGCGTCCCTGAAGTCGCTAGAACGACTTCAGGGACGCCCTGATCACGGTTGGAGGAGCACGGTTAGGGGCGGGCTAGGGCTAGCCAGTCGCCTGCTGAGACGTCGGTGCCTGGGGGGACCAGGAGGCGGTCGAGGGTGCCTGGCGACGAGGCGGTCAGGTCCCACACCGCCCCGCCTGGCAGGCGCACCCGGGCCAGTGGCACACCGTCCAGATAGGCCTGGCCCGGCGTCACGAGCCACCGCAGCAGGCGCGCCCCGCCGCCCGGGATGCTCCACGACAGCGGCACGCTCGGCTCGGGCGAGGTGCGCGCGGACACCCGGCGCGGGCCGCTGACCGGTACCCAGCGTGCGGCTCCGCGCACCGTCGCGAGCTCCGGGTCGACGACTCGGCGCAGCGGCAGCCCCAGTCCACGTTGGAGCAGGTCGGCTACCGCGGGCATGCGGGATCCGCCGCCCACCACGAGAGCGGCGGTGACATCGTGCACCGCGACGCCCAGGCGGGCGAGCAGCTCGGTGCAGCAGGTCGCCGTGCGGCCGAGCATGGGTGCGGCCAGCGTCGACAACTCCTCCTGCGACATCCGGTACGACGGTGTGTTGGGCATCAGGAAGTCTTCGACCACGGCCGCGTCGCTGAGCTGGTGCTTGACGCGCTGGGCGAACTCGGTGACCGCCATGCCGAGGCGCAGGGTCGCCGGTGTCGAGGAGCTGGCCGCCGAGGTGAGGGGCGCCAGCCACTGCTGGCCGTCGGTGCTGACGCGGCTCGCGATCAGCGCGTCGATGTCGTGGCCGCCGCAGTCGTCGAGCGCGGCGTGGCCGAGCACCTCGTGCCAGTGTTCGCCGATGCGCACGAGTGCGGTGTCGAAGGTGCCGCCACCGAGGTCGTACACGAGTACCAGGTCGCCGGGCTGAAACGGTGCCCCGGCGATCGGCGCGAAAGCCGCGGCCACGGGCTCGGGGAGCAGCTCGACGGTCTGGAACCCGGCGGCCTCGGCGGCGGCCACCATCCGGGTACGCCGCACGTCGTCGGGCTCGTAGCTCGCGGGGACGGTGAGGACCGCCCGGTGGATCGGTGCCCCGTGAAGGCGTTCCGCCTCGGCGCGCAGCGTGGACACGATCGCGACGATCTGCTCCACGGGCCGGAACCGTCTGGGGCCGAGCAGTACGGAGGTGTCGGCGGCCAGCCCGCGCTTGAACCCGGAGTCGAAAGCCTCAGGGTCGGAGCGCTTGCGCCGCTCGGCGAGCGTGCCGACGAGCATCTGCTGCCCGTCCCAGAAGACCGATGACGGCCAGGTGGCCGCCCCGGTCACCGGCTCGGGCACCAGTACGGTCGTGTCGCCCGCGACGACGGCGGCTGACGACGAGGTGGTGCCGACGTCGATGACGAGGACCGGCGGTGCTGTGCCGTCAAAGGTCCCAGACATCGACCACGCTCCGATCGTCGGACTCCCACACCGCCAGCAACTGCCGGGCGTCCGCGCTGAACCCGACGCGTACCCGTTGACCCGGCGACCCCTGCACGCGGAAGACCTCGTGGTCGGTGGCCACGTCGTGGACGACCAGCGTGGCGGTGCCATCGGCGGTCTCGCTGGCCGTGGCGCGCAGCTGACCGTCTGGGCAGGTGGCCGCGGCGGCGAAGGCGTCGGCGCCGCTCCGGGCGGCGTACCCGGGATTGCGGCGAGCCCACGCGTCGTCGTTGACCTTTTCGAGCCGCGCGCCGGTGCGCAGGTCCCACGTCGTCACGGCCGACCGCCGGTACCGGCCGACGACCTTGCCTTCGGCCTCGGTGGCGAGCCGCCACTGCGCCTCGTCGACGAGTACCTTGTCGGGCGTGCTCGGGTCGCGGAACCGGGTCGCGAGCGTGCCGCTGTCGAGCTCCCACACGGAGATCCAGCCGTCGGCGTCCCACGCCACCAGGCACAGCCGCCCCTCGGGTCCGATGTAGACCCGACCGCCGTGGGGTGCCGCGTCACCCGGCGGCGGAACGAACTCGCTGATCACCGTGCCGTCGTCGACGCCGCGCACGCGCACGTACCGCCCGGCGGCGTCGCACTCGACGAGGCGCTGCCGATCGGGTGCGAGCAGCCACGAGCCGGCGACGTCGAGGCGCTGCCGCTGCGCGGGCGGCTGCTCGGCCAGCGCCTTCGGTGCCTTGGCGGCGGCTGCGACAAGTACCGGACCGACATGGTCGCCGGCGGCCGCGCGATGTGCGAGCAGCGTGCCCGCCTGCGGCGCTATGAGGTCGAAGACCCGCTCGTCGGGGGTGCGCACCTGCGCGACCACCTCGCCCGCCTGGTACGAGTGGCCCTCCGCGACGAGCCAGCGCGACAGCTGCCCGACGGCGCCGGGAATCTCCCACGAGACCGGCTCGATCCGCCAGCGCGGCCGGTCGGCCGGCACCGCCCGGGTGACCGCGCCCACCGACCAGCGTGCGGCTCCGCGCGCCACGGCCAGCTCCGGCTCGGCCGATGTGCGGATCTGGTGGCCAAGCCCGGCGCGCAGGGCCGGCTCGACCATCGGCAGCCGCGCTCCACCGCCCGCCAGCACGATCGCGGACAGGTCTTCCGGTGTGGCGCCCGCCTCGCTCACCACCGCCATGCAGCTCGACACCAGCCAGCGCAGGGCCGGCTCGGCGAACGCGGCCAGCCACTCCCGGGTCAGCCGGTACGGCGGGGCGAGCGGGGTCAGGTGGTCGGCGACCTCGTCGGCGTCGGCGAGCTGATGCTTGAGCCGGCGGGTGAAGTCGATCGCCTCGTAGTACGCCCGGAGGCCCGCGTCACCGGGCGCGGCGAAGAGCGGCTCGATCCACGCCCGGCCCTCGGAGCGCAGGTCGTTGATGAGGAGGGCGTCGAGGTCGTGGCCGGCCGCGGAGACATGGTGGGTGAGCTGCGTGGTGTGATTGCCCCGCACCCGCACGATCGCCGCGGTCCAGGTGGCGCCCAGATCGCAGACCAGCACCAGGCCACCGGCCGGCAGGCCGCCACCGGTCTCCGGATCGAGGGCGGTGCACACGGCGTCGCTGACCAGCTCGACGTCGGGGAAACCGGCCGCCTCGCCCGCCGCCACCAGCACCTCGCGGCGCGGGTCGCCGGGCAGGTAGTCGGCCGGTGCGGTCAGCGTCAGGCGGTGGATCGGCGCGCCGTACTGCTGCTGAGCTTCCAGGTGCACGGCCGTGAGATATGCCGTGAGCGCCTGCACGCCGGTGACCTCATGATTTTCCAGCCACATCGACGCCTGCGCGTCGACGGCCCGGCGGGGCCCGTCGATGTATCGCCGGGGGATTGCCCGCTTGCGCCGCTCCGCCGCGGTGCCGATGAGGTATCCGGTGTCGTCGAGGCACACCGACGACGGCCACACGTAGGTGGCGCCGCCGGGCTCGCGGATAAGACCGGACCGATCACCGTCGACGAGCGCGACTCGGGTGCCCGACGCGCCGACGTCGACCACCAGGATCGGCTCGGCCATGGGCGTACCTCGCACCTCATGTGAAGGGGGGACTGGCTTAGTCTCGACGAGTCTTCCACTCGCGTCCACCCTCTGGTGACCCAACGCATTTCAGTCGAAACAATGTGGTAACAATCAATGCGCCAATCCGATCGGGGCGCCGCTCCGAACTACCTATGTGCACGCGACACTGAGGGGCGGGAGGCTGTCTGGCATGAGTGACGGCGGAAACGACGCGGCCCGCCGGGCCGACCATCTTTCGGCCGTGCCCGAGCCGCCCCCTGACCCGGCGACCGAGGCCGACACCCTCCTGCGGGCCGTCGCGCGCGGCGACGAGGCGGCGTTCACCCGGCTGTACGAGTTGGTCGCCCCACGCGTGTACGGGCTCGTGCGCCGGGTACTACGTGACCCCGCACAGGCCGAAGAGGTGGCGCAGGAGGTGCTCGTGGAGGTGTGGCGCAACGCGACGCGGTTCGACCCGGCTCGCGGCTCGGCCACCTCGTGGGTCTTCACGATCGCGCACCGCCGGGCGGTCGACCGCGTACGGTCCGAGCAGGCGGGCGCCGAACGCATCCGCAAGATCGCCGCCAGTTCGGCCGAGACGCCGTACGACGAGGTGGTCGACCAGGCCACCGTGCACCTGGAGCAGCAGCAGGTGCGGCGCTGCCTGCAGGGGCTGACCGGTCTGCAACGCGAGGCGATCACCCTCGCGTATTACGAGGGGTACACATATCGCGAGGTAGCGCAGCTTCTCGATACCGCGTTACCTACGATCAAGACACGAATGCGCGACGGACTGATCCGCCTGCGCGACTGCCTGGGCGTGGGGGTGGTCGCATGACCGAGGTTCATGCGTTGGCTGGGGCGTACGTGTTGCACGCCTTGACCGACATCGAGCGGGCGTCGTTCTCGCGGCATCTGGCCGAGTGCGAGGCGTGCGCCGTCGAGGTGGCCGAGCTTCAGGAGACGGCGGCGCGGCTCGCCGATGGCACGTGGTCGGTGCCGCCGCCGCGACTGCGCGACAACGTACTGGCAGAGGTGCGACGCACGCGCCAGGTGCCGCCCGGCAAGGTGGACCGCGAGGCGACGCCGGCCGCGAATCGCTGGCGGCGACGCACGCTGGCGGCGGTCGCCGCCGGGATCATCGCCGCGGCCGGGGGCACGGTTTCGTTCGTGGCTCAGGAGCAGCGGGTACGCGATCAGCGCACCGCCGCCTCGGCGGCGCGTGCCGAAGCGGCCCGGGTCGAGGCGGTGCTCGGCGCACCAGACGCCCGGCTGCGCACCGGCACGCTGAGCGGCGGCGGCCGGGTGACCATGGTGCTCTCCGACAGCCGCGACGAGGGCGTCGTGGTGCTCGCCGACGCGCCCGCGCCCGGCCCCGACAAGGCGTACCAGCTCTGGGCGATCGACGCGGGCGGCCCGAAGTCGATGGGCGTGGCGGGCTCCGACACTCAACTTGTCACGGGCGTCCGCGGCATGCAGGCACTCGGTGTGACGGTGGAGCCCGCCACCGGATCGAAGACCCCCACTTTGCCAATCCTGGTCACAATGGCGGTCACATGACGGATTACGAGGTGGGCTCCGCGGAGTAGATCGCTTCGGCGAACTCGTGCAACGAGTGCTCGTCGAGGCGAACGGCCAGGTCCGCTTCACTGATCATGCCGATCAGCCGGCGGTTCTCCATGACCGGCAGCCGGCGGATCTTGTTTTGCTGCATGAGCCGCAGCACCTCGCTCTGGTCGGCGCTGGCCTCCACCCAGATCGGCGTGCCCTTCGCCATTTCCCGTGCGGTCATCGACCGGGGGTCGCCCCCTTCGGCGATGCAGCGGACCACGATGTCGCGGTCGGTGATGATGCCGTGAAGGCGGTCGTCTGCCCCGCAGATCGGCAGCGCGCCCACCTTCAGGTCCCGCATCATGCGGGCGGCGTTTTCGAGTGTCTCGTTCTCGCTGACGCAGTCGGCGCCTGGGTGCATGATCTCGCGAGCAGTGCTCATGGTGTGACCTCCTCATGCTGCACTTGTGCTCACCGTATCCGCCCTGTTCAGAGGCGTCCCGGCAACGCGAAGATCTGTCGAAAGGCAGGTGCGGCGGGTGCCGTTCGTGCACTGTGCCGGGCCACCCGTTTCCGTACGGTCGATCGCCATGACCATCACGTTGACCGGGTTGACGAAGCGGTACGGGTCGACCGTCGCCGTGCACGACATCAGCCTCCAGATAGCGCCGGGCAAGGTCACCGGGTTTCTCGGACCGAACGGTTCCGGCAAGTCCACGACCATGCGGATGATCCTGGGCCTGGACCACCCGACGTCCGGCACCGCGCTCATCAACGGACGCCGGTACGCCGACATCCGCCATCCACTTCGGACAGTCGGTGCGCTGCTCGACGCCAAGGCGGTGCACCCCGGCCGCACGGCGCGCAACCATCTGCGCGCCATGGCCGCCAGCAACGGCATACCCGAGCGGCGCGTGTCGGAGGCGCTGGAGACCGTCGGTCTCACGACGGCGGCGGGCAAACGTGCCGGCACGCTGTCGCTTGGCATGAGCCAGCGCCTGGGCATCGCCGAAGCGCTCCTCGGCGACCCCGAGGTGCTCATCTTCGACGAACCGGTCAACGGACTCGACCCCGACGGCGTGCGCTGGGTGCGCCAACTCATGCGTTCGCTCGCCGCCGAGGGGCGCACGGTGTTCGTGTCCAGCCACCTGATGAGCGAGATGCAGCTCACGGCGGACCATCTCGTGGTCATCGGCAAGGGCCGGGTCATCCGGGACGCCCCGATCCAGCAGGTCATCGCGGGCAGCGCCGCCACCGAGATCCGGGTGCGCAGCCCGCAGGCGGAGGCGCTGCGCGGGCACCTCGCGGCGGCGAGCATCACGGTCCGGCAGACCGCGCCGGACGAACTCGCCGTCGCCGGCGCGCGCATCGAGCAGATCGGTGACATCGCGTACGCCGCCGGCGTGCGCCTGCACGAGCTGAGTCGCCAGGACGCTTCACTCGAAGAGGCGTACCTCGAACTGACCGCGAACGACGTCGAGTACGGAGCCGTCCGATGACCGCCCAAGCCTCTGCCCGATCTGAGTGGATCAAGTTGTGGTCGGTACGGTCGACGTGGTGGTGCCTCGCGAGCAGCGTCCTGCTGATGGCGGCCTGCGCGTGGACCCTCGGCAAAGACTTCGTACACGATCTGGAAAACCCCGCTGAGCAGGCCGTACGGGACACCACCGCCACGACGATGCCCCTGCACGAGCCGCTGGTGCTGTCGGCTCTGCTGGCACAGTTCGCCGTGGTGGCGTTCGCGATGCTGGCGATGACCGGCGAGTACGCGACCGGCCTGATCCGCTCCACCCTGCGGGCCCAGCCGTCGCGCGGTCGGGTACTGCTGGCGAAGGTCGGCGTGGTGGGCGCCGTGACATTCGCGTCCGGCCTGGTGCTGGGCGTTGCCGGCCTTGCCGCCGCACAGCTCGGCCTGTCCGACTACGCGGTCGTAGACGGCGGCGCCACAGCGGGCGCAGTCTTCCGGGTGGCCGCGTACCTGACCCTGGTCAGCGCGATCAGCGTAGGCATGGGCGCGATCCTGCGCGGCGGCGTCGGCACCATGGGCGCCGTCCTGGTGCTCCTGGTAGGCCCCCTGTTGATCGCCGGCCCGTTGAGCGACTACCTCCCCGGCACCGCCGGCGCCACGTTCCTCCGCGACGGCACGGCACGCGATGGGATCGTCCTGGCGCTCTGGACCGCAGCGGTCCTGGCAGCGGCCTACACAACTTTGCGCCGCCGCGACGCCTAACAGTGATCAGGGCGTCCCTCAAGTCGCTCTAGTGACTTGAGGGACGCCCTGATCACGAGGGGTTAGAGGCCTAGGGGGATTGTTTGCTTGGAGACGAGGTGGGCGTCGCGGAAGCAGAGTTGGTAGACGTCCAGCTGGGCGTTGAAGATCTCGCCGTGGGAGCGGTAGTAGCGGCAGACCGCGCCGGCCGGTTCGTCGCGGGTGGGTGGGTCGAGCATTTCGCGGCGGGGGAGGACCTGCTCCACGGTGGCTAGGTCTTGGCCGGTGGTGAGCGCCGCGTAGTCGCGGGGTGTGAGCACCGCGCTCGTCGTCGCGTACACGTAGTAGCCGATCGCCACGGCCCCGAGCACCGCCCCGATCCCCGCTGGCACCGCCACCGCCGTGACCAGGCCGCGCCGGGCCCGGCGCTGGGCGAGGCGGCGGCGGTCGGCGGAGGCGGTCTCGACCGGTGGGGGTGCGACGGTGCCGCCCGCGTACGGCATGCGGGCCATGACGCGGAAGCCGCCGTCTGGTGTGCGGCCGGCGTCGAAGGCGCCACCCGTGAGGCGGACCCGCTCGCGGAGCCCGACGAGCCCCTGCCCACCCTGGCCGATGCCGGGGAGGGGGCCGGCCGGTGGGGGTGCGTTGCGGACGGTGACGGTGACGTCGGTGTCGGTGTGGTGGATGTCGACGGTCACGGCGGCGCCGGGGGCGTACTTGTTGGCGTTGGTCAGCGCCTCCTGTACCAGCCGGTGGACGGCGCGATCGACCATCGGCGGGACCGGGGTCGACGGGGGAGTCGTCGTGAGCTCGGCTGCCATGCCGGAGGCTTTGGCGCGGCGTACCAGCTCGGTGACGTCTTCGTCGGTGGGATGGGTCGGCGCGGGCGCGGTGTCGTCACGGAGTACGCCGATGATCTCGCGGAGCCGTTCGGTGGCGGCACCCGCGCTGGCTCGCAGCGACGCGGCGGCCTCCCGGTGGCGTTCGTCCAGGTCGGGGGCGAGTTCCAGGGCTCCGGCGCGCAGCGCGATGAGGCTCAGCTCGTGCCCGAGGGAGTCGTGCATGTCCTCGGCGATCCGGGTGCGCTCGCGCAGGCGTACCTGGTCGGAGATGATGCGCTGCTCGCGTTCGAGCTGTTCGGCGTGTTCCCAGCCAGCGGCAACGAGATCGAGCTGCTGCCGCCGGTACCGGCCGACGAGCCACGGGAAGAGCCCGGCGTACACGAGCACGCCAGCCAGCGACGCCCAGGTCAGGAAGCCGGTGCGGATGAGGACGTACGGCGAGAAAAGCACCACGATCGCCGTGAACCCGATGGCGGCGGGCCGGATGCTGGCCATCCGCCGGCCGACGAGGTAGCTGATCACGGGCAGGGCGAACGAGAAGTTGCCGTCGATGGCGGTGAGCGACACCACGATGAACAGCGACACGAGCGGGTACCGCCGGCTGACCGCGACGGCGGCGCCGAGGCCGGCCAGCCCGACGAGGAGCAGCCAGAACGGGTACGCGTTGTGGCCGGGCCAGGAGAACGCGACGGGCGCGGCGAGCACGACCCAGAGCCCGATGTCCGTCGCCAACCGCCGCATACAAAGACCGTAACCTGCCGAAAGTGAGTGCCGGCTTACATCCTTTGGCCGGTGCGGGTGCCCCATGGCGCGGCCTAGCGTCGCCAGCATGTTGACAGTCAGCACGGGGGGCCTCAGCACCGCTGAGGTGGCCGAGAGGGTCGCGACGGGCCGGGTGAACGACGTACCGGCGCGGGCGAGCAGGAGCGTCGGGGAGATCATCCGGGCGAATCTGTTCACCCGGATCAACGCGATCATCGGCGTACTGCTGATCATGATCCTGGCGGTCGGGCCGATCCAGGACGCCCTCTTCGGCGGTGTGATCATCGCCAACACCCTGATCGGCGTCATCCAGGAGCTGAGAGCCAAGCGCACCCTCGACCGGCTCGCGATCGTGGGCGCGGCGCGGCCCGTGGTGCGGCGTGACGGGTACGCCGTCGAGGTGGACGCCTCCGAGATCGTGCTGGACGACCTCATCGAGCTGGGCCAGGGCGACAAGATCGTGGTGGACGGCGTGGTGGCCGAGGCGGACCAGCTGGAGGTGGACGAGTCGCTGCTCACCGGCGAGGCCGACCCGGTGGTCAAGCAGCCCGGCGACCAGGTGCTGTCGGGGAGCTTCGTGGTGGCCGGTGGCGGCGCGTTCACCGCCACGAAGGTGGGGCGTGAGGCGTACGCGGCGCGGCTGGCCGAGGAGGCGAGCCGGTTCACGCTGGTCAACTCGCAGTTGCGGAACGGGATCGACGCGATCCTGCGGTTCGTGACGTGGCTCATCATCCCGGCCGGAGCCGCGCTCGTGGTCAGCCAGCTCATGGTGAACAGGGACGACGTGCCCGAGGCGGTACGCCGGATGGTCGCCGGCCTGGTGCCGATGGTGCCGGAGGGGCTGGTGCTGCTGATGTCGGTGGCGTTCGCGGTCGGCGTGATCCGGCTGGGCCAGCGCCGCACGCTGGTACAGGAACTGCCCGCCATCGAAGGGCTGGCCCGGGTCGACGTGGTGTGCCTGGACAAGACCGGCACCCTGACGGAGGCCACGATGGAGGTCGCCGAGGTGCTCAGGCTGGAGGCCGACGCGCCCGTCGAGGCGGTGCTGGGCGCGCTGGGCACCGCCGAGGAGCGCCCCAACCCGAGCCTGCGGGCCATCATCGAGGCGTTTCCGCACCAGCCAGGTTGGACAGTACACAGTAGAACTCCGTTCTCGTCGGCGCGGAAGTGGAGCGGTGCCACGCTGTCCGACCCGTCGGGCGGCACCGCGACGTGGCGGCTGGGTGCACCGGAGGTGGTGCTGCCGGCCGGCGATCCCGCGCTGGTGGAGGCGGACGAGTACGGGGCACGCGGGCTGCGGGTGCTCGCGCTGGCGCGGGATGGCGTACCCGTGGCGCTGGTCGTCATCGCCCAGCGGTTGCGCGCCGACGCCCGCGACACGCTGCGGTACTTCGCCGAACAGGGCGTCGCCGTCAAGGTGATCTCCGGTGACAACGCGCTGTCGGTCGGCGCGGTGGCGCGCTCGCTCGACATTCCCGGCGCCGACGACCCGGTGGACGCGCGCACGCTCCCGGAGGACCCGGACGCCTACGCGGACGCGGTCGAGCGCACGACCGTCTTCGGGCGGGTGGGCCCGCAGCAGAAGCGCGATCTGGTGAAGGCGTTGCAGGCGCGCGGACACACGGTCGCGATGACCGGCGACGGCGTCAACGACGTGCTGGCGCTGAAGGACGCCGACATCGGCGTGGCGATGGGCGCGGGCAGCCCTGCCACGCGCGCGGTGGCGCAGATCGTGTTGCTGGACAACAGCTTCGCCGCGCTACCCGCCGTCGTCGGGGAGGGCCGCCGGGTCATCGGCAACCTCGAACGGGTCGCCAACCTATTCCTGACCAAGACGGTGTACTCGGTGCTGCTCGCCATCGTCGTCGTGCTCGCCCAGGTGCCGTACCCCTTCCTGCCCCGCCATCTCACGCTGGTCGGCTCGCTGACGATCGGGATACCGGCGTTCTTCCTCGCGCTCGCGCCGAACGCGGAGCGGGCCCGGGCGGGCTTCGTGGGGCGGGTGCTGCGGTTCGCGATACCGGCTGGAGTGCTGGCCGCGGCGGCGACCTTTGGCACGTACCTGTACGCCCGCGGGCTTTATGACGACCTGGCGGCCGAGACGTCTGCCGCGACCCTCGCGCTCTTCCTCGTCGCGCTCTTCGCTCTCGCCGTCATCGCGCGCCCGTACACGTGGTGGCGCGCGGCTCTGGTGGCCGCCATGGGCGCGGCGTTCGCGATCGTGCTGGCCGTGCCGTTCCTGCAGGACTTCTTCCAGCTCAAGCTGGTCGGCTGGCGCGGGCCGGGCGTCGCGGTGGCGATCGCGGTCTCGGCTGGCGCGCTGCTGGTCGTCACTGAGCGTCTACTAGACCGGCTTCGTACGCGATGATGGCGGCCTGCACGCGGTTGCGCACGTCGAGCCGGGTGAGGATCGTGCTCACGTAGCTCTTGACGGTGCCCTCGACCAGATAGAGCTTGCGCGCGATCTCGGCGTTGGACATGCCGGCGCCGACCAGGGCCAGCACCTCGCGCTCGCGGTCGGTCAGCGCGTCGATCCGGTCGCGGGCGGCGGCACCGCGCGACATCCGGCCGTCGCGCAACTCGCTGATGACGCGGTGGGCAACCTGGGGCGAGAGGTACGCCGCACCGGCGGCCACCGCGTGGACGCCGGTGATGAGCTCCCTCGGATCGCCGGACTTGAGCAGGAATCCGCTGGCGCCCTCACCCAGCGCCCGCGCGATGTAGTCGTCTTCGCCGAATGTGGTCAGCATCACCACGGCGGTGTCGGGGGCCACGCGCCGGATCTCGGTTGCCGCGGCCAGCCCGTCGAGCTGCGGCATCCGGATGTCGAGGAGGGCGACGGCCGGCCGGTGGGCGCGTGCCTGCTCGACAGCCTCACGGCCGTTGGCGGCCTCGGCCACGACCTCGATGCCCGGATCGGCGGCCAGGATGGCCTTGACACCGGCTCGGATCATGGCTTCATCGTCGGCGAGCAGGACGCGGATCATGACGCCGACGGTACCCGGTGACTGGCCCAACCCCTGTGATCAGGGCGTCCCTCAAGTCGTCCTAACGACTTGAGGGACGCCCTGATCACAGGTTGCGTCGCAGTGCAAAGCTGGGCGCCATGAACCCGGAGAATCCCCCGGCTCCGTTCCAGGGTGGACCGTCCAGTGGTCCGCCCGCCAGCGCGCCGCCGGTAAGCGGTGGTGCGCCCGTGCCCGCCCCCGTCAGGCGCAGCACCCTCGGCCCCATCCTGGGTTCGCTGGCGGTACTGCTGTGTGTCGTCCTCGGCGTGGTGGCGGTGGTGCAGGCGCGGCAGATCGCCAGCCTGCGCGACGACGTGAAGGAGGCGCGCGCTGACGCGCGCTCCGCACAGGCCAGCGGTGACCAGCGGCTCGACAGCCTGGAGGGCCAGGTCGCCCAGCTCGGCGAGCAGGCCGGGCAGCAGTTCAACCCGCAGGTGATCGCGGCCGCGGTGCTGCCGAGCGTGTTCAAGGTCAGCGCCGACAACGTGACGGGTACCGCCTTCGCGGTGGGCAGCCCGTCGGGCGGCAGCACGAAGTTCCTGACGGCGTACCACGTGATCGACGCGGTCTGGAAGCGCGGTTCGACCAGCGTCACGCTCGAACGCGACGGCCAGACGTACCCCGGCACCGTCACCGACGTCGACCAGGCCACCGACATCGCGCTGATCAGCGCACCGTTCGACTTCACCGGGCTCGCGACGGCGAAGAAGCCGGCCGAGCCGGGCCAGCAGGTTGTCGTCGTGGGCGCGCCGCTCGGCCTGTCCGACAGCGTCACCGCGGGTGTGGTGAGCGCCGTGCGCCCCACCGGGTCGGGCGTGGGTCTTGGCCCGCACATCCAGTTCGACGCTTCGATCAACCCGGGCAACTCCGGTGGCCCGGTGGTCAACACCGCGAAGGAGGTCGTGGGGATCGCGACCGCCAAGGCCAACAACGCGGAAGGGATCGGCCTGGCCACACCCATCGCCACCGCGTGCACGACCTTCAACCTCTGTTAACCAGCCACAGGAGGAAGCGATGACCCACCCCGGGTACCCGCCGCCGGACGACCCGCAGCACATGCCGCCGCCGCAGCAGCCGTACCCAGCCGCCGGCTACCCGCCACCGCAGATGCCACCGCCCATGCCGCCGCCGCAGCAGATGCCGCCGCCGCAGGTGCCCACGTCGGGTTGGCCCGCGACCGCCAGCGCACCGCCGTACGCGGTGTCGGGCGCGCCCGCGGTGACCAGTGTCCCTTATGGACAGCCGCAGCCGCCTTCGCAGCGGTCGAGCACGACGACGGTGCTCATCATCACGGCGGTCGCGCTCTTCCTGCTCGGTGGCGTGATGACCGGCCTGTTCCTGGTGAAGAACAACGAGCTCGGAGACACCAAGCAGGAGCTGACCAGCCAGGTGTCCGAGCGCGACAAGACCATCACGTCGAACCAGGAGAAGCTCACCAAGCTGGAGGCGGACCTCAAGGCGGTGACCGACGAGCTGGCCAAGAACAAGACCAGCCTCGCCGACGTGACGAAGGACCGCGACGCGCTGGTGCCGTGCATGCGCCGCTTCAACGAGGCGCTGGACGCGGCGGGCCGCAACAACGAGGCCGCGCTGGACACCGCGCTGCGTCAGGCGACGACAGCGTGCGAGAAGGCAAAGGCCACAGTGGACTCCTGATACGGGTCCCGCCCGGTGATCACAGAAGACGGTGATCACCGGGCGGGAATCCGGTTTAGGAAGCCACCTCGGAGCGGTCGCCGCCCCACAGGACGTGGAACGCGCCCTCGCGGTCGACGCGGCGGTAGGTGTGTGCGCCGAAGAAGTCGCGCTGGCCCTGCACCAGGGCGGCCGGGAGGCGCTCGGCGCGCAGGCCGTCGTAGTACGCCAGCGCCGAGGAGAAGCCGGGTGCCGGGATGCCGAGCTGCGTCGCGGTCACGACCACGCGCCGCCAGGCGTCCTGCGCGCCACGGACGGCGTCGAGGAAGTACTCGTCGACCAGCAGCGACGGCAGGTTGGGTGCCGCGTCGTACGCCTGCTTGATGCGGTCCAGGAACTTGGCGCGGATGATGCAGCCGCCCCGCCAGATCGTCGACATCGCGCCCGGGTCGATGCTCCACCCGTACTCGGCGCTGCCGGCCTGGATCTGGTTGAAGCCCTGCGCGTAGGCGACGATCTTCGAGGCGTACAGCGCCTGCTCGACGTCGGCCACCAGCGAGTACGCCGGCTCGGCCAGCGCACCCGACGGGCCGGGCAGCTCGCGGGCGGCCGTGCGGAGCCCCGCGTCGCCGGAGAGGGACCGCGCGAACACGGCCTCGGCGATGCCGCTGACCGGTACGCCCAGGTCGAGGGCGATCTGCACGGTCCAGCGGCCGGTGCCCTTCTGCTCGGCCTGGTCGGTCACCACGTCGACGAACGGCTTGCCAGTGGCGGCGTCGGTGTGCGCCAGCACCTCGGCGGTGATCTCGATGAGGTACGAGCCCAGCCGGCCCTCGTTCCAGCCACGGAACACCTCGGCGATCTCGCCCGGCTCCATGCCGGCGCCCCGGCGCAGCAGGTCGTACGCCTCGGCGATGAGCTGCATGTCCGCGTACTCGATGCCGTTGTGCACCATCTTGACGAAGTGTCCCGCGCCGTCCGGTCCGACGTGGGTGCAGCACGGCACCCCGTCGACCTTGGCGGAGATGTCTTCGAGCAGCGGCCCGAGCGCCTCGTACGACTCGGGGGAGCCGCCCGGCATGATGCTCGGCCCGTGCAGGGCGCCCTCCTCGCCGCCGGAGATGCCGGCGCCGACGAAGTGGATGCCCCGCTCGCGGAGCGCTGCCTCGCGGCGGCGGGTGTCGGCGAAGTGGGCGTTGCCGCCGTCGACGATCATGTCGCCCGGCTCCAGGAGCGGGGCGAACTCGTCGATGACCGCGTCGGTCGGGCCACCGGCCTTCACCATGATGACGAGCCGGCGCGGGCGTTCGAGGCTGGCTACGAACTGCTCGGCGGTCTCGGCGGGGAAGAAGGTGCCCTCATGGCCGAACTCCTCGACCAGTTCCTTCGTCCGCGAGTAGGACCGGTTGTGCACGGCCACCGGGTGCCCGTGCCGCGCCAGGTTGCGGGCCAGGTTGCGGCCCATGACCGCGAGCCCGGTGACCCCGATGCGCGCCAACTCCGTCATGGTCTTCCTCCTCATGGCCGGGCGATCGCCACGGCGTTGTACTCGGTGTCGGGTGTCGCCTCGGTGCCGAACCGGGCGTTGGGCAGATAGAGCAGGTCGCCGACGGCCGCGACGGTGGTCGGCACGTCGAACCGCTCGTCGCTGAGCTGGTCGACCAGGTCGGCCTGGCTGCCGGTGCCGTTGATCTCCAGCACCGCCACCGTGTTGAGTCGATTCTGCACTACGAACAGAGTCTGCCCGACGACGAGCAGGCCGTCTCCGTTCTGGAGGAGCCCGTCGCCGTTGACGTCGACCACCTCGGAGCGGGTCGTCTCCCCGGTGGCCGCGTCGACGGTGAAGAGCAGGCCGGTGTTGCTCTGGACGATCAGGAGCGTCTCGCCGTCGGGGGCGAGCGCGATGCCGTTGGCGTTGATCCCGTCCCCGTACTCGATGGCGCCGGATAGCGGGATTCGCACCACATCGTCCTGGGCGGGCAGCTCACCGGAGGCGTCGACGGGCAGGTGGTAGAGCACGGGGTTGGTCGAGTCGGTGAAGAACGCGCCCGACGGGGTGAGAACGACGTCGTTGACGAAGCTCTCCGCCTCGGTGGCGAGCGTGAGACTGGCCAGTGCGGCCCCGCTGGTGGCGTCGATCACACGGGCGTCGCCGGCCCGGCCGCCGGCCACGAAGAGGCGGCCGCGGTCGTCGAGCTTCATGCCGACCGAGGGCGTGCCGGGCGGCTCGCCGATCACCTGGCCCTCACCGGTGACAAGGTCGGCCCGGAAGATCGCCCCGTTGGCCAGGGAGCCGAAGAACGCGACCGGCTCCGTGCCGATCGCGATGCCTTCGGGCTGGAAGCCGTTGGGGAGTGTGATCTCGTCGCGCAACTCCGCCGCGGGCGGCTCCTCGCCCGCGACGGCCAGGCCACTCACGGTTGCGAGCGCCGCCGTGGCGGCTCCGGCCAGCACTACCCGGTTTATTCGCATATGAGGTGGTACGCGAGATGTGACCCCAACAGTTCAGCGTCGCTGCCGGCGGGTCATCCCGCCGCCCTGCCACACGCCACCGAAGCCGGGACGCCCCAGCGGTGCCCCCCGCGCCTTCAGCTTGCGACGGGTGCGGACCAGCATCGTGAGGCCGAGGAAGACCATCATCCCGCCGATGGCGAGGCCGACCGGGAGCAACCCGGAGCCGCCACTGGTGCGATCGAGGTCGACGGGCTGGCCGACGCCGCCACCGGCCACCGGCGCGGCGGTCTCTTCTTCGGTCGCCTCTTCGGAGGGCTCCTCCGTGGGCTCTTCCGTGGCCTCTTCGGACGGGCTGGGCTGCGCGGATGAGTTCTCACCCCGGACGCTGCGCGTCACGGTGGCGCTTTCCAGCAGCTGGCCGCGCTGGTCGAAAGCGCCGACCTGCATCGACAGCCGGCCGTTCGCGACGTCGTCGGCGAACCGCAGCGCGTACCGCGCGGTCACCGTGCGGCCGCGGCACAGCGTGCCCGGATCGAGCTGTACGTCGGTGAGCCGCGCCTCGTCGCCGTCGGACTCCACGTCGAGCGGGAACGAGCCGTTTTCCTCGACCCGATCGATGCCGACCTGGTTGAGACGCATGCCGTCGACGCGAAGCACCATCGACCAACGCACCTTGAGGCATTGGTCGGTGCGTTTGGAAGCCACCACGGTCATTTGCGCCTGAGCGCCGGCCTCGAAACGGCTGGACACCTCGGTGATCTGGACCGTGACGCCCTCAGCGGCGGACGCCGGGCCCGCGGCCACCGCCACGAAACCTGCCACGCACGCCAACGCGGTGCCGAGCCGGCCCGCGAAACGCCACACAGTCATCACCGCCTCGCCTTTAGCTCCACTGCCACGCTAGGTCGGAGGCCAGGCATAGCGAAAGGCGCTCAATTCGCGCCAGTCGCGGATGAAGGACACCACTAACACGGACAGTGGTGAACCCTTCACGAAGCGGCCCGAATGAGTCGCTCTGCAGATAGACCAAAGTTGGAAGCGCCGCGGGGCGCGGCGGGCCTACCTTGAGCGAATGCTGGGGGAGCTGCGTAATGAAACCGTCGTGTCATACCCGGCCTGGGCCTGGGGGCTCGTCTGGGCCGGGTTTCCGCTGGCCGGAGCCGGTATCGGGTGGTTGCTCAAGGCGGTCGCCGGCTGGATCGCGGAGCTGCCGTGGGCGCCATTGAAGGGTGTCTTCGAAGCGGTCGACAAGCTCGACGAGCCGCTCGCCACGATCGGCGCGCTGGCTATCGGCGGCCTCGCCGGGCTGGTGTTCGCGTTCCTCGCCGCCGCGGAGGCGCTCACCGTCACGGTCTCCAGCGGGCAGGCCGTCCTGGCACGAGCGGGGAAGTCACGGGCCGTTCCGCGCGCGTCGGTCCAGGTCGTCTTCCTGGACGGCAAGCACCTGGTACTGCTCGGACAGGCGGGCGAGGAACTGGCCCGGGAACCGTCCGATCTGGAGGCCAACCGGGTACGTGAGGCGTTCCGGCAGTACGGGTACCCGTGGCGCGACGGCGGCGACCCCTACCGCGACGAGTACCGCCGCTGGGTGCCCGAGACGCCCGAGCTGCCCAGCGGCGCCGACGCCCTGCTCAAGGCGCGCGCCAAGGCGATCGGCAAGGGCGACAGCAGTGATGCGGCCGACCTGCGGGCGGAACTCGTCAAGCTCGGCGTCGTCGTACGCGACGAGAAGAAGCGCCAATACGTGCGAGTGGTGCGTTAGGAGTGTCCATCGTGGAATGAACTGGTCACTTCCTCGTACGTCAGGTGCAGCGCCATGCCGAGGTCGGCGTGTGCGAGGTTGTGGCAGTGGTTCATCCACACGCCCGGGTTGGTGGCGCGGAAGCCTACTTCCCACACCTCGCCCGGCCGCACGTCGAACGTGTCCAGCAGCAACGGGCTGCCCGTCGGGGCCCTGCCGTCCTTCGCGAGCACCAGCACCCGGTGCCCGTGCAGGTGCCACGGATGGGTCTCGAAGCCCCGGTTCACCACCGTCACGCGCACCAGGTCGTTCGCGCGAACGACCTGCGCCGGCGTGCCCGGGTACGCGCGGCCATTGATCGTGTACGCGTACTTCGGGCCCCCGCTCAGCCGGACGCCCCGGTCCAGCACCATCGTGAAATGGCGATTCTCCTCCCCGAAAGGCGCCGCCGGCCCTCGGGCCGTGCCGTAACGGGTCAGGTCCAGCTCCGGCCAGTCCGCGGTGTTCTCGACCGCTGGCGCGCTGCCGTCCGGTGACAGGCGCAGCCCGGTCATGAGGTCGTCGCCCGCGAGCAACGCGACCGGCCCGTCCGGCATCGTGAACGCCAGGTCGTACCGGCCACCGGCGGGCAGCCGCAACCCGTCGCGCCCCAACTCGCCAGGCCCGTTGAGGTCGTTTCCGTCGACCGCGACCAGCCGGTACCGCGTGCCGGCGAGCGTGAACCGCCGTGGCACGCTGTCGGTGTTGATGATTCGCAGTCGCACGGGTGTGCCTGGTGAAACCCGCCGGGCCTCGACGCGGTCGTGGGTGCCAAAAACCACCATGCCCGCGAACGTGTGCACCGGGATCGTCAGGTCCAGCCCCGTGCTCGCGGCACCGCGCGGCGCCACCACCAGCGTTCCGTACAGGCCCATCCGCACGCCCCGGTCCGAGACCTGGTGGGTGTGGTACCAGTACGTGCCGACCTGGTTCGCGAGGAACCGGTAGGTGTACTCCTGGCCGGGCAGTACGGCGTCCTGTGTCACGCCGGGCGCACCGTCTTCGGCGTTCGGCACGTCGTACCCGTGCCAGTGCAGCGTGACACCCCGATCGATGTCCTTGTTGCGCAGGGTCACCTCGATGAGGTCGCCTTCGGTGGCGGTGAGCGCTGGACCGGGCGCCTGCCCGTTGTACGTCCACGCCGCCACCGTCCGGCCCGAGGCGAGCGCGATCGTGGCCCGCCGAGCGGTGAGCTCGTGCCGCCGCACCGTCCCGCCCGGTGCCGGCTCGGTCGGGCCGCGCAGCGCGCTGACGGGTCGCGCCTGGCCGGCCGCGAGCCGGCTCGGCACCCCGCCGTCGTCGACCGTGTCGCCCGGCACGAAGGCCAGCCCGGCGCCCACCACCGCCGCGAGCGCCACCAGAGCCGTGCCCGCCCGCGCCACCCGTACCTGGGCCGCACGCCAGGTGACCAGCGTCGCCGCGCCGACCAGGGCCACCGTCAGCAGGGCCGCGCTCCACGTCGCCGGGTACCCGATGAGCAGCGGGAAGATCAGGCCGGCCGCGGCGGCGTACCCGGCGGTCAACAGACTCGCGACCGCCGGGCCGCCGGCGGGCCGTGCGCCCCCGAAAACGCGCGGCCCGGCGAGGATGGCGGCGGTTACGCCGCCAGCGAGCAGCAACGGCAGCGTGAGGGTGACCTTCTCCTGCGCGAACCACCAGCCCTCCGCCGCGAGCGTGACGGTGGTGGCAACGCGGGCGAGTGAGGCGGCGACCGCCAGCGCGCACAGCGCCCTGGCCAGGAGCAGGCGACCGGACCCGAGCGTCACGGCCGCGCCGATCCACCCAGCGGTGGCAAGCAACGCCGCCGCCAGATCCGCCGCGGTGAGCTGGGCGATCATGCGCTGACGGGCGTCCGGGCGGCGTCGGCCAACTGGCGGGCGCGGCGCGCGGCCGTGCCGGCGGCCGCCATCATGGCCAGGCCGTTCACCGCGTGCAGGCCGAGAATCGCCAGCCCAGCCGGGCTCGTGTTGTCGTCGGCGCCCCCGGAGATGGCGTTGCCCACCGCGATGATGAGCACCTGCACGACGACGAGGCCGAGCGGCAGCACCGTGAGCCCGATCAGCTTGCCAGGCGCCTTGACGAGGGCGGCGGCGCCGGTCGCGAGCAGGACCAGGAGCGGTATGACCGCCATGCCGTTGATGCTGTGCAGGCGGAACGACCCGTCCTCCTGCGGCCGGTCGAACGCGCCGGTCGCCGCGAAGTAGAACTGCACCAGGATCGCGACGCCCACGAGCCGGGTAAGCACGACGTAGGCCATGCGCATGGGAGGCTCCTCTCTCGATGAGAGGCAGCGTGCCGCGTGGGGCGCCTCCGGTCGTCGGGCCGGAAACGGCGATGGGGTACGGCATCGGGCTCAAGTCGGGCGCGCGACGGGTACGCGCACGGGCGTACCCGGCTACGTCAGCGGACGGATCTCGCGCGCCTGGCCAGCGGATACGATCGCGCCATGCCCCTGATGAGCCGACGCCTGCCGGTATGGGCACAGGACGCGCTGCTCGCGGCGTTCGTGACGTACGCGCAGATCAGCGGCACGCAGCGGTCCGCGCCCGAAGAACTCGCCGCGCTCGACACGGTCGGCATGTACGGGCACGCGATCCTGCTGACCACGAGCGGCATCGCCCTCTCGATGCGACGCCGCTACCCCGTGCCCGTCGTCATCTACGTCGCCGCCGCGAGCCTGGTCTACTACCTGGCCGGGTACCCGGACGGGCCGGGTTGGCTGGCGCTGTTCGTCGCGATCTACACCGTCAACGCGTACGGAAACGAGCGCTACGCGCGGTGGCTGAGCTGGTGCGGGCTGCCCTTCGTCACGGCCGGCTGGGTGCTCGCCGCCCTCCTGTTCCCACCGGTCGAGCCGGGCTGGCTGTTCTTCCGGATCGGCACGGCGTTCCTCGCGGCGATGATGGGTGTCTCGGTGCGGATGCGGCGCAAGCTCATCGCCGAGGCGCACGCGCGTGCGGAACAAGCCGAGCAGACCCGCGAGGAGGAGGCCCGGCGCCGGGTGGACGCCGAGCGGCTGCGCATCGCCCGCGAGGTGCACGACACCGTCGCCCACGCCATCGCGGTGATCAACGTGCAGGCCGGCGTCACCGCGCACGTGCTCGACAAGCATCCCGAGCAGGCCCGCGCGACGCTCGTGACGATCGAGCAGACCAGCGCGCGGGCGCTGCGCGAGCTTCGGGTGACGCTCGGGGTACTGCGCGGGGCCGACGACGACGGCCGGGCGCCAACGCCGGGGTTGGACCGGGTCGACGAGCTGGTCGGGATCGCCCGCGAGGCGGGATTCGACGTCACGGTGGAGAGCCACGAGGTGCTCCGCGAACTGCCCGGCGCCGTCGACACCGCCGCGTACCGCATCCTCCAAGAGTCGATCACCAACGTGATCCGCCACGCCGGGCCGACCCGGGTCACCGTCGCGCTCGCGCAGTGCGCCGACAACCTCACGATCCGGGTCAGCGACGAAGGCCGCGGCCCCTCCGAGGGCAACGGCGGCGGCCGGGGGATCCGGGGCATGCGGGAGCGGTGCGAGCTGCTCGGCGGCGAGCTCACCGCCGGTCCGCGCGCGGCTGGTGGCTTCGAGGTCTTCGCCCGCCTGCCGGTGGTTCCCGCATGACCGACGTGAGGGTGTTGCTCGCGGACGATCAGGTGCTCGTGCGCACCGGGTTCAAGCTGCTGCTCGACTCGGAAGACGGCATCGAGGTGGTAGGCGAGGCCGCCAACGGTTCCGAGGCGGTCAGTCTCGCCCGCGCGCACCGCCCCGACGTGGTGCTGATGGACATCCGCATGCCGGTGCTCGACGGCATCAAGGCCACCCGGGAGATCGCCGGCACCCGCGGTTTGGAGCAGGTGCGCGTGCTGATCCTGACCACGTACGACACCGACGAGTACGTGTTCGAGGCGCTGGAGGCGGGCGCGAGCGGTTTCCTGCTCAAGGACAGCGGCCCGGCCGAACTGCTGCACGCCATCCGAGTCGTCGCCGCCGGTGAGGCCCTGCTGGCGCCGCGGATCACTCGCCGGCTGATCGCCCAGTTCACCGCGGCGCGCGTGGTGCGGCACGTGGCCGACGACCGGCTGGCCGTGCTCACCCAGCGGGAGCGCGAGGTGCTCGCCCTGGTCGGGCGCGGGTTGAGCAACGACGAGATCGCCACCGAGCTGACGTTGAGCCCAGCCACCGCGCGCACCCACGTGAGTCGTGCGATGGTCAAACTGGGAGCCCGCGACCGCGCGCAACTGGTCGTCGCCGCGTACGAGACGGGGCTGGTGTCGCTGGGGGGCTGAAGATTTTTTCGGTGAGGTGTCGATCCGGCTGTCTCCCGTTCGACGCGTTGGCAGAAGGTAACCCGACACACCTGAAGGAGACCGCGATGCGTTTCATGGTTCTGGTCAAGTCGACCCCGCAGTCCGAGGCCGGCGAGATGCCGAGCGAGGAGCTGCTCACCGCGATGATGAAGTACAACGAGGAACTGGTGAACGCGGGCGTCATGCTCGCCGGTGAGGGTCTGCACCCCAGCGCGAAGGGGGCCAAGGTGCGCTTCGGGGCGGGCCAGCCGACGGTGATCGACGGGCCGTTCACCGAGACGAAGGAGCTGATCGCCGGGTACTGGCTGATCCAGGTGAAGTCGCTCGACGAGGCGATCGAATGGGTCAAGCGCGTGCCGAACCCGGACAACGAGGAGTCCGAGATCGAAATCCGCCAGGTCTTCGAGACGGACGACTTCGGCCCCGAGCTCACCCCGGAACTCCGCTCCAAGGAGGAAGAACTCCGCGCCCGCACCGAGGGCTGACAGCGCTCCGCGCCTTCCGGGGCGCGCCGCGCCCCTTCCGGGCGCGCGCCGCGCCCCTTCCGGGCGCGCGCCGCGCCCCGCGCGCGGCCCTCCCCGTCCGTCGATCAAGGGCGAATGCACGTGGTTGGATCTCTTTTCCGCGTGTATTCGCCCTTGATCGTTGGGAATGCCCTTGATCGGCGATCGTCGCGCTTAGGATTTCTTGCGATCCGGCGGCGGTTCATGTCCGGTCCGGGTCCGCGGCGCCGACGTCCCGGGTGAAGGCGCCGCACGGGCGCCGCCGAGAGGAGCCACCATGAAGTACATGATCATGCTGTACGCCTCCCAGCGCGACTACGACGCGATGGCCGGCAAGGGCAGCCCCGGCACGCCGGCGTGGCAGCCGGAAGAGGTGGCGGCCATGCACGACTACATGGGGAAGTGGAATCAGGCGCTGATCGACTCGGGCGAGTTCGTCGACGCGCGCGCACTGTCCGCGCCCGTCCACGCGCGCCGCATCACCGGGCTGAAGGACGGCGTGCCGGTGGTCACCGACGGTCCGTACGCCGAGACCCAGGAGGTGCTGGCCGGCTACAACGTGGTGGAGTGCGCCAGCTTCGACCGCGCCACCGAGCTCGCCGCCCAGATCACGCTCTGCCCCGCGCCGGCCGGCATCGACATGAGCACCTGGTATGTCGACGTGCGGCCGATGGACGAGGGCCCCGACGACACCGAGAGCTGATCACATGGCCGGCGACCGCGTCGAGGTCCTGCTGCGCGAGTTGGCACCGCAGGCTCTCGGCGCGGTGGTGCGCCGGTACGGGCACTTCGATCTGGCCGAGGACGCGGTACAGGAGGCGCTGCTCGCCGCCGCGACCCAGTGGGCCGAGGATGGGGTACCCGCCAACCCCCGCGCCTGGCTGATCACGGTGACCGCCCGGCGCCTCACCGACCTGCTCCGCGCCGAGCAGGCCCGGCGCCGCCGCGAAGACGAGGTCTGGCGGCGCGAACTGCCGCTCACCGGCTCCCACACCGCCGACGCCGACGACACGCTCGTGCTGCTGTTCATGTGCTGCCACCCGGCGCTGTCGCCCGCGTCGCAGATCGCGCTGACGCTGCGCGCGGTCGGCGGGCTCACGACCGGCGAGATCGCCCGCGCGTTCATGGTGCCGGAGAGCACGATGACGCGCCGGATCACCCGGGCGAAGCAGTCGATCAAGGAGAGCGGCATCCCGTTCGGCCTGCCGCCGGCGGCCGAGCGTGGAGATCGGCTCGCCGCCGTAATGCACGCGCTCTACCTGATCTTCAATGAGGGGTACGCCAGCACGACCGGCCCGCTCCTGCACCGCGTGGAACTGGCAGCGGAGGCGATCCGGCTGACTCGGATCGTGCACCGGCTGCTGCCCCACGACCCCGAGGTCACCGGGCTGCTCGCGCTCATGCTGCTCACCGACGCCCGCCGCCTGGCACGAACCGGGCCTAACGGTGAACTGATCCCGATGGCCGAGCAGGATCGCAACCGGTGGGACGCCGAGCAGATCGCCGAGGGGGTCGCCCTGGTCAGCGAGGCCCTGCCGAAGGGGCCCACCGGCCAGTACCAGGTCCAGGCGGCCATCGCGGCCCTGCACGACGAGGCACCGACCGCCGATGCGACCGACTGGCCGCAGATCGTGGCCCTGTACGAGGTGCTGCTGGAGCTGTCGGACAACCCGATGGTGGCGCTGAACCACGCCGTGGCGGTGGCGATGACGCACGGCCCGCGGGCCGGTCTCACGCTGCTCGACAAGCTCGCGACCGACGATCGCCTCGCCACCGACCACCGCCCGTACGCCGTCCGGGCGCACCTGCTGGAGATGGCCGGCGACGAAGTGGCCGCCCGCGAGGCGTACCTGGCAGCGGCGCGCCGCACGACCAGCCTGCCCCGCCAGCGCTACCTGAACGCCCGAGCAGCACGACTCGCACCGCCCGAAAAATGAGCCGGAGGGGTGTCGAGAATCGGGGGCGGGCTCCGACCCATCTGTGAAAGCGCACACCGACGGAGCCACGAACAGGGAGTGAGCAGCGTGAAGTATCTGTTGATCATGAATGTCAACCCGAGCGTCCTGGAGGCACTCTCCGAGGAGGAGCGGAACGCGATCGGGAGCGGCCACGAGGAGTTCATGCGCACGATCCGGGAGTCGGGCGAGATGATCAGCACCAACGCCCTGGCTGACCCGTCGAACAGCGTGGTGGTCCGGTCCAGGGGCGGCGAGCAGGTCGTGACCGACGGGCCGTTCGCCGAGTCGAAGGAGTTCCTCGGCGGGTACTACCTGATCGACTGCGAGACCAAGGAGCGCGCGATCGAGCTGGCGGGCATGATCCCTGACGCGAAGATCGAGGGTCTCGGCATCGAGGTACGCCCGGTGATGTTCTTCGCGGGCAGCGAGATGTAGGCGCCGATCAAGGGCGATCGCATCGATCAAGGGCGAATGCACGCGAAAAAGAGATCGAACCGCGTGCATTCGCCCTTGATCGGCGGGCGCGGCCGCGTCGCGCGCAAGCGCGGCCGCGACGCGCGGGGCGCGGGGCGCGGGGCGCGCAAGCGCGCGGGGCGCGCAAGCGCGCGGGGCGCTCGCGGGCGCGCCGAGGCTCAGGGGAGGGTGATCACGAGCTTGCCGCGGCCGTGGCCGGTCTCGATTTCGCGGTGGGCGTCCGCGGCGCGTTCCAGCGGGTACGTGGCGCGCACGTGAACGCGCAGGTCACCCCTGGCGTACAGGTCGACCAGCTCGGCGAGGCGTGCCTGGGAGCGCAGCGGCGGGGTGAGCCTGATGCCCAGCTCGCTGGCCTTGTCGTGCTCCACGAGCGTGAGGATGCGCTTCCGGTCGGCTACCAGTGCGAGCGAGACGGCCAGCGCGTCGCCACCGGCACCGTCGAGCGCCACGGTCACCCCGTCGGGCGCGAGCGCGCGGACGCGGTCCAGCAGGCCCTCCCCGTACGCCACCGGTATGGCGCCGAGCAATCGCAGGTACTCGTGGTTCTCCTCGCGGGCGGTACCGATCACGGTCGCGCCCCACGCGACGGCCAGCTGCACCGCCACCGTGCCGACCGCTCCGGCGGCACCGTGGATCAGCAGCGTGTCACCCCCGCTCACGGCCAGCTCCTGCAGGGCGATGTGCGCGGTCTGGGCGCCGGCGGTGAACCCGCCCGCCACCTCCCACGGCATCGACGCCGGCTTGGCGGTTACCTGGTCGGCGGGCACGACGATGTACTCCGCGTACGCGTCGAGCTGGCCGAAGCCGAGCACCTCGTCACCGGGCGCGGCACTCGTGACGCCCGCACCGACCTGGTCCACCACGCCCGCGAACTCGTTGCCCGGTACCTTCGGCAGCTCCGGCCCCTTGCCCGGTGGCACCCAACCGGCGCGCACCGCCGCGTCGTACGGCTGGACGCCCGCGGCCTTGACCCGCACCCTCACCTGTCCCGGCCCGGCCTCCGGGGTGTCGAACTCCGCGAGCTGGAGCACTTCTGGGCCACCCGGCTGGAAAAACGCTGCTACCTTCATGCGTCCAGCGTGGAATCTCAACCGAGGTTGAGGTCAAGTCATCCGGATGTGACGCTCGCCCGAATCACCTGGCGTGGACGCACGGCGCAACGGGTGGGCGTTGGTGGGCCGGGACGCGGAGCTGGAATCCGTGGCCGCGGCGCTGGCGTCCGGCTCGTGCGGCGGCCTGGTACTGGTCGGCGCGGCGGGCGTGGGAAAGACCCGCCTCGCACGGGAAGCCTTACGCCGCTGGGCCGACGCCGGCGGCGACCACGAGTGGGTGGTCGGTACGCGGTCGGCCGCCTCGATCCCGTTCGGCGCGGTATCGCATCTCCTGCCACCCGGCCCGCAGCCCAGAGGCACGGGTGCCCTCGTCGCCGCCGTCGCCGCGCGATTCGAGGCACTTACTGGCAACGGCCGCCTGGTCGTGGGCGTCGACGACGCACACCTGCTGGACGAGGCGTCGGCCGCGCTGCTGCACCAGCTCGTCGTCCGTGGCGCCGCCGCCCTGGTGGCCACGGTCCGCGGCGGCGAACCGACGTGCGACGCGGTCATGGCACTGTGGAAAGACGCCGGTGAGCGGCTGCACGTGCATCCCCTGCCCGACGAGGCGATCGACCGGATCGTCGCGGAGGTACTGGGCCCGGTCGACCCGATCAGCCTGCGGCTCCTGCGCCGGCTGGCCGGCGGAAACCCGTTGCTGCTGCGCGAATTGCTGGCGGACGCGCTGGAGACCGGCGCGCTGGCACGATGCGAAGGTCTCTGGTGCTGGCGCGGTGCGGTGCCGGGCGGGGCAAGGGTCGGTGAGCTGGTGGCCGCACGGCTACGGGCGCTCGATCCGGCTGCTCGGGCAGCGCTCGAAATTGTCGCGTGCGGCGAGCCTCTCGCACTGTCTCTTGTAGAGCGTCTGGCCGGTGTGGACGCGATCGAAACCGCCGAGCGCAGCGAGATGGCGGTCGTCGAGCGGTCCGGCGCCCGCACCGCGCTGCGGCTCGCCCACCCCCTCTACGGCGAAGTGCTGCGCGCCGGACTGCCGGTCGGCCGGGCCCGCGCCATCTGGCGTGGCCTGTCCGAGGCCCTGACGGCGGGACCGATGCGCCGCCGCGACGACGTACTGCTCGCCGGCGTCTGGGAGCTGCAGTCGGGCACCGTGTGGCGACCGGACGTCCTGCTGGCGGCCGCCCGCCAGGCGGTCGGTCGCTTCGACTTGGAGCTCGCCGACAGGCTGGCCCGAGGGGCGCGCAGTGCGGGTGGCGGAGCGGCCGCAGACTGGCTGCTCGCCGAGATCCTCCAGTTTCGGGGGCGCGGCCGGGAAGCGGCCCAGGTACTGCCCGCCGCGCCGGAAGCCGACAGCGGGCAGGCGGTCACCCGGGCGCTGATCCTCTACTGGGGACTCGGGCAGGTCGAAAACGCCGAGAAAGCCTTGGACGTCACCGGTTCAGCCGAGTCGGAGGCCACGCGGTCGTGGATAGTCCTCTTCGACGGGCGGTGTCACGAGGCACTGGCTGTCGCGCAGACCGTCCTGCTGGATCCGGCCGCCAGCGACCAGGCGGTGATCTGGGCGGCGATGGGTGGCGGGCTGGCCGCTGGCCTTCTTGGTCGCGCCGAGCGCGCCACCGCCATCGCCGCGCGCGGGCGGATGGTGGCCGACGCGCACGCCGACCGGTACCCGTGGGGGCAGGCGCAGGTCGGCTACGGCTTGTGCCTCGCGCGGTACGCCACCGGGCGGTTGCGCGGTGCCGCCGAGGTGGCCGAGCACGGGTATCGGACGGCGGTGGCCAAGGACGCGCGGCCGATGGCAGGGTTCTGGGCGGCGTTCCGCGGTGTGGTGGCCAAGGCGCGTGGCCGGGTCGCCGACGCGCAGGCCGCTCTGCGGGAAGCCATCGTGCTGATGGAAGACGGCGACACGTACCAGATCTCCCGCGTGCACCTCGGTGAGCTTGCCGGTGCCTGCGCGCTGGCCGGCGACCAGGCCGGGGCGCGCGACTGCATGGCCCGGGTCGACGCCGCACAGGCCCCGTCGAACCGGCTCTTCGACGCCTGGGTCGAACTCAACCGGGCCTGGGTCGAGGCGGCCGGCGGCAGCCTCTCAGCGGCCGCGGGCACGGCGCTCCGCGCGGCCGACCTCGCCCGCGACACCGAGCAGCCCACGATCGAGGCGATGTGCCGGTACGACGCGGCTCGGCTGGGCGCCGCGGCGACCGTGCGGGAGCGGCTGGCGGTGCTCGCGGAGCAGGTCGAGGGTGGTTTCGTGGCGCTTCTGGCCGCCGCGGCCACGGCTCTGTCCACAAGGGACGCCATGGCGCTGGACCGGTCGGCGACCGTCTTCGCCGAACGGGGTTACCTGTTACTGGCCGCCGAGGTGTCCGCCGCGGCGGGGCACGCCCACCGGCACGCCGGACGCCGCGGCAGCGCGCGGCACTCTTTCGAACGGTCGGCGACGCTGGCGGGACAGTGCCAGGGCGCGTACACGCCACTGCTGGACCTGGACGGCGTCGGCACTGTGCTGACCCGCCGCGAACGCGAGGTGGCCGTGCTCGCCACGACCCTGCCGAGCCGTGAGATCGCGGTGCGGCTCGGCCTGTCTGTCCGGACAGTCAACAACTACCTCGGTCGCGCGTACCAGAAGCTCGGCATCGCGAGCCGTGCCGAGCTCCAGGACGTCTTCGAACCCCGTTCCAGCTAGACCTTGCGGGTACCCAGCTAGACCTTGCGGTACCGCGCCTGCACGAAGCAGAACGCTCCGAACGCCGCCACGCCCAGCGCGACCACGATCAGCAGCAGCGTCCCGTACGACTGCTCCCGCAGCGTGTGCAGGGCGGCGTCCAGTCCGCGCGCCTTGTTCGGGTCATACGTCGCGGCCGCCACGACGAACAGGATGCCGGCGATGCCGTACGCGACACCCTTGCTGGTGTATCCGGTGACGCCGAGCCGGCGCGCGAGCGTCCGCGCCGCGTGACTCATCTGCCCCGTGCGCAGGTGCTTCTCGAACCGCTTGACCACCCCGTACCAGACCAGGCCGGCACCGAGCGCGGCCAGCGCAATGCCGATCAACGCCACCAGCCACCGGCCGCCGCTCGACGACATGAGGTCGGAGGTGAGAGCCTGCTGCTTGTCGGCGCTGGACGAGTCGGCGTTCGTGAAAACCTTGTAGCCGGCCCACGCGAAGTACGCGTAGACCAGCGTCCGGCCGGCGGAGGCGAGGCGCTCGAGGGTGCGCTCGTTGCCGCGGTCCTCGCGGTGACCGACCGCCGCCTCCAGGAGCTGCCAGATGGCCATGGCCAGCATGCCGATCGCGACGGCGGCCACCAGGAACTTGCCCAGCGGTTGCTCGGCGAGGGTGCGCAACGCGCCCGTCTGGTCGCCCTCGTCGGTGGGGCGCCCAACGGCGATCTGCACGATCATCCAGGCGAAGAGCAGATGTACCACCCCGTATCCGATGAAACCGGCACGGGTGAGCACTTCCAGGAACGTACTGCCTTCCACGCGGGAGGCCGTGAGTCGCACGTCAGCCATGCGCAGAACTTGACCGCACGCCACCGTTCTCAAACCGGCTGACAACCCTCTCCCGTTTCCGGGGCACCACGAGCTATCGGTGAAGTAATAGCATCGATGCTATGTCTTGGGGTACAGTCGAACTCGAACCTGAGGTACGCGAGTGGCTGGAAGGCTTGTCCACCATGTACTTCGCCCGGGCGGCGTTCTACGTCGACCTGCTCGCCGAGCAGGGAGTGCTGCTCGGCGAGCCGTACACGAAGCAGCTTGACGGCAAGCTACGAGAGTTGCGGTTCTATCTTGATCAGGACGCGATGCGGATTACGTACGGGATAGCGCCCGATCGACGGATCATCCTGCTGACCGTGTTTCGCAAGAGCAGATGGCAGGAGTTTCGCGAGGTCGAGCGGGCCCGCCGGGCCATGGCACGATGCCGGGCCGAGGCGCACCGGATCAGTGAGGGAGAGGTCGCGTGAGCGAGCGGGAGCAGTGGGGGGACCTGCGGCAGCGGCGGTTGGCGGAGCCCGGTGCCGCCGAGGCGTACGAGGCGACACGGCTCGCCTTCGAACTGGGGCGTGCCGTTCGTGAACTGCGCGAGCAGCGAGGGTGGAGCCAGCGCCAGCTCGCCGACGCGGCGGCCATGACGCAGTCCGCGGTAGCGCGCTTCGAGGCGGGTGGCACCGTGCCGACGCTTCCCGTTCTCGAACGCTTGGCACGCGCGCTCGATGTGCGACTCGACGTGCGGTTTACACCACGGACGGCGGCGGCCTGAGGGCCAGACCAGCCCTGATCACCCCATCGGTGAACGCTGCGGTGATCAGGGCTTTGATCACGACAAGGCGTAGGCGCGGAGGATGGTTTGGGTGACAGTGTTGCCGTTCGCGTCGGTGGCTTGGGCTTGTAGCGAGGCGTAGCCGGTGGCCGAGTGGGTCACCGCCACCGACCAGCGGCCGCCGGAGCGGGTCACGGTGGCGGGTGTCCAGGTGCGGCCGTCGTCGTACGAGACGTCGACCGCCAGCGAGGTGACCCGCGCGCCGCTGCCGCTCACCGTCGCCGGAAACCGGAACGCCTTTGCGCCCGGAGCCCGGTTGCGCAGGTCCACCGCCGGGTCGAAGCGCACGGTCAGCAGCGGAAGCGCCGCGCCCTCGCCCGCCGCCGAGGAGCGGAACGTCCACGCCGCCGACACCGATGTCGACAAGGGCCACCAGTCCACGGACCGGCTGGTGGTCGCCTCCAGGCGGTACGTCGCCGGCTCCGGCGGGACCGCGAACCGGGCGTGGTGCGGCACGGGCTCCTCACCCACGAGGTTGCCGTCCCGGTACAGCTTGATCGAGCCAGTATCGGTGTCCCAGTCGAACGGGATGCGTGCGTGACCGGCCCCGTCGCTGTACATGGGCAGCGTGACGTCCAGCGCGCCGTCGCGCCGCACGGCGTACGAGCCGTCGGGGAAGGCCGGCCCGCTGACCGCCTTGTTCCAGGCGAGCCTGTACTGCCCACCCGCCTCCAGCCGTACCGTTTCGTGCATCTCGTCGCGCGGACCCCAGTACCCGTTGGAATGCAGCTCCCACGTGCCCGGTGTGAAGTACTCGACCCGTTCTTGTGGTGCCTTCGTCACCCCGGTCCAGCCGCCGCCCAGCCACACACCGGCGATCTCCGTGTTCGCCGCGAAGTAACGGCGGGAGTCGGCGACGTTGTCGTGGTACGCGGTGCGCACGGCGACCAGGTCGCGGGTGCGCGGCCGGTGCACCTGGGGCGTCGTGACCTTGCCCCGCACCGCGTACGCCAACTCGTAGCGCGACGCGGACAGTGGCCGGCTGGTGTACGACACGGATGTGGCGCCGGCCTTCACCAGCGCGGCGAACCGAGCACCGGTGACGCTGTAGCCCCGCAGGGTGGGCAGCGCCGGTCCGGGCTCCTCCTCCGGCACCTCGTCGAGGAGCGCGTACGCCCGCTCGTCCGCGACGTTCACCATCGCCAGGCGGGCTCCGGCCTTCTTGATGTCCTCGGTGCGCCGGTAGACCTCCTCGTACGTGGTCTCGCCCGGCACCTCGAACAACACCAGCTTCCCCCTGGCGTCGATCTTCGCGAGGTCTTCCGGCGTGCCCGCGCCTCCGTACACGGCCGTGAGGTTGGCCTGCTCCGCGGGCTCGGGCGAGCCGCGCAGCCAGCCGGCCGCGACCTCGAACCGTTGAGCGCCGCGGGTGAACAGTTCCAGGCGCGGCTCGTACGCCCGCCTGGACTGTGCGAAGGCGAACGAGGGCGAGGCGGTACCCGGCACGGTCGCCGCGTACGCCTCCTGGAGCCGCGGATCCAGGTCGTTGGTCACGCTGAACATGCAGTCGCAGGACGTGATCCGGCTGTTCTGCTTGACGATGTGGTTGCCGCCGCGCGCCGCCGGATTGGGAGGCGTCACCGAGACCGGCTTGCCGTCGCGGGCGTCCAGCGTCACCGTCGTGTCCTTGCCGACGGTCAGCTCCGGGTGGGAGATGAAGCTGTACGACGGTTCCCGCCCGGTGCGCGGCGTCGTGATGACGCTGTGGAGCGCGTACCGGCCGGGCGGCAACCGGACGGTGCCCGGGCCGCCCCGGTGGTCGAACTCCTGGTCGTCGAGGTTGAAGATGATGACACTCCCGGAGTCCTCATCGGACACCGGTGTGCCGTTGCGGTCCACCAGTTTGACCGTCAGGTCGTACAGCTCCGGCTCCTGCCGCACCGACAGGGCGGTGCGGGTGACCGTGCCATCCGCGCCGCGGGCGGTCAGGATGCCGCTGTACGTGCCATGCGCGCCGGCCCGCGCGGCGACCGTGAGCCGCACCGAGGCGGTACCGCCCGCCGGCACGGTCACCGAACTCGCGGAGAGCGAGACAAGACCGCCGAGCTCGGTGAGGTTTACGTCCAGCGCCAGCGTCACGCCGGCCGGGCCGGTGTTTCGCCAGGTGACCACCTTTTCCTCGCGGGCACCCTGATTGGGCGAGGGAAGGTTGGGCCAGCGCAGGTACGCGGAGACGCTGCCGGTCGCGGTGACCGCCTGGCGGGTGGCCCGGTCGGCGTCCACCCGGCCGGTGCCGACCGCGTACGGCCCGGCGTCCGGCACCTCGGTCGCCGTGCTCATCAGCGCCGCCTTGAGAGCGTCGCCCTTCCAGCCCGGGTGCCGCTGCGCGAGCAGCGCCGCGGCGCCGGCCACGTGCGGGGTGGCCATCGAGGTACCGTCCAACCGCTGGTACGCGTCGCCGACCGGCTCGCCCCGGGGCGGTACGCCGGACGGCCGGGCCGCGACGATCGCCTCACCGGGCGCCGCGATGTCGGGCTTGACGGCACCGTCGACGAGCCGCGGCCCCCGGTTGGAGAACCCGCTCAGCACGTCGCTCTTGCTCACGCTGCCGACCGCCAGCGCCTCGTCGGCGACGGCTGGGCTGGACACGCCCTCGTCCACGCCGTCGTTGCCGGCCGCCACGACGAAGAGCGTGCCGTACTCGCGGGACAGCGTATTGAGCACATCGGACACCGGGTCGGAGCCGTCGGTGGGGCGACCGCCGAGGCTCATGTTGACGATTTTCGCCTTGGCCTCGGTGGCCGCCCACTGCATGCCGGCGATGACCGTGTCGGCCGTACTGTCACCGGAGTCGTCGAGGACCTTGCCGACCGCGATCGTGGCGCCCGGCGCGACCCCCTTGTACTTGCCGTCCGACGCCGCTCCGGAGCCGGCGACCGTGGACGCGACGTGGGTACCGTGCCCGTTGCCATCGTCCACATTGCCCTTGCCGGAGAAGTCCTTCGTCGGGCCGAGCCGCCCCGCGAAGTCTGGGTGGTCGGCGTCGATGCCGGTGTCGAGCACGGCGACGGTCACGCCGGCTCCGGTCAGGTCGCGCGCCCACGCGGCGGGCGCGCCGATGCGGGTGACGCTCTCGTCGAGGCTGGCCCGGATCCTGGCGTTCAACCAAACCTTCTGGATGCCGGCCGGGAGTCCGCGCCAGAAGGCGGCCGCGGTCGATTTCTTCTCGTCGACGGCCGCGATGCGCACCTTGGGGAGCGCGCGCCGGAGCGTGGTGCCCTCGGGGGCGGCGGAACGCGTGCCCGTGTACTTCACGAGCAGCGGCAGGCTCGCGGTGCGCTGGTCGTCGTACCCCTGCCGGACCAGGCCGGAAACGTTGAACAACTCCCAGTCCAGGATGCCGGCCCGCAGCTTCGGGGCGGCGTCGGCGGGCACCACGTACCGGTCGCCGCGCCGGGTGAGTTCCACGAAACCGGCCGGTCCCGGGCGCTGTGCGGGCGTGACCGTCACGTCGGTGCGGCCGCCGGTCTGGCGTACCAGTACCCGGTCGCCGGTGATCAGCGTCACCCAGTGCTCCTGGCTGGCCTGCGCGGCCGCCGCCGGGCGTGACCCGGCGTGGCCGGGCGGCACGGCCAGCGCTCCCAGCAGGCCGGCGATCCCGACGACCGCGATGGCTGCGGTACGTCTTCTCATGCGCTCTCCTCGAATCGGGAAGTCCGTCAATGAGTTCTTGTCCGCAGGCGCCCGCCGCGTTCCCGAAAGTGAAACTTGACCTCAACCGCGCTTGAGATAGCAGGCTGGTCGGCATGAGAGCGTTCCGCGCCACCGGCCAGGGGCCGTTCCGCCCGGAGCTGCCGATGATCCCCGGCAACGGGGTGGGCGGTGTTGTCGCGTCGACCGGGGACGGTGTCGACGCCTCGTGGGTGGGCCGCCGGGTCATCACGTCGACGGGCGGCTCCGGCGGGTACGCCGAGCGGGTCGCCATCGACGCGGCGGGGCTCCTACCGGTACCCGATGAGCCCGGGCCTGCATCAAGGTGGATGACCGGGCTGCGGCGGGCCAGCCCCCACCTTGATGCAGGCCCTGGAACTGGACGCGGCGGTGGCGCTGTTGGCGGATGGGCGGACCGCGACGATGCTGGCGCGCGCGGCGTCGCTGCGCGGCGGCGATCGGGTGCTCGTGGAGGCCGCCGCGGGTGGGGTCGGCTCGCTGCTGGTTCAGGTGGCGGCCGCTGCCGGTGCGACGGTGGTCGCGGCGGCGGGCGGCGAGCGCAAGCTGGCGCTGGCCGGCGACCTGGGCGCCGAGGTGTTGGTGGACTACCGCGATCCGGAGTGGCCGGTCAGGGTGCGGGAGGCGGTGGGCGGCCTCGACGTGGTGTTCGACGGGGTGGGCGGCGAGGTCGGGCGAGCGGCGTTCGGGCTGCTGGATCGGGGCGGCCGGATGCTGAGCTACGGCCTCGCGAGCGGCGCCTGGGCCGGCGTCTCCGAGGACGAGGCCGCCGAGCGTGGCGTGACGCTGATCGGGTTGCGCCGGCCGGCTCCGGATGAGCTGCGCGAGCTGACCGAGAGCGCGCTGGCGGAGGCCGCGGCAGGGCGGCTGCGGCCGGTGATCGGGCAGCGTTTTGCCCTGGATCGGGCCGCCGCGGCGCACGCCGCGATAGAGTCGCGAGCGACCGTTGGCAAGACACTTCTCGTGGTTTAACGGCGAACGCGAAAATGCTATCTGCAAATTGCACGTGAGCCAAAAAACAATGGCACATCGGAATGGCTTGACGTGTTGGCTTGGGTTGCCTCAACGTAGAAATCCCGGAGGCAACCCGTGGAGCTCAAACCGTTCTCTGGCGCCTACCTGGTCCATCCGGCGGCGATTTGGCGTGCGCTGCTGGGCGACACGGACCGGGTGCATTACGCCGACGACCTCAACCTGTGGCTGATCAGCCGGCACGCCGACGTCCGAAATGCCCTGGGCGACAATGACGCTTTCCAGAACGCGTTGACTCTCGCGCCGGTTTACGAGATGTGTCCGGAAGCGTTGGCTATCGTCATGAAAATCGACGCGCCGCCCACTACGGCGGCCGCCGATCCCCCCACCCACCCGCGCACTCGCCGCGCCTTGCGCGCGACGTTCCCGAACACGGCGGCGCGGGTCGACGAGCAGTTCGGCCCCATCGTGCGGAAGCGGGTCGACGAGCTGGTATCGCGCATCGCTGGCAGGCGTGGCGCGGTGGTCGACCTGATTCCGGAGTTCGCGGCGGAGTTGCCGCTGCTCGTGGTGCTCGACATCCTCGGTGTCCCCGAAGACGACATCGCGCAGATCAAGCGCTGGTCCGACGGGCAGATCGCGCTGGTCTGGGGCCAGCCGAGCCCCGACGAGCAGGTGCGGCTCGCGCAGGGCCTGCTGGACTTCTGGCGGTACTGCCAGGACCTGGTGGCCCGGGTCAACCACAGTGGACACCTCGGCAGCGACTACATCAGCCGGGCGCTGCGATACCGCGACGGCGACGACAGCGTGCTGACCGAGTCCGAGGTGGCGAGCCTCGCGTTCAACCTGCTGGTCGCCGGCCACGAGACCACGTCCGGGCTGCTGGCGCACTGCCTCGACTACGCGCTCGCGATCCCGAGCCGGTGGGACGGGATCGTCGCCGACCCGTCGATCGTGCCCGGATACGTCGAAGAGACCCTCCGATTTGGACCCGCCATCGACGGCTGGCTGCGCATGACGAGCCGCGACGTCACGATCGGCGACGTGACGATACCGGCGGGCGCGCGGTGCCTGCTGCTGATCGGCGCGGCCAACCGCGACCCGGCCGTGTTCGCCGAGCCGGACCGGTTCGACCCGCACCGCGCCGACGTGCGTGACCACGTGTCGTTCGGGTACGGCCCGCACTTCTGCATCGGCGCCGCGCTGGCCCGGCTGGAGGCGCAGACCGCGCTCACCCACCTCGCCGCGGCGGTGCCGGGGCTCCGCCTGACGCCCGGCCACGCTCGCTCGTATAAGCCGAATGTTGCTTTCCGGGCGCATCGGGCACTGACGGTGATCGTCGACCCGGTCGGCGTGCACGCGACCGGCGAAGAGGAGGTGCTCGCCGCATAGCGCTGGGTACGGGCGTCGATACCAGGCGTCGCAATCGTCGCACTTTTTGTGCGACAGGATCGCACGGCTCACCCACACAGTCAGCTTGATCAATGTTGACGACACGTGGGAGCCGGCCTTGGTGTCAGCCACGCAAGCCCATGCGGATCATCAGTATCCGAACCGCCTGAGAGGCTGGAAAATCGCCTCCAGGCTGCGCATCATCGTGATCGCACCTCTGGTCGCGGTGGTGGGCTTCGCCGGGTTCGCGCTCGCCGCGAGCGTCCGGCAGGCAGACCGTGCCAGCGATCTCGGCGTCCTGTCCGACCTGGCCACGGACGCCGGCGCGCTGGCGTACCAGCTTCAGCGCGAACGCGTCGCCGCTGCCGACCTGCTCACCAACGGCACGCCGCGCCAGGAGAGCGCCTTCGCGGAGCAGACCGCCGCGAGCGACGAAGCCGTCGCGGCGTACCGGCGCCAGCGTGCCCTCGTGCCCCCTGTTTCGTCCGGAATGGGCGCCGTGCTGGACCGGATCGACTCGTCGCTGTCCGGGCTCGCGCCCCTGCGCGCCCAGGTCCGCACGGCCGCCAACGCCTCGGTCTCCGCGATGACGTTCAGCTATCGCATCGTCGTCGCCGACCTGCTGGCGTACCGGGAGGCCACCGCGCAGGGCGTGGCGTCGACCGACATCGCCGACGACATCCGGGCCGCCGCCGCCCTCGCGAAAGCCGGCGAGGCGATCGGCCAGCAGCAGGTCGCCGTCATGCGGGCGCTCGCCGCCGGCCAGCTCACATCCGCGCTCCAGCAGGACATCACCGCGGCGCGCACCGGCTTCACCGAGTCGAGCCTCACGTTCCTCGGCCTCGCGAGGCCACAGTGGAGGGTCTGGTGGGAACAGGCCGGTAGCGGCGAGGAGATCCTTGCGCTGCAACGCCTCCAGGACGAGGTGTCGCGCGCCCGCGCCGGTGACGAGCTGAGGCTCGACACCGCTCAGTGGATCACCGCGACCCAGGCGCAGGCGCGCCGGCTGTACGAGGTGCAGCAGCGGGTGGACGCGGCGGTGCGGGTCGACATCGAGGCGGCCCGGGTCGACCAGCGCCAGCGCGCGGCCCTCGAAGGCGTCGCGATGCTCGTCGCGCTCCTGCTCACGCTCGTGGTGACGTGGGCGGTCGCCCGCCAGATCACGCGCCGCCTGCGGCGGTTGCGGGACGCGGCGAACACGGTGGCGTTCAACGAGTTGCCCCACCTGGTGGCGGAGTTGCGCAGCGCGGATCGCGCGGCCGTGCATCCGGAGGCGCTGGCGATGCAGGTCGCCCCGCTCGAACGCTTCAGCAAGGACGAGATCGGCGAGGTGGGCCAAGCGTTCAGCGCGGTACACCGAGCCGCCGTGCGCACCGCGGCCGAGCAGGCCGTCATGCGGGCCAACACCGCCGACATCTTCATCCATCTCAGCCGCCGCGAGCAGCGTCTGGTGGACGCGGTACTGGCACAGGTCGACACGGTCGAGAAGGACGAGACCGACCCCGAGCGGCTGCAGCAACTGTACACATTGGACCACCTGGCGACCCGGATGGCGCGGATCAACGCCAGCCTCCTGGTCCTGGGCGGGGTTGGTGTCGGCCGGGTACGCCGCGAGGACGTGCCGCTGCCCATGGTGCTGCAGGCGGCGATGTCGCAGATCGAGAACTACACGCGCATCCGCCTCGGTGTCGTCGACGGTGACGTCGCGGTGATGCCGGACGCGGTCGACGAGGTCGTGCACCTGCTCGCCGAGCTAATGGACAACGCCACCACGTACGCCCCGCCGGGCAGCGACACCTGGGTCACCGCGCGCGGGCTCGGCGACCGGGTCATCGTGCAGATCAGCGACGAGGGCGTCGGCCTGCCACCCGCACGGCTCGCGCAGCTCAACGAGCTGGTCGCCCACCCGCCGGCCATCGACGTCGCGGCGGTCCGCGCGATGGGCCTGGTCGTGGTCGGGCAGCTCGCCAACCGCCTCGGGGCCACGGTGGAGCTGCGGCCCGCCCCGAAGCTCGGCACGATCGCCGAGGTCTCCCTGCCCGGCGCGATCATCAAGCCGATACCGCCGGAAGCGCAACTGCCAGCCGCCGGCCGCCCGCCCGCCGACCTGCCGCGCGCGGCGGCGTACCGCAGCCGGGGCGCCGAGCGGGCGCTGCCCGTCGCGCCGATATTCCAGTCGGGGTCCGTACTGCCGATACCGGTGTCGCCGCCGGTGACGCTGTCCGCTCCGGTGGCCATGTCACCAGCCCCGGCCCCAGGCGGGGGCGGCGGGTATGGAGGCCCGCCGCCCTCCCGCCGGCCTCCGCCCCGCAGGGAGGACGACCAGACCGAGGAGCTCCTCATCTTCGAGCAGGTGAACAGCTGGTTCCGTGCCGGCAGTACGGCGGACACCAACGGCAACGGCAACGGCAACGGTCACACGGAACCCCTGCCCGACCCGCCGGAGCCCGCGCCGGTGCCGGAGGCCGCGCCCACCACCTATCGCGGCAGTGCTTGGGAGACGCCCGGCGACCACGGCTGGGCCGCCGCCGAGGCGGCTCTGATGCCGCAGGTCGAGTCGAAGACCCCGTCGGGCCTGCCGATCCGGCAGCCGCAGCGCCACCTCGTACCCGGTGGCATCAGCGCGCCCGCTGACCGGGATGACCGCTCCGAGCAGCGCGACCCCGCGCAGGTCGCCGCCGCCATGTCCGCGTACGCCCGTGGCGTGGCCGCGCGCCGCCCGGTGGTCGTCAATGGCAAACCCGCAACGGACCCGAAGACTGGAGAACGACAGTGATCACCAATTACGGAGATCTCGGCTGGATGCTGGACAGCTTCGCCGAGCGGGCTCCCGATGTCAGCCACGCGATCGCCATCTCCGCCGACGGTCTCATGGTCGCCGCCACGCGCGACCTGCCGCCGGACCGCGCCGATCAGCTCGCGGCGACCGGTAGCGGCCTGGTGAGCCTGCTCCGCGGCGCGGCGGCGTTCTTCGACGCGGGCGCGGTGATCTCAAATGTGACCCAGCTCGAGGGCGGCTTCATGTTCTCGATGTCGTTCAACGACGGTGCGTCCCTGCTCGTACTGGCGACCCCGACCTGCGACGTCGGAAAGGTCTCGTACGAGATGACGGAGCTGGCGAACCGGATCGGCGAGGCGCTGACCCCAGCGGCTCGAGGAGCACTCAGGTAGAGGGAGAATGATGTATCGCAGCAAGATTCTGGCCGGCTTGCTCGCGCTCGGCACGGCGGTCGCCGCCGTGGGGTGTGGGGGCGAACCGGAAGGGTCGCCCGGGACGATCAAGGTAGGCCTGCTGGCGTCGCTGTCGGGCACGTACCAGGCGATCGGCACCGACATGCGTGACGGCTTCCAGCTCTATCTGCGAACCCATGGCGGAAAGCTGGGCGGCCACCCGATCGAGCTGGTCGTGGCCGACGAGGGCGACGGGCCGCCGACCGCGGTGCCCGCCGCGACCAAGCTCGTCAAGCAGGACAGGGTGTCGGTGGTGACCGGCATCGTCGGCGGTGGCTCGGCGGCCGCCGTGTACCCGGTGCTGACCGAGGCGAAGGTCCCGTTCATCGGCGCCAACGCCCGGCCGGTGTTCAAGGACGTGTCGCGCGTCTGGCACACGTCGTACCTGTCACAGGAGACCGGCGCGTCCGTGGCGCAGTACGTGCGCGACCACGTCGAAGGTTCGGTGTACGCCATCGGGCCGGACTATCAGGGAGGTCATGACCAGCTGAAGGGCTTCACCGAGGCGTTCACCAAGGCGGGTGGCACGCTCGCGAACGCGGACGGCAAGACGCGGTTCACCCCATTCCCCACCACGACCAACTTCACGCCGTACTTCGCGCAGATCAAGGCGTCCGGCGCCAAGGCGGTCTACACGTTCTACGCCGGCACCGCCGCGATCGACTTCGTGAAGCAGTACTCCCAGTCGGAGATCAAGGACCTTCCGCTGTACGCGGCGGGCTTCCTGACCGAGGGCGGCGTGCTCAACGCGCAGGGCGACTCGGCACGGGGCATCTTCTCGGTTCTCAACTACTCGCCCGACCTCGACAACGCGGAGAACCGCTCGTTCGTGGCGGCCTGGAAGGAGAACCACGACGGCCCGCCCACCACGTACGCGATGGCGTCGTATGACGCGGCGGCCGTGCTGGACAAGGCGATCGGCGCTGCGGGTGACAACCCGACGCCTGAGTCGATCAACAGGGCGATCGGTCAGCTCGGGCAGATCGACAGCCCGCGCGGTGCCTGGCAGTTCTCCAAGACCACTCACTCGCCCGTGCAGAAGTGGTACCTGCGCCAGGTCCGGCAGGACGGGCGTGCACTGTCCAACATGGTCGTGACCGACCTCGCCACGGTTGGGAAATGAATGGATCGGGTTGACCCTTACCTGATTCCGGCGCTCGACGGTGTCGCATATGGACTGTTGCTGTTCGTCGTGGCTTCGGGGCTGGTGCTCTCCTTCGGGGTGGCCGGCATCCTGAACCTCGCGCACGGCACGCTGTACGCGATCGGCGCCTATGTCGCGGCGACCCTGAGCGACGGGAGCTGGCTGGCCTTGCTGCTGGCTCTCGCCGCCGGGGTCGGCGCCGCGACCGCCGGTGGCGCCGCGCTGTCCGGCATGCTCGCCGCGGTACCGCGCGGCGACCACCTGACCCAGGCGCTGCTCACGTTCGGGGTGGCCCTCGCGGGCGGCAGCCTGCTGGTGATGGCGTTCGGCGCGGAGAACCTTCCGGTGCGGGTACCGGCCACAGTGGACCGGCCGGTCGATCTGGCCGGGCACGCCTACGCCGGGTACAGGCTGGTCTTCATCGTGGTGGCGGCGGCGCTCGCGCTCGCACTGCACGCGGTGGTGAACCGCACCCGGGCCGGCATGCTCGTGCGTGCCGCGGTCGACGACCCCGACATGGTGGCGTGTCTCGGCGTGAGCCCGGCGCGGGTACGCCTCGGCGTGCTGGCCGCGTCGGGGGCGCTCGCGGGTACCGCCGGCGTGCTCGGCGCCCCGATCATCGGCCCCGGCCCGAGCACCGCCGCCACCGTCCTGCTGCTCTCGCTCGTGGTCGTCGTACTGGGCGGACTCGGCTCGGTCGGCGGTACCCTCCTCGCCGCGCTCGCGGTCGGTGAGATCCAGACGCTCGGCGTAGCCCTGGCGCCGACCGCCGCACCATTCCTGCTCTTCGCGGCGATGGCGGCCGTCCTCGCGGCCCGCTCGCACGGACTGATCCGGCGCTGGAGCCCGGCATGAAGTGGCTCATCGCGCCGGCACTGCTGGCAGCCGTCGCGGCGCCGTGGCTCGCCGACCCGTACACCACGGCGACGCTCGCCCGCATCCTCGTACTCGGGCTCGTCGCGGCGAGCGTCGCACTGCTGACCGGCGTCGCGGGGCTGCCAACGCTCGGGCAGACAGCACCGTTCGCGGCGGGCGCGTACGCGGCGGCACACTCTTCTTCGGTTGGTGTGGTGCAGCTTTTGACCGCAGCCTGCGTTGGCGCGGCGTTCGCGGCGCTCACCACCCCGCTCGTGGTGTACGCCCGCGGCGTGGTCGTCCTCATGATCACGCTGGCGATCGGTGAACTGGCCGTGACAGCGGCCAGCCGGTGGCGTTCGGTGACCGGTGGCACCGACGGGCTCGCGGGAATGGCGTCGCCCCGCCCACTGTGGGGACTGCCGGTTCTCGACACGGACCGGGCGCGATACCTGTACGCGCTCGCCGTCGTCGGCATCGTCCTGTGCGTGGTCGTCCTGCTGTTGCGTGGCCCCGCCGGCATGTACCTGCGTGGCTGCCGCGACGACGAGGCCCGGATGCGGGCCAGCGGGCATCCGGTGAATGCCTACCTGGCCATCGCGTACATCGCGGCCGGGGCGATCGCGGGGCTGGCGGGCTCGTTGCTGGTCACCACGCAGCAGTACCTGTCGCCGGCCGACTTCGGGTTCGACATCGCGGCGCTGCTGCTGCTCGGTGTGGTGATCGGCGGGGCCGGTTCGGTGGTCGGCGCCATCGCCGGTACCGCTGTAGTGCTCGCCGCCCGCGACTGGCTCTCGGGCCTGCTGCCCGGACGCGGCCCGCTCCTGCTCGGCGCGCTGTTCATCGTGGCGGCGTACGCGTTGCCGCGGCTCCGCTTCAGGTTGCGGAGCGCGGTCACATGAGGGGCCTGCTCGAAGTGGACGCGCTGACGCGCCGGTACGGGTCGCTGGTCGCACTGGACCGGATCGACCTGCGGATCGGTGAGGGGGAGCGGCACGCCGTCATCGGGCCCAACGGCGCGGGCAAGACCACGCTGCTCGACCTCGTGGCCGGCGTGTCGCGTCCCAACGGTGGGCGCATCCGGTTCGCAGGCCGCGACGTGACCCGCCTCGGACCGGCGCGCCGGGCTCGGCTCGGCGTCGGGCGCATCCACCAGCGACCGGCCGTCTGGCCGTCGCTGTCCACACTGGACAATATCGCGGTGGCGGGCGCGCGGCACCGCGGCGGGTACCGCCGGACGCTGCCGGAGGCTCGCAAGCTCCTCTCCTCCCTGGCGATCCCGGACGTGACCGCCGCTCGGCTCTCGCACGGCCAGCGCCGGCAACTGGAGATCGCCATGGCGCTGGCCGGCCGGCCCCGGCTCCTCCTGCTCGACGAGCCGGCCGCCGGGCTGTCAGCGGTCGAGTTCTCGCAGCTCAGTGCGGTGCTCAGCGAACTGCCGCGCACCGTGACCGTGCTGCTCGTCGAGCACCGTCTCGACCTCGTGTACGCCCTCGCCGACCGGGTCACCGTGCTGCGCGACGGCCAGTACGTCGCCACCGGTACGCCCGACGAGATCCGCGCATCCTCGACGGTGCAGTCCGCGTACGCCGCGCGGCAGCCCGAGGCGGTGATCTGAGTGCTCCGGATCAGCGGGCTCAACGCCGGGTACGGCGGTGGAACCGTGCTGCACGACGTCGCCCTGACCGTCGAAGCCGGGCGGATCCAGGCGATCGTCGGGCGCAACGGTGCCGGCAAGACCACGCTCGTGCACGCGATCGCCGGCCTGCTGCGCCCGTACTCGGGCACCATCACAGTGTCCGATGTGGACCTCGCTGGGAAGCCCGCGCACCGGATCGCCCGCACCGGCGTCGGCCTGGTACCGCAGGGGCGGCGCGTCTTCGCGAGCCTGACGGTGGCGGAGCATCTGCGCCTGGCCCTTGCCGGAAGGCACAATCCGATGTGGACGGTCGGCCGCGTCCTCGACCTGATGCCGCGGCTGGCACAGCGCCTGGGGCACCGGGGCAACCAGCTCTCCGGCGGCGAGCAACAGATGCTCGCCCTGGCACGCGCGCTGCTGACCCAGCCGCGACTGCTGCTGCTCGACGAACCCTGCGAAGGGCTCGCCGGCGAGGTGGCCAGCCGGGTGCGGGAGGTCATCGCTGGCCTCGCCGCCGGAGGCATGACCGTGCTGATCGTCGAACAACAACTCCACCACGCGATACAGCTCGCCGACCGGATCGCCGTACTCGACTACGGCCGCCTGATCGCCGACGAGCCCGCGGACGGCGTACGCGCCGATCCCGCACCCATCGAAGCCCTGCTCAGCATCGCCCAGCGGAGGTAACACCATGCCCGGATACGCGTTCAGCAACCGCTCGCCCGAAGCCGACAGCCAACTGCGCGCGCTGGAGTCCTTCCTCGATCCGATCACGGCACGTCGGCTCGTCCTCCGCCCCGGTGCCCGTTGCTGGGAGGCCGGCGCGGGTGGCGGATCGGTGGCATATTTCATGGCGCGCGCGGTCGGCCCGGTCGGGCACGTCGTCGCCACCGACATCGACCCGCTGCACCTGGTGCCCGACGACAACCTGTCAGTACTGCGGCACGACGCCCGCGACACCCCGCCACCCGGTGGACCGTTCGACATCATCCACGCCCGGCTCCTGCTCCTGCACCTGCCCGAGCGCCGGCGGGTACTCAAGCAGATGGCGAGCGCGCTGGCGCCGGGCGGCTGGTTGGTGGTGGAAGAGTTCGACTGCACGGCGGCGCCCCGGGTGCTGACCGCTCCGAACGACGACTCGGCGAAACTCTTCCAGGAGGTCATGGAGGCGCTGTTCGGCGTGCTCCGCGACCGGGGCGCCGACCTGGGATGGGCGCAGGACGTGCATGGCGAGATGGCGCGGGTGGGCCTGACCGACATCGACACCACGATGCACGTGGAGAGCTGGTTGGGCGGCTCCCCGGCCATGGCCCTGTACGACAACAACTCCCGCCAGCTAGAGCCGAGACTGCTGGCGGCAGGCATCTCCCCAGACCAACTACGCCTTTTCCGCGCGCTGACGCGAGACCCCGGCTTCGCCGCAATGTCCTACTCCTTCACCTCCTCCCGAGCCCGCCACCCCTAGCCCCACTCCCCACGCCGCGCCGGCCGCGCCGGCCGCGCTGCGCCGCGGCGTGCCGCGCCGGCCGCGCTGCGCCGCGGCGTGCCGCGCCGGCCGCGCCGCGCCCACCGCGCCGGCCGCGCCGATCAAGGGCAAATGCACGTGGTTCGATCTCAAATCCGCGTGCGTTTGCCCTTGATCCACGCACATGGCCTTGATCGACGGCCCGTCGCGGGGCAAGGGCGAGGCCGGAACCAGGATCGAGGTCTGAGCTACCGCGACGTGCGTCGTGCGCGAGACGCTGCTCCCGCGGCCTCACCGTCCGTGTCCCTATAACCCGGGCGGGCGTGGCGACAAAATCCCGGATGTCGCGGCATCCGGGCGGGGCCGAGGGGACAAGAACAGGGATGTTGTTGCGCGGGCGGCGCAAGGGGTGAGCGTGACCGGCCGCGGTGGGTGAGGCCGCGGGAGCAGCGGTCTCGCGCACGGCGGGCGTCGCGGTAGCTCGTCTAGATCTACTGGTGCGGCGGCGCGTCCATGTTCGCTGCCCGAGCGCGACGCTGCCGCTGGCTGCGGCTGCGTGCTGGCGTGTCCACGCCCGTCGATCAAGGGCGCTTGCATGGATCAAGGGCGAATGCACGCGGAAAAGAGATCGAACCACGTGCATTCGCCCTTGATCGGCGGGCAGAGCGGGCCGCCGACGGCGGGCGGACGACCCCGCCGGAGGGCGGGGGAGAGCGGCGGCCACCGCCGGGAGAGAGCGGGCCGCCGACGGCCGGGAGAGTGGGCGGCCGACGCGGGGTGGGTTAGGTCAAGGGGAGGACCGCGCGGCTCGTCGGGAGGGAGACGGCCACGCCGCCGGCGGACATGTCGGTGGTTAGGTATTCGTTGTGGTTGGCTACCAGCACGACGCCCACTCTGGAGCCTGTTGGGAAGATGTAGTCCTTGGGCTCCAACGTGATGGTTGCGGTGTATTGGGTGCCGGGGGTTAGCGGGCTGGGCGTGGTCAGGGACAGGCGGTTCTTGGTGTCCAGGGCGCCTCTTGTCACGACCCTCGTGGGGAAGCCGTCGGTGTAGTGGACGACCATCGCCGTCAGCGGAGTGCTCGACGTCGTCGATGTGAAGGTGACCTGCACGCGAGCGGTGCCTGACAGGCGCTTTGGCGCGGTCAGCACCGGTGCCAGGTAGACGAGGCGGCCGGGCTTGGCGGTGTCGGGTGCGGTGGTCATCGGGTACTCGAGCTGGCCCCGGTCGTCGGTGAACGACTGGGTGCCGCTCGGCGCGGGCGAGGTGAGCAGGGTGCCAGCGGCGCCGGTGGCCGGTCCACCGAAGTACAGGTTGGTCTCGGTGCCGCTCGGCCATGTGGCGTACGTGGTGCTCGTGCCGTCGGGGCGCTTGATGGTGGCCTGCGGCTCGCTCATGATCCCGTTGTCGATGTCGTAGAGCCAGTAGTCCATCCAGCGGCCCACGGTGTCGCGCCCGACGAGGTCGGAGCCGAACGGGTCACTGTGCCCGCCGTCGTGCAGCCACAGCTTGCGCGGCACGCCGTTGGCGATCAGCTGGTCCCAGTATCGGCCGAGGTTTGTGGTCTTGGTGTTCTTGTCCTGCTGGCCGTGCACCATGAAGACCGAGGCACCGACCTGGCTGGCCTGGTCACGATAGTCGCGAGCCTGCCAGAACGCGTTGAAGTCGGCGGTGGCGTCGTCGGCCTGGTCGCCGAGTTGGGTGTACCGGCTGGCGCACTGGCTGAGCGCGGTGGAGTTGGAGACGTACTGCGCCAGCGACTGGGGATACCGGCTGCCGAAGCCGCCGTAGGAGATGCCGCTCGCGCGGGCGTAGTCGTACCAGCTGGAGATGCTGGCGATCGGCACGATGGTTTCGAGCCCCTCGACGCCCGTCTCAGCGACCGCGATCGGCAGGGTGCCGGCGTACGAGACGCCGATCATGCCGGTCGAGCCGGTGCTCCAGGTGGCTACGGCCGGGGTGCCGTCGGCGTACACGGCGGTGGCCCGGCCGCCCAGCCAGTCGACGGCCGCCTTGGCGCTGATCGTGTCTTCGGGACCGCCGGTGGTGGCGCAGCCTTCTGACTCGGCGGTGCCCTGCATCTCGACCTCGACGACGGCGTACCCGCGCGGCACGAAGTAGTCGTCGAACCAGGTGTTGAAGTGTGGCGCCGGGACGATGAGGTCGGACTTCTCGCGTGCCAGCGAGCTGACCCCGAAGTACGGGCTGGCGTGGATCACCGACGCGACCTGGAGGCCGGTGGCGGTGCCCTCGGGGCGGATGAGGCGGGCGGCGATGCGGTCGTTGGCGCCGTCGCCGTTGCTGTCCATCGGAGCGGTGATGTAGACGGTCTCCTGGATGGCGGCGGCGAGCGAGAAGACCGGCTGGGTGGCGCCGTTCTTCACGACAAGCCCCGCTGGCACCGCAGGCGCGGCGGAGGCGGACGCCGGAACGAGTACGACGGCTGCCGTGACCGCGAGCGCGGTCACGGCTGATCGGATACGCACTAGTTTGTCCCCCGGTTGTGAGGTGAGCCATCGATGAGGGTGCACCCGTCCAGCACCCTGCCACAGCCCGGGTGATCGAGGAACAAGAGTGTGACGAAGCTCAATATATGCGGCTCGCCGGATATCGTTTCCTCGATGCACGCTTGTGCGTGGGAGCCCTCCCATGCAAGACTCGCTTAACGCATTCGGGGGAGCCGATGCGAGCGGTTGACCAGGGCACGTGGATCAGCGAGAGCGATCCGCACGGCTGACCGCGATGATTCTTTTGCTCGCCATCCGGGCCAGGCGAGCCGCCCCCCATACGGCGTTCTGCGGCGTCACCATCCTCTTGAGCCCGCGGTCCGCCACGCCAGAGCGCCTCACTCTGGCGACGCGCGACGAAGTAGGAGATATAGGAATGAGACTCGGCTTGAGTCGCAACAGAAAGCGGAGCCTGGCGATCGCGTCGGTTGCCGCTCTTGGCCTGGGCGGCCTCACCGTGATCCAGGCCCTGCCCGCGAGCGCCGCCACCGGGTGCAGCGTCACCTATACGATCGTCAACCAGTGGAACAACGGCTTCCAGGCCAACATCGCCATTCGCAACGTGGGCGACCCGTGGAGCAACTGGTCACTGACCTTCTCCTTCGCCAACGGCCAGCGGGTGAGCCAGGGCTGGACCGGCCGGTTCTCCCAGAGCGGCACCCAGGTGACGGTAGCCAACGAGTCCTGGAACGGCAGCGTGGCGAACGGCGGCTCGGTGACCCCCGGGTTCACCGGCACGCACACCGGCACCAACACCGTGCCGACCAACTTCGCGATCAATGGCGTGGCCTGCAACGGTCCGGTGACCCCGACGACGCCGGGTACCAACCCGACCACCCCGGGCACCAACCCGACGACGAGCAACCCGCCGAACCCGGGCCAGAAGGTCGACAACCCGTACTCGGGCGGCCAGGGCTACCGGAACACGGAGTGGCAGGCCAAGGCCAACAGCGTCTCGGGTGGTAGCCGCATCGCCAACAACCCGACCGCAGTGTGGATCGACCGGATCGCCGCCATCAACGGCACGCCGAACAGCAGCTCGAACGGCGCGTTCGGTGTCCGTCAGCACCTCGATGACGCACTGCGGCAGGGCTCGAGCTACATCCAGTTCGTGATCTACAACCTGCCCGGTCGTGACTGTGCGGCGCTCGCCTCCAACGGTGAGCTCGGCGCGACCGAGATCGGTCGCTACCGGACCGAGTACATCGATCCGATCGCGGCGATCCAGGCTGACCCCAAGTACGCCAGCCTCCGGATCATCAACATCATCGAGATCGACTCGCTGCCGAACCTGATCACGAACGTGGCCGGTCGGGGCGGCGAGACCGCGATGTGCAACACGATGAAGGCCAACGGCAACTACCAGGCCGGCATCGCGTACGCCCTGCAGAAGCTCGGCGCGATCGGCAACGTCTACAACTACATCGACGCCGCTCACCACGGCTGGATCGGCTGGGACGACAACTTCCGTCCGACCGCCACGCTTCTCGCCGACACCGTCCGGCAGTCCGGCAGCACCTCCAACGTGCACGGCTTCATCACCAACACGGCCAACTACTCGGCCCTGCAGGAGCCGTACATCACGGTGAACGACCAGACCCGGCCGTCGAAGTGGATCGACTGGAACCGCTACAACGACGAGCTGTCGTTCGCCCAGGCGTTCCGCGGCGAGCTGGTCTCGCAGGGTATGCCGTCGAACATCGGCATGCTGATCGACACCTCCCGCAACGGTTGGGGCGGCGCGGCTCGGCCGACCGGCCCGCGTACCACGGGCACGATCGACGAGCAGATCAACGGCTCCCGGATCGACCGTCGTATCCACAAGGGCAACTGGTGCAACCAGAGCGGTGCTGGCATCGGTGAGCGTCCGCGGGTGGCCCCGGCCTCCGGCATCGACGCCTACGTGTGGGTCAAGCCCCCGGGTGAGTCCGACGGCTCCAGCCGCCTGATCGACAACCCTGAGGGCAAGGGCTTCGACCGGATGTGCGACCCGACGTACACCGGTAACTACCGCAACGGCAACAACATGTCCGGCGCCCTCGACAACGCCCCGATCTCGGGTGCCTGGTTCCCGGCGCAGGTCACGCAGCTCATGCAGAACGCGTACCCGCCGCTGTAAGGGCCAACTGAAATAGATGGGGCCCGGCGTGACACGCCGGGCCCCATCATCATTGTCATTCGCCACACGGCAACCAGGAGTTCGGCGTAGCCTCGCAGGTGTCGTCCGATCTCACGCTGGGTGTACTGTCGCCGTTCCTCGGCGGCTGGTATTTCGGCGGGCTGCTCCAGGGCATCGTCAGAGCCGCCGCTGACGAGGGCGCGACCGTGGTCGCGCTCCAGACTCTCGACGCGGGCACCGATCAGCTCGAGATGCGTGAGCCGCCCGACCTGCGGCACCCGGTCGCGTGGAGCCACGCCGCCGGCTTCATCGTGATCATCAACGCGGCGAACCCCGGCTACCTAGCCAAGATCCAAGCCGCCGGCAAGCCGGTCGTGACGATCAGCCACGACGTGCCCGAGGTCGGCTCTCCGGTCGTACTGCCCGACAACGCCACCGGGGTCCGCGACGCGGTCGCCCATCTCGTCGGCCACGGCCACGAGCGGATCGCGTTCGCCGGCTACCTCGGCGCGAAGGACGTCCGGCGGCGGTACGAGACATATGTGGAGGCGCTGCGCTCGCACGGGCTGGCGCCAGACCCGCGCCTGATCTATCACGCCGAGGACAACCAGGAGGGTGGGGGCGAGGGCGCCGCGCGGGAGTTGATCGCCGCCGGACTTCCGTCGACGGCCGCGGTTCTCGGCACCGACGCCAACGCCGTCGGCTTTTTGCGGGTACTGACCAACGCCGGTTACCGGGTGCCCGATGATCAAGCGATCGTCGGCTTCGACGACCTGCGTGCCGCTGCGTACACGCTGCCCCGCCTCACCACCGTCAACCATCCGGTCGAGACGATCGGGCGTACGGCGGTCGCCACGCTGACCGCGCGACTTCGCGGCGACCCGGTACCGGAACGCATCCTGGTCCCGACCACCCTCATCGTGCGCGAGTCCTGTGGCTGCCAGCGGGGCAGCGGCCCGGTGATGCCCGTCGACGAGCTCGATGCCACCGGCCGCGCGCACTTCCGGGAGCGCACCCACCTCCAGGTGAGCCTGAGTCGGCAGTACGAGGTCAGCATGAACTTGTTGCGCGGACACGAGGAGGACCCGCGGCATCTGCGCTGGCTGGCGCGGACCCCGGCGCGCGCTGGCTGCCTCGGCCTGTGGGGCGATCGCGACCAACCCGACCCGGACCTGGAACTGGTCGGCTCCTTCTATCGCGACCCGCTGTCCGGCGAGCCGCCGAAATCCGTGCCGATCAGCGCCTTCCCGCCCGCCGAGGTGCTGGCGGCCGCCCGTATGACGCCGGACGCGATGACCTTCGTGGTGCCGGTGAAGGTCGAAGACAGCGACTGGGGGCTGCTGGCCGTGGTCGACTCGGTGGAGACCCGGGTCGGCACCGGGCGTGAGCCGATCAACCACTGGGCGGCGCTGTTGACCGTGGCGCTGGACTTCCAGACGGTACTGGCGGCGCTGCGCCAGCAGGAGGAGCAGCTCCGGGTCGCGGCGCTGTACGACCACCTGACCGGCCTGCCGAACCGCACCCTGTTCCTGGACCGCCTCCGGGAAGCCATGCGGCAGCGCGAGCGCGGCTTCGCGGTGCTCTTCGTCGACCTCGACGGCTTCAAGGTCGTCAACGACAGCCTCGGGCATACCGCCGGCGACCGCATGCTGGTCCAGGTGGCGCGCCGGATCTCGGAGACCTTGCGGGAGACCGACACGGCGGCGCGGTTCGGCGGCGACGAGTTTCTGATCCTGCTCGACGGTGTCGCCGAGCCGAACAATCCGGTACAGGTCGCGGAGCGCCTGCACGCCGCGCTGGCACCGCCGTTCCGCCTGCACGGGCAAGACGTCGTGGTGACCGCCAGCATCGGCATCACGCTGGGCGGCGACCGGTACGGCGAGGCCGAAGACCTCGTGCGCGACGCCGACATCGCGATGTACTGGTCGAAGTCGCAGCGCAAGGGTTCACACGCGTTGTTCGACGTGGCGATGCACGCCAAGGCGGTGACCCGCCTCCAGATCGAGACCGAGCTGCGGCAGGCGATCGACCGGGGCGAGCTGGAGGTGTACTACCAGCCGATCGTGCAGCTCGGCAGCGGTCGTACCCGCGCCTTCGAGGCCCTGATCCGGTGGCGGCACCCGGTGCGGGGCCTGATCCTGCCGGACCAGTTCCTGGGTATCGCCGAGGAGAGCGGCCTGGTCATCCCGATCGGCCGGTGGACGATCGTCGACGCGTGCCGGCGTCTCGCCGCGTGGCAGCGCACGCCCGGCCGGGAAGACCTGCGGGTCAGCATCAACGTGTCGAACCGGCAGTTCTGGCAGGGCGGCCTGGTCGACGACATCGAACGGGCGCTGCGCCACGCCGACCTGCACCCGCGCAACCTCGCCTTCGAGATCACCGAAGGCGTGATCATGACCAACGTGACGCTCGCCCGGAAGATGCTCGAAGACCTGCACGACCTCGGGTGCGAGCTGCACATCGACGACTTTGGCACCGGGTACTCGTCGCTGGAGGCGCTGCACCGGCTGCCCATCGACGCTCTCAAGATCGACCGGTCGTTCGTAGCCCGCCTGGGCGTCGACGCGAAGAGCAGCGCGCTCGTGCAGACCATCGTGCTGATGGGCGGCAACCTGGGAATGCAGCTCATCGCCGAGAGTGTCGAGACCGAGGCGCAGCGGGCACACCTGCTCCGCCTCGGCTGCGCGTACGGCCAGGGCCATCTCTTCTCCGAGCCGGTGCCGGCGGACGACGCCGAGGGGCTCATCTCGTAGGCCGTTCCCACGGTTGCATCGATCTGTGTGATTGGATATCTTGATCCGGAAGTCGGCTCCCGGGCAGCGGTCTTCGCGACAGTTCGCTACTCATTGACCTCGGGAGCTCGACATGCGCATAAGGCGCTCTCGTGCCCTCCTCGCGACGACCACGGTTCTGGTGGTCGGCGTCGGGGGTGGCCTCACCGCCGTCACGGCCCAGGCCGCGGCGGCGGGGTGCTCGGTGACGTACTCGGTGGGCTCGCAGTGGCCCAGTGGCTTCACCGGCAACGTCAACCTGACCAACGTCGGCGACCCGCTCAGCAGCTGGACGCTCACCTGGACCTTCACCGCCGGACAGCAGATCACCCAGGGCTGGAACGGCACCTTCACGCAGAGCGGCACCCAGGTACGTGTCGCCAACGCCAGCTGGAACGGGTCGCTCGGCACGAACGCGACCGTCGGGATGGGCTTCAACGCCTCGTGGACCGGTACCAACCCGGCGCCGACGAGCTTCGCGCTCAACGGCGTGACGTGCAACGGCACCGCGACCCCCGGCCCGACCACGCCCGCCCCCACCACGGCGGCACCGACCACGCCCCCGCCAACCACCGCGCCGCCCACGACGCCTCCACCGTCGAACCGCACGTTTACGAATCCGTTGAAGGTGCGTGGCCCGGATCCGTGGCTGCAGTATTACGACGGGTTCTACTACCTTGCGACGACGACGTGGAACAACACGATCACGATGCGGAAGTCGCGGACGTTGGGTGGGTTGGCGTCGGCTGCGGATACGTTGTTGTTTACGT
>NZ_BSDI01000010.1 GCF_027923225.1 Phytohabitans aurantiacus
GCGACGTCGCGGATGGTGGCGGGCACAGCGGCGTCTCCATTCCTGCTCGTGTGGTGGTCGTCACTGGGATCGGCCAATTAATGCAAACGGTTGCTCACGTGTCAACGGGCTTGGATTGCGGCTTCGTTACGACGACCTGCACCGGGAGCGCTCCAACTCAGTACCAAAGGGATTTATCAGGTCACTTTTCCGGAAAGCGTTGACGCGCAGCGGGCACTCGGGAATTCTTCTGCTGCAAACCTTTGCACCTTCTGGAGGAAGCCTCGATGTCGGATCAGCCGGAGCGGCGGCTCCGCTACGCCCTCGTCGGCACCGGTTCGCGCGCTGAGATGTTCGTGCGTTCGATCGTCCGCGACCACGCAGACCAGGCCGAGTTGGTGGCGTTCGCCGACGTCAACCAGGCCCGCATGGACGCGCACAACTCCTGGCTGGAGGAGCTCGGCGCGGACGCGGTGCCGACGTACCAGGCGGGCGAGTTCACCAGCATGCTCGACAAGGAGCGGGTCGACGTCGCGCTGGTGACGAGCGTCGACCGCACCCACGACGAGTACATCGTGGCCGCGCTCAAGTCGGGTCGCGACGTGGTGACCGAGAAGCCGATGACCACCGACGTCCAGCGCTGCCAGCGCATCCTCGACACGGTCGCCGAGACCGGCCGGCACGTCACCGTCGCCTTCAACTACCGCTACAACCCTTTGCACGAGAAAGTGCGTCAGGTGCTCGCCGACGGTGAGATCGGCGAAGTGGGCTCGGTGCACTTCGAGTGGCTGCTGGACGTGCGGCACGGAGCGGACTACTTCCGGCGGTGGCACCGCGACAAGGCCAACTCCGGCGGCCTGATGGTGCACAAGAGCAGCCACCACTTCGACCTCGTCAACTGGTGGCTCGGCGCGGTGCCGGTCGAGGTGTTCGCGTACGGAGGGCTGTTCTTCTACGGCGAGCAGGGGCGCCGGCACGGGTACGCCCGCGACTACGAGCGCGCGCACGGCAGCCCCGAGGCGGCCGGCGATCCGTTCGCGCTGCACCTTGCCGCCAATCCGCACCTGCGGGCGCTCTACCTGGACGCCGAGGCGGAAGATGGGTACCACCGGGACCAGAACGTCTTCGCACCCGGCGTGACTATCGAAGACGACATGGCGGTGCTGGCCAAGTACTCCACCGGCGCCACGATGACCTACCACCTCACCGCGTACGCCCCGTGGGAGGGCTACCGAGTGATGTTCAACGGCAGCAAGGGGCGGCTCGAGCTCGAGGTCGTGGAGAGCGACTTCGTCAGCCCGTACGCCGCCACCGAGTTGAAAGGCGCGGCGCTGCACGGTGTGCAGGCGGCCGTGGAGGAAGGCTGGGCACGGATCACCCTGCGGCCGTTCTGGGCGCAGCCGCGGCAGGTGCCGGTGCCCGGGTACACCCGAGCGGGCCACGGTGGTGCGGACGCCCGCATGACCGCGGTCCTATTTGGGGGCGTGCATGATCCAATGGGTCGCGGCGCTTCCGCTCGGGACGGCGCGCTGGCCCTCCTTACCGGCCTGGCCGCCAACCGTTCGTTCGAGACCGGCCAGCCGGTCAAGGTCGCCGACCTGCTCACCATCCCCTAGGAGCCGTCCGTGTCGCGAGCCGACCTGCTCTTTCCCGCCGAACCCACGCAGCGGGGCATAGCCCGGGAGCTGTACGCCCTCGCCAAGAACCAGCCGATCATCTCCCCGCATGGGCACATAGACCCGGCGATCCTGGCCGAGGACACGCCCTTCCCCGACCCGGCGCAACTGATCATCTGCCCGGATCACTACGTCACGCGGATGCTGCTCAGCCAGGGCGTGTCGCCGGCGTCCCTCGGCGTACCGACCCGCACCGGCGAGCCGTACGAGACCGACGGGCGGACCATCTGGCGCCGGTTCGCCGAGCACTGGTACCTCTTCCGCGGCACGCCGTCCCGGCTGTGGCTGGAGGAGACGTTCGCCAACGTGTTCGGCGTGACGACCCGGCTCAGCCCGGACACCGCCGACGAGGTGTACGACGCGATCGCGGCGAAGCTCGCCGAGCCGGAGTTCCGGCCGCGCGCCCTCTTCGAGCGGTTCAACATCGAGGTACTGGCCACGACCGAGTCCCCATTGGACGATCTGGGCCGGCACGCGAAGCTCGCGGCGGATGGCTGGGGCGGCCCGGGTGGCCGGGTCGTCACCACGTTCCGGCCGGACAACGTGGTCGACATGGAGTTCGACAACTGGGCCGACAACGTGGCCCGCCTTGGCGAGATCACCGGCGACGACACGACGACGTACCACGGATACCTGGCCGCGCTGCGCAGCCGGCGACAGGCGTTCATCGCGGCCGGCGCGACCTCTTCGGACCACGGCCACTTGACCGCTCGCACGGTGCTGCTGGACGAACCGGATGCCGCGAAGCTCTTCGAGAAAGGGCTACGGGGCGAGGCGACGGAGGCCGACGCGGAGACGTTCCGGGGCCACATGCTCGTCGAGTTCGCGAAGATGTCCATCGAGGACGGGCTCGTGATGCAGCTGCACCCGGGTGCGGTGCGCAACCACAACACCTGGCTGTACGACACGCACGGGCGCGACGTCGGCGGTGACATCCCGCGGGCGACCGAGTACGTCTACAACCTGTTGCCGTTGCTGGAGAAGTACGGCAACGACCCGCGCCTGCGCGTGGTGCTGTACACATTGGACGAAGACACGTTCACCCGCGAGCTCGCGCCGCTCGCCGGCGGATACGCCTCGCTCTTCCTCGGCGCGCCCTGGTGGTTCCTGGACTCGCCGGAGGTGTTGCGCCGGTACCGCGAGGCGGTCACCGAGACCGCGGGCTTCTACAACACGGCCGGGTTCGTCGACGACACCCGCGCCTTCTGTTCCATCCCAGTGCGGCACGACGTGTCGCGCCGGATCGACGCCGGTTTCCTCGCCCGACTGGTCGCCGAGCACCGGCTGCCGCTCGACGAGGCGGCCGAGACGATCGTCGACCTCGCCTACCGACTGCCCAAGAGGATCTTCAAACTGTGAGCACAGTCATCACGTCAGTAGACGTCCACGACGTGCGGTTCCCGACGGCGGCCGCCGGCGACGGATCCGACGCGATCAACCGCGGCGACTACTCGGCGACATACGTTTCCCTTCGCACCGACGGCCCGCAGACCGGTGCTGGCTTCACCTTCACCAACGGGCGCGGCAACGAGATCACCTGTGCCGCGGTCCGCGCCTTGGCGCACCACGTCGTCGGACGATCCATTGAGGACATCTTCGCCGAGCCGGTCGCGTTCTGGCGTTCGCTGAGCGCCGACGTCCAGCTCCGGTGGCTCGGGCCGGAAAAGGGCGTCATCCACATGGCCACGGGCGCGATCGTCAACGCGGTGTGGGACCTGCGCGCCAAGCTCGAAGGCAAGCCGTTGTGGCGGCTGCTCGCCGAGATGCCCACGGAAGAACTGGTGCGCAGCATCGACTTCCACCACATCACCGACGCGCTGACGCCCGCCGAGGCGGCCGCGATCCTCGACAAGGGCCTCGTCGGCATCGACGACCGGCTCCACGAGTTGGAGCGCGACGGCTTCCCGTCGTACACCACGTCGGTGGGGTGGCTCGGCTACCCCGACGACAAGGTGCGGGCGCTGACCCGGCAGGCGTACGCCGAGGGCTGGCGGGCCATGAAGATGAAGGTCGGCGGCCCGATCGACGACGACGTCCGCCGCGCCCGGATCATCCGCGAGGAGATCGGGCCGGACGCGTTGCTGATGATGGACGCCAACCAGGTCTGGGACGTCGACGAGGCGATCGCCAACATGGCGCGGCTCGCCGAGTTCGACCCGTACTGGATCGAGGAGCCCACGCACGCCGACGACGTACTCGGGCACGCCCGCATCCAGCAAGCCGTCGCGCCCATCCGGGTGGCGACCGGCGAGGTGGCCGCCAACCGGGTCATCTTCAAGCAGCTGCTGCAGGCCGAGGCGATCGGCGTCATGCAGATCGACGCGTGCCGGGTCGGCGGCGTCAACGAGGTGCTCTCCGAGATCCTGATGGCCGCCAAGTTCGGCGTGCCGATCTGCCCGCACGCGGGTGGCGTTGGCCTCTGCGAGTACGTCCAGCACCTGGCGATCTTCGACTACCTGCGCGTGGGGACCTCGCTCGACGGCCGCATGGTCGAGTACGTCGACCACCTGCACGAGCACTTCGTCGACCCGGTGCGCACCCGCGACGGCCGGTACCTGCTGCCCGAGCAGCCTGGGTACAGCGCCACCATGAAGCCAGAGTCGATCGCCGAGTACTCCTTCCCGGACGGGCCGGTATGGCGACAGTGAGGCTTTCGCTGGGCGGCCTGCGCCAGGTACCGGTGGCGAGCCGGCCCCGGGTGCGCCCGGGTACCGTGCCCGCCGGCATCGTGCACCTCGGGCTGGGCGCGTTCCACCGCGCGCACCAGGCGGTTTACACCGAGGCGGCCATCGCGCTCGCCGGTGGCGACTGGGGCATCGTCGGTGTCGCACCGCGCAGCCTCGACGTGGTGCGCAACCTGACCGAGCAGGACTGCCTCTTCAGTGTCACGTCGCTGAGCGGCAACGGCACGCACAGCGAGGTGGTCGGTGCGTTCGCCGGGGTACGGCACGCGGCCAGCGATCCGGACGCCGTGCTCGACCTGATCGCGTCCCCGACCATCCGGGTCGTGACGCTGACGGTGACCGAGAAGGCGTACCAGATGGACCCGGCCACCGGGCGGCTGAGGCCGGATCCCGCCGTCGCCGCAGATCTGACCGGCGACGGGCCGCCCATGACGGTGCCCGGCCTTCTCGTGCGCGGCCTGATCGCACGAGCGGCCGCCGACGCCGGCCCGATCGCGCTGCTGAGCTGCGACAACCTGCCGTCCAACGGCAAGCGGCTGCACGGCCTCGTGACCCAGGCCCTGGAGTACGGCGGCGCACCCGCCCCGGTGGTGGACTGGGTGCGCGACAACGTCACGTTCCCGGGCTCGATGGTCGACCGGATCGTGCCGGCGACCACCCCGGAGACGCTCGCCACGGTCGAAGCGCTGCTCGGCGTGAGCGACCTGGCGGCGGTGGCGGCCGAGCCGTACCGGGAGTGGGTGATCGAGGACGCGTTCCCCGGCGGGCGGCCGGCGTGGGAGCGCGCCGGTGCGGTGCTGACCGACGACGCCGGGCCCTGGGAGCGGTTGAAGCTGCGCTCGCTCAACGGCGTGCACTCGGCGATCGCCTACCTGGGCGCGCTCGCGGGCCGCGACATGATCGCCGAGGCGCTGGCCATCCCCGGCATGCGGGAGGCGCTGCGGAGGTTCGTCGCCGAGGACGTCGCCGGCAGCTTCCAGCCGCCGGACGGGGTTTCGGTGATCGAGTACGGCGACTCGGTCCTGGAGCGGTTCGCGAACTCGGCGATCCGGCACCGGACCATCCAGGTTGCCATGGACGGCTCGCAGAAGCTGCCGCAACGGGTGCTGCACACCCTCATCGATCGGCGCGCGACCGGTGCGGTGCCGCGTTGGGGCGCCCTGGTGCTCGCCGCGTGGATGCGCTTCGTGCAGGGGCAGGCCGACGACGGCGCCCCGCTGCCGCTCGACGACCCGCTGGCCGAGCGCATCAGGACCGCGCTTTCGGAAGGCAAGGACTCACCGGAGGGCGTGGTCGACGCGCTCTTCGGCCTGACCGAGGTGTTCCCGGCCGAGCTGGTCGGCGACGACGCGATACGGGAGCTGGTGGTCGGCTGGCTCACCGCCCTTGAGCAGCACGGCGTCGAGCAAACCCTCCGAGAGGCCGCACTATGATCTCCTCCCCGGAGGTGTACAACCATGAGTGAGCCACGGGTGGCGCTGGTTGGTGCCAGTGGGCATGGTCTCTGGCATCGCCGGCAGATCGCGCCCATGCAGGAGGCCGGCCGGGTGCGGCTAGCGGGCCTGGTCGACGTGCGCCCGATCGAGGCGGCGCCGGATGCGCCAGTACCCGAGGGCACCGAACTCTTCACCGACCACCGCGAGATGCTGCGGGCCGTGCGGCCCGATGTCGTGGTGATCTGCACGCCGCCGCAGACGCACCTGCCGATCGCCACCGACGCGCTCCGCGCCGGTGCCGACGTGTTGCTGGAGAAGCCGCCGGTGCTCTCGCTCGACGAGCACCGCGCGCTCAGCGACGTGGTCGACGAGACCGGCCGGGCCCTGCAGGTCGGGTTCCAAGCGCTCGGCTCGGCGGCGCTCGCCGAGCTGATGGGCGCGATCGCAGACGGCCGGCTGGGCGTGGTCACCGGTGTCGCGGCGGTCGCCTCCTGGCACCGCGCCGACTCGTACTACCAGCGGTCTCCGTGGGCCGGAAAGCGTACGGTCGACGGGCACCCGTCGCTCGACGGTGCGCTCGCCAACCCGCTGGCGCACGCCTGGATGCAGTGCCTTGCCATCGCCGGGCTGGCGCCGTCCACAGTGGAGCTGGAGCGGTACCGCTGCCGGGACATCGAGGTCGACGACACCGCCTGCCTGCGGATCACGCTGGAGTCGGGCCTGCCGATCCTGGTGGCCGTGACGTTGTGCGGCGAGGAGAAGATCGAGGGCGAGGTCATCGTGTACGGCACCGGCGGTACCGCGGTGCTGGAGTACCCGACCGACCGGCTCCGACTGCCGGGCGACTCCGAGTTCCGCGAGGTCCCCGGTCGCACGAGCCTGCTGGAGAACCTGCTGGCGCACCGGGAGAAGGGTGAGCCGCTGATCGCGCCCCTCGCGCGCACCAAGCCGTTCACCGCGGTGCTCGACGTACTGCACGCCGCGCCACAACCGACCCGCCTGACCGACGACCTGCTCTCCGAAAGTGGCGTCGCGCCAGAACGCTTCTTGACGATCAAGGGGATCAACGCCGTGCTGCGCCAAGCGACGGAGCGGCTCGCGTTGTTCTCCGAACTGGCCGTCCCGTGGGCCGAACAACCGCTCCGGGTCGCCTTGAACGAGGAGGTGACCGGTGCCTGAAAACGCACTGCAAACATTGGCAACTGTCGTTCGGTAAAAATCGGACCCAACACCCACTATCTCGGCATATAGCGGCCGAGCAATTCTTCTTTGCCTGCTTTAGTTGCAACATTTCTGCAAATCGAAGGCATTGACTCTCTTAAGCGTGGATCCGTAGCTTTCTTGTTAAGAACGCGTTAACCGGATCCCGCGCGGAGAGTGCGATGCAACTGAGGCAGTTGGCCGCCGTAGCGGCCGGGCTCGGCATGGTGGCGGCGTTTGCCGCACCGGCCCGCGCCGAAGGCGAAGTGTCCTGGGGAGCACGTCAACTGGGCCGGCAAGTGCTGCCGGCAAACGATGGATGGGCCGCGTCAGGGCCCGGCACAACCGGCGGTTCCACCGCCACCGAGGAAAACGTCTTTGTCGTCGAGAACCGCGCCGAGCTTATCGCCGCGGTCGCCGGCACCACCCCGAAAATCGTGTACGTCAAAGGCACGCTCGACGGCTTCGAAGGGCTGGACGGCGGCTGTGCGGCACTGGCCGACCCGGCCTACTCGCTCGACGCGTACCTCGCCACGTACGACCCGGCGGTCTGGGGACGGGTCAACCCGAGCGGCCCGCTGGAGCAGGCCCGGGTGCGGTCGGTCTCCAACCAGACCGCCTACACACAGGTCAACGTCGGGCCCAACACCACGATCATCGGCATGCGCGGCGCGACCCTGAAGCACCTCACGCTGATGGTCGACCGGGCCAACAACGTCATCGTCCGCAACCTCACCTTCGTCGACGCGCAGGACTGCTTCCCCGCCTGGTCGCCCACCGATGGTGACCTCGGCAACTGGAACTCGCAGTTCGACCTGATGTCGGTGCGGCGCAGCGAGAACGTGTGGGTCGACCACAACACGTTCACCGACGGCGACAACCCCGACAGCGAACAGCCTGTCTACTTCGGACGGCCGTACCAGGTGCACGACGGTGCGCTCGACATCACGCACACCGCGAGCCTCGTGACCGCCTCGTTCAACCGGTTCTCGGCGCGCGACAAGGTGATGCTGATCGGCTCGTCGAACACCGTCGGCCCGGACGTCGGCCGGCTCAACGTCACGCTGCACCACAACGTGTTCGACGGCAGCCTCCAGCGCCTCCCGCGAGTGCGCTTCGGCCAGGTCGACATCTACAACAACTACTACAAGGTCGCCGGCGACGGGTTCTCGTACGCCTGGGGCGTCGGCGTCCAGTCATCGATCTACGCGGAGAACAACTTCTTCGCACTCGGCGCCGACGTGACCGCCGCGGACATCATCTACGACTGGGGTGGCACGGCGATCACGGAGAAGGGGACCTGGGTGCGGTCCGGCAAGAGCCGGCCGGCCGCGGTCGACCTGCTCGACGCGTACAACGCCGAGCACGATCCCGACCTGAGCGCCGATTCAGGCTGGACGCCGACCCTGCGCAACGGTCCCGTCCTGCCCGCACAGTTCGTGTCCATCCTGGTGCCGGTACTGGCCGGCGCCGGGCGGCTCTGCTGAGGAGGTCCGGCAGTGAAACTGAAAGGCGCGATCGCGGCCGTCGCCACCGGGGCACTCGTGGTCATCGCCGCGCCGTACGCGTTCGCGGACACGTTGCTCTCCGACGATTTCGAGGACGGCAACGCAAGCGGCTGGTCCACGTCCGGCGGTACGTGGTCGGTCGTCACGGACGGCACCCGTGCGTACCGCCAGGCGGGCACCAGCAGCGACTCCCGTAGCCTGGTCGGGTCGACGAGCTGGGCCGACTACTCGGTACAGGCACGGGTCAAACCGACCGGCTTCAACGGATCGAGCCGGTTCGCCGGCCTGATCGCACGCGCGCAGAGCAGCAGCAACTACTACGCGCTCGTAATCACCAGCTCCGGTGCCGTTCAGTTGATCAAGCGAGCGGGCGGTAGTCCGATCGTGCTGGGCAGCGGCACCGGAGCTGGCTCGGTCGGCACCTGGACCACGCTTCGCCTCGACGCGGCCGGCAGTTCGCTGCGGGGGTACGTCAACGGGGCGCTCGCGGTCAACGCGACCGATACCGCGTTCGCCAGCGGCCGTCCGGGCATCGCGGCCAGCTACGCCAGCGTCACGGTCGACGACGTCACGGTCGCCACCGGTGTCGGTGAGCCGACCCCCGGACCGACGAGCGGCGGGCCGACCCTGCCACCCACCGAACCGCCGATCGAGCCGGGCGCGCCGCCAAAGGGCTTCGCCTCGGTCAACACGCTCGGGCAGAACGGCACCACGGGCGGTGCCGGCGGACCCACCGTCACGGTGGACACCGCGGCCGAGCTGCTGGCCGCGATCGCGCAGAACGGACCGCTGAACATCCGGGTGAGCGGCATGATCGCGCTGCCCGGCCCGATGCACGACGTGACGTCCGACAAGACGATCGTGGGCGTCGGTGCCGGTTCCGGCATCACCGGTGGCGGCTTCAACGTCGGGGTGCCGATCAGTGACGTCACCACCCCGCCGGCCAACGCCGTGCACAACGTCATCATCCGGAACCTGAACATCCGCGACTTCCCGGACGACGGGATCAACGTGCAGATGTTCTCGCACCACGTGTGGCTCGACCACAACGACATCTCGAACGGCTACGACGGGGCGCTCGACATCAAGCGTGGCTCGTCGTACATCACGGTGTCGTGGAACCACCTCCACAATCACACCAAGACGATGCTGCTCGGGCACGACGACGGCAACGCCGCTCAGGACACCGGAAACCTCAAGGTGACGTACCACAACAACTGGTTCAACCGGACGCCGCAGCGCAACCCGCGGGTCCGCTTCGGCGAGCCGGTGCACGTGTTCAACAACTACTACGTCTACAACACCGACGTCGGCGTGGCCTGCCAGGCGAACGCGGGCTGTGTGGTCGAAGGCAACTACTTCGAGGACGTGGAGGAACCCGTCAGCAACAGCTACGCGGGCCCGGGCGGCCGCTGCGTCGCGCGCAACAACGTGTTCGTCGGCGAATCGGGGCAGCCCGATTGCAGCGGCACGGTGCAGGAGCCGAGCGCCTACTACAGCTACACGGTCGCCGACCCCAACACCATCAAGTCTGTCGTCACGGCGGGAGCTGGTACCGGGAAGCTCAGCTTCTAGGGGCCGTGCACGCGAGATGTGACCGCGGGCGGTGGGCAGACACCGCCCGCGGGCACCACACCCGGTCGGGGACGGGGCACGGGCGGCTACAGCCCGGGCCTCCCGCGTCCCGCCCCGGCCGGTCCTGCTCTTTGCGGTTCCCACACAGAAAAGGGCGGGCCCAACCGGGCCCGCCCTTTTCGTAGCTTGTATCAGAGGCGCTGGCCGGTCGCGGCGTGGAACGCGTGGTAGTGGTCGGTGCGCGGCTTCACGAATACGGTGTCACCCATGTTCGGCATGGTCCGCCGGTCGGTGCGCACCACGAACCGCTCCGAGCCGCCGTCGAGCGCGGCGTGGCCGTACACGTTGGCGTCCGAGCCCAGGTCTTCGACCAGCTCGACGACCACGGGCAGGCCGCCCTCGGTGGCGCCGACCAGGTCGCAGTCTTCCGGACGGAAGCCAACCGTGATCTTGCCGTCGCCGCCGTTGGCCTGCGCGGCCGCGACCTGCTCGCGGCCCAGCGGCACGATCATCTCGGCGAAGACGGCACCCTGCTCGGTGAGCGGGACGGTCTTGATGTTCATCGCGGGCGAGCCGATGAAGCCGGCCACGAAGACGTTGCCCGGCTTGTCGTACAGCTCACGCGGGGTGTCGACCTGCTGAAGCACGCCGTCGAGCAGGACCGCCACGCGGTGGCCCATCGTCATGGCCTCGACCTGGTCGTGGGTCACGTAGACGGTGGTGATGCCGAGCTTGGCCTGCAGCGTGGCGATCTGCGTGCGGGTCTGCACACGGAGCTTCGCGTCGAGGTTCGACAGCGGCTCGTCCATGAGGAAGACCTGCGGCTCACGGACGATCGCGCGGCCCATCGCGACACGCTGGCGCTGGCCACCGGAGAGGGCCTTGGGCTTGCGGCCGAGGTACTCCTCGAGCTGGAGCAGCGCCGCCGCCTCCTTGACCCGCCGGTCGATCTCCGACTTGGGGGTCTTGCGGAGCTTGAGCGCGAACGCCATGTTCTCGTACACCGTCATGTGCGGGTACAGGGCGTAGTTCTGGAAGACCATCGCGATGTCGCGGGCCTTGGGCGGCAGGTGCGTGACGTCGCGGCTGTCGATGTAGATCGAGCCCTCGTCGACGTCTTCGAGACCAGCGAGCATCCGCAGGCTGGTGGACTTGCCACAACCGGAGGGGCCGACCAGAACGAGGAACTCGCCGTCGCCGATCTCCAGATCCAGGTGGTCAACCGCGGGACGTTCGGTGCCCGCGTAGATCCGGGTCGCCTTGGAGTACGTGACCGTAGCCATGGTGGAGCGCTTCCTTTCACCGGCAGGAACGTGCCGGACGATCCGAGTGAAGGAGCGACCGGCGCGGAATGGCGCCGGCCAGCGGGTGCACCTAGGTGTCATCCGCGTCACGCAACGGTAAACGGTTTCCGGCTGCGTGCCAAGGTGCGACGTGGTTTCTGGGACCGCCCGGTGCGGATCATTCGGGCATCCGGGCATGGCTGGGCACGAACGCCCCGCGCGTCGATGAGACACCGATCACCGGCGATGCCAGTCTGTCGTTATGCTGGCGACGAGCAAGCCCCTGTAGCTCAGTTGGCCAGAGCTTCCGCCTTGTAAGCGGAGGGTCGCCGGTTCGAGTCCGGCCGGGGGCTCCAACACTCCTCTACCTGCGGAAACGTCCGTGAGCGTCCCGGACAAGGGGATGCAACGAGGCTCATGGAGTATCCGCTTAGCGCACATCGCCCGATGCCGCCCACCGTCCTCTCCGGGGGACGGTGATCCACATGCCACCGCTACACCCGAAGCAGCGCAGGCCCAACGCGGGACGCTTCCAGCCGCTCATCAACAGCTTCGCCCTGGCCTTGCGCGCCGTCGGCCGCAGCGAACGCACCGTCTTCACTTACACGGACGCCGCCGTCCTGTACGCAGGCTGGCTCCTACGCGAACACCCGCACCTCAACGGCTGGGAAGACGCCGGCCGCGACCACCTCCGTGGTTTCCTCGTGTGGATCCAAAACGGCGGCGACCCGTGCCCCCACTGGTTCGCGCCAGAGACCCGGCACGGTGACGCACCGGCATGGCGAATGGCCGAGGAACGACAGCCCTGCACCGGGTACGGCAAGGCATACGTCAACCAGCTCGCCCGGTCGCTCCAGCAGTTCGGGCACTTCCTCAGCGAGGAAGAGGACATGCCCGAGATGTTCGACCGCCGAGTCAAGGTCCCACCGGCCCCCAAGATGACCGAGAACCCCGTGCCCGTCCTGACGCCCACCCAACTGGCCACGCTCATCAAGGACGCCGAGAGCAAGAGAGACTTCCCGCATCGGCGCGACGCCGCGATCCTGCACCTATTCCGCGCCACCGGATGCCGCCTGGCCGAGATCGTGGGCATGAGCCTGGACCACGTTGACCTCAGCGACCGGTCCGCGCTGGTAACCGGCAAGGCCGACAAGACGCGGCGGGTCCGCTTCGACCATGCCTGTGCGCGGGCGATCGACCGGTACCTCCGTGTCCGTCCGCGCCATCCGGCGCAGCACCTGCCGGCCCTGTGGCTGGGTGTGCGCCGGCGGCAGGCCATGACCATCTCCGGCTTGTATCAGCTGGTCGAGCGGCGCGGCGCGCGGCTCGGGATCAAGATCCACCCACACATGTTCCGCCACGGCTTTGCCGACGCCTGGATCGACAACGGTGGCACCGAGGGCGACCTCATGGAGCTCATGGGCTGGGACAGCACGCAGATGCTCCAGCGGTACGGCCGCGCGGTCCGAGCCCGCCGCGCGGCGCGCGCGTACGACCGGGTCATGGGCGGATGACGCAGCAGACCGGCAACCGTAAAGGGCTGCCGGTCTGCGCTGGAGCGTCTAAACCGAGTGAAGCGGACGCGTTGCCGATCCGTTCGTTGCGTGGGTTTCTGGCGCCTTGCCGGTGGAGCCGTGAAGCCAGCCGCGGTCGTACCCACGGGTCTCGGCCTGGTTCAGTGCGACCGACATCGAGGACAGGATCTGTGCGAGCTGCTCCTCGGTGGCCTTGAGGCGTGCCTCGTCGGCCAGCATTCGTGCGGCGAACGCGTCGACCAGGGCGTCGACGCGTTCGTCCTCGCGCTGCTGGGCGACCTGCTGTCGTTCTTCGGCGCGGTCGTCGAGCCAGTGCGCGACGCTGTCGATCAGCCAGGCCAGGCCGCCGACGATGAAGAGCACTGCGCAGAGGCCGATCAGGGCGCCGTGCTCTTGGTAGCCGAGCTGGGCCTTGCTGGCGCCGGTCCAGTAGAAGGCGTCGGCCATCAGCATGGCGCAGGTGACGACGCTGCCGCCGATAGTGCAGATGAGTGCGGTGGTGCGAGCGGTGGCTGGTGGAGTGGCTGGTGCGGGGTGCTTGGTTTCTGGCACGTCGTCGGTTCCCTCCGTGGTTTTCGGCGAGTCCCGCCCCTCGCCGAGTCCTCCTATGTGTGCGCTCCCACCGGCTGTGTTGCCGACCCCGCCGGTCGGATCATGGGAAGCGAAGCACCTATGATTCCGATCACTGAAGGCCGCGCGCTAGACACGGAGAGTTGACCCCACGTCACCCGAACAGGCGCATCGCTGATCGGCCGTTAAGCCCGATCAGGACACCAAGGTCGAGAACACCCATGAATAGCCGTGACCAGCGAAAGAACGTCCTCGGGCTGATGGTCCACTCAGCATGACCAAAAGGTCAGACCGGCCGTGCAATCACCCGATCAGGTGACGGGAATCCGTCACTCTGCGTGCGGCTGCAGCTTGGCCTCAACCACCGAGCGCCGCACCTGGATGACCCCACGGGACGACAGCGGCTTGAGTCGCCAGCCCTCGCCCTCAGCGCCGAACTCGCGCTCGCGCGCCGCTGGGTCGTTCAGGATGCGCAGCATCGTCGACCGGTGCACCCCGAGCAGGTCGGCCGCTCGTGGCCCGGTGATCCACTCGTCGTTGCTCACGCACACCCCGACGTCATGCACCGGATGATCCCACGTCCGCTGCACCTGCTCCAAGCGACTCGATAGCGCAAATTGCTTCATCCGACGCAACGGCTTCAGTTGCATCATTCGCTTCAGTCGCGTCACACTGTCCGGCATGACCTTCACCCGCCGCCTCGTGCTCATCACCAGCGCGGTCTTCGCCCTCTTCGCGATCGTCTGGGTCGCCGGCGTCGCCCTCGCCCCTGGCCCCATCCCCTGGGGCGTCGCCGCTGTCGGCGTCATCGCCCCCGTCGGCGCCGCCGTCACGCTGCTGCTCAACCTCCGCGCCGACCAGCTCCGGGCCTTCCGTCCCCGTCGACGGCGGGCTCGCGCGGCCGCCGGCTTGGAGGCACCGCGATGAGCACCGACACCCTCCTACCCCAGGCCCGCCGGCTCGTCGCCGAGCTGGGTGAGCTGCCCGCCCGCAACCGGCTGATGTCCGAGTTCAAGATCTCCGGCCCCCGGGCTACCGGCCTGCGCGACGAGCTGATCCGCGAGGACACGCGCGCCCAGCTCGCCACCCCGGGCCCCGCCGCGGCAAGGCCCCGCCGGCGTCGCCCCGGTGCCCACCTGGCGTGGGCATCCCGTCGGCTCCGGCAGGTGGGCACCGACCCTGCGCCGCCGCCGGTTCACGTGACCGTGACGGCGCCAGCTCCGCAGCCTCGTCGCCGGCTCGCGGGTGCCCACCGTGCCCTCGCGTCGCGGAGGCTGCGCGAGGTGGGCACTAAGGCCACCGTGTCGGTACCGCCGGCCGCTCCGGAACCGATCACGCCACCGCAGGCCACTGTGGACGTGCCCACCCCAGACCCGGCACCCATCGCACCCGCCGACGGTGGGCACCAGCCGCCCGACCGCGCCGCCCGTCCGGTGCGCGCCTGGCCGGTCCTGGTGCTCGCCCTACCCGCCTCCATCGCCATCTGGGCCGGCTGGGTCGGCATCGGCCGTCTGACCGGCTTCGGCGTCGTCAACCTGCTGCCCGGCATCGCACCCGAGGGCGGCTGGGCCACCATCGACACGGCCATCACGCTGCCCATCGGAATGGAGGCGTACGCCGCGTACGCGTTGCGGGTCTGGCTGAGCGGCCAGGTACCTGCCCGGGCGCGTCGGTTCGCACGCTGGTCGGCCATCGGCGCACTCGCGCTCGGCGCGGCCGGACAGGTCGCCTACCACCTGATGGTCGCCGCCGGCGTCACCGCAGCGCCGTGGCAGATCACCACCGCGCTCTCCTGCATCCCGGTCGCCGTCCTCGGCATGGGGGCAGCGCTCTACCACCTCATCCGCACCGAGGAGAAGTGATGGCCGCACGCCGGTACCGCATCCGCGCCCACGACCCGCGAGGCGCTGAGATCCACACAAACCGCGAGTTCGCAGCGGTCCTGGACCTGGACGGCCGCGGCGCCCGCGAGGCAGGCGCCCACCTCGACGACCTGGCCGTCATCCTCGCGCGGGCGGACGGGGCACGCGGTGAGGAGATCGCCGGTTACTACCTGGCGGTGCACGAGGTGGAGACGGGCGCGCTGATCTGCCACTGGCCGGCCATGATCGAAGGGGAACCGTGGACCAGCCGATGAGCCCGACCGGCGTCGCCGTCCTGTTGTTGTTGGCCTTGGTCGTCGACTACATGAGCGTCGGCCCGAACTCGCTCCGGGACAGGCTGGCGTTCTTCATGGCCTTGCCAGCAATCCGGCAGGGCTTCGACGGCTCTCCCCTCGACCAGTGGACCGTCAGCGCGCTCTCCGGCGTCATCGACGAACTGCTCGCGGCGAGCGGCGGCGCCTACATCGCCGGCGCCACCACGTCTGTTGTGCTCGGCGCCGGGATCGGGGTGCTCGCGATCTACACGGTTGGCTGCCTACTCCCGGTACGCATGTCCAAGCGGCTCGGGCGGTTCGCGTCGCTGTCCTTTCCCACATCCGGCATCTACCGCCTCAACCTGCCGCTCTGGGCGTGCGCCACCCTGCTTGGACTGATGGCCGAGCTACCCGGCGGCGCCGTCGGCTCGCTACTACTCGCCGCCATCGACTTCGTCACCGGCTGGGTCAGCTTGATCCCGGCCTGGCTCTTTGGAGTGTCATGACCATCCTTGCCGCATCCGAGCAACCGGCCGGCTGGGGCCGCTTCGTCGGCCTCCTCGTCGCCCTCGGGATCTTCATGGCCGGCGTCCGCCTGCAACGCTGGTGGGTCGCGTCCGGCCGATCCCTCCCCTCCCCCAGGGGACAGGGGTCACGCGTCGGCAGGGTCAACCCGCAGGTCAGCAAGGGTTCTGACCCCACTGACCCCTCCGATGACCCTACGGCGGAAGAGGACGTGGCCGAGTACGACTGGGGCAGCGTCTCCGGCCGCGGCAACAAGGTCGAGGTCGTGCTCCGCCGCGCCGGCGAGCCAGCCCCGTCGGGCCAGGATCTTGACGGCTGGGTCGCCCAGCAGCTCGGCAAGCTGCGCCCGGCAGAGATTATCCGCGAGGCGCGGCGACGATTCGGTGCAAGCGAGTCCACGGTCAAACGGCGTATGCGCCGGGCGCGCGGTCGCCGCTAGGGCAGCTCGTCGGGCACGTAAAGCCCACGGCCCTGCGAGCTGACCACCCAGCCCCGATCAACCAACAGCGCGACGGCACGCTGCATCGTGCTCACCGACACCGAGTACAGCTCGGCGAGCTGGGGGTACGTGGGCAGCTTGGCACCCGGCTGGTACTCCCCGGTGTCGATGCGCTCCTGAAGGTCCGCGGCTATGTCGCGGTACCCCATCGGTATGGGCATGGTGGTGGATCTCCCTGGCTGACCCGGAGATCCGACCATGCCCACTGTGGGCACATCAAGCACTATGTGTTCTCTGGTCACACTGTGACCAGAGTCGCTAGGGTGTTGAGCTGGGTACCTGCTCCCTGGCTGACACCGGGCGTAGGGCCTGCCGGGGGTGGCCGAAGGGCGCCCGCCCGCTCGTGTCACCCCCGGCCCCCGCACTACCCTTGTGGTGGCGCCGGGCTTGCGGCCGGCGCCACCATCCCTGACCGCAAGCAGGGAGCACCATTGCCGAGGACCGTCGACCCTCGCTTCCCCAGCGAGCTGCGCCGCCTGCGCCAAGAGCGTGGCCTATCCGTGCGCGGCCTCGCCGCCCTCGCGCACCAAAGTCACGGCCACATCAGCGACCTGGAGAGCGGACGCCGAGCACCGCTGCCCGACGTCACCGAACGCCTGGAGACTGCCCTCGGCGTGGCCACGGGGACGCTCGCCGCCCTCGCTGAGACTCGGATTGAAGACGACGACGGCCTCGACGCCGTGGAGCTCGCGCGCCGTGTAACCGCCAGCGACGTCCGCAGCGCCCTGCCTCGCCTGGAGGGGGCGGTTGACGGCCTCGCCATGGCGTACGCCCGCCGCCCACCAGAGGAACTGCTACCACGTGCACGTCGCAACCTGGACTACGTCGGCGAGCTGCTCGACAAGCGCAAGACGCTCGACGAGCACCGCCGCCTCCTCGTCGCCGGCGGCTGGCTCTCCCTGCTCGCCGCCACGCTACGGATTGACCTGCGACATCGGCGCGCAGCCGATTCCCACCTGACCACCGCCCGCGAGCTGGCGGAACAGGCCGAGCACCGCGAGATCCAAGCCTGGTGCTGGGAAACCGAGGCATGGGACGTGCTGACTACGGGCGACTATGCCCGCGCCGTCGCCCTGTCACAGCAGGCCCAAGACGTTGCGCCGGCTGGCAGCTCGGCGCTCATCCAGGCCACTGCGCAGGAAGGCCGGGCGTGGGCGCGCATGGGACGCGGTAAGGAGACCAGGGATGCGCTCGGCAGGGTCGAGCGCCTCGTGTCGCCGCTGCCGCGCCCGGAGCGCCCAGAGCACCACTACCAGTACGACCCGGCCAAGGCCCTGTCGTACACGGCTACGACGCTCGCGTGGGTCGGCGACGCGGGCGCGGAAGCCTACGCGCGGACCGCGCTCGACGAACTGGAGGCCGCAAACGACGGCGTACAAAGGCCGCGGCGGATCGCGTCGGCACGCCTGGACTTGGGGCTTGCGCTGTTGGCTGCGGAGAAGGTCGATGAGGCTGCGGACGCCGCGCGCCTGGCGATCACCTCGGGGCGCGTGGTGGCGTCGAACTGGTGGCGCGCCACGGAGATCGTCAGGGCCGTTGAGGAGGCTGGCGTCGGTGAGGCCGCGTCCGAGCTTCGTGACGCCTACGAGACGTTCAAGCCGCGTCCGCAACACGATCGGGTGACCGCCGGCTGAATTTGCGGACACTGACGGTCCTTTGCGGACACCAAAGTCCTGGATGTAACGGCTGGTGCCGGCGAGGCTACGGGGTGTCGGGTCGGCTTGGGGCTCGCCCTCCAGGTCGACCCGGCCCGCCAGGCCAGCGTGTCGAGGGTGTCCCCGGCACGGACCCGTCGCCCGCTGGCCTGGCACCAAGCCGGGTGCGGCGGCTTGCTCGGTACCCTCCGCGGGCCACCGCACCCCCAAGAGCCGGCGCGGCGGCTCGTGGCCCCCCAGACTCGGGCCGTCGCGCCATCCACCACCTGGAGGAGCGCGATGCAGGACCGGCAGCGATGGTTTGCCCGACGAACCGGCGGCGAGATGGTGTACGACGCACCCGGCAGAGCTGAGCTTGTCGCCCACCCGGCGCGCGGCGTGGCCCGCGTAAACGAGCAGGTCACCTACTACCGACGAAACCCCCTGCTCACGCTCGGCCAAGAGCACCGAGCGCCGACACCGTGGTGGTACGGGTGACGACGACCGCGACGGACCAGCACACCCCGCAACGACCCAGCTGGGATTGCAGCTGCTGCGGAAAGGACTGGCCATGCTCGCCCGCCCGCATCCAGCTCAGCGAGCAGTACGGCCCGCGTCGGACCGACTTGGCGGTGTACATGGCCGTCCAGCTCGGCCACGCGGCCGGCGACCTGCCCGCCGCCACCACGTCTACGCAGCTGTACGAGAGGTTCATCGAGTGGACCCGGCCTTGACCGACGGACCCGAGGCGAACCCTGAGCTGATCGCCGCCGTCGTGGCCACCGATGACGAGCTGCTCGGCGCAGCTATTGCGCTGGGCGAGCACTCCTTCCAGCACGGCCACGCGGTCGGGACAGGTGACTGGCAGCGAGCCGGAGCGGAGCACCGCAACACGGTGGCGACGCTGGCTGTTATCCAGCGCCTTGTTGACCAGCTGCGAACGGAAGGAACGAGCGGTGGGCGATCAGCTTCCAAGGGACGAGCAGGCCAGGCAGGAGAAGGGCAAGGAACGCCACGAGCCGCCAGCGAAGCCGGTCAAGGGGGCGCCGATCAATCCGCCGCACCGAGAGCGTAGCCAGAGCTGACCCGAACAGCCTGGGACGCAAAAAGCGCCCCCGCCGCCCATGAGGGCAGCGGGGGCGCTCTTCTGTGTGCGCGGGGCGGATGGGCGTCGGTCAGCGGATGAGCTGGGGCGGCTGCGGCGCCGACGCCAGCCACGGCAGGTACGTGCGGAGCCAGGCGTCGACGCCCGGCAGCGCGAGCACGCGGGTGACGGCGGCCGAGACGATGACGACCTGCCCGATGGCCGGGACAGTGTCGATCCCGGCCGTGGCCGCGATCGTGGGTACGAGGGAGATCCCGCCGACCGTAGCCGCGAAGATCGTGCGTACCGTGGCGCGCCACGGGTGCCGACTCTGTGTGGATGTGGCCGGTGAGCTGGAGCTTTGGTGCATGACTCACTCCTCCTTGACTTCGAACGCGTGTTCGATGGATGCTGCGGGGATGGACATGGTCAGCCGGCTCTGGAATGGGAAGTGGGGCAGGGCGCGGCTCGACATCTGGGTCGACCGCGACGGCGACCAATGGCACGTCACAGCGCGCATCGGCGGCCCCGAGGGCGACGTCATCCCGTACGGCGCCGGCGGTGAGGGCGCGGAAGACGCGGTGGCGTACATGGTGGACCGGCTGAAGGCCACCGCGCCGGGCGATCAGGAGTGGCAGGACATCACCGACACCTACCGGCGGCCAGACCGCTAGTTCGCGTCTGCGCCGGTGGCCTGGACGATCGCCGTGATCTGATCCTTCACCGAGCTGCCACCATTCGGCCGCAGCTCGCGCTCGATTCCCGCCACCCGCCGATCGAGCGCGCGGGACGTGGCCGCCTGCTCGCCCTGCTTCTGCTCGATGCTGGCGACCCGGGCCATCAGGGACGGCCGGGCCGGCTGGCCCTCTCGCTCTGGCTCGCCGAGGACGTCATCGAGGAGGTGGCCGAGCTGGCGGGCTCGGCGCAACACCCACCGGCTGGCCTTCCCGATCAGCACGATGGCTCCGCCGAGGACCACGATCGCGCCAGCGGCGCCGAGCAGCCAGTCCACCTCAGCCTGCCGCCAGGAGCTGGCCGACGGCGGCCGCGCGATCGCCGAGCGCAGCACGCAGCAGCGCAGCCGTCTCCTCCACGCTGTCGGCCTGCAGCGCCTGCACCACCTGCTCGTCGACGTCCCGCACCGCCAGGAGCAGCTCGTCGCTGGCAGCGTCGATCTGCTCGAACTCGGCCCGCAGCCGCGCGGCGACCTCCTCGTCGACCGCCGCCACCGCGGTGGTGAGGGCGTTCACCTTCTGCTCGATGGCGACGATCCGCTGGTTGATCACGACGGGCTCGCCGCGGGTCGGTCCGCCGGCGACGGCGAGCCGGCCGGCGGTGATCCCCTCGATGCGCCAGATGAGCGCCCTCTGGTCGGGCTCCGGTATTCCGGCCATGAATCCCTCCTCCTGGTCGAGCAGGCCCCACGGCCTGGTGTCCTGCTCCGCCGTCGCCGACTGGCGGATGCTGAAATGCACGTGCTGGGTGTGCGGGTTGTCGCCGTGGTACGCGCGCCGCTGCCAGCCGTCGTCCTTGTCGGCGATCTGCCGGTTGTAGATCCAGTAATGCGACGAGGGGTGGCGCTCGAACGCCCCGATCACGGCCCAGACGTCGACGCCGTCCTTGTCCATATCCCAGGCGTCGACCGACCCCCGTGAGTTCGGGTTGTGGTCGGACTGGGTCGCCTGGTGGGCGGCGTCTCCGATCGTGCCGTCGGATTCCTTGCTGCGGGTGGGCCAACGCTGGTTGACCTCCGACCTGCCCACCGCGAGCGCGGGAGCCAGATACCACGCCATGACTGCCTCCTTACGCGACGATGAGCCGGTCCCAGTCCACCGCCATCGACGGCTGCTCGGACGTGGCCACGGTGGTGGACAGCGAGCCGCCACTGTTCTGGAAGGCGAACAGCTCGACGAAGTCGCCCTCGTCCAGCTCGACCCTGATGGCGCGGGCCGCGTAGTAGGCGGTGCCGCTGGCGGTCGGCGGCTCCAGCGTGCTGGAGCCGTTGAGCGCGGTGCCGTTCCTCGCCCATCTGCTACCGCGTACCCCAGCGTTGCTGGCCGCCCATCCGACACCGCCACCGAGCAAGTAGATCCCCGGATACCGCGCTGTGTACCGCGAGGTGTTGCTCGATGTGGAGTGCCCGCCGACGCCATCCGGGTCGTCGTCCCAGTCCTCAACCCCGAAGGTGAGCGCGGTCCACGTGTTGTTGGCGATCGCCTGGTTGGTGGCCTGCCGCAGCATGGCGCTGGGCTTCCGCATGAGGAAGCGGACAGGATCGCGCAGGTAAGCGTTCAGGTTGGTGCTGTCGAGGGCGTCGACGTCGTTGGTCCACGTCGCCTTGGTCTCGGGTACGGCAGGCATCGAGACCCCCTCAGTAGGCGATGATCGCGTCGGCGGAGACAAGGTCGCCGACCATGGGGCACGGCGGCGGTACGCCTGGCTCAGGGCCCAAGAGCGGCGATGTATTGAACTGGATCAAGCGCCGCCTGCCGGGCCCGATCGTGTGCCGAATGCCCTGGACGAGCAGGTGCGGCACGTCCTCCGGCGAGCCGTCCGGTAGGTCCGTGATCTCGATCCGGTCGCCCACCTTTAGCCCGAGCAAGGCTTTCCGCTCGGCGAAGCTCCGGCGCAGCATCCGGATCACAATGCTCGGACAGCGGGTCCGCATCTGGCTCAGCGCGGCCAGGAGCCACCCCGCGAGGTTGCCGGGGTCGGAGTCGATCGCACTGTCCAGGTCCACCGTGAGGCCGCGCACGCCGTACCGGGAGCGCTTGATGCGGTCGATCCGGCGGGCAACGCCGCCGCCCGTCCGGGTCACCACGACGTCCGTGACTGGTGGGTCTGGGCGATAGCGCAGACCGCGGTATCCGATCCACCCGAACGGGATCTCAAGGGCAACGGCCTGGTTGTACCGCTGCGACCTCGGCACCACCGTGATCTTTCCGTCGCCAGAGGTGATCAGCGTGTCCTGCCCTGCGCGCGCCGTCGCGCGGAAGGCATCCGCTGGGTTAGCCCCCGCCAAGCGAGCAACCTGGAGAGGCGTCGACGCCGCGGCCGACACGTCCAGCTCCGTCGATGGAATACCTGCGTACCCGCCCAGCGTGACGAGCCGCTCAGCCACCGTCTGCCGCTCCAGCCCGCGGTACCCGTGCCGGTGCTGGGCGACATGGTCCGTGTACGTCATCGTCGAGGTGTCGCCGACCCGGACCTGCACGTGGCCGATCGCGCCGATCCAGCCGAGGCCGATGCCCATCTCGGTGACCGTGTGCGCCCCGGGCGCCGTGATAGTGCCGGACGCCACCATGTCCGTCCCACACCACAAGTCGACAGCTCCCGTGGCGCAGTTGACCCTTCCGGTCACCAGCCGCCACTCGTCGAGCTCGATCTTCCGGCTGCCGCTGACCTGGCCACCAGGGACGGACGCAATAGACGAGTCGACCCCCACGCCGGTGAGCTGATCGTCCTCGATCCAGATGAATACATCGTCAGCAGGCGCCCTGAGTGTCACAAGGATCGAGTTCGGCACCCACCCATCCGGGTCGGGGCGAGACTGCACCCACACCGAGATCGCGACGGTGTCTGTGGCACCAACAGGGATACTGACCGGCGCGAGCAGGTACGCGCGAGCTAGCGGTGCTGTGCCGTCTGATACGACGTCCCACCGTGCGTAACGCTGGTCGTCTCCGGGGGGTCCATCAGCGTCTTGCGCGCGGATCAAGTCGGCGGGCTCAGCTACCACTGACAGATCGAAACCGTTGACTACCCGGCGGACGGTTGCATCGCTAAGCGTGGACATGTGCGGGTACGGGTCAGTGAACGGAAACCACTCGGCCAACTCGCCACCCTCGGTGCGGATGTGCTCGGCAAGGGTGCCCTCGAACGGCGCCGCCGACTCCAACCGGCCGATCCAGTCGACCGCCGTCACCGTCACGGCCTGCTGCGAGTTCGGGTCGACGATGGGCATGTCCGGGATCGTCAGGAACCCTGTGCCGAGGTCGAAGGTGTCGCCGTCGACGGTTTCCCGGACCTGGCAGCGGCGGCCCTGCTCCCACTTCTCGTACAGGTCGCTGCCCGGGTTGCGCGGTGTGAAGCGGTTGTCGTTGTTGCGGACCGCCCAGGCTTGCTCGGTCGGTTGGATCTCCGCGCGCTCGTCCTGTCGGCCGATCTCGACCACGATCTCCCGGCCGCCCTCGCCGTAGTGGAGCCGGTCGTTGAGGCTGGTCCAGACCGGGGCTGGGTCATCCGGGTCGCTGTCGAGAGCGACCCGGACCGTAATGTCGGGATCGGCCACCAGGCGCCTCCTTACGCGATGCCGAGGTACGGGCCGACGTCCTGCCCGCGCAGGCTGGCGGCGTCGACGAGCTGGTCCTTGATGACCCGCCCGTCAGGCCACTGGAGGATGATCCGCAGCACCCCAACCAGGCCCGCCATCGCGGAGCCGCTGGCGAGGGGCTGGACCTGGGCGCCGCGGCCGAGGCGGACGAGCTCAGGTCCGGCGTCGCCGACGACGGCCAGGCCCTCGCGCAGGATGTTGCCGCCCTTGGCCAGCATCGGAATGTTCGGCGTGGAGATCGTCCCGCCGCCTACGCTGCCGATGCCCGGGATGGACACGCTCGGGATGCTGAAGCTCAGGTTGTTCCACCTGGTGATCACCCAGTTGAGCGCCGACTTCAGCGCCGACTTGATCCCGTCGAATAGACCCGAGAACGAGAGGCGCTTCTTCAGCCCGTTGGCCTTGGTCACGATCCACTCGATCTTGTCGCCGACCCAGGACGCCACCCCAGTCACAGCGCCCTTCACCTTGCCGAACGCATCGACCCAGAACGAGATCCACTCGATCACGAAGCCGATCCCGTCGATCAGCCGCGCGAAGACCTCGGTGTAGAGCATGTAGAGAACGGGCAGCAGGTTCGCGATCACCCACTCGGCCACAGCCTTCACGACCGCGCCGAACTGCTCCAGCTGCTCGCGGTTTTCGTCGACCTTCTCCTCGACGCCCTGCCAGGCGCTGATCAGCCGGTCGAGCGCGTCCTCGCGGATCTGCCGCAGGACCGGGATGACCTTCTCCTGGATCCACGACCACAGCGTGCGCAGCGCCGGGACGACCCGCTGGTCGATGAAAGCCGATGCCTTGCCCAGGAACTCCTGGGTGTCCGGATCGTCAGCGACCTGCTGAAAGAGGCCGATCGCGCCGCCGGCCAGCTCGGTGAGCTGCCCCATCGCCTTCCGCTTGAATGACTCGATACGCGTCGCGGCGTTGTCGTTAAGGGTCTCGCCCATCCGGTCGGCCGCGCCACCGACCTGGCCGAGCATCGCAACAGCCTCGGACGGGTCCAAGGCGTAGAGGGCGTCACCGAGGTCTTCCGCTTTGGTGCCAAAGAGCGCCACCGCGGCGGCATCCCGCTCGGCCGGGTCCTTGATGGCGCGCAGCCGGTCAAGCACCAGGTCGAGCGCCTTCGCCGCACCCGGCCCGCCCCGTGCGAAGATCGCGGCCATCTTGCTGGCCGACAGCCCGATAGCATCGAAGCCCGCCTTTGTGGACTCCGAGCCGTCGATCGCCCGGATCGCGAACTCTTTGAGCGCGTCCGCGACATAGTCTGTGTCACGCGCACCGGCCCGCAGCCCCTGCGTCAGCAGCCCCATCGCCTGCGCACCGGACAGACCCAGGTCCCGGAACTTGGTCGAGTACTCGGTGACCGTGTCGAGCAGGTCGTCTGCCGGGTCGCCTGTCTCCTGGAACCCCCTGGTCAGGATGTCGAGGGCCTCGGCGGCGTCCTTGGCGAGCCCGTTGCGGATCATCTGGCCGACGGCGCGGGCGGTCTCGCCGACCTCCTCGTCGAAGGCCGTCGCAAGATCCATTGCCTTCGCGGTGACGGCCTCGATCTGCTCCGAAGACTCGTCCTCCATGACGGCGCCGGCCTGCATCACCGCGCGGATGGCCTCGGTGACCGCGCCCATGCTTTCGCCGTAGGCGTCGGCGTAGAGGTTGCCGGCGATCTCGCCGAGCTCGGCCGACCACTCCGGGTTGGAGCCGCCGAGCTGGGCGGCCAGCTTGTCCTGAGCGCGCTCGACGTCGAGGGCCTGGACGAAGGCCACGCCGAGCGCGAGGGCTGCGGCGGTGGCGGCCGCGACGGCGCCACCCTTGAGTAGCGGCCCGAGCTTGCCCAGGAAGCCACCGCCGGTCGCCTCGCCCGTCGCTTCGCCGGTGTCCTTGGCGATCTTGACGTAGCGGCCCTTGGCGTCCCGCAACCTGCCCTCGCCGCGCTTGAGCCCCTGCTCCATCGGCCGGTCGTCGGCCTTGAGGATGGTGGACAGCTCGCCGAGCACGAGCGACATAGCCACCTCCTCGGTGACGGATGGGTGACAGCCGGTCTTGACGCAGCCCGATAGCGTGCGCCAAGTCACAGGCGACGACAGGAGGCCGGTGTGAGGGCACGACACGCGTGGGTCGCCGCAGCCGCGGCAGTGTTCGCACTCGGCTGCGGAGCCGGCGGCGCCGGCGAAGACAAGGCCGACGAGCCGCCAGCGACCACAGCACCAGCGGTCGACATGTCGGCAGCGCTCGCCGCAGCTGGCATCCCGCCCGCGCCGGAGGCGAAGGCCTGGACCGCCTACATCGCCGCGCTCCGGAAGATCGACCCCGCGATCGTGGGCGATGACGAGGAGAAGGCCGTCGACCGCGGCCGCAACCAATGCGGCTCGGTGAAGGAACATCCGGACGACGAGGCGAAGCTGGTCGACCTGACCAACAAGCGGTTCACCGCTCCCGGCCACTCAGCCGGTTTCGGCAAGGCCAAGGCGACGAAGATCCTCGCTGCGGTGCGCAAGTACATCTGCCCCAGCTACTGATCCTGCGGCTCGTCGCCTGCCTTCGGGGCGAGTGCCCGGTACACCCGGCAGTCCGTGGTGAGCAGGCCCAGGATGCGGGTCTTCAGCCACCGCCAGGACCGGGCCTTCATCAGCGCCCGGTCCTCGACGTCAACCCCGTATACCTGGTGCAGGTCGGCCTCTACATCCGCCCAGAGGGTCAGGACGGCTTCCCACGTGACGGGGCTGCCTTCTTGGCTGCGGCGGACTTCCTCGGGGTACTCGTACCACTCGTAGAGGCCCGAGACCGGGTCGCGGCGGCCGCGGCCGTACGGCTCCCGCCAGTCGCCTTCTTCGCTGCCGCCCGACGCTCCTGCCGGTTCGTCGGGCGCATTGCTTCCGGGCGGCCACCAGCCTGCCAATAACGCGTGGCAGCCTCCTCGCCCCCGATGATCCAGATGTAGGCCGTGGCGCCGCAGAACTCCACGAAGTGGTGCGGCACGTCGTCGGCCATCATCTCGTCGTACGCGGTCCCGAGTACCCGCTGCTGGAGAGTCAGGTCACCCTCCAACTCCGGCAGCGCGTTCACCCGAGCGACGGCCGCAGCCATCTCCTGCTCGGTGTCCGCAGCAGAGATGGCGCCGGCAGCGCGCGCCATCCGCTGGCACCACAACCCCAGTTCCGCGTTCGGAAGCGGGACGACGTACTTCTGCCCCCGGACGGTGAGCGTGAGCCCGGGGGAGAAGTACTCGTCGAGGTCGCCGAGTACGGCGCCCATCAGACGTACACGTAGTTGTCGGCGGTGCCGCCGGTCGCCGAGGTGCCCTCGGCGGTGGTGACGGAGACGTTGACCGTGGAGGCGGCGACAGCCGGGGCGACAGCGACGATGTGGCCGTCGTTGACGACCTCGAACACCGCGGCGGCGACACCGAAGTCGACGTCGGTGGCGTCGGTGAAGTGCTGGCCGTAGATGTTGACCAGGTTCCCGCCCGCTGCCGCGCCGGTCGCCGGGTCCAGGCCGGTGACGACCGGGTCTAGGTTGGCCAGCGGGTTGACGATGTCGGCGAGGGCGCCTTGGCCCTGGAGGACGACGTCGACGACGTTGCGGCCCTTGCCGCCCGGCGGAGTCCACGTCTTAACAAAGACCCTGCCCTCGGAATCGTGGCCGGAGTCGATGCCGCTGCGGTGGTAGAAGCGGACGCCGAACTCGGCCTGCTCGACCCGCATCGTGCGGTGCTTCTTGAACTGGGTGCGCAGAAAGGCGTGGATGGGGTCGAGAAGGGTGCCGGCGAGGTTGGTGGAGTAGGCGAGCTTGCCTTCGATCCGCCACTTGTAGCCGGTATTGGTCTCCCGCCCGGCGCCGTCGTCCTCGTAGTTCTCGTCTTCCTCAGTGCGGAGTTCCTCGATCAGCTTGGCATCTTCGATGCCCATGAGCTGGTTGTAGGCCACGGCGGGGAACGTCGCGGTGTCGATGTCGATGCGGTACTCCCGCGCGAGGTCGGTCACGCGGGTAGTTGGGGTCGTCGCCATGACGCCTCGCTTTCAGTCGGTGCGGTTGGTGGTGGCCCTCATGGCCTCGACGTAGTAGTTCTCGCTGCGCTCCCAACGGTTCTGGGCGTCCTGGCCGAGCGAGGTGTAGGACTGCCTCCACATGTCCACGACCGCGACGGTGTTGAGCGTGGCCCGGCCGAGCGAGTCGAGGTCATCGAAGATCGCGTCGGCCAGGTCGTCACACACGCGGGGGTCCTCGGTGCCGCGTACCCGGATCTGGATGGCGCTGGTGTGGTCCTGCATCCCGCGTAGCGCGGTACCGACTGGATACGGGGCGAGGGTGATCAGCAGGTTGGGCGTCTGCGGGATCGCCCGGATCACGATGGCCGTCTCGTTGACCATGTAAGCGCCGGTGGCCCGCCAGGTGCCGATGCCGGCCGTGTGAAGGCGCTGGGCGATGCCAACGAGCAGGAGGCTGGTCCAGCCTTCCCCGGCCACCGGTCAGCCCTCCAGCGGCTCGCCAGCCGCCTCCGCGATGAGTGCGATCATGGTGTCCGCCTCGGTGCCCATCGGCTCCTCCAGGTACTTGGCTTGCTTGCCCTCGTCGTGGCGGAAGGTCAGGTCCTCGTGCTGCACGGCGGCATACGGGCGGTCAAAGTAGACGGCGACCGCGCCGTCGGCCTCGTCCTTGGAGATGTCGCCGGAGCGCTCGAGTTCGCCCTCCTCGTGCGGCGCCAGGTCGGACGAGACCTGGAGCAGGTGTTCGCCGGCCAGCTCCAGGCCCTCGAAGCTGGCGCCTTTCAGCGCCGCGAGGATCTCGTCGCCGTGCCATTCGAGGACGAAGTCTTCGTCGGCCATGGCGGTCACCTCACTCCAGGGCCAGCTCCCAGTGCGCGGGCAGCGGGTGCCCGTGCGGGTCCTGGTAGGACGCTGCGAGGACCTTGGTGACCGCCCCGGTTGGCAGGGTGACCCGGGAGCCGACCGGCAGGACCGTCGCAGGCGGCGCGTACACCGTGGTCGACGAGATCACCACACCACCGGCGGCATCCTGGGTCTGTACCTGGACGCGGCGGCGGGTGTGCTCGATGACGCAGCCCTCGACGTCGACGGGTGCCGCGTAGGTGTCCCCGTAGGCGCCGCTGCCCTCGTACGCCTCGCCGGTGATGGTGTGCGGCTCCGGGATGTTCTCGGCCAGGAAGGCTGCCCAGTCCATCAGCAGTAGCCCGGCTCGGAGGGGCCATCGCCGGTCAGGCCAGCCTGCTGGAGCACGTTCCAGGCTTGCTCCCACAGCGCGCCGATCTTGACCGGCGAGGCGGCGTCGCTGCCTCCCGTCGCGCGCTGCACGGAGAGCCGGCCGAGCGTAAAGCCGCCGGACGTCCGACCCAGACCTGAGGTGTTGCCCGCACCGAGGTTGCCGGCGACCTGTTCCAGGGTCGCCATCCGCAGCGCCTCCAGGTACGCGTCGGAGGTCGGCAGGCCGTCGTCGTCGACCTCGTACACCGCGCAGAGAAGCGCCCGGTTGACGTCCCTGCTCGCCCGTACGAGCAGCAGCGCTGCGTTCGCGGGCGTCGACCCCAGCCAGTCCTCCAGGTCGTCGACCGAGGCGTATGCGCCTGCAGCCGGCCTGGCCAGCACGGTAACGACCTCGTCGGCCGTGACCGGGTCGCCGAGGTAGGTTCCCGCCCAGGCGGCGAGGTAGTCGCCCTTAGGCAGTGCGTCTGGGGTGGCCCACGGGTAGCCGTAGGTGCCGGTGCCCGGGTGCGTGATACCTACCGAGGTCGGTCCGACGACCGCGGCGCCGCCGGCGATCGGGGTGATGGTGATGGTCAGCCCGGTCACGTCGACGAGTGGCCCATCAGGGTAGGCGCGCATCCGCGCGACGAGGGTGACGGTGCGGCCCTGCACCACGCTAGTCATCGAAGTCCACCGCCCCGAAGTTGATCGCGTGTATGCGGAAGCTGTAGTTGGTGTCCGCGTAGACCTGCCCGGCACCGCCTGTGCCTCGACGCACCAGGGCGATCTTCGCGTCGCCGGACACGAGCATGGGCGCGGTGACTTTGAAGATCGCCGAGCCGGGCGAACGAAGGTAGGTGTTGTCCGTGTACCAGCCCGGCTCGCCGTCGAAGTCCGGTGCCGCGCCGTTCGTCGAGCCGTACTCGACGATGGCGTTGGCGGCGCCCAGTGCCGCGAGGTCCAGCGCGATGCCGCCGCCCACGATGGCCATGAACCGCGCGGATACCTGGATCACGTCGTCGACCGCAGCCGGGATGACCACCGCCAGGTCCTCGGTGCCGTTGTTGCAGACCACGAAGTTCCCGCTGGTGTTGGAGCCGGCCACGTTGCCCGAGGTGATCCGCTTGCGCCGGATGACGACCGTGGAGCCGCCTCCGCCTTCGTGGGTGTGGTCGCCAGCGGCCACGGTGCCGGCAGCCGTCCCGACTGCGCGGGTGGCGGAGTCGCCGAGGCCGAGGTTGGTGCGCGAGGTGCTCGCGCTGGCCAGGTCAGAGAGGTTGCTCGCACGCTGCGCTGAGGCGGCGATAGCGGCGGCCTGGGCGGCGTTCGCCTTCGACGTCGCGCCGGCCTGGGTCTCCAGCGTGCTGGTGTCGGCGATGCCGTGCACGCTGGTGCTGTCCGCGTTGTGCGTGGTCACTGCGGCGTCGGCGTATGCGCGGTCGCCGTGTGGATCGCTGGCCCCCGCGTGCGCCACCACCGCGGCGGCCGCAGTGCCGGCAGCATCGGCGCCGACCTGAGCAGCGTTCGGCAGCACCGGTGTGCCGTGTGTGTGGTTGCCACGCGAGTAGGCGGTGGCGTTTCCGGCGGAGGCAGCCTGGCCGTAGGTCGTTTCGGAGACCACAGTCGTCGACGGCGTTCCGCCCCCGCCGCCGTTGTTGGCCACGTACTCCTCGGATGCGGCTGGGGAGCCGTCCTCGAGGACGAGAGGGCCGGTCATGGTGCCGCCGGCGAGGTCGAGCTTCGTGGGGTCGCTGGTGTCGGCGTAGCCGTCCGCAGCCATGGCACCTCCCCGGCATGTGGTGAGGGGTGCCCGGCCGCCGGGGTGGGTGGCGGCCGGGCACGATCAGAAGGTCAGGAGACGATCGCGATGGGGCACTTAGCGACCCCGGTCTGCGTCCCCGTAGCGGCCGGGAACACCCCGTCCAGCCCGGTGCCGAACGTGAAGCCCAGCGCCCTGCCGCCCACCGCGGCCGAGGCAGTGACGATCGGCGCGCACCCCAGCAGCGTGTTGACCGTGGTGGTGGCCGTCGTCGTGGTGGCGACGATGTACCAGCCGTCTTCCTCGATCACCTGCGGCGTCGCGAGGGCAAGCTGCTTCTTGGTGTTGACCGCCCACGCCGTGTTCGTGATGTCGGCGGACTGGGCCAGGAGCGCGCCGTCCGGGTCGTACAGCGCGTGCGCTCGGTGGGTCGGCCCGTTCTCGGCGGTGTTGCCCGCGACGAACGCCAGGTTGGTGACCAGGTCGCCCTTGCGGAGCCAGATGCGGGTGCCGATGGCCACCCCGGAAGCGGTGGCGGCCAGGTCGGACGTACACGCCCAGGCCGGGATGTTCGACCTGACGAACGCTCCCTGGCTGATGCCAGGAAGGGCGTTGAATGCCAGGTCAAGGGCCGCAGCGTCGGCGAGCGGTCCCTCGTAGTAGCGGCCGAGTACCGTCATGCCGGCTCGCCTCCCTTCGGGCCGAGCACGAGCTCGGCGAGCTGGTCGCGGGTCTTGGCGTCGGCGTCGGCCTGGGCGAGACGCTTCTCGCCGGCGGCCTCGGACGTCACGTAGGTGACCCAGTCGGCCTTGGACGAGCCGCGCGTCGGCACCTCGGTCGGCTTCTCCTCGGCGGGCGGGTCGGCGTCGGGCTCCTCGATGTCGGGCTCCTCGATGCCGAGCTGCTCGATGCCGTACCTCTTGCGCTCGAAGTAGGCGAGCGCACGACGGTGCTTCTCTTCCGCGGTGTCGATCGTCGCGGAGCCGTCGGCGAACGCGACGCCAGCGACCAGACCGGTGTACCCCGCAACCGGGGCTGTGATCTTGTACCGCATCACTGCACCTTGACCTTCCGGAGCACGCCGCAGCTCTTGGTGCTCTTCAGCACCATGGCCACGGGGCCCATCTCGACCTCGTAGGTCTTGACCGCGCCGGGCTCGTCCTGCCGCGGCAGGTACGTCTCGACGAGCGGCTTGTTGGACACAGCCGCGCCGTGCAGCGCGTCCATGCCGAACGTCGCCGCATAGAGGTCGGTCAGCCCGGTGATCGTGCCGCCGCCGCCGGCCTCGTCCGCGTCCGCCGAGTAGATCGGCACGATCGGGCTGGAGCCGGTCTGCCCGTTGCCGAGGTCGACCAGGACCCAGTCGCCGTACCGCTCGATGCGGCGCCCCAGGTCGTCCTTGTCGGCCGTGTACATGCCGGCCCAGCGCGCCAGCGCACGGATGCGGGTCACGCTCTTGTTGTTGCCGAGGATGGCCTTCTCGCCGGGCGGGAGCGCACCCGGGACGCCGAGGTCACCGCCGCCGGTCTTCGACGGGGTGATCAGGGACAGCATCTCGTCGAGGCGGTCCAGGGCCGCCATCGCGAGCGCCTGCGTGATCACCGTGCTGGCAGTCCAGTCGAGGTACCCGGCGCTGACGCCGTTGTCGAGCGGGTCGTACTCGGTCTCGGTGCCGGTCAGGCTCTTGTCCAGACCGTCGAAGCCGAGCACGTCGACCGCGACGTCGCCGTTGATCAGCTCCTCCTGCACCTTCTGCTGAGTGCCGGTGAGCAGCTGCTGCATCTGGAACGTGGCCTCATTGGTGGACGCCTGGCCGAGGTTCCGCAGGACCCGGTCGATGTTGAACGCGCCGCCGAGGGGCTTGAGGTCCACGGTGTACCGCTGACGCTGCGCCTGCCCGGGCGTGTACTCCGTGTTCAGAGCACGGAATGCTGCACCGCGGGGCGTGGTCAGTCGGGTGTAGCCGTAGGTGAGGGTGGCGCCGCCGGTTGGGTTGACGACGTCGTCCCAGACGATTCGGTCCAGGAGCCAGGAGTACCGGCGCAGGTGGTCGATCACCGCGAAGGCGACGTCGTCCTGCACGTTCACCTGGGCCTGGGCGAGAGTGATAGCCATTCGGCTACTCCTGTCCTGGTTGGTGAGTGTTAGCCGCTGGCGGCGGCGAGTGCCGCGCCGAGCGAGGATGGGCGTTGCTTGCCGCCGCCTCCGCTGCCGGTGTGGTCCGCTCCCTGGCGGGCCGGCCCTTGGCCACCCTGGGGAGCAGTCGCGGCGAGCTTGGGGTTGGCCTTGATCGCGTCCTTGATCGCGGCCGTGACGCTCTTCTCGAAGTCGGTGGCCGTCGGGTCGAGCTCGGCCAGGGTCTTCATGAAGCCGCGGCTGTCCTGGAGCGCGTCGACGTCGCCGCCGGCCTTGCCTGCGAGTTTGAAAAGCGCGTTCTCGATGGACAGTTCGCTGATCTTGGCCTGGGCGTCGGTCAGCTCCTTGGCGACCTTCGCCGCGGTGGCGGCCGGGTCGGTCTTCGGGTCCGGCTTCAGCCCGAGCGCGATGAGGACCGCGTCGAGCTTGGCCTGCTGGTCCTGCTCTGCCTTCTGGCGCAGCTCCTTCTCGCGCTTGGCGTCGTCTCGGGCCTTGCCGAGGTCCCGCATTGCACGGTCGGGGTCGAGGTCGCCGTCCAGCTTGGGTTTCTTGGCCGGGTCGTCTCCGTCGCCGGCCTTGCCGGGGTCGGTGTCGCCGGTACCGGGGCCCCCGCCCTGGGGGTTGGGGTCGCCGGTGTCGCCGGGGGCGTCCCGTCGCCAGCCGCCGCGTGGTGCACGGATGCTGGGGATGCCGGACAGGGCGCAAGCTGCGGCGATGGTGCGTGTACGGGTTTTGTGCATGGTGAGGTGCCCTCCTTGAGGGTGCTCAGGGTTGACCCAGCCGGCCTTGCCGGTGGGAGCAGAGGGTGAAGAGTCGGGCTACTGCTCGGCGGGGCGCAGCTGCGTGTACCCGTTGGACCAGCTGCGGAGAGCCTCAGCGACCGGCGTGGTGGTGGGTAGGTGGCGGGTCACGTCCTCGACTACCTGGCGGGCCTTGCCCGTCTCGTAGGAGATCTCGTCGCCGTCGACGGTGATTCGGTCGAGCACCTTGCCCGACCTCACCGATACGTACTCGATGATCATCCGAGGAGTCCCTTGCCCTTGGCGTACGGCTCGATGGCGCGTAGCCGGCCCATCATCCCATCCCACCAGTCCAGCCGACTCAGTCGCTCGAACTCGGAGCGCAGCGCGCGGAGCCGCTGATCGAGCCTGCGGATGTCCGCCGGCGAGAGCGGATTGTCGCGCCAGCCGCCCCCGCTGGTTCCGAACGCTCGCCACCAGTCGTCTCGCAGCTCGGGTGGCCGCCCGGGCGCGTTGTACTCGTCATCGAATGCGAAGGCCGCGCCGTGGTCGATCGCCCTGATCTGGCCGCCGCTGACGAGCAGGTTGCCGCCGTTACGGTCGACGTTGCCCATGAGCAGGTCGGCGAGGCCCAGCCGTGCGCCTTCGTCACTGGCCATCAGCGCGCTCGCCGCAGCGTCGTCCAGCTCGTCGAAGACGTCGCCGTCGAGGTATTCCATGTAGACCTCGTCGCGGCCGGACCGGTGGATCTCCGGCGCGCGGACGCCGGTGGCGCGGGCGACCAGGGCGCCCAGCTCCTCGGCGTCCTGCTGGTCGACGGCCGGGATGCCGGAGGAGTCCTTGGCGCGCTTGCGGACGGCCTTGGTGCCGTCGGCGAGGGTGACCAGTTCGGTTTCGGCCATGACGCCGCCGCCGAGCTGACGCCGTTCGGTGATCCCGCCGGCGACCCGGTCCCCGAGCATCGGCTTGGGCGCGGCCGCGGGCGTCGGGGTGGGCTTGGGCGGCGTCGGTGTAGCCGGCTGCGCGGCGCCACCAGGGGGCCGCTGGCGCGGCAGATTGCCAGCCCCCGGCGTCTCCCGGTACGGCAGTCGCTTCAGCTCTGGGGTGGCCTTGAGGTGGTCGCGCATCGCGCCCTGCCACTGCCGCACCTTGGCCTTCGCGGTCGCCTTGCCAGCGTCGTCCAGGGCGGCGAGCTCGCGTTCCTTCCACCGCCGGATATGCCGCTCGATGGCGCGCTGACGCTGCTTGGCCTCGTACCCCTTGGGGTTGGACAGGTCGCCGGTCGGGACCTTGGTAGCGCCGGCGATGTAGGCCCTGAGCGCGTGTGTGCAGTTCGGGTGCTGCAACCCGGCCGCTCTAGCCTCCTCGACGCTGCCGGCGATGTCGACGGTGACCGTGCCCCGGCCGACCGCGGACTCGAGTTCGACGCGGCCGCGGAGCCTGCCCGAGATGGAGAGGACCTTGCCCTCCCAGGGCCGGCACTTGGGGCACTCGCGCGGGCTGTTGCTGACGATCACCGTGTCGACGCCCAGCCGGGTCAGCCGGTCTGTCTGGCCCTGCACCGCGGCGCGCTGGGTGACAGTGCGCGTGCCCATCTCGACGTACGACGACAGCCGCCACTGCCTGCCCGCCGCGTCCGTGAAGCTCGCGATGCCCTGGTCGACGAACCGCGAGTACGCCCACTGGGCGGCCTGCCGCCGCGTCATCCCGCCGGCGACGGAGACCGCAGACGCCTGCTGGATCACCGACCGGTACACGTCCTGCACGTGCCTCAAGACGTTGCTGTGCTTGGCGCCGATGTCCTGGACCAGGGCGACAGCGAGGTTCTCCACCACGGCCGCCCGGATACCGGTCTCGGCGACTGCGGAGGCGGCCTGCACGGCCGCCGGGTTCCTGGGCAGCACCTCGGCGGGGATACCGGTCGTCGCGGCCCCTGAGCCCGTCCTGTACGCCTCGGCGAGGCTGTCCCGAATGGCCTCGGCGGCCTCGTCCTGGACCACCGCGAGGATGGCCTCGACAGCCTGCCGCAGGGTCGCCAGGGCGCCGAGCCGGTTGACGGCCCAGTCTGCTGCGTCGATCCCGGCGGCGAGCTGGCGGGTGACCTGCTCGACGATCGCCCGCTCAGCGCCCTGGTACAGCTCGACCACCGAGCGGGTGATCTCTTCGATTTGGTCGCCGGTGAGCGCCACGGATCACTCCTCGCCTGGCGGGGCCTCCTCGCCGGTCGGCTCGTCCGGGTCGTTGCCGGCCAGCGCGCCCAGCGCCCCACCAACCTCGATCGGGGCTGGCTGGTCGCCCTTGATCCGATCGACCTCCTGCTTGACCTGGGTGTCGTCCCAGTCCGGATGCAGGGTGCGGACCTTGGTCTCGACCGAGATCGCCTCGGCGGCGTGGAGCAGCTGGAGCGTGCGCGCCACGGTCTCGGGTGCTTCGCTGACGCTGTCTCCAAACTCGACGTTCGGCAGGATCGGCTCCGGGCCTCGCCTGAACGCAGCGCGCTCGACGGCCAGGTGGAGCTCCAGGTACTTCGCGATGCCCGGCCGCCACGCCCCGGTGATCCGGTTGCCCCTGGTGGTGAAGCTTTGACGCTCGCGGGCTTGGACCTCGGTGGCGGTGACCGCGACTTCGCCCTCCTCGCCCAGCGTCTGGCTGGACAGTCCTGCGTGGCGGAGGGCGACCTCGACCAGGGCGTCGATGGTGGCCTTGTGCTCCACGTGCCGGATCGGGAAGTCGGTCATCGTGATGGGGGAGCCGCCACCCTTGTCGTCCGGGAGGGCGTTCAGCGCGGTGAAGACGGCACGCTCGGCGTCGAAGACGGCCCCTTGGCCGGGCCCCTTCGACTGGAGCATGTAGTCCGGCACCAAGATCCGCGCCCGTGCGAGGCGCAGCTCCTGCATCCACAGCGTCCAGCCCTCGTCGACGCTGTCGAACCACTGCTCGTTGCCGTCGAAGTCGGACTGGCCGAGGTGCTTCAGGCCGGCCGCGGTGCGCCAGAGGCGCTGCGGGCCGGCGTTGGGGATGCGGACGACGTCCAGGCGGTCGAGGCCGGTCGGCTGCGAGCCTTCGGCGTCGACCAGGTCGGCGAGGTAGGCCGTGGCGGGGTGCTCGGTGTAGGGCACTGCGCGGCCGAGGTGGGTGGGGCTTCCCTCGTACAGGGCGTAGGTGATCCGCCCGACCCGGGTGGTGCCGGGGTCGCCGACGACGTCGTGGTGCTCCAGCAGGCGTAGGACCGTCTGGCCCTCTTGCAGGATGGTCGACCAGAACGTGACCTCGATGAGGTGACCCCAGCGGATGGTTGGCAGCGCACCGTCGGCGTGGACGACGTCGGGGAAGGCCCGGTCGGGGTAGATGTCCCGGTCGATGACCGGGCGCAGGTACACGTCACCGAACACGCTGTTGGCTTCGGCCGCGTGCAGGAGCGTCGCGTTGAGGCCGTCGTCGACGAGCTGGTCCAGCCGCGTTTGTACCTCGACATCGTCCGCGGTGAGCTTGGGCGGCTCGGAGAAGATGAGGTTGGAGGCGGTGCGGGCGAGGTCGGCGGGGAGTGGGCAGTGGAGCCGGCCGTCTCGCTGGCCTTGCGGCGGCGGTGCGCCCCATAGCCAGCGGGAGAGGGTGCCGACGAGTCCGCCGGCGTACTGGCTGGCGCGTACCCGCTGGGACGGCGGAAGGCTGTTGCTGGTCAGACCGCGGCCGTTGTAGACGTCGCGGAGGCGGTCGGTGTTGCCGACGTACCAGGCGTCCCAGTCCCTGTAGCTGGCGTAAGCGGGCACGTACGCGGGCGGGGGCCAGGCGCCCTCGGTGGGCATCGGCATGACGGCCTGGCCTCCCTTCCAGATCAGGTGGTCCGGCATTCCGGTGCCGCTGCCGGTGACGGTGGTCGACGTGGTGGGGAGCAGCGTGTGCTCTACCGGTCGGGGGGTGGCCTCCTGCGAAAGAAGGCAGACGATGCAGAGGACGACGCGCTTGATCTTGCTGCTTGCAGGCATGGCAGGAGCATGCGGTCAATCCGGCATTCATTTGTGACGGTCGATCAAGCGGCGAGTTCTACGGCGCTGCGGAGCAACGGCCGCCAGAGCACCTCGGGCGTCTTGATCGCGTACCGGGCAGCGTCGATCGAGTGGTCATCCGTCTTGATCGGCGCGTCCGTTCCGTCGCGCTCGACCGCCTTGTCGTCCCAGCTGTAGCCGGGCATCTCGTTGATCAACCCGGTGCACGACTTGTGCACCTTCAGCAGCCCTCGGCCCAGCAGCGACGACATGAGCCGAATGCCGTCGAGCACCGCGTTGTCGGCGAGCGCCGGCGTGAGGCCATCCTCGTGCAGTTGGAGCCGCAGCGAGGCCGCCGAGGGGTCGACGACCAGCCACTCCGGCATTACGCCCTTCAGCCCTGGCGCGACCTCGACGTTGCCGAGCCACTTCCGCAGCTCTTGGGAGAGCTTGTGGTCGGTGAGCTGCCGCCGCGCCGTGGCGGGGTCGTGGCGCCACTCGCGGGCCAGGTACAGCACGCCGTGGCCGCTGACACCCAGGAGCAGGGCAGCGGTGGCGTTGCGGGTGCCGTAGTCGATGCCCAGCGAGATCCAGCGGTGGATCGCTGGCAGGACAGGCACGACGTGCTGGTCCTCGTCCCACATGTCGAAGACGGCGCCCTCGGCCTGCACCCAGCGGCCCTCGATGAATCGCTTGTACCAGAGGCCGACGTACTCGGTCTTGAGGTCGGCGACGTACTGCGGGTCGAGGTGCGGGTTGTCGTCGATGGTGCTGTGCCAGCTGTGGAGGTTGATCTCGCCCGTGCCGCCGGCGTTGCGGCCGCGGAGGAGGTACTTCTTGCGGAGCCAGTGGTTCGGGGCGTCCGGGTTGGTCGTGCCGAACAGCTGTGCGCCTGCCACGCTGAGTCGTGCCAGGACCTGGGTGAAGAATGCCTCCGGCACGGTGGTCAGCTCGTCGCCGTACGCAAGGCACAGCGTCATTCCGCGGACTTTGGGCTCGGCCTTGGCGTCGTTGGCGCCCAGGACGTCGACCTCGCGGCCGAGGATCGTGCCGGTGGGCGCGCCGGGGTTGTACTTCGTCAGGCGGGCGAGGGGACCGAAGAGCGCGGGGTCGGTGAGCACCGCGAACACGTTCCGGTTGACCGACTCTCGGGTCTTCCCGAACAGCAGCACGCGCCCCGAGGTGGGCGCGGTCGCGACGGCCATCAGGAAGCGGAGCAGGCTGGAGACCGTCTTGCCGGACCGGACGCTGCCCTGCCAGATGTTCAGCCGGGCCGTGCTCTCCACGATGGAGCGCACGTGCACCGGGGCGAGGTTGCGGGTGACGGCGTCGACGTCAATCGTCATCAGAGGTCGCCTGGTTGAGCTGGTCGTACGCGGCGCCGAGACCTGCGGCGAGCGCGCCGAGCATGGACTTGGCGGCGTCGATGCCGGGGTCGGCATCGTACTCGTCGAGGCGGACAGCCTTGTCAATCGCGGTGCCGATCGCGCCCATCAGGTCCCGCTTGTCGCGGAAGCTGGGCTCGTTGATCAGTGCCTGCTCGAAGGTGTTGTCCTTGCCGCCGAAGTTGTAGACCATGCACGCCGCGAAGAGCTGTTGCCGGAGCCGCTCGGCGTCGTCGAGCAGGCTGACGGCGAGCGCGGCCCGCTTGGCGCGGGCGTCGGCCTTGCGGGCCTGGGTGGCCTCGCGGACCTGGTCGCCGCGCTCGAACGACAGGTTGAGCTTGTCGGCGATGCGGGAGACGGTGCGGCCGGAGCGGTGGATGCGGCGGGCGATCTCGTTGCGGGACAGCCCTTCGGCGTGGAGCTCGGCGACGAGCCGTTCGTCGTCTTCGTTGACCGGCCGTCGGTTGCTGCTGGCCATGGGGCACCTCCGCCGGCCCTTGGCCAGCCTGGCTATGCGGCGACGCGCCTTGCGCGCTGCTTTGTGGTGGCCGGCGGGCAGGACTCGAACCTGCTACCCAAGCCAGTCTCGCCGGCCACCGTGGGATCCCCTGGCGTCGTGGCGGGGGCCGGACTCGAACCGGCGTCCTCTCGGGTTATGAGCCCGGCGCGCTGCCGCTGCGCTACCCCGCACCGTCCTAATCAGACCCGAGGCGGTCAGGCCCAGGTTCCCTGATCGGCGCCCTCGACCCGCGACGTGGCCCAGTAGGTGTCATTGCCGTCCAGAAAGACCTGGAGGTTGGCGGCCGTGCCGCCGAAGGTGTTCACGACCATGGCCGGGTAGATGTCGCCGGTGGAGGCAGGGTTGCCGACGTGGCCGACGAAGCCGGTGTTCGTGGCGGGTGCCTCGGCGAAGTCCTCGCGGCGGCGGTTGATGGCTTCGGCGTCCTGCTCGCTGAGCGTGTAGTGGACGATCCGGCCGATGGTGGGCAGCATGAGCCGCTCCTTCTCTGGAAGGGGTGAGGGGTGCGCGGGCCACCGTTCAGGCCCGTACGTGGTGGCAGCCCCGAACCCACAGGCCCCGTAGGGCGGGGGTTCTCCCAGCCGCGCACCCCTCGATCATCAAAATGGGAGTCCTAGGAACGACGACAGCCCGGGAGCTGGGTGCTCAACCGGGCTGCACGTACGTTGGTCTTCGCACGCGGTGATCGCCGCCGTGCTCGGCGCTGGACACACCCCACCTAGTCGCCGTGGGTGGTCAAATCATGCGGCCAGCGTCCCGCCAACGTCAACTCGCCGCGGCCGCCCGCGTGTCGCGAGTCGCTTCCGGGCCTCGATCGCGGCGGCCTCGTCGAGTGGGTGGTACGCCACGCCGCCGGCGAGGTGGCTGGGGAGGCCGTCGCGACGGGCCCAGTTGCGCACCATGTCCGCGGTGACGTCGGGGCCGAGCGCCTGGGCGATCTCGTCGCGGGTGCCGTATCGCCGGCCGTCCACAGTGATCATGTCGGCACCGTGCGGGTGTGGAGGGTCACGGTCGTGCCGCTCGACGTCGGCACCGACACCTCGCTGGCATCCGGGTTGTCGAGCCGTCTCTTGGCCAGGGCCATGAGGACCTCGTCGCCGTCGACAGGCACGTTGTGGCCCTCGGCGTGAAGGACCTGGATGTCGGTGCCGCGGAGAAGGGTCCAGGTGGTATTGGCGATGACCTGGTAGCTCATGCGGTCAGGGTAGCTGCGCCCCGTGCTGGACGCGGTCGACCAGGCCGGGCGCGAGCTGCTCGACCGCGACGGCGAGGCCGTCCAGCTGTCGGAGGCTGACGGTGACCTCGGTGGGGCGGTGCGTCGCGGTGGCGAGGAGGCGGGCGGCGGCGAGGGTGAGCCGGTCGACGGCATCGTCCCGGCCGGTGGGCTCAAGAGCTGGCGTGGTCATGTGTCTAGCTTGGCGTGTGGGTCGAGGTCTTTACTCACGGTGCGCTCACACAGGCTGAGTGCTTATGCATCAAAAGGCGCATTATGGTGCGCGCTTGATCAAGATCAACTAGCCGAGTCGGAGGCTCTCCGCGGCGTCGGGCGCGACGCTCCACCGGGCGGACTGCTCCTGGACGAGGACGCGCCCGTACTTCTTCTCGGCCTGCTGCCGGGTCTTCAGACCGACCGCGTCCGCGATCTCCTGCCACGTGGCGCCGGCGTTGCGGAGGGCGGCGACAGCCTCCAACTCGCGCCGGGTGGCGGCGAGGCGGTCGGCGTGCGCGTCGGTGAGGGCCTGGAGCAGCTTCGGGTCGGCGGGCATGGCGGCATCCTTCCAGAGACGGCGCAAGCCCGGCCGTGGTGGCGGCCGGGCGGTGCGCATGGTGTCGTCAGCCACCGAGGGCAGCGCGACGACCGTTCCCGACGCGAGGACCACCGAGGTCGGCGCGGCGGCCGGCCTCGACGCCATCGCGGTAGCCGCTGCCGGACAGCTTCCGGTGGCGGGCCTTGCCGAGCTTCGGGTACGCCTCCTCCAGCTTGCGCTGGACGACCGTGGCGCGGTCGGCGAGGACCAGGGCCACGGACGGGCCGCCGGTGCCGGTCTGCTCGCGCTCCTGGGCGGCGTTCGCGGCGGCGCGCTGCTCGGCCTGCTGGAGTCGCCGGGCGATCATGGCGGCGAAGCCGGCGAGCCAGGAGCGGCGGAACGCGGCCGCGCTCTCCCCGTAGGGCACCCACGTCTGCGTCATGCCGTTGACCGCCTGGAGCAGCAGCGACGTGAACAGCATGTCGACGCGCTCCAGGTCGCTGGCGTAGCCGAACAGGTGAACCGAGTAGCGGCCGTCCCAGCCGCGCTTGAGGACGGTCTTGCAGCCCAGCGCCATGCCGACCTGGGACAGCAGGCGCTGCTTGTCCAGCGCGTACGGCGCCTGGACGGTGATGATCCGGTCGCCGGGGGTGTCGCTGGTGGGGTCGGCGGCGGCGAGCATGGCGCGGTCGACGCCGTACTTGGCCATCAGCTCGGCGGCCTTGGCGGTGTAGGTCTCGGCCTCTTCCGGTGTGGCGGCCGGGTCTTCGGCCTTGGTGAGCAGGGCGCGGATACGGGCGAGCATCTTCTCGGGCGCGTCGGTGGTGGTCATCGTGCTCCTTCTGGTGGGTCGATGGGCTGGGCTGAGCGGCCTTGGCGAGGCCCGCCGTGGCGGGCCCCACCAGGGGCGCTCAGTTCTCGACCGGGTAGGCGGAGCAGTACTCCAGGGTGTCGGAGTTGCGGATCATGTCGATCGCGTCCTCGGCCTGGCTGGTGGGCACGGTCAGGGTCTTGATCTGGCCGGTGCCGAGGTTGCGGTAGTGGATCTCGGTCTGGGCGGTGGTGGTCATCTGGGGCTCCTTCGTGGGTTCCTGTCTTGCCGTCCCCACTAGTATGACACGTCCCCACTAAGGTGACAAGTCCTCAAGGGTGACCTGAGTCACATCAGCGCCGGCCACACGTGGACCAGGCCCTCCACCAGCGCAGACATCCCGCACCCGCAGCCCTCGCCCCGACAGCGGCAGGCCTGCGCCCGGCACACCAGCACGTCCCCCGGCGCGCGGTAGACCAGCCGCTCCTGGCAGGCCGGGCACTCGACACGCGGCAGCAGCAGCCCCTCGTCGACGGGCAGGGCCAGGGCGTCGCGGAGCCAGGCGTCCTCGTCGCGCAGGTGCTGGGCCACGACAGCTGCGGCGCCGGCAGGGAGCGCGGGGATGCGGGCGGCGATGCGGTGCAGCAGGTCCCCGGGGCCTGGGGCCGCCCGGTCGGCGATCCAGCCCAGGCGCCGATCGGATCGTGCGCGCAGCTCGGCCCACCAGGTCGTTCGGGTCGGCTGGTCGAGGGTGGCGATCGCGCCGACGGTGGGGTCGCCGTGGCCGCCGGTGGTGATGCGGGTGCCCCAGACGGTGGAGCGGAGGACGGAGGCGGCGGGTAGCTGGTCGGCGACGTTCTGGGCGGTCTCGCGGGCGACGAGGGTGTCGAGGACGAGGCGCGCGGCGTGCAGGGAGCAGGCGACGGTGGTGGCGTGGAGCTGGTGCGGGTGCATCGGCTACTCCCGGGCGAGGTCGGCGAGCGCAGCGCGATCCGTGAGCATCGCGGCGCGATCGGTCGGCGTGGTACCGCCCCAGACGCCGTGCCGCTGCTCCGTGTCCAGGGCCCAGGCGAGGCAGGGGCGGCGTGCGGGGCAACGCCAGCAGAGGGCGAGGGCGCGGCTGTAGTCGGAGAAACCGCGGCTGTCCGGCGAGTAGAAGGCGCTCGCGTTGTCCGGGTTGCAGGCCAGATCGCGGCGTCCGGCGACCGGTGGCCACCTGCGGGCGGAGACGAGGTCGTTGGGCATCGCGGGCATTGGGGCCTCCGTCAGCGGATGCGGCGGGAGAGTGCGACGAGGACCTGGCCGATCCACACGACGGCCAGGGCGAGCAGGATCGCGCTAGCGGGGTCGAAGCGGGCCTCGGCGGTGGCGGCGTAGGCGAGGACCAGGGCGATGAGGACGGCGACGGCCGCCCCCACCGCTACGGCGACCCGGATCATCGAGTGGCCTTAGCAGGCGCGGCACGCCGCACCTTCACGGCGCCGCGCGGCAGCTTCCCGACGTTGACCATCGTGGCTGCGAGGGACTCGGCGTGCTCCTTGTCGTCGCACGCCACCTCGACCACACCGCCGATCACGCACGGCTGCTTGGTCTGGCGGAGCCGGCCGCCGGTCCCCTCGAAGCGGGATCGGAACTTCCACCACCAGTTGGCGCCGGCCGGACTGGACGCCTCGACGGCGCCTTCGTTGACCTCGACCACCCACGCTCGCTCAGCCACGGTGGCCGCCGGTGGGCCAGCGGGCGGTGCGGTCCATCAGGTCGACCGGCCGCTCCCCGACGATCACAGGGCCGCCTGCGCTGACCGGGCCACCACGGCGGACCTGGCGGGGCAGCTCGACGAGGGATGCATCGACACGGACACCGACATGGTCGGCGAGGGCATGGGCCAGGACCTGGCCGATCTCGCGGGCGGTGTCGGCCGTGGCGAAGGCGCCGACGAGCGCGTCGCCGTGCCAGCGGTCGAGGCCGGGGCCGCCGACGGTGAGGCGGATGGCGTAGCGGCCGTCGAGGAGTGCGAGCGCCTGGGCGAGGTCGGCGCGGGCCGTGTCGCGTTCGTCGATGGCGGCCTGGAGCGCGTCGGCGATCTTGCGCGCGGCCTCCGCTGCCTCGGGGGCGATCGCGGCCGGCTCTGGGCGGTCGCCGGCACCCACGCGGCCGTCCTCGACCGTGATCTCGTAACCCAGCGCGGCCGCGAACCCGATGCGGTAACCGCTGGTGGCGAGCAGGCGGTTGGCGTCAGGGGTGAAGCGGGTGGCTGCCTCGGTGAGGAGCGCCTGGAGCTGTTCGGCGGGGATCTCCTGCCCCTGCGACGGCTCTACGCGGGCCGGGATCGCCGAGACCGGACGCAACGCGCAGTCCGGGTCGTGGTCCGGCTCCTGCGGCTCGCTGCCCGCCCAGCGCGGCACAGTGATGCCCGTGCAGCAGGGCTCGTCGACGGCCTCCAGCGCATCCCGGGCCTCCTTGTCGGTCAGCGGACGGGTGGCGAACACCCAGGCGCAGTCGTCTGTGCCCGTCTCCGGTGCGTAAACGTGGACCAGGCCGCCAGTCAGCTCGGCGAGCAGCGAATGGAGATGGTTGACGTCCGGCTGCTCACACCAGTCCCAGGTCAGCACCAGGGCGTCTTGCGCGCGACGCGAGGAACCGGGGCCGCCGGCGAGTCGGTAGGTTCCGTGGCCGCACGGTGGCGTGCATCCGCAGTCGGGGTCACGGTCGAAGACGAGGTCGAGGCGGTCGTCCTGGTTGTTGGCGAGGATCTCGTCTACGCGGTCGAGGAAGCCGGCCAGGTCGAAGTCGCAGCCGCCTTCGGTGCAGTCGCGTTCGCAGGTGTGGGCTCGGGCTTCGCGGATGGCGCGCAACTGGCGGTGGGCGTGGTCGGCTGCCGGGGCAGCGGTGATCAGCCTGTCCAGGCGGGCCCGGAGGCGGTCGCGTTCGGCGGCGAAGTTGCCTGCGCGGTTGCTGGCGGTGAGGTGCCTGGCGTCGGCTCGTGCGGCTCGTGCGGTCTCGGCTTCGACGCGGGCGAGGGCCTGGTCGCGGGCTTCCTCGGCGGTCTTGATGCGGTCGAGGAGGTCGTCGGCGAGGGTGGCTGGCTGTTCGTCGGTCATGGGTGCTCCTGTGTGGGTGTTGGCCACCAGTCGTCGTCGGTGGCGTCGAGTTCGGCTCGGATTTCGCGGGCTCGGGTGTGGTCGACGTACGGGTAGAGGCGGCCCAGTTCCTCGTCTGGGTCTGGTGTGGACGGTCGGTGGACGTGGGCTTGGGCGCGGGCGATCGCGGTCTGTGCGGACTGCCGGGCGGCGCGCTCGCGGGCGGTGAGGTAGGGGGTCATCGGGTGGTCCGTGGGGTGACGCCGCAGAGGGGGCAGCGGCGGGAGGCGCCGCCCTGGCGCTTGAGGGCGCGTTCTCGGGTCTTGGTGCCGGTCCAGGTGCGGGCGAGGGTCCAGGTGATGCCTGCGGCGGCTACGACGGCGAGGAGGCGGGCGCCTGTGCCTGCGGCGTGGTGGGCGAGGCGGGCGTCGAGGTCGCGGGCCCAGCCGAGGTAGTGGCGGGCGTGGCGGTATGGGCGGTCGAAGTGGAGGAGGTAGATCGTGCCGATCATCAGGCGCTCCTGGGCTGGAGGAGGGCGAGGTGTGCGCGGCGGACTTGGGCGCGGATCTCGTCGGCCTCGGGGTCGTCGTCGGTTCGGTCGTGGGGTGCTGGGGTGGGTGGTGCTCCGCGGCGGCAGAGGGGGCATGCGGGCTTGCCGTCGGGGCGGCGGCCGGCGGCGAGGCCGGGGTGGTCGGGGCAGTGCGTGGGGGTCTGCTCGGCCTGTTCTGCGACGGGAGATGGATCTTGGGGGAAGTCGTCGCGCGCGGACGCTGATGCGGCCGTGGAAACCCTGTGGTGGTTTGGCTGGTCGGGGTTGTGTCTAGGTCCGTGGTGGGTGGCTGGTCCCTGTGGGACCAGCAGGTCAGTCCCACAGGGACCAGCAGGTGCCCCGATGTCAGTCCCAGAAGGACCAGCAGGTTTGAGGGCTGCTGGTCCTTCTGGCACCAGCAGGTCTGCCTCTTCTGCGGGTCCCTCTGGGACCAGCAGGTCACCCTGTCCGGGCGTTGGGTCGCGACGGCCGGGGTAGCGGCCGCGGTTCGCGTCGCGGATGCGCTCGACCTCCAGGCGGTGCCGTGCGGGCGTCCACACGTCGATCCGGTCGAGGAGGTCGACGGGCAGGGCGAGGCGGTACTCGTCGGCGTGCCCGGGGCGTGCGCCGGGGCGGACGAGGCGGAGCAGGCCGAGTCGTGCCAGGTGCTGCACGGCGCGCTTGACGGAGCCGAAGTGGAGCTCCAGGTCGACGGCGAGGCGGGCGAGGCCGGGGCGGACGCGGGTGCCGTCGGCGTCGGCGTAGGCGGCGCAGCGTGCGGCGACGGCTTTGATGGTGGCGCCGGTGATGTTCTTGCCGGCCACCTTGACGGTGCCGAACCGGACTCGCGCCAGGACGTCGGTCCAGTCGCGGACGGTGGCGCTGTCGTCGGTCACCCCGTGGCTCCTGTTTCTGTGTCGATCTTGTGAGGGATGTGGGTCGGCCCCACTACGCGGCGGCCGGCGGCGACGCCCTGGCGGCGGCGGCACGGGGGCGGCCAACGGGTGGGAAGTTGGCGGCCAGGCCGAGACGGCGGCGTGCGGTGTTGATTCGCCACCCAGGCACGCCGCCGAGCTGCGCGCCGATCGCGGCGTCGCTCAGGCCCTGGGCGTGGAGCCGGCGGACCTCGTCGTCATCGAGGGCGACCCTGGCCAGCGCGACCGGGCCAGGGCGGGCCGGCATGACGGCGACCAGCACCGGCCCTGGGTACGCCTCCCAGCCGGGCTCCTGGGCGGCGTCGTGGATGTCCCACTCCTCGACCGGGCCGGCGATGATGGCCCCGGCCTCGGCGGCGTACGCCGGTAGCAGGTCGGCGGCCTCCGCGATCAGCTCGGAGCGGTGGAAGGTCTGGTCGATGATGGGCCAGACGCAGCGCAGTGCGAAGGCTCCGCTCACCGGTCGTCCTCGCGTTCTCCGAGCCGGTCGGGCACGTCGGGCGCGGGCGGGAGCCGGTGGCGCGGGTGCTTGTGCGGCATGTGGCAGGTGCACGGCTGGTCGCCGTCGGCGTCGGGCGGTGCGTCTGGGTCTGGCTGGTAGATGCACACCGACGCGAAGACCGGCGTCACCGGGGGCCGGCGGCGGCTCATCGCTTGCCCCGGGGACCGTGGCCGATGTGCCAGGCACCGCAGTGCCGGCACTGGTACACCTGGTACCGGGACCTGAGGGCCCCGCGGCGGCGTACGAGGCTGGTGATCTGTGCGAGGGCGGCCTTGCGGGTGGGCTGGGCCTGCTTGCCCTCACAGCCGCGGCCCTTCGTCATGACGCACGCTCCCGGACGTGCACGCGGTGGTAGATCCGCGACCGTCCCTTGTCAGCCCCGCCCAGCGGCGTCGACGTGGTCGGCGTGGGCCGGCCGGCGTCGTTCGTCGGCACCACGACGACGCCGATGCCGGCCAGCGCGGCCTGGAGCCACTCCAGCTCGCGGGCGGTACCAATGGCCCAGACCTCGAGACCCATGGCGACCTTGGCCGGCTTGAGCGGGTCACCCATGGCCGTCTCCGTAGCCGCCCAGCTGGAGCAGGCGGGCCAGCTCGGGGCAGTCCACGCCAGGGCCGCACTCCGGCGTCATCGCGGCCGGGTGGGCGCACAGGCCGTCGACCGGGCTGATGTGGCGGCAGCCGTCAACCGGACGGATCTCCATCAGGTCGACGACGTTGCGGACCTCGTGGGCCAGGTCGCGCCGTACGCTGGCAAGCTGGCCGCGAAGGTGGGCGATGTCCGCAGCCAGAGCGTCGCGCTCCCGGGCCACGCGGCCGACTTCGTCCCGCAGGACGGGCACGTCCTCCGCGACGGCGAGGGCCAGGAGCCGAACCGTGAGGGTCTCGTCGCGCTCCCGGGCCTCGCACAACGCGGTGTACCGGTCGCCGATGGCGTCCAAGTCGGCCGGGCCTGGGGCCGGTGCCGGGCCGACCCCAGGGAATTCGACGATGTCAGCCATGGGTCACCAGCGCGCGCTGCTTGGTGGTCATCCAGGCCGGGTACTCGCCGGGCGCGAGCGGCTCCGGGTACGCGCGTTCCGGCTCGGGCGCCGGCAGCGGTGGCAGGTCGCCGGGCTCGTCCAGGTCAGCCAACTCGTACAGCTCGTCGACCAGGTCGCCGCACAGGTCGGTGAGGGAGGCCAAGCCGTGCGCCTCGCGGATTAGCTCGGCCAGTGCCGGGCCGGGCGGCTCTGCCTTGGCCGGGCCAGCGCCGAACGGCCCGGCCTGGTCGGAGGGGTCCGGGTCTACCCGGTACAGAGCGCTGTCGTCGACGTCGGGCATGATCGCGGCAGGCGGGTGCACCTTCGCGACGATCCGCTGCCGCTCGATACCGTGGCCGGGTGCGCCGCGCACCACTACGGGGACGCCGTGGTCGTGGAGCCGCTCCACCCAGCGGGTCGAGAAGTCGTCCAGGATGTCGACGGCGCGGGTGACGGTGACGTACAGGAGCATCAGCTCGGCCGCGTCCAGCACGAGGGCGTAGCGGCCGCTGTCCCGGTCTGGCCACGGCCGGGGGAACGGCTCCTTGAAGTCCGGCGCGACCTGAACGGTGCCCCACTGGCGGCCCTTAGACTTGTGCGCTGTGGAGACGGTGACCTCTGCACCCGTCTCGGAGGCGAGGCTGTCGGCAACCTTGACGATCTTGTCGGGGCCGTGGTCGTCGATCAGCTTGACGATCGTGGCGAGCTGGGCGCCGTCGTCGAGGGCGGCGTACTCGCGCACCGCCTCCCAGGAGTCGAAGGCAACCAATTCGGGGTGGTCGGCCCGCTTGCCGTCCATCAGCCGCAGGGCGGCCTGGGCAAACCTCTTGATCTCCGATGCGCCGCCGACCAGGTGGACCTTGCGGCCGGCCTCGACGTGGTCCATCACGCGGGCCATGGCGCCGGCGTTGGACCGGCACAGGAGCGCGTCGGCCTGGTCGAGGGGCGCCACGGTGGAGGCGATGCGGTCGAAGCCAATGACGCGCTGCTCGGCGCCGAGCAGCCGCAGCCACTCGTTCGCACGCTCGGCCACGGCCGGGCCGAAGCGGAAGCTCTGGGCGAGAGTGAGCCGACGGTCGGCGGGCCACGTCGCGAGCGCGTCAACGGCGCCGCGCCACGCGTAGAGCTGCTGGTACGGATCGCCGACCGCTACGAGCTGGGTGTGGGCTTGGGCGCGCAGCACTGCGGAAAGGACCGGGTTGGCGTCCTGGGCCTCGTCGAACAGGATGAAGTCGGAGCTGATCCGCGGCTTGGAAAGGGCCCACATCTTGAGGTAGATGTCCGGCTGGAAGCGGAGCCGGCCACGCGGGTGCGTCAGGTCCTTCCAGGCCAGCTCGGCGATCGGTACGACGAGGCTGGTGAATGCATCGCGGGCGTGCCGGCCGTCGATCCCGTTGACGGCCGGCACGTGCTGGGGGCCGATCTGGTCGGCGTCCGACTGGCAGTAACGTTCCACCGTGTCCAGCGCCAGCCGGGCCATCTGGCCCGGGGTGAGGATCACGTCGGCGGCCACCTCGACCGGGCCGTTGAGCACCTTGGTCTCGCGGTACCGACCGCCGGCGAACATGACCTCGGCCGCCTGCTTGCCCGTCATACGCGGGGCGCCGATCCGGTGCGCGAGGTCCCGGCCGTGGGTGGCGAACGCCAGGCTGTGGGCGGTGCGGCAGTCGACGGAGGCGGGGAACGCGCCGCGGGCCTCCTTTGCCAGCGGTGCGTTGTACGCCACGTACAGGCCCCGTCGGCCCGGGTTGGCGGCCTGGTCCTCCTCGGCCGCCAACCGGAGCGTGGTGGTCTTGCCAGCGCCGGCGACGGCGACCACCACGAGGGACTCCCCATCGCGGAAGTCGTCGATCACGGCCCGCTGCTCGCCTGTGGGCGGGTGCTTCGGACGGTTCACGCCGGCACCGCCTCACGCTGCTGCGTACGCTGCTGCCGGTCCTCCAGCGCCGTGATCACGCGCTCGATGTCGGCCAGCTCCAGCTCCTTGGTGGAGCGGACCTCGCGGTCGAGGACCTTGGAGTAGATCCGCAGGCGGTTCTCGCGCTGACCCTCGCCGCTGTACCCCAGCTCGTTGAACAGGGCGAACATGCGCTTCTGGCGGCGGTCGATGTCCTTCTGGCTGGGCTGCGCCACGGCGGCCGGCTTGGGCTCCAGCTCGGCCGCGCGCCGGTCCAGCAGCGCGCCGATCTTCTCCGGGTCGCCGACCTCGTTGGTCACCTCAATGTCGGCGACCGCCGGGTGGTCGGCTCGCAACTTGTCGGCGGCCGCGCGAACGCTCACTGCGGTTCGCGTTGAGTCCAGCGCCCAGTCCCGCAGCTTGAGCGGGTCCGGACCGACCCTCGGCGCGACTCGCTCCGTGGCGGCGTCGTCCCCGGCCTGCTGGCTAGGCTCGACCGGCGTCGACGCGGCGGATTCCGGCGGGGCAGCGGCCGGCGGGGTGGCCTGCCTGCCGAGGTGGACGATCAGCTCGCCCAGCGACACCGCCGCGCCGGCCGCGTCCAGCACCGGTGCGGCCAGCAAGCCAGCCGCACGGGCCTCGGTGTGCAGAGCGAGCAGCTCGGTGCGCGTCGCGCCGTCGGCCAGTGCGCGGGCCCGGAACTCCGCGACGGTCGGGCCGCCGGCTTCGCCCTCCTCCAACCACTCACGGATCGTGTGGCCGAAGTCCAGGCCCGGCTTCTGGATGACCGCGCCCGAGAGCTGCGGGCACCGGGACTTGCTGACGACGAGGGTGTTGGAGTCGTCGAGGGTGCCGACGACGTCGAACTCGTACTCGAGGCCCTCGCGCTGCTCGGCCTTCGTGCCGACCTTGACCATCTGCCGCTTGCCGTTGCGGCCCTCGCCCTCGACCCAGTCGTTCTTGACGCGAAGGGTGGCGATGATGTGGCCGGGGAAGGCCAGCATGGCCTCGATCATCTGGCGCTCGACCGGGCGCATGGCCTTCCAGCCAGACATGCCGTGGCCGCCGTCGCGCTTCCCCGCGCGGTCGACCTGCTCCAACATGCCGTCGGTGCCCATCCAGAAGTGCGAGAGGCTATCGATGATGGCGACGTCGATGCCCTGGTCGCCGGCGGCAGCGAGGGCGGCGATCAGGAAGCGGGGGTCGTAGCTGTCCAGCGGCAGGTGGCGGAACTTGAAGATGTGGGCGTACTTCGATGCAGAGCGGTGCTCGGTGTCGATCACGCCGATCTGGGTGCCGAGCGCCGACGCGATGGTCAGCGCGGTCCAGGTCTTGCCGCTGCCGGAGATGCCGTCGAGGGCGATCCGGGCCTTGGCTTCCTTCTTGGTGGCCTCGACGAAGGTGAAGTTGGGCATGGTCATCGGGTTGCCTCCGGGCTGGTCGTGACGGGCTGGGCAGCGAGCCACGCCTCGTAGGCGGCCACCTCAGCGGCGACCTCCTCGGCGGTGCGGCCGCAGCCGCAGTCCTCGCCGGCGAAGACCTCGCCGCACGGCGCGAGCGGGATCGTGAACGTCCGCGGGACGGAGAAGTCGGTCATCAGGCACCGGCCTGGGTGTCACCGAGGATCGCGGCGAGGCGGCGGGCACCGACCGGTGGCATCCACCCGTCCGGCACCACGTGCAGTTCGACGGTGTCCTCGCGGTGATGCCCGCGGTACCTGCCCCGCACGATCGGCGGCACGGCGGCCGCGGCTTCGGTCAGGACCGCCAGATCAGGGCCGGTAACCGCCACACAGCGGCCGTCCACATCGGTGCAGGGCTCGCCTGGGTGCACCGTGGCGACGTGCGCCTCGACGATCGAGGCAGCCAGGTCGTCCACGGCGGGCGGCTGGATCAGGTCGCGCCAGCCGCCGGCGACGACACGCCGGTCGTCGGCCTCGTCGAGCGAGCGGCGGGCCCGGTCGACGGCGCTGGGCGTCCAGCCAAGCTCAAGGATGCTGTGCCGCGCCTGGACCTCCGGCCGCTGGTGCTCGGCGCGGTGGACGTTCTCGGCGTACTCGTCGTCCCAGTCCAGGGCCTCGGGCAGGCCGTGTTTGGCCGCGAGGTGCATGCGCAGGTGGTGCGGGCTGTAGTCGCCGTCGAGGTCGGCCGGGCGTTCGGCGGCGGCCGCCGCGACCTCCGCGAGGTCGGCGGCCGGGGACCAGCCGATCGTGGCGCCGCCCCGGTGGACGATGAGCGGCTCGGGGCGGAGCATCCCGGCGATCGCGACGAGGATGCCGCCGCAGGTGAGGGCCAGGGCGAGGGTGATCTCGGTGGTCGGCATCGTCACTGCTCCTTGGGCTTGGTGCGGCGCGGGTAGATGGCCATGCCGTGCGGCCCCGGCGGTTCCGGCGCGGGCTGCTGCGGCTCGTCGACGACCGGCGGCTCAATGGCCGGCTCGTCGGCCACTGGGAGCGCGTCGAGGTCGCGCCGGACGGCGGTCTCCAGGTCCTCGGGTACCGGCGTCGGCCGGGTCGCCTCGACGAGCGCGTCCAGTTCGCCCTGGTAGCCGGCGATCTGCTCCCGTTGCCGGGCGATCCAGACGCGCTGCCGGCCGTGCAGGGCGAGCATCGTGGCGTAGCGGCGCCGGGCGAGGTCGCGCTGGCGAGCCAGGTGGAGCGCGATGAACAGGACGACGATCGACCACACGGTCATGGCGATCAGGCCGGCGAGGTAGATGTCCGCGTCGCTCATCGGGCACCGCCGGTGTACCGGGTGATGGTCTTCGCGTCGGCGTGGCCGTCGATCTTGTCGACCATCTCGACGAGGGCCGGCTCGCGTTGCGGCGCCGGCTCCTCGGCCGCGCGGAGCCTCTCGACCTCCGCACGCAACCGGTCGTTCTCCGCCCGCAGCCGGGCCGTGGTATCCCGCTTCGTCTCGGGGCGCGGCACCGAGGTATCGACAGTGACCGAGATGTTGCCGATCCGGGTCCGCGCCTTGTACTCCGAGACGTGGGTGCTGCTCTCGGTCTTGGCTTGCGCCTCGAAGAGGTTGGCGAGGATGTCGACGACCGGCTTGGTGCGGTCGGCGGCCTCGGCGTTGCCGCTGACCTGGATGAAGATGTGGGCGATGTTCAGGCGCGGCGGCATCTGACCGTCGGTCGCGAGATCGGCCAGGGCGGCGAGGCGGTCGGCGATGTCGTGCAGGTTCTTGGCAACGCCGGCGTAGTAGTCGAAGCCGGTCTGGAACCTCGGGTCCGGCGTGTTGGTCTCGGGCATTGGTACCCTCCCTGGTGTCTGGCGCCTCCGACTGGCCGCGAACCTTGTCCGGGGGCGCTGGTTTTTTTGGTGGCCGGCCCGGCCGCCTGCCGAGCGGGGCGGCGGCAGGGCCGGGGTCTACGCCGCCGGTTTCGCGGCGCGCTTCTTGGCCGATGCGAGCGCCATCCGCCTCATGTGCGCGGCCTGGAGCCGCTTGACGGCGGCCTCCAGCTCGTTCGGCGACAGCACGCCGTCCGGGTCGGCCTCGGCCTCCCAGCGCCTCCGCATCGCGGCTCGCGCCGGGGCGAGCGCGGCGGTGCGGGCGTCGCGGCTGTTGACGCGCGACCAGCGGGTGAGTGAGCCGATGGCGGACGCGAGCCGGTGCTGCGACTCGGGCATGGACGCGAAGCCCTGTCCGGCGGCCATCAGGCGGCCACTTTCTGGCCGTCAGCGCGGAAGGCGCGCCGGTCGGCAGGCTGGAGCACCCGCACGAGGGCTGCGTGCACCTGCGCGCTGCATCGCGGCGAGATGCCGCGTTCCAGCTTCGAGATGTACGCCTTGCCGACCCCGACACGGGCGGCCACCTGAACGGTGGAGAGCCCGCGGTCGAGTCGGACTTCGCGGAGCGCGTCACCGTTGATCTTGATGAACGCCTCGGCGCGAGACTTGCGCTGTGACATGAGGGAAACTGTAGGAAACTGTGGATCGACTGTCAACAGGAATCTACAGGAACCACAGAACTGTGCCCTGAGCTGGAATGAGTGAGTGTCCGTTTAGATTCACGGCGACAGATTCATGTCCGCATGGGGGCTGGCCTCTTCGGTTTCCTACAGGTTCCTGTCATGCTGGGGAGGGCTGTGGGTCAATCACCCCAAGTTGGCGAGGGAGGAGGCAGAGTGCCTAGGCAATTGACGCCTAAGGAGCGCTCGGCAGTCGCCGACCTGGTACGGCGGTCACGCGGCAGGCAAAGCCAGGAGGCGATGGCCGAGCGTGCGCCTATGAGCCCGGTGACGTGGGGCAAGGTGGAGGCGGGCGAGGCGGTTCGCCTTAACACGTACGCAGGGATAGAGCGAGCGTTTGGCTGGTCTACCGGGGCAATCGAGCACTTCGTCGCTACTGGCGACGAGCCAATCGGGGGACGACGCGTCTGGCTTGAGCCGTGGGCGCCTGGCCTCATGATCGACATGGCGCTGGGTGTAGATCGCGATCCAGCGGTCAAGGTGGATCTCGTTTGGATCATTCGTTCCGGTGGCAACCCAATCGACATGATCTTGGAGCTGGACCGCGATGATCACCACAAGGTGGAAGTGCTCGCCGCTTATCGCGACATAGAAAAGCAAGTCCGCTATCTAGCATCGACCCAGAAGGGCGCCTGACAAGGGCGTTCAGGGAGAATCCGCTTAACGCGTTTGAGGATGCGGCGCGCTAGCGTAAGACCAGCAAAGCAACGACGCTCACAGCGTTTCCTGCTTGTAAGCGGAGGGTCGCCGGTTCGAGTCCGGCCGGGGGCTCCACTCCATTTAGTGCCCCGGTCCGCGCCAGTCGCGGACCGTTTGCTCCCGCGGGCACCGCGGCGGCCGGCGGCTCGCCAGGGCTCGCCGAAATCCCCGGCCCCCGCTGCCGGGTCCGCGCGCCCAAACCTCGACCCCGCACCGCGCGGGTCGTGGATACGCGGAGGGTGAGGCCGCGGGAGCAACGGCATGGCCCACGTCGAACGTCGCGGTAGCTCGCCTCAGGGTCGGCGTGGGGACGACTTCGGGGATATTGCTGCCTCAAGCCTGGTCGGACGGCGCTAAATCCCCGAACATGCGGCATCCCCCGCCGGCGCACCGGCGTGAAGCCCGAGCCAAGTGTGACCGCGTGCCGTCCGGTCGCCGATCAAGGGCGATCGCATGGATCAAGGGCGTATGCACGCGGTTTTGAGATCGAACCGTGTGCGTTTGCCCTTGATCGGCGTGCTGGGCGCGGCGACACGCCGTCGCGGGCGGGGAGCGCGTGCGGGGGAAAAGGCCGGTGGCGGGGCCGAAGCCCCGCCACCGGTTTGTATCGGGTTGCTCAGATGTCCATGTGCTTCATGCCGGGCATGCCCGCCAGCGTGCCGTTGGTCGGCAGGATGGTGGTCAGGTTGCTGATGTCGCCGATGAGCGGCAGGCCGACGCTGGCTGCCTCGGCGTAGTCGGCGTCTTCACCCGCGACCGGGCGGTCGGTGGTGCTGTGCCGCTTGGTGCGGGTCTGGCTGCTGTCGTCGTCGGCCGGCAGCGTGGTGGCGCCACCCATGCCGGGCAGGCCGAGCGAGCCGAGCGCGCTCACGACGGGGATGTCGTTCGTCGGGTTGTCGGCCGCACCGGGGACGCCCTTGAGGTTCAGGTCGCCGACCAGCGGCAGCGTGGCCACCGGAGGCAGCGCCTCGGGCTGGAACAGCTCGGGGCTCTGCGCGACCATCGCGTCACCGATGAGCGCCGGCACCATGTTCGATGCCTGCCCGCTGGTCGACTTGGCGAAGCCGTTCGCGTTGCCCTTCGCGGCCTTGTGCGTGGCCACGGTGGGGATCGCGTCGGCGGGCATGACGCCGAGCGCGGCGGGCAGGGCCGCGCCGGCCCGCGATGCGTCCACATCGGACGTAGCGGGCACGAGGTTGTGCACGTCGCCGGCGTTGGCGCTGATGCCGTTGCCGCCGTTGAGGATCGACTGGGTCGTACCGGCCACGCCGAGCGCGTCGACCGCACGGCCCGCGCCGATGGTGTCGGTGAAGGTGCCAGCGACCGGCAGCGTCGAGATGAGCTGCGGCTTCTCGGTCAGCCCGGCCTCGTTGTCGAGCGAGGCGGTGCCGAGAAGCGACGGGTTGATGGCGGCGGTCGGCGACGACGGCGCCGAGCCGAGGAAGCCGAGGTCGCGAGTCGGCGCGACGTCGCCCTTCAGGTTAGAGAGCTGGCCCCGCATCATGATGTCGGGCGAGGCGGCCGGGGCGTTGGGCCCAAGGGCGACCTGCGAGATCTGGCCCCCGTTGGGGGTGAAGAAGTCGTCGAGCAGGCCCTGCAGCTCCAACGGGTCCGTTGCCGGGGTGGCGTCGACGTCCTCCGCCTGGGCCGCGCCGCCGCCGAGCAGCAGGAAGCCGCCGGCGACGCCGACCGTCCCGACTGCGCGATAGAACCACTTGTTCATGTCCATCCATTCAGGTGCTTACCGGTAGCACCGCGCAATAGGTGCTAAGTACGCCAAAGTGGTCAACGACGCTTGTCCAAAACCGTTCCTGGCTCCGTCGAACTTCATGATCGTTGATCGCGCTGGCTACCATCCCGGTCATGTCGGTGGACCCGTGGCGAAACAGGGCCCGACGCGCGGTCGCCGCACGCTTGCGCCCCAACGGCGAAACGCGTCCCCACTACGTCGTCTGTGGAAACGACGCGCTGACCTACCGGTTGGTGAAAGAGCTGGTGTCGGCGTCCGCCGGTTGGGTGACGGTCATCGTGCCCAACAAGCGGCGCTCCGAAGTGGCCGACCTCGCGCGCATCAAGGGAATCCAGATCATCCGGGCCGACCGGCTCACCGAGGAGACGTTCCGCGCGGCCGGGCTCGCCGGTGCCGAATGCCTCGCTCTCGTGCACCAGGACGACGTGGGCAACATCCACGCCGCCCTTTGCGCACAGGCGGTGGAGCCACGGATACGGCTGGTCATGCGCATCTTCAGCAGCCGGCTGGGTAGCGGCGTGAAGCGGCTCTTCGCCGACTGCGAGGTGATGTCCGACTCGGCGATGGCCGCGCCCGCGTTCGTGGCGGCGGCGCTGGGTGAGCCGGCACCGACGCATTTCCGGCACGCGGGCCGCACCCTGTACGTGGCAAGGCGCGAAGACGTACGCGCTGACACCGTCGTGTGTGGCCTCGCCGATACCCGGCAACGCAACAATCCCCGGGTGCTGCCGGCCAATCCGGGCGACGCTGACCTGGTACTGGCCGAAGCCACCGGCCAGCCGTCGGGCACCGTGCTCGCCGCGCGCAAGCTGGCACGGCAACGCCGCCGCCGTCGGCCGGTAGCCGCCGTCGTACGTGGCCTGCGCGCGTTCGTGAACCGGAAGACCGGTGTCGCCACGATCGCGGTACTGGCCGTCGTGGCGATCTTCGGCACGCTGCTCGCCCGCACGCAGGACCTGGAGCTGTGGAAGGCGCTCTACTTCGTCCTCCTCACCACGATCACCGGCTCCGACGTCGAGCTGGATACCGGCTGGGGCGTACAGGTCATGCAGGTGATCCTCACCGTGGCTGGGCTGGCGCTGATACCGCTGATCACCGCCGCCGTCGTCGAGGCCGTCGTGAACACCCGCCTGGCGCTCAACGTCGGCCGGTTGCGTACCCCGCGCCTCGACCACGTCGTCGTGGTGGGCCTCGGCAACGTCGGCACCCGGGTGATCCGGCAGCTCAACGACCTCGGTGTCGAGGTGGTTGCGATCGACAAGGACCCGGAAGCGCGGGGCGCCGCCGTGGCGCGTCAACTGGAGATCCCGCTGATCGTCGGCGACGTGGCCCAGGAGGAGGTACTGCGTTCCGCCTCGGTCGAGACCTGCCAGGCCCTCGTGGTGGTGTCCACCGACGACGTGTCCAACCTGCAGGCCGCGCTCCACGGGCGCGCGCTCCGGGCCGACCTGCGCGTGGTCATGCGCCTCTTCGACGGTGACCTCGCCAAACGCATCCAGCGCGCCTTCAACATCGCGGTCTCGCGGAGCGTGTCGTACCTGGCCGCACCCTCGTTCGCCGCCGCGATGATGAACCGCGACGTGATCGCCACCATCCCCGTCGACCGGCACGCACTTCTGGTCGCCGAGGTGCCGGTCGCGCACGGCTCAGCCCTCGACGGCAAGGTGATCGGCCAGGCGACCCGCCCCGACGCGGTACGGGTGATCGCGCTGCACAAGTTTGGTGAGCCGCGGCCGATCTGGAGCCCCCAGACGGCGTACCGGGTCCAAGGCGGCGACCGGCTCACCGTGGTGGCCCGCCGGGCCGGCCTAGGCTGGCTCGTCAAGCAGACGATGCCAGCCCCTCCGGAGATGACCGCCCCTACGAAACCGCCTGCGTGACCTCCACGCCCAGCACCGCCTGCTCGTCGGGGCGGTGCACGAGCACGTCGGCCAGGAACGACTGCACCGCCAGCGCCAGGCCAACATCGCGGCCAGCCTCTTCGGACAGCCGCCAGCGGTGCTCGATGACCTGTACGAAGAGTTCGGTCGGCTCGAGCTTGCGGCGCAAATGGCCCGGTACCGCCCGGACCACCGGCTCGAAGACCTCGGTCAACCAGCGGTGCGCCGCCTGCTGCTCGTCGGCCAGGTCGCTCTCCGCGCGGTACGTGTCGAGGTCGTTGAGCAGCCGGCGAGCCTGGTTCTCTTCGGCGTCGAGGCCGGTCAGGCGCAGCAGCCGGCGGGTGTGGTAGCCGGCGTCGACCACCTTCGGCCGTACCTTGAACGCGCCCCGGTCAGCCAGTGACATCGCCACCTCGGCGACGTCGAAGCCCATCTCGTTGAGGCGCCGGATGCGGCTCTCGACGTGGTGCCGGTCTTCCCGCTGGAACTCCTGCTCGTAGGTGATCTCGTGCCACAGCCGCTCGTACCGCTGCACGACCTCCTCCGAGACCACCTCCGGGTCGATCGACTCGTGCAGCAGCCCAGCGGCCTGCAGGTCGAGCGCCTCGCCGAAGATGTTGACCCGCGCGATCTCCAGGTCTTCGCCGCGCTGCCCGTTGGAGAGCTTCGCGTGCAGGGCGCCGGTCTCCGCGTCGACCAGGTAGGCGGCGAAGGCGCCCGCGTCGCGACGGAACAGCGTGTTGGACAGCGAGCAGTCGCCCCAGAAGAAGCCCGTGATGTGCATCCGCACGATCAGGGCGGCCAGCGCGTCGAGCAGCCGGGCCATCGTCTCGGGGCGGAGCGTGTGGGAGAACAGCGCCCGGTACGGCAGCGAGAACTGTAGGTGACGGGTGATCAGCACAGGGTCGAGCGGCTCGCCGTCGGGAGCGTGCCGGTCGGCGACGATCGCCACCGCCTCGACGGACGGGAAGCCGATCCGCTCCAGCGCGCGCAGCAGGTCGTACTCCCGCTCCGCCACCCGCTCTCCGGTCTCCTTGACCGCGTAGACCGTGCCGGCCAGCTTGACGAAGCGCACCACGTGCCGCGAGATGCCCTGTGGCAGCGCCACCAGATGGTCGGCAGGCCACTCCTCCAGCGGTGTCGACCAGGGGAGGTCGAGCAGCGCCGGGTCGATGAGGGCCGAAGTGATCCGCACGGTGACAAGCATGCCGGCTGAGAGCGCGCGTCGCTGCCAACCGTGGCTCGTTACACAGTGTCGGAAACCAAAAGTCTTGGCTACGACACATGGGGGACACGTATGCGGCGGACTGTGGCGCTGGTCGCGGGGGTGTGCGCGGCCGTACTGGCCGGTGCGGCGGGCACGACGGCGTACGCGTTGACAGGGCAGGAGACCGCACCGGCGGTCCGGAAGCCCGCCGACGCGACGGCGGCGGCCCCCGCGCAGGACGCGCCCGCTCCGAAGCGTGCCGCGGCCGCTGACAGCGGCGCCGCGCCCCAGGCCGCGGCCGGCAAGCCGGAACGGCAGGCGCCTCGGCAGGTGGGCCGCGAGCGGATCGGCGTGATCGAGCCGATTCAGCGAGTGCTCGGGTACCTGGACACCGAACGCACGATGACCTTCCAGTACCCGGGCGCGGCGTACGTGAAGCCGCACTTCAACCACCTCCTGTTGCTCCCCGGCGACTACCTCACCGTGTCCGACCCGACCGGCCAGGAGGTGCACCGGGTCGACGGTGGCCTGCTCGACAGCGCCGGCCGGTGGGCGATGTCCGTGACCGGCGACACGGCGGTGGTCGAACTGCACACCGCCCGTCCCGACGTGCTGGGCCTCGGCTCGAAGCTCGCCCAGCTCGGTGTGGGCGTCGACAGGGTGGCCCGCGGGTACACGGCGGACGAGCGCAAGGCGGCCGAGCCGCGTACCGAGAGCGTGTGCGGTGGCGACGACAAGTCCGACGCGGTCTGCTACCGGTCCAGCGACCCGGTGGCGTACGAGCGGTCCAAGGCGGTCACCCGGCTGCTGATCAACGGCAACGAGCTGTGCACCGGCTGGCGGATCGGCCCGAACAACCGGATGCTCACCAACAACCACTGCATGGTCACCTCGCGGGACGCGTACGACACCGAGGTGTGGTTCAACTACCAGTGCGCGCAGTGCGGCGGGCACGCGGTATTCCGGTCGACCAAGGTGTGGGGCGACAAGGTACTGAGCACCGACAAGACGCTCGACTACACGCTGTTCACGATCGAAGACTTCGAGGCGGTCAAGAAGTTCGGCTATCTGCAGTTCGACCTGCGGCGGCCGGCCCGTGGCGAGGAGCTCTACATCCCGCAGCACCCCAGCGGCGACCCCACCATGATCGCGATGGACAGCGACGAGGACGCCAACGGCACCTGCGCGGTCGACAACCCGAACTACACCGGGTACGCCAACGGCACCGACGTCTCGTACCTGTGCGACACCGAGGGCGGCTCGTCCGGTTCGCCCGTGCTGTCCAGGTCGACGGACAAGGTCGTCGCGCTGCACCACTTCGGCGGCTGCCCGAACTCCGGCGTACGGGTCGACCTGATCAACAACAAGATCAAGTCTCAGCTGTAGCTTGGGTGCGTGCAGGAGACCGCCACACGTAGCAGGGTCGCGCCCGCCGGGTGGTGGCTCGACGGGGTGCTGCTCGCCGCCTTCGCCGCGCTGACCGCGATGCTGGCGGCCGGGTGGCTGCTCGACCTCGACACCACGGTCTCCGACTGGGTCGCCGATCAAGACGGAAGCCCGGTCTGGTGGCTCTGCCGGGTGCTGAACTTCCTCGGCAACGGCGGCCCGCTCACGCTGATCTGCCTGGTCATCGCGATCTGGCTCGCCGTGCGCCGCCGGTCGGTGTGGCCGGTGGCGCCGGTGATCGCGGCGTTTCTGGTGACCGGGTTCGCCATCATGCCGCTCAAGCTGTGGACCGACCGCGCGGCGCCCAACTCGACGCTGCCCGACAAGGTCGAGATCTTCAACACCCTGCCGCCCGGTGAGTACAGCATGTCGTATCCCTCCGGCCACATGGTGAACACCATGGTCTGGTACGGAGTACTGGTGCTCCTGCTGTCTCCGTGGCTGAGCCGCACGGCTCAGCGTTGGCTGCGCTTCGCACCGCCCGCGATCGTGTTCTGCACCACGATCTTCCTGAATTATCACTGGGTGACCGACTCGGTCGCTGGCCTGATGCTTGGCGTGGTCCTCGACCGCCTCCTGCACCGCATCCCGTGGCGTCAGCTGCCTCGTGAGTGAGCTGGCTCGGCGGCTGACTACGACCGACGCGGTCGTCATCGGCCTCGGGTCGATGCTCGGCGCCGGGATCTTCGTGGCGTTCGCGCCCGCCGCCGCCGAAGCGGGCGGCCGAGGACTGCTGATCGCGCTGGTGCTCGCCGGATTCGTGGCGTTCTGCAACGCCAACAGCTCCGCCCGCCTCGCCGCCCTCTACCCAGAGTCGGGTGGCACCTACGTCTACGGCCGCGAACGCCTCGGCGACTTCGCCGGCTTCATCGCGGGCTGGGGCTTCGTCGCCGGCAAGACCGCCAGCTGCGCCGCGATGGCCCTCACCATCGGCGCGTACCTGTGGCCCGCACACGCCCGCCCCATCGCCGTCGCGGCGGTCGTGGTGCTCACCGCCATCAACCTCGGCGGCATCCAGAAGACCGCCCGCGCCACCCGCTGGCTCGTGACGGTCACCCTCGCCGTGCTCGGCACGGTCGCCGTCGTGGGCGCGGCCGCCGGCCACCCCACCGCGGCTCGGATCTGGGACGCCGACGACGCCGGCGCCCGCGGCATCCTGACGGCCGCTGGGCTGCTCTTCTTCGCGTTCGCCGGGTACGCGAGGATCGCCACGCTGGGCGAGGAGGTGCGGGACCCCGAGCGCACCATCCCGCGCGCGGTGCCGCTGGCGCTGAGCCTGGTACTGGCCATCTACCTGGTACTGGCGGTGGTGACCCTGGGCGTGCTCGGCCCCGAGCGTCTCGCCTCGTCCCCCGCACCCTTGGCCGACGTCGTATCGGCCGCCGGCGCACCCGGACTAGCGTGGGTGGTACGCATAGGCGCGGCGGTCGCCGTCACCGGCGTACTGCTGGCGCTCGTCGCAGGCGTGGGCCGCACCACGCTCGCGATGGCCCGCCGCCGCGACCTGCCCGGCGCCCTCGCCGCCGTCCACCCGACCCGCCAAGTGCCCCACCGCGCCGAACTGGCGGTCGCCGCCGTGGTCATCGTGCTGGTGTCTCTCGGCGACATCCGCGACGCGATCGGCTTCTCCAGCTGCACCGTGCTCGTCTACTACGCCATCACCAACGCGTCCGCCCTGACCCTGCGCGGCCTGCGGGTCGTGCCGGCGCTGGGCCTGGTCGGCTGCGTAGTGCTGGCGGTAACCCTCCCACTATCAAGCGTCCTCGCCGGCTTCGCCGTCCTCCTGGCCGGCGCCGCCTGGTTCAGGTTCCGCCCCCAACGCTAGGCCCCACGCGCCGCGCTCCCACGCCCGCCCGCTTCCGGGCCGCCCGCTCCCGCCGCGCGCCGCCCGCTCCCGCGCCGCGCCGCCCGCTCCCGCGCCGCGCGCCGCGCGCCGGCGGGTTTTGCCGTCGATCAAGGGCGAATGCACGTGGTTGGATCTCTTTTCCGCGTGCATTCGCCCTTGATCCCTGCAGATCGCCTTGATCGACGCCGTTGGATCAGGCGATCCGCGCCAGGTCCGAGCAACGGGCGCCAAGGGCGCCCGTTTGACGACCGGATTGCCCCATTCCGCGCCGCCGCCACTCGCGCTGTGAACGTTTATTGCTGCTCCAGCAGCAATAAACGTTCACAGCTTGTGCGCAGCGACGACGTTGACGTCGGCTCGCGCCCTTGACGCAACGCCGTTTGGGGCATGACCGCCACGAGCGCCGGCGATGGACGCGTCGCGGTGCGACAGCGTCGGGGTCAGCGGCGGCGGGTGCGGGCTCTTGTGGAGCGGAGGCGGCGGAGCCGGCCCACGACCACGGGGTCGTGAGCCAGCGCCGCCGGATTGTCGAGCAGTCCATTGAGGATCTGGTAGTACCGGGTCGCGGACAGGTCGAACGCGTCCCGGATGGCCTGCTCCTTGGCGCCCGCGTGCTTCCACCACTTGCTCTCGAACGCGAGGATCTGCTCTTCGCGTTCGGTGAGACCGGGCTCGGGCGCCGCCTCCGCTTCCTCGGCAGAAGCCGACGAAGCGGAAGCCGACGAAGCGGGATCCGACGAAGCGGGATCCGGGGAGGCGGCAGGAGCGTCGGTGTCGAGATCGGAATCCGGCTCGGACTCCACTAGCTCAAGGTCGTCATCGGCCGGAGCGTCGGCGTGGGGCTTCATGGCGCTCCTTGCACATATTGACTAGCACGGAAGTACTAAAAGTACCTCACGTTACGTCCCGCCTGCGCATCAACCATGTGGCCGCGATCAGCACCACGGCCGTGCCCAAGCCGAAGACCAGGGCGGACTGCTGCCAGGTGACCACGAAGACGTCGGGCTTGCATTCTCCGGAGATGGAGAAGTTGCAGGCGTTCCAGTCCTCCAGCGTCCACTTCTTCTCGAACCACGCCATCGCGTACGTCGACAGGTAGTAGCGGTCGGCGAACTTCACGCCGGCGATGTCCAGTGCGATCCGCAGCCCGATCTCGCTGATCACGCCCGCGCCGATCGCGACGCCGAGGGCCATCGCGGTGTGCCGGCCGACCGACGCCAGCCCGTACGCGATGGCGGCGACCGCGAGCACGAGGCCGATGCCGCGGGCGCCGCTGATCGCGAACGACTCCCACGTGCCCTGTGTCATTTTGCCGGTCTGTCCATCGAACTTGCCGATGAGCCACAGCGCGATCGTCCACAGTGTACCGAGTGCGAGGCTCACGCCGAGCACGCTCGTGAGTAGGACGCCGAGCTTGGTGAAGAGTACGGAGAGCCGCTTGGGCCGCCACAGCAGCAGGTTCATCATGCCGCCGCTGTGCCACTCGGCACCGACGAACGAGGCGCCGATGATGTACGCCGCCAGGGCCACGATGCCCGCGAACACCGAGATGAAGATGCCGAACTCGTCGTGGAAGTTGAACTCGTACGGCAGGAACCACTCAGCGTCGAACTGCTCCCGCTGCGGGCCGAACTCCCGCCCGCAGTCCGGCGGATACTGTTCGTTGACGTTTTCCCCACGCGCCTTGGCGGCCTCACACTCGGCCACCCCCTGCTCGTGGTAGCGCAGTTGCGTCTCGTACGCGGATTGCGCCTTGGTCTCGGCGGCGGCCAGCTCCGAAGGGCCGATCTTGTGGCTGGCGAGCGAAAACGCGGTGATGATCGTGCCCAGGGCGAGCACGAGCAGGCCGAGCATCAGCCGGGTGACGCGCCGTTTGAACAGGCGCCGGAACTCGGCGCGAACTAGGCCCTTCATGCGGGCACCTCCGCGGACTGGTCCACCTGGCGGTGCTGACCGGCCACCGGTGCGGTGCCGGTCAACTCCAGGAAGACGCTCTCCAGGTCGACTGTGATGGGGGCGAGCTCGCTCACGTAAAGGTCGCGGCCGGCGAGCATGCGGGTGACCGACGACGGCTTGTCGACGCCGCTGACGAGCAGGTGGTCTGGCTGGATGTCGACCCGGACGCCGGAGGCGACCAGCACCTGCGCGGCGGCTGGCAGGTCGGCGGAGCTTTCCAGCCGTACCCGGAGACCGCCGCTGGAGTGTTGTGCCAGTACCTCGGCAACCGGCCCGGCGGCGACCCGGCGGCCGAGCGAGATGATCGTGACGGAGTCGCAGATCTGCTGTACCTCGCCGAGGATGTGGCTGGAGAGCAGCACGGTCATGCCCGACGCCGACAGGTCGCGCATGAGGTCGCGCATCTCGCGGATGCCGCCCGGGTCGAGGCCGTTGGCGGGCTCGTCGAGTATCAGCAACTGCGGGTTCTTGAGCAGCGCGGACGCGACGGCGAGCCGCTGCTTCATGCCCAGCGAGTACGTCTTGACCCGCTCCTTTGCCCGGTCACGCAGCCCGACCACTTCCAGTACCTCGGGCACTCGCTGTTGGGAAAGGTTGCCGGCGTCGGCGAGCAGGGAGAGTGTGTCCTGCGCCGAGAAGTGTGGGAAGAACTGTGGACTCTCGACGATCGCGCCGACTTTCCCCACCACCGCTGGCAGGTTGGCCGGTACCTCTTGACCGAGGATCGCCATCCGACCGCCGTTGGGACGGATCAGTCCCAGCAGCGTGCGGAGCGTCGTGGTCTTGCCCGACCCGTTGGGCCCAAGGAACCCATGTACCTGCCCGGCCTCGACAACCATGTCGAAGCCATCAAGGGCCCTGCGTTCGCCGCGCCGTCTACTCCGGTACGTCTTGCGCAGGCCTTCTATCTCAAGCACCGCAACCATGGCGCACACCATACTGGGTATGCACAACTCCGTGGGGTCCCCATGGCGAACTCACCCCCGACTGTCCGCGCCGTTCTCCTCGATCGCTGGCACTCGGAAGGAGGGAAACCGCGACATGCCGGTAGAACCTTGCCGTCAAGCAGCGGCGGGTTTAGCTTGCGCCGCGTGAGTGTGTTGACCGCGACCGCGCGGGCCTTGACCTTGGCCGAGGTCGTTGTTCCGGTGGGATCCGGGGTCCACAGCGACCGGATCAGTCGTATCAAGCAGGGTTATCGGGTGGAGTTGGACCCGAGCATCGAGCAGCGGGTTCGGCTCGGTCAGCACGCCGGCCTGTCCCGGGTGGTGGAGAACTTCTGCCTCGACCTGGTCAAAGCAGCGCTCGACCAGCGGGAAGCGGAGCGCAGCTATGGTGTGCCGGAGGCGATGCTGACGCCAGTGCCGTGGTCAGCCCCGGCGTTGGAGAAGGCGTGGCGCGCCACCCACCGCACCCGCTATCCATGGTTCACCGAGGCCGGGCTGTCCTCACGGGTGCCGAAGGAAGCCTGCCGGGTCCGGGCCGCCGGCCTGAAGAATTGGGTCCAGTCCGGTAAGGGCGCCCGTCGTGGCCGGCGGGTGGGGTTCCCGACCTGGCGTCGACGCAAGCACGGCTCCCGGTTCCGGTACGACGCTGACCGGGCTCAACCCGCTGACGCGTGGACGGTGAAGCTGCCCGGCGTCGGCGCGGTCGCCACCCAGGAGGAGATGGGCTGGCTGACCTCCCGCCTGGCCGACGGTCGGGCGCGGATCATCGGCGCGACCGTCCGGGAGCAGGCGGGCCGGTGGTGGGTCTCCTTCCAACTGGAGATCGACCGGACCGACGTCAACGCCCGACGTGCCGTCGGCCCGGATGCGCCGGCCTGCGGCATAGACCTGGGGTTGCGTACGTTCGCTGCAATCGCCGACGACACCGGCACCATCGAGGAGATCCAGGCCCCGAAGGCGTTGAAGGCGGCCCAACGCAAGCTGCGGCGGGCAAACAAGGCGGTGGCCCGCCGCCAGCGCGGTTCGAGTAACCGGGCCGAGGCGGTGCGCCAGCTCGCGACCGTGCATCTGAAGGTTGCTCATCGGCGTGCCGATTTTCTGCACAAGCTCACGACGAGGCTCGCGAGAACCAAGCGGGCCATCGCCGTGGAAAGCCTGAACGTGGCCGGCATGGTGCGGAACCGGCGGCTGGCCCGCACGGTGTCGGATGCCGGGTTCGCCGAGTTCGTTCGCCAGTTGACTTACAAGACGGCTTGGTACGGGTCGAAGGTCTGGGCCGCGGACCGCTGGTTCCCGTCGTCGAAGACGTGCAGCGGCTGCGGAGCGGTCAACGCCGCTCTGACACTGTCGGATCGGGTGTGGACATGTCGATGCGGCACGGTCCATGACCGGGATCACAACGCGGCCCGGAACCTGCTGGCCGCTATGCACGCCGCCTAGGCGGCGGTGGTTGTCGCCGGGTAGTTCCCCGGAGACCTCAAACGCCTGTGGAGGATCGATAGGTCCCCGGCTTGCCAGGGCACGGACCTACGAAGCAGGAAGAGAATCACCGGGATTCTCCGAACGGTCAGGCGCGGATGACCTGTACCCCGGCGGTCTCGAACGCGGCGATCGTCTCGTCCGCGGCCCCGGAATCGGTGACCAGCGTTTCCACCCTCTCGATCGGGCAGATGCGCGCGAACGCGTGCAGACCCAGCTTCGACGCGTCCGCGATGATGACGACCCGTTTCGCGCGCGCGACCATGAGGTTGTTCATGGAGGCCTCGCCCTCGTGATGGGCCGCCGCGCCGAGGTGCGCGTCGATCGCGTCCACGCCGAGCAGCGCCACGTCGAGCGTCACCTCGCGCAGGAGTGCGCTGCCCAGCGGACCCACCAGCTCGTACGACTGTGGCCGCACCACGCCACCGGCCACCACGATCTTCATTCGCGAGCGTACGAGCAGCTCGTTGGCGATGTTGAGCGCGTTGGTCACCACGGTGAGCTGTGCGCCGTCGGCGCCGCTGTTGAGGTCGGGCCGCACGGCGAGCGCCCGCGCCACCTCGGTCATCGTCGTACCGCCGTTGAGGCCCACCACCATGCCGGGCGTGACCAGGGCCGCGGCGGCCGCCCCGATGCGCTGCTTCTCGGCCGAGTGCTTTGCGGTCTTGTAGCGCAGCGGCAGGTCGTACGACACGCCGTTGGCGACCGCCCCGCCCCGGGTACGAGTGATCATCTGCTGCTGCGCGAGCTGATCGAAGTCGCGCCGGATGGTCGCCTGCGATACATCGAGCCTGGCAGCGGCGTCTTCCACGCTGACCCGCCCGCTCTCCGTCAGCAGTTCGAGCAGGGCGTTCCAGCGCGCATACCGGTCCACCGTAGCCTCCGATGCACGGACCGTGAGTTTTGCGTGCACAATAGTGCTCAAAACGCGGCTACGCAAAACTATTCGTTGCGCGAAGCTGCGCATGGTTGCGACGAGAGACGAGAAGCGCGCAGAATGGCGCTCGAAAGAGGGCGCTAACGAGCCGTAACGCGCAGGAGTTGCCGTGTCGTACGTGGACGAGGAGATCGCCAGCCAACCCGATTGCTGGCGCCGCGCTGAGACGGTCGCCGCCGGCGCCGCCGGGCTCCCAAGCCGTGGGGAGCGGGTCGCCGTCGTCGGTTGCGGCACGTCGTGGTTCATGGCCATGTCGTACGCGGGCCTGCGCGAACGCCTAGGCGTTGGTGAGACGGACGCGTTTCAGGCGTCCGAGTTCCCGACGAGCCGCCGCTACGACCGCATCGTGGCGATCACCCGGTCCGGCACCACGACAGAGGTGCTCGACCTGCTCCGGTCGGTCGACACCCCGACCACCGCGATCGTCGGCGACCCCAACGCGCCCGCCGCCGAGCTGGCCACCGACAGCGTGCTCCTGCCGTTCGCCGACGAGCGTTCGGTGGTGCAGACCCGCTTCGCGACCAGCGCGCTCGCTCTGCTCCGCGCGCACCTCGGCGAAGACCTGGACCCGCTCGCCTCGGATGCCGAGGTCACCGTGCGGGCGCCACTGCCGATCGACCCCGCGCGAGTGGAACAGGTGACCTTCCTCGGTCGCGGCTGGACTGTCGGGCTGGCTCAGGAAGCCGCACTCAAGTGCCGCGAGGCGGCCGGCTTCTGGGCCGAGGCGTACCCGGCCATGGACTACCGGCACGGGCCGATCTCGATCGCGGCGCCCGGCCGGGTGGTGTGGGCGTTCGGCGCGGTGCCCGAGGGCCTGGCGGAAGACGTCGAGGCGACCGGCGCGGCGTTCGTGCACAGCCGGTCCAGTGGTGGCTATGCGGTACTGGGCAACTGGGCCGCCGGCCGCCAACCGCTCGACCCGATGGCCGACCTGATCCTCGCGCAGCGCTTCGCCGTGGCGATCGCGACCAGCCGTGGCCTCGACCCCGACGCACCCAGACATCTCACCCGCTCCGTCGTGCTGACATGAGCGAGCGCAGCGGCGCGGCGGCGTCTGGACCGGACGGCCTCGCCGACGGAGTCGGGGTTTCGAGGCTGGGAGGGAAGACGCCGCCTCAAGGCGCCGCGGAGCGAGCGAATCATGAGGCCATGAGTGAGGTGCTCGTCGCGCTCGACGTCGGCGGTACTGGAATGAAATGCGCGCTGGTGTCGCCGTCGGGCGAGATCGTGCACGCCGAACGGCACGCCACCGGCGCCGACCGCGGCCCCGAGGCGGTGACCGCCACCATCCTCGACGTCGCCGAGGGCCTCGCGGGCAAGGCGCGCGCCGATGGCCTGCGCCCGGTGGCCGCCGGCGTCGCGGTCCCCGGGGTCGTCGACGAGACCCGGGGCATGGCGATCTGGTCCTCGAACGTGGGCTTCCGCGACGTACCCCTGCGTGATCTCGTGTCAGCGCGGCTGGACCTGCCCGCGGCGCTCGGCCACGACGTGCGTGCCGGTGGTCTTGCCGAAGCGAGGCTCGGCGCCGGCCGTGGCGCCGCGCACGTCCTCTTCGTCGCCATCGGCACCGGCATCGCCGCCGCGCACATCGTGGCTGGCCGCGGCTTCGCGGGCGCGCACGGCGCGGCCGGCGAGGTGGGCCACGTCGTCGTCCGGCCGGGCGGCACACCGTGTGGATGCGGTGCGCGGGGATGCCTGGAGGCCGAGGCTTCCGCGGCCGGCGTGGCCAGGCGATACGCCTCACTCGCGGGCACGCCGGCGACGGCGGCCGAGGTGGTCGCCAAGGCGGCCGCCGGCGACCAAGTGGCCCAGCACGTGTGGCGCCTGACGATCGAGCTGCTCGCCGAAGGGCTGCTGACCGCGCAGGCACTCTACGACGCCGAGGTGATCGTGCTCGGCGGCGGATTGGCCGAAGCCGGCGACGTCCTGCTCGACCCGCTGCGCCTCGCGGTGCGCGAACGGCTCACGTTTCACCGCGAGCCGCGGCTTGCCCGCGCCACGCTCGGCGACGAGGCCGGCTGCGTCGGCGCGGCACTCCTCGCGTTGGACCTGGTAGGAAGCCCCGCATGAGGATCGAGGGTCGGGTCGTGACGCCGTCGGGCGTCATCGAGCAGGGGTACGTCGAGGTCGAGGGCCCGTCCGTGACCGCGGTCGGCGCCGGCGGCAACGGTGGGGATACGTGGATCGTGCCGGGTTTCGTCGACATCCACACGCACGGAGGTGGCGGGCACACGTTCACCACCGGCGACCCGTCAGCCGCTCGTGAGGCCGCCGCTTTTCACCTGCGCCACGGCACCACGACGCTCCTCGCCAGCCTGGTCAGCTCGCCCTTCGAGCTGATGCGCGACGCCACGCGCGCGTTCGCGCCACTGGTCAACGAGGGCGTACTGGCCGGCGTCCACTACGAAGGCCCGTACCTGTCGCAGATCCGCTGCGGCGCGCAGAACCCGGCGTTCCTCCGCGACCCATCGGTCGACGAGCTGGCAGAGCTGCTGCCGTTGGGCGCCGTGCGGATGGTCACGATCGCGCCCGAACGCCCGGGCGCCCTGGAAGTGATCAAGCTGCTCGTCTCGCACGGCGTGGTGGCCGCCATCGGGCACACCGACGCCACGTACGACGAGACCCTGGCCGCGGTGGCCGCCGGCGCGACGGTGGGCACCCACGTCTTCAACGGCATGCGCCCGCCCCACCACCGCGAGCCCGGCCCGGTGTTCGCCCTACTCGGTGCGCCCGACGTGGTCTGCGAACTCGTCGCCGACGGCGTACACCTGCACGACGGCACGCTCGCGTTCGCCGCGATGGTCACCGGACCGGACCGGGCCGCCCTGATCACGGATGCGATGGCGGCGGCCGGCATGGCCGACGGCGAGTACGAGTTGGGCGGCCAGACCGTCGTGGTGAGCGACCGAGTGGCTCGACTCACCCGCGACGGCTCGATAGCCGGCAGTACCTTGACGATGGACGCGGCCCTCCGCCAAGCGGTACAGGCGGGTGTGTCCATCGTGGACGCCGCACGCATGGCCTCGACGACTCCCGCCCGCGCGTTGGGGCTGGCGGAGAAGGTCGGCTCCCTGACCCCGGGCCTCCGCGCCGACCTGGTCGTCCTCGACGCCGGACTACACGTCCAGCACGTAATGCGCGCCGGGTCCTGGCTCTAGCTACGCCGCGTCCCCTCGTGATCAGGGCGTCCCTCAAGGCGCTCTAACGACTTCAGGGACGCCCTGATCACGAGAGGGTGGCGAGACGGTCACCGGGCTTCGCGAGCCGTCGCGTACGTTTCCAGCCAGGCGACCTGGCCCGGGTCCAGGGATGGCCGGATGCGTTCGCGGGCCGTCGCCACGTGTGCCGCCGTCACCGTGGACGCTTCGAGCGACTCGCGCATCGCCGCCAGCGCGGCCTCGCGTACCAGGGCGGCGCAGTCGGCGGCCGAGAAGCCGTCGAGCGACGCGGCCAGCGCGGGCAGGTCGACGTCGTCGGCGAGCGGGACGTTGCGGGACGAGGCGCGCAGGATCTCCACTCGTGCTGACGCGTCCGGTGGCGGGACGTAGACCAGCCGCTCCAGCCGGCCGGGGCGGAGCAGGGCCGCGTCGACCAGGTCGGGGCGGTTGGTGGCGCCGACGACGACCACGTTGCGCAGGGCCTCGACGCCGTCGAGCTCGGTGAGCAGGGCGGCCACCACCCGGTCGGTGGTGCCGCCGTCGGTGGCCTGCCCACGGATCGGGGCCAGGGCGTCGACCTCGTCGAGGAAGACGAGCGTGGGCGCGGCTTCGCGGGCCCGGCGGAACAGTTCGCGGACCGCCCGCTCGCTCTCACCCACCCACTTCGACAGCAGCTCCGCGCCCTTGACGGAGAGCACGTTGGCCTTGCCGGTGCCGGCGATCGCCTTGACGAGAAACGTCTTGCCGCACCCGGGTGGCCCGTAGAGCAGCACGCCACGCGGTGGCTGCACGCCGAGGCGGGCGAACGTGTCGGGGTAGGTGAGCGGCCACAGGACGGTCTCGGTCAGTACCTCTTTTACCTCGACCATGTCGCCGACGTCATCGAGCGTGACCGCCGCCAGCTCCAGTGTGGACGAAGACATCGACGTGGGCCGGACCACTTCGAGGGCGGCGTCGAAGTCGGCCATCGTCACGACCGGCGAGGCGCCCGTCGCGCCGGACCGGATACGCAGCGCCGCGCGCACACCGGCTTCGCGGGCGAGCGCGGCGAGGTCGGCGGCGACGAAGCCAGGGGTACGGCCAGCCACGTCGTCGAGTTTGACGTCGTCGGCGAGCGGCATGCCCTTGGTGAGCACGGTGAGCTGCTCACGGCGCATGGCGGCGTCGGGCAGGGGTACCGCCAGCTGTACCGCCAGCAGGTCGGGTGCCCGCAGTGCGGGGTCGACCGACTCGGGCCGGCTGGTGGTGCAGATGACGGCCGCCCCGGCACGTACTGTCTCGGCGAGCACCTGGCGGAACACCGTCGACAGTGGACCGGGCTGCTCGCGCGGCGCGAGCGCGTCGACGTCGGCGATCAGCAGGATCGCTGGACCGCGGGACCGCACCGCGCCGGCAGCCGCGCGGAGCCGGGCGGCGGCGTCGTTGTTGGTGAGCGCCGCTACCTCGGGTGCCCAGATCTGCTCGACGCGCGCGCCGACCTTCCCGGCGACCGCCTGGACGAGCGACGACTTTCCGGAGCCCGCCGGGCCGGTGATGAGCACGCCGAGCGAGACGGTGGTGCCGAGCCGCCCCAGTACCTCGCGGTGGTTGAAGCCGAGATCGAGCAGCTCGCTCAGCTCCTGAGCCTGGGCGCGGAGCCCGGGCAGCTCCTCCACCGTCGGTGCCGGCGCCGGTGCGGCGGCCGCCGTCTTGGAAAGGCCGGGCGTCGTGCCGGGAGCGTGTGTCGCCTGGCCACCCTCCCAGGCGACGACGGTGTCCATTGTGACCAGTGCGGCGTCCGCCGGCTCGACCGCCTCTACGGTCAGCAGGGTGCTCGTCCACGCGTACCCGACGGTGTTCGCGAGACTGCGTCGCGCCCCCTCGATGAGGGTGCGCGTCTCGGACTGGGGCACGACGTCCTGCGGCAGCAGCGACACGTTGTCGCCCGCGGTGACCACCTTGCCCAGGAGCGCGAGCCTCAACATCTCCGGCGACACGGCGGCGACGATCTCCACCGGGCCGGCGAGCGTGACGCGGCCGGCGGCGACGACCGGCGCAGGCGTGATCGTGATCTGGCCCCCGTCGCGGATGCCGAGGTTTCCGAGGATGAGGTCGTCGGCGTAGAGCAGGGCCCGGCTGGCTCCCGGCTCGGCGCGGGCGGCGATGCCGGCGGTGCCGCGGCGGCCGGTGAGGTGCACGGGGTCGCCGGGGCTCAGCCCGAGCGCGGTCAGCACCTCCGGATGCAGCCGGACGATGCCGCGCCTGGCATCCAGCGCCGCTGGACGCATGCTCGCGGTCAGAGTGAGATCGCGTTCGGCCACGCGCCGAGAGTAGCCCGCGCGAGCACCTGAGAGTTCTCTCAGGAGGCTGATGTCGGACGACGTACCGTTTGCGCATGCTCGCACGCCTTCCGGCGCGGCTCCGCCGTGCCCTGCCCGTGGCCGTCGCCGTCGTCGTGGCGGTGACCGGCGCGGTGGTCTGGGTGGCGTGGCCGGATTCGCCGGCCTACACCACCGAGGACGCCACGGTCACGGTGCGCTCCGGTCCGAACGGCGACGAGCCGGTCGACCTGGACACCACGCTGTACCTGCCGGCGGACGCGGACGGGCCCGTCCCGGCGGTGCTCATGCCGCACGGTTTCGGCGGTACCAAGCAGAGCGTCGCCGCCGACGCCAAGGACCTCGCCGAGCTGGGCTACGCGGTGCTGGCGTACACGGCGCGCGGGTTCGGACGCAGCGGCGGCCAGGTGCACCTGGACAACCCGGACTACGAGGTACGCGACGCGCAGCGCCTGCTCGACTGGCTGGCCGCGCGCCCGGAGGTGAGCAAGGACGCCTCCAACGACCCGAAGGTGGGCGTCGTCGGCGGCTCGTACGGCGGCGCGCTCGCGCTGCTGCTCGCCGCCCAGGACCAGCGGGTCGACGCGATCGTCCCGATGATCACCTGGAACGACCTGTCGCGCTCGTTCCTGCCGCAGTCGACCGGCTCCCCGGAGGTGGATGGCGTCTTCAAGAAGGGCTGGGCCGGCTACTTCTTCTCCGGTACCCAGGGCGGCGACCCGACGTGCGGGCGGTTCGCACCGGACATCTGCCAGGCGTACCTCGGGATGGCCACCACCGGACGGGCGACCGCCGAGGCGGTCGAACTGCTGCGCCGGTCCAGCCCGGCGCCCGTGCTCGACCGGATCAAGGCGCCGACCCTGCTCATCCAGGGTGAAGCAGACAGCCTCTTCCCGCTCTCCGAGGCGGACGCCAACGCCAAGGGCATCGCCGCCGCCGGCACCCCTGTGCGGGTCGCGTGGTTCACCGGCGGTCACGACGGCGGCACCGGCCCGGCGAGTGACCGCGATCGCGTGCGGTTCCTGACCGCGCAGTGGCTCGACCACTACGTCAAGGGCGAGGGTGACGCGCCGTCCAACAGCTTCACCTGGTCGCGGGTCGCCGGCTTCAACGCGCTCGACCGGGGCCTCGTCACGAACGGGTTCTCGGTCGACGAGTACCCGGGCCTGCGCGGCACCGACATGCGAGAGGTAAAGGTGGCAGGGCCGCCGCAGATCATCGCGAACCCGCCGGGTGGCAACCCCGCCGCGATCTCCACGGTGCCGGGCGTGGGCGCGCTCGGCGCGGCGGCGTCGGTGGCGGGCGTGGCGATGGACCTGCCCGGCCAGCACACCCACTTCGTGTCGGAGCCGCTGGCCGAGGCGATCGACGTCGCCGGCGCGCCGACCGTGTCGATCCGGGTGGCGTCGCCGACGGGCGAGGCGGTGGTCTTCGTCAAGCTGTACGACGTCGACCCGAACGGGACGGAGACGCTGCCCAGCGGCCTCATCGCTCCCGTGCGCCTGACCGGTCTGCCCGCCACGATCGACCAGGCGCAGCCGGTCACGGTCACGCTGCCCGCGATCGTGCGCCGCGTCGAGGCCGGCCACACGCTGCGGGTCACGGTGGCGACCTCCGACCAGGGGTACGCCACGCCGGCCGAGCCGAACGTCTACACCGTGGCGCTCGGCGGCGGCGCCCTCACCCTGCCGACGATCGCGGGGGCGGAGCCGATCGCGACGACCGCGGCGCTGTGGCGGTGGGTGCTCGCCGCGCTGCTCGCGGCGATCGCGCTGGGGCTCGTGGTGGTCGTCCTGATCGCGCGGCGCAGGCACCGCCGCACCGACATTTCCGTGCACGAGGAGTACGCGGACACGCCGCTCGTCGTCGACCATCTGCGCAAGGAGTACGCGGACGGCTTCGTCGCGGTGTCCGACGTCCACTTCACGGTCGAGCGCGGGCAGGTCGTGGGCCTGCTCGGGCCGAACGGCGCCGGCAAGACGACGACGCTCCGGGTACTGATGGGGCTGACCCAGCCGAGCGGTGGCGAGATCTTCGTCTTTGGTCACCGGCTGGTGCCCGGCTCGCCGGTGCTGTCCCGCCTTGGCGCGCTCGTCGAGGGCCCCGGCTTCCTGCCGCACCTCAACGGCATCGACAACCTCAAGGCGTACTGGCAGGCGACCGGCCGCCCGCTTGCGGACGCGCACTTCGACGAGGCCGTCGAGATCGCGGGACTCGGTGACTCCATCCATCGCAAGGTCCGCAAGTACAGCCACGGTATGAAGCAGCGCCTCGCCATCGCGCAGGCGATGCTGGGCCTGCCCGAGCTGCTGGTGCTCGACGAGCCCACGGACGGGCTCGATCCGCCGCAGATCGCGGAGATGCGCCGGGTGCTCAAGCGGTACGCCACGGACGGCCGGGCGGTGCTCGTCTCCAGCCACCTGCTTGCCGAGGTGGAGCAGACCTGTACCCACGCCGTGGTGGTCAACAAGGGCGAGATCGTGGCGTCCGGCCCGGTGGACGAGATCGTGGGTGACTCGCCGACGGTCCAGTTCGACGTGACCGACGTCGACGCCGCCGAGGCGGTGCTCGACGGGCTCGCCGGCGTGCGTTCGGTGGCGTGGGACGGCAACGGCGGCCTGGTGGTCGACATCGACGGCAGCCCGCGCAGCGAGGTGGTGGCCGAGCTGGTACGCGCCGGCGTCGGCGTCAACCGGGTGGTGCCGCGGCGGCGGCTCGAAGACGCGTTCCTGGCCCTGGTGGGCTCCGAGACCCGGGGGAGTGGCGACCGATGACGACCACGGCGACGGCGGTGGATGGCGCGGCGACCGGCTACCGGCCCGGCCGCACCCTGACGATCCGGAGCGAGTGGCGCCGGCAGGCGTCTCGACGGCGCACCCAGCTCGCGCTCGCGTTCGTGGTGCTTTTGCCGCTGATCATCCTGGCGGCCTTCCAGTTCGGGGGCACCGGCGACGACGACAACGGCGGGGGCGAGTTCTCCAGCCTGGTCGAGCTGGCCACCTCCGGCGGGCTCAACTTCACGCTCTTCACCCTCTTCGTCTCGGCCGGCTTCCTGCTGACCGTCGTCGTGGCGCTCTTCTGCGGCGACACGATCGCCAGCGAGGCGAGCTGGGGAAGCCTGCGGTACCTGCTGGCGGTGCCCGTACCGCGGGCGCGGCTGCTCGCGGTCAAGCTCGTCGTGGCGCTGGCCTACTCGGCGGTCGCTCTGCTGACGCTGGCCGGCACCGCGCTGCTGATCGGCACGCTCCGGTACGGCTGGGATCCGTTGCGCAGCACGGTGGCGGCTGACATCCCGGCGGGCGAGGGCCTGCTGCGGCTGCTCGGCATCCTCGGATACCTGGCGATCGGGCTGCTCGTCGTGGCCGGGCTGGCGTTCCTGCTGTCGGTGTCGACCGACGCGCCACTCGGAGCGGTGGGCGGAGCGGTACTGCTCTTCATCGTGTCGAGCATCCTCGACCAGATCACCGCGCTCGGCGGCCTGCGCAACCTGCTGCCAACCCACTACAGCGACGCCTGGCTGGGGATACTCTCGACACCGGTGCAGTCCGATGACATCGTCAAGGGCACCATCTCAGCGGTGGCGTACGCGACGATCTTCTGGTCGCTGGCGTTCTGGCGGTTCACGCGTAAGGACGTCGTCTCATAGCGTGATCGGCATCACTGAGAAAGCCCGGCCGGGTCAAGCGCCCGTTACACTGGCGACACAACTGAACACCTCATCCAGAGGGGCTGAGGGATACGGCCCGATGACGCCCCGGCAACCACCGCGTAAGTGACTCGACGACGAGTCCGCTCGCGGCAGGTGCCAATTCCGTCCCCTGCCGCACGGCGCGGCGCAGGGAAAGATGAGAGAAGGGCATCACGATGACGTCGACTCTCGACGCTACGGTCACCGGCACCCACGTCCCGCCAAGCCCCGCACGCGCGCTCGTCTGTCGCGGCTGTGGCGCGGAGTACCCCCTCATCGCGCAGCACGCGTGTTACGAGTGTTTCGGCCCGCTGGAAGTGGGCTACGACTCGGCCGCGCTGGCGCGGGTCACGCGGGCGCAGATCGAGGCCGGTCCCAAGAGCATCTGGCGGTACGCCGCACTGCTGCCCGCTGGGCAGGACCCGGCCACGCGGGTCACGCTCGACCCGGGCCTCACGCCGCTGGTCGCCGCACCCGCCCTGGCCGCCGAGCTGGGCGTACGCGGACAGTTGTGGGTCAAGGACGACAGCGCCAACCCGACCCACTCCTTCAAGGACAGGGTCGTGTCGGCGGCGCTCACCGCGGCGCGGGGGCTCGGCTTCTCGCGGTTCGCCTGCGCCTCCACCGGTAACCTCGCCAACTCCGTGGCCGCGCACGCCGCCCGCGCGGGTGTCCCGTCGATCGTGTTCATCCCGGGTGACCTCGAGCCCGGCAAGATCATCACCACCGCGGTGTACGGCGGCGACCTGGTGGCCATCGACGGCTCGTACGACGACGTCAACCGGCTCTGCAGCGAGCTCGTGGAGACCGACGAGTTCGAAGACACCGCGTTCGTCAACGTAAACGTCCGCCCGTACTACGCCGAAGGCTCCAAGACCCTCGGCTACGAGGTGGCCGAGCAGCTCGGCTGGCGGATCCCCGAGCAGGTGGTCATCCCGATGGCCAGCGGCGAGCTGCTCACCAAGATCGACAAGGCGTTCAGCGAGCTGGTGGAGATCGGCCTGGTCGAGGCGCCGGCCAACGGATGGCGGGTCTTCGGCGCCCAGTCCGCCGGCTGCAACCCGATCGCCGACGCGCTGCACCGCGGCGTCGAGGAGATCACCCCGGTCAAGCCGACCGGCATCGCCAAGTCGCTCAATATCGGCGACCCGGCGGCTGGCCTGTACGCCCTGGAGGCGGTGCGGCGCACCGGTGGCTGGATGGACTACGCCAGCGACGACGAGATCCGAGACGGCATCCGCCAGCTCGCACGGACGACCGGGATCTTCGCCGAGACGGCGGGCGGCGTGACCGTGGCCGTACTGCGCAAACTGGTCGAGTCGGGCAAGCTCGACCCGGACGCCGAGACGGTCGTCTACAACACCGGCGAGGGGCTCAAGACGCTCGACGCGGTCGCGGCTCAGGTCGGTCCGACGTATCGGATCAAGCCCTCGCTGCGCGGCGCCAAGGAGGCTGGCCTGCTGCGTTAGTGCAACCGGCAGGTGGACGGTGAGTGACCGGGATGGGAGTTGCATTCCGTAGCCATGAATTTGCCGTCCGTGGAGAAACACCGCTCAGAGGACTTGACGGCGCCATCGGGACGACGCAGGATGCTCCGTGCGGGAGGGCGGTCGCCGTAGGCTTTCGTAGTTCTAACGTCCCAGCGCCGGAGGCGCTGTGCGTCCGTCCCTCCCGACCAAACTGCTCAGGCCACCCCACTCCGGGGCTAATTAGGTCGCGCGCAGTCGGCGCAGGCGAGACCCTCGTGAGATGGACATCGCCGTCACGCCACTCGATCCCGCTGATGACGCACGCGCTCACGAGGCGCACAAGATCATGGCAGCCGCGGTCGCGGCAGACATCCCAGACTTCCCGCCGGTAACCGAGAAACGGTTCTTCGGCATGCTCCGCCATCCCTGGCCGGGCATCAGTTGGCATCATGCCGTGGCGTACCTGGACGGTGTGCCCGCCGGCTATCTGGAGATCGGGCTGCCGGAGCTCGACAACCTCGACAACGCCGAGATTGAACTCTCGGTACACCCCGCTCATCGGCGGCGCGGCGTCGGGCGGGCGCTCTTCGAGTACGCGACAGGTGTGGTCCGCGGTCTCGGCCGCAAGCGGATCGCGGGCATGGCGCTGGACGCTCTTCCCGGCGGAGTCGCTCGCGACCCGGCCGGTGCGGCGTTCGCGGAGGCGATGGGTGCCAAGCCCGCGCTCCAGGAAGTGCGGCGGCGACTCGACACCACCACGCTGGACCACGAGGCGCTCGACGCGATGCTCGCGGCCGCACGCGCCAAGTCGACCGGCTACTCCCTCGTCCTGTGGCGGGGCTCGACGCCCGACGACCTCATCGACGACGTGGCGTACCTGGACGGCCGGCTGCTGTCGGACGCTCCCATGGGCGACCTGGAGTGGGAGGCGGAAAACATCGACGCCGCCCGCGTCCGGGCCGGCGAGGCCGTGAAGGCCGCTCGGGGGCGGCGGTCCTACAGCGCTGGCGCGCGCCACGACGAGACCGGACGGCTGGTCGCGTTCACCGTGATCGACTCAGGCGACGTCGACTGGCACGCGTTTCAGCAGATCACCCTCGTCGAGCCCAACCACCGCGGTCACCGCCTGGGCGCGCTCGTGAAGGTGGAGAACCTGCGGCACGCGATGGCGCACGAGCCCGCGGTGCGAGCCATCGACACCTGGAACGCGGGCGCCAACGATCACATGATCGCGATCAATGAGGCGATGGGGTTCCGTCCGGTGGATGGCTGGCAGAACTGGCAGCTCTCCGTGTGAATCGGGCCGCCCACGGGCGCAGCGGAAGCTCGCGGTAGCCGCCTGCCGCGAGCCCCGCATGCCGTTCGAAGAAGTTGCGGCTGCCGTACGCGCCGGTGAGCAGGTATGACCAGCCGGAGGCGGCCGCGTACGCCAGGAAGAAGACGGGGCCGAGCACGGCGTACTGGGCGACGTGCCGGGTCTCGTGGCGCAGGAGTTCCGCGCGCTTCGGGTCAAGCAGCCACTCGGCGGGGCGCTTGGTGAAGACCACGGTGCCGACCGTGAAGCAGCTCTGCTTCGGCACCTTGAGGCGATATCCGTGCGCCACCAGTACGCCGCCCGGCGCGCGGGTCAGGCGGGTGCGGGTGACCGCGCAGATCAGTATGGCGGCCAGGGAGCTGCCGTTGATCCAGGTCAGGGTGCTACGAATCAGAGGCCACGCGGGCATAGCTCTGAGCATCCCACCGTTTCTGCGGCATGATGGCGGGCATGACGGAGACCCCGCATCATCTGTACGACAAGCACGCCGACACCCTCTCGCGCGCGCTGACCGCTATAACCGAGCGCGGCTACTGGTCGGCCTATCCCGAGTCGCCCAGCCCCCGCGTGTACGGCGAGACCGCCGCCGCTGACGGCGAGGCCGCCTTCCGCGGATACCTGCACCAGCGCTTCCCGCTCGACCAGCCCGGCACCGACGGGTGGGTGGCCACCGAGGCCAGCCCGTTCGGGATCGAACTGGGCGTGACGTACCCGCACGCCGGCGCCGCCGCACTGCTGGCCGCCGCGACCGCCGCACTGCCGGCGTGGCGCGACGCCGGGCCGCAGGTTCGCGCGGGCGTCTGCCTCGAAATCCTCGCCCGGCTGCACGCGCACATCTTCGAGCTCGCCAACGCGGTGCAGTTCACCAGCGGCCAGGCGTTCGTGATGGCGTTCCAGGCTGGCGGGGCGCACGCGCTCGACCGGGCGCTCGAAGCGATCGCGTACGGGTACGCCGAGATGACCCGGCACCCCGCGACGGCCGAGTGGGAAAAGCCGGCCAAGGGCGAGCCGCTGAAGATGACCAAGACGTTCCACGTGGTGCCGCGGGGCGTGGCGCTCGTCGTGGGCTGCAACACGTTCCCGACGTGGAACTCGTATCCGGGTCTGTTCGCCTCGCTCGTCACCGGCAACCCGGTGGTGATCAAGCCGCACCCGCGTGCCGTGCTGCCGCTCGCCGTCACCGTCCGGTACGCCCGCGAGGTGCTCGCCGAGGCCGGGTTCGACCCCAACCTCGTGCTGCTCGCCGTGGAGGAGCCCGGCGAGGCGCTCGCGTCCACACTGGCCCTGCGCCCCGAAGTCAAAATCATCGACTTCACCGGCTCGACCGCGTACGGCGACTGGCTGGAGCAGAACGCGCGCCAGGCCGCTGTCTACACCGAGAAGGCCGGCGTCAACACGATCGTCGTCGACTCCACCGACGACTTCGCCGGCATGTGCCGCAACATCGGCTTCTCGCTGACCCTCTACAGCGGACAGATGTGCACCACGCCGCAGAACATCCTCGTGCCGGCTGCCGGCATCGCCACCGATCAGGGGCACAAGAGCCTCGACGAGGTGGCCGCCGGCATCGCCGGTGTCGTGGGCAAGCTGACCGGCGACCCGGGTCGCGCGGTCGAGCTGACCGGCGCGATCGTCAACGACGGCGTACTGGCCCGGCTCGAAGACGTGCGCTCGGTCGGCGAGCCGGTGCTGGAGTCGCGCTCGGTCGATCACCCGGCCTACGAGGGCGCCGTCGTCCGCACCCCCACCGTCGTACGCCTCTCCGCCGGCGACGCCGAGACGTACGAGCGGGAGTGGTTCGGGCCGATCTCATTCGTCATCGGCACCGACTCGACCGCGCACAGCCTGGAGATCTTCCGGGCCACGGTGGGCGAGCACGGCGCCCTGACCGCCGGGGTGTACTCGACAGACGAGAAGGTGCTCGACGCGGCCGAGTCAGCGGCGCTGGAGGTCGGCGTCCACCTGTCGTGCAACCTCACCGGCGGTGTCTTCGTGAACCAGTCGGCGGCGTTCTCGGACTTCCACGCCAGCGGGGCCAACCCGGCGGCGAACGCGGCGCTCACCGACGGCGCTTATGTCGCCAGCCGCTTCCGTATAGTCCAGTCCCGCCGCCACTCCTAACCCGTGATCATTGCGTCATTCAAGGCGTCATAGCGACTTGAATGGCGCAATGATCACGCGGGGCGGCGCATCTGGAGCTCGGTCAGCACCGGGATCGTCGGGTGCGGCAGCCGCACGGCGGTGTCGACGAAGCCCAGCCGTTCGTACGCACGCAGCGCGCGGTCGTTGCCGACCACCACTTCGAGCAGCAGCTCGGGCCGGCCGGCCGCCCGCGACCAATCGGCCACTTCCTCGACCAGATCGGCGAGCACGCCGGTGCCCCGGTAGGCGGGCGTGACGTACACCGCGAAGATCACCGTTACCTTGGCGTCGTCTGGTGACGCGATGCCGCCCGCGTGCGCGACGAGCCGCCCACCGGCGTCGGCCACGAACTGCGCGCAGTCGTCGCCGCGCGCGTTGCGGGCGACCCGGGCGGCGTACTCGCTGTGTGGGCGGGCAGCGGCGTCGGCGATCGTCTCCAGAAAGGCCAGCGGCGCGTCGGCGAGCATCTCCAGCCGGAGCGCCCGCATGCGCGCGGCATCTTCCGGCCGGATGCGGCGCACCGGCCCTAGTGCCGCTTGAGTAGTCACCCCGTCACCCTAGAGCACCCCGCGAAAGCGCTCGCTGCGCTCACGTTTTCGCGGGGACCCCGCTAGACGGGGGAGACGAGTTGCTCGCCGACCTGCCGGCACAGGTCGGTGCCGTATTCGAATCCGAGCCGCCCCGGGTACCGGGCCAGGACGCCGAGCACCCAGCCGTCGCCGATCGCCAGGCACGCGATGTGCCACAGGCGGTCCTCGTCGCGCAACAGCCAGCCGTTCTTGATGGCGACGGTGGCGGCGATGCGCTCGGGCAGTGTGTGGCGTACGCCGAAGTCGCCCGCGCCGCGCACCTGGCGCATCTCGTCGAGCAGCCAGGGTGTCCACCGTGGACCCGCGGCGCGCCCGTCGGCAAGGCAGACCCCGATCCGGACCACGTCGCGGGCGGACACGGTCGTGTTGCTCCACCAGTCGCCGTACGGGCGGCTGTCGGTGAGCCCACAGATCTTGATGAGCCGGAGGATCGAGGCGTGCCGGCCCAACTCGGCGAAGATGGTCTGCGCGGACACGTTGTCGCTGTCGCGGATCATGATGGTGAGCTGGTGCATCCGCGTTTGCCCTGGCGTGACGCCCTGCTCGGTGGCGCGGCGCAGGTAGTCGGCCGCTATCCAGGACTTGACCATCGACATGGTGTCGCTGGGGGCGGCCAGGTTCGAGCCGCTGATCTCACCGGTACCCCTATCGAGTAACGCCCAGGAGAGAAAGCCGGCACTGTCGACGTACACCGGTCCCGAATGGAGAGCGACCGTCCGCGGCGCCGGCGGTTTCGTGAACTCAGTCCGATGTGGTCTGCTGGCGGCCCGCTGCGGCGGGTCGCCGCCAATATCGACGGCCGTGACCAGCGCTGTCGCGCCCGCCACCACGATGCCGAGGCACGCGACCGCCCGGTGCGCGGGGTGGATTCCGCGAGCGCGATGCCGTCCGGCGCGGTGCCGGCCAATGCGCACGATCGATGGTGTGGACACGGATTGTTCAACGAGACAGGTGCCCTGGTGGGCGCAGGCAGGATGCCGGGTCACGACCATGGAGTCCGTTTTGGGGTAGTGCGCGAGAGGGTGTGCTCGTGTAGCGTGCGATTTCGGCCGCTGTGTTCGACGGACCACCCCGGACCACGGATCGGCGGCCCCGGTTAGGGAACGCCTCAATCGGGGGTTGTCGAAACCCAGCACCATCGAAGTGAGGGAAGTGCACCGTGGCACAGGGCACCGTCAAGTGGTTCAACAGCGAAAAGGGCTACGGCTTCATCGCGGTCGACGGCGGGCAGGACGTCTTCGTCCACTTCTCGGCGATCGAGATGGACGGCTACAAGGCGCTGGACGACGGTCAGCGCGTTGAGTTCGAGATCGCGCAGGGCCAGAAGGGTCCGCAGGCGGAGAAGGTTCGCCTGATCGCCTAGTCCACCGGTCGAAAACGCGTTGAGGCGGGGCGCCGGCAATTCGGCCCCGCCTCGCGGCTTTTCCCGGGCTGGCTTCTTGGTCTTGGCCACACGTTCACCGACCTCGCTTGCACTCGCCAGGGCAGAGTGCTAAACAAGTGATTGGCACTCGCGGTGTGCGAGTGCCAAAGGTCGGGACGGTGGGGTTCCGGTCGCGCAACGCGCGACACGGGGCCGGTCGTCGCGGGCTATCCGGCCCGGCCTACGAAGCGTCACCGCCGCCAGGTGGTGACCTTTCGAAGGTGCGCGCTTCGAGCCAACAGGCTTGGGGCGCACTGGATGTCCAGCCTGGAGGACAACGCCGTATGGCCAAGATGATCGCGTTCGACGAGGAGGCGCGCCGCGGCCTTGAGCGGGGCATGAACACCCTCGCCGACGCCGTAAAGGTGACGCTGGGCCCGAAGGGCCGCAACGTCGTGCTCGAGAAGAAGTGGGGCGCCCCCACCATCACCAACGATGGTGTGAGCATCGCCAAGGAAATCGAGCTCGAAGACCCCTGGGAGAAGATCGGCGCCGAGCTGGTCAAGGAGGTCGCGAAGAAGACCGACGACGTGGCCGGTGACGGCACGACGACGGCGACCGTCCTCGCCCAGGCGCTGGTTCGCGAGGGTCTGCGCAACGTGGCTGCCGGCGCCAACCCGATGGCCCTGAAGCGGGGCATCGAGGCGGCCGTCGCCAACGTCGCGGAGGAGCTGGCGAAGATCGCCAAGGACGTCGAGACCAAGGAGCAGATCGCCTCGACGGCGTCGATCTCCGCTGGTGACGCGACCGTTGGCGAGATCATCGCTGAGGCGATGGACAAGGTCGGCAAGGAAGGCGTCATCACCGTCGAGGAGAGCAACACCTTCGGCCTGGAGCTCGAGCTCACCGAGGGCATGCGCTTCGACAAGGGATACATCTCCCCGTACTTCTGGACCGACGCTGAGCGGATGGAAGCGGTCCTCGACGACCCCTACATCCTGATCGTGAACAGCAAGATCGCTTCGGTGAAGGACCTGCTGCCGATCCTCGAGAAGGTCATGCAGTCGGGCAAGCCGCTGGCGATCATCGCCGAGGACGTCGAGGGCGAGGCCCTGGCGACCCTGGTGGTCAACAAGGTGCGCGGCACCTTCAAGTCGGTTGCCGTCAAGGCCCCCGGCTTCGGCGACCGCCGCAAGGCGATGCTGACCGACATCGCGATCCTGACCGGTGGTCAGGTCGTCAGCGAAGAGGTCGGCCTCAAGCTCGACGCCGCCACGCTGGAGCTGCTGGGCCGGGCCCGCAAGGTCGTGGTCACCAAGGACGAGACCACGATCGTGGACGGCGCCGGTGACCAGGACCAGATCCAGGGTCGGGTCAACCAGATCCGGGCCGAGATCGAGAAGAGCGACTCGGACTACGACCGCGAGAAGCTGCAGGAGCGGCTTGCCAAGCTCGCCGGTGGTGTCGCGGTGATCAAGGTCGGCGCGGCCACCGAGGTCGAGCTCAAGGAGCGCAAGCACCGCATCGAAGACGCGGTGCGTAACGCGAAGGCCGCCGTCGAAGAGGGCATCGTCCCCGGTGGTGGTGTCGCGCTCGTACAGGCCGGCAAGTCCGCCTTCGACAAGCTCGACCTGGTTGGCGACGAGGCGACCGGTGCGACGATCGTGAAGATCGCGCTCGACGCCCCGCTGCGCCAGATCGCCGTGAACGCCGGCCTCGAGGGTGGCGTCGTGGTGGAGAAGGTGCGCAACCTCGACACCAACCACGGGCTGAACGCGGCGAGCGGCGAGTACGTCGACCTGCTCGCGGCGGGCATCATCGACCCGGCCAAGGTGACCCGCTCGGCGCTGCAGAACGCGGCCTCGATCGCGGCCCTGTTCCTGACCACCGAGGCTGTGGTCGCGGACAAGCCGGAGAAGGAGAAGGCCCCGGCCGCCCCGGGCGGCGGGGACATGGACTTCTGAGTCCATCCCTCCACTGAGGACAAGGGGCGAGCCGGTCGGCTCGCCCCTTGTTCGTGTCTAACCTCTGGGCTGGTTACGCTGCTTGTCAGCCCTGGTCATCGCCTGCCGCCCCCGCGCCGGCATGTCGGACGTCGACGCCGACTCGTCGGGCATCCGCTCCATCGGATCCCTGGCGTCCATGTCGCGCCGGTTCGGTGGGGTCTGCTCGTCGAGCCTGCCACCAGCCGTCTCGGCGGGCATGTGCGCCATACGTGCCTTCGCCTCTGTATGGAGATCGTCCTTCGGTCGCTTGTCCTTGGCCATGATCTCCTCCTTCCCCCGACACCGTATGGTCGGCGCGGCGGAGCCTGCGGTGAAACGCGACTATCCACCCACACGTCCCGTTCGTCCCAGGGTTAGAGCTGTTTGCGGTATAGGAAGAAGACTCGCTCGATCCAGGCGCCGGCGTTGCGGGCGTAGAACGGTACCGGGCCTACCCAGCCGATCTGGCTGCGGGTGATGCCGAGTTCGTGCTGTTCGCGCAGGCAGCGGCGGAGGAGTACACCGCCAATGCCCAGGCCCTGTGCGGTGGGGGCGGTGCCCATCGGGCCGAACCAGCTTGGGCGGGACGATCCGAACGCGGCGAACCCCAGGATTTCGCCGGGACCGCGGATCGCCAGGTGCAGGCCGGCGCCCTCACGGTCGATCGAGTGGGCGACCTCGCCGGCCCAGGATGCCCCGAACGTGCTCCGAGCGAATTCCACCAGCGCGTTCGCGTCGTCGGCTGTGGCGCGGCGTACGGTGATGCCCTTGGCCGCCAGGCGTTGCTCGGCCGGCTCGGTTGGGCGTAGCGCGGGGGATTCGGGGTAGGACAGGTCGGCGGTCATGTTCCACGCCGTGCGGTCCTGCTCGTAGCCCAGCGCCATCGCCGCGCACACCGCTGGCGTGTACCGGACGTCGATCCCGGGCCAGGCGTAGTACGGCGGGTTGCCGGCGAGCAGTACCTCGGTCACGCCCAGCCCGGCGAGTGCCGCCTCGGCGCGACCGATCAGCGCCCGCCCGATGCCCTGGCGCCGGGCGTCCGGCCGTACGGCCACCAGGTCGATGTGACCGACTGACTTGTCGCGAAGCGCGATTGAACCGAGCACCGCGCCGGCAACCGAACCGTCGACGGTCGCCACGAAACCCGTACCCGGCTGCTCGCGCAGGCGCGCGACGATCTGCGGCGCCTCGGCGGCGTCTTCCGGAAGGTCGAGGGCCGCGCGGCACAGCTCGACGACCCGGGGTACGTCTTCGTCGGTCAGAGGCGTGATCGAGAAGTCCACGGTGGTGGACCCTAGCGGGCGGCCTGAGCAGCGCGCACGGCGGCGTACGCGTCGACGAGGCCCGCGCCGGTCAGGTTGGCGGGATTGCCGCAGTCGTCGGTGCCGTCGCCGAGGCTGGCGTCGGTCGCGGTGTCGCGCAGGATCTGGCGGGTGCGCGTGAGGTCGCCGACCAGCGCCGGGTTCGCCGACCACATCAGCGCCACGACGCCAGCCACGTGCGGGGTCGCCATGGAGGTGCCGCTCTGCCGGGCGTACCCGCCGCCGGGCATCGCCGAAAGTACGTCGTTGCCCGGGGCGACCACGTCGGGTTTGGACGCGCCCGTGGAGGCGGGACCGCGGCTGGAGAAGTCGGTCACCGCCCGATCTTCGTCGACCGCGCCGACGGTGAGCACGTCCGCGTACGGGGCGGGTGGGTCGTCGATCGATTCGCAGTACGGGCCGGTGTTTCCCGCGGCGGCCACGAAGAAGACGCCGGCCGCCTCGAAGGCAGCGGTGGCGGCGCTCAGCGCTCCGGTGTCGCAGCCCTCGATCGGCGGGCAGCCCCACGAGTTCGTCAACACGTGCGGGGCCCGCTCCGGCCGCCCGTCGGCGAACGGGTCTCCCCCCAACGGGAACGGCGCCAGCATGAACTGCAGGCAGTCCAGGTACCGGGCCGGGTTGCCAAGGTTGCGGTCGAGGTTGGCGCAGGCCACCCACTGTGCGCCGGGGGCCACTCCGACGGTACGGCCGACGGCTGACCCGAGCGTGTGGGTGCCGTGGCCGGCCCGGTCGTTTGGCGTACGGCTCCCGTTCCATGGGTCGAACCAGGAGTCGTCTCCGCCCCGGTACCCGCCCGACAGCGCGGGGTGCTGACCGTCTACACCCGAGTCGGACGTGCCGACCACGACGCCGGAGCCGGTCACGCCGAGCTGCGACCAGACCCGATCGGCGCCGAGCATCGTGATGTTCCACGGTGGCGTGGTCGGTGCGGCGTCGTCGCCGTGGTGCACGCCCTGCTCGGCTGGCAGCGGGCGCAACTGCTGGCTGAGCAGTACCCGGTCGACGTCGCCACGGCGGGACAGCCAACGCCGCACAGCCGGGCCGCCGTCGACCTCGACGGCGTTGACCAGGTAGTACGGGGTGTAGTCGAGGTGCCAGCGCTTCAGGTCGGAGCGCAGGTCGGCCTGGGTCTGCTCGGCGTGCGCCACGAGCCGGCGGTGCACCTCGGTGACGCGGGCGTCGCGGGTGCCCGTGATGCCGCTCAGGTCGGCCCGCGACTTCATGACGACGAAGAGTCGCTCGCCGTACAGGCCAGGCTGGCCGAGTCCGATGTATACCGCGCCGCCGGCCAGGGCCACCACGACGGTCGCCACCGCCGCGATGGATCGCCGGAGCCGCAGGCCGCGCGTCGACGCGTACAAGATGGCCAGCAGGACCGCGATGGCGAGCGAGCAGGCCGCGGCGATGAGGCTCCAGACTGGCTGGTCCCGGCCCGTGCTGAGTAGCAGGCTGATCTCTTCCGGGTCGACGAAGCCGAGCGGCCCGACGGCCGCGAGCGCGACGAGCGCCCACGCCTGCCGCAACGCGGCGGCCGCGAAGCCGAGCGGCGGCAGCACGAGCATCGCGGCGAGCTGCGCGCCGCTCTGGCCGTGGCCCGCGGCGACGAGCAGCAGCGCGACGCCCACGACCAGGCCGCTGACAAAGACGCTCTGGTAGGCGCCGTCGACGGCGTTGGCGGCGAACCAGCCCACGGCGGCCGCCGCGGCCACCGCGACGGTCGTCTCCAGCGCGCCGCCGAGGGCGCCGGTCCAGAACCAGGGCAGCAGCATCGCGAGCCCGCCGGCCACGGCCGGCAGCGAGACCTCCGGGCGCGGCCGGCGCAACGCGACCGCACCGACCAGCGCGAGCAGCGTCAGCGCGGCGAGGTACATCTCGTTTTGCGCCATGGGTATCGCGCGGAGCAGCCCGAGGCCGCCGAGCGCCGCCGCACCGAGCAGCCAGGCACGGCCCGCCGAGCGCACAGCCGTGCCCTGCGGGATCGTGGCGAGCAGAGCCGCCGGTACGCCGACGAGCAACGCGTTGAGCACGCCGATGAACGGCCACATCCAGGCCGGTGTGGCGAGCCCGGAGACGACCAGCACCTGGTCGATCAGCCAGCCCACCGCCTGCGTGACGACCGTCACGCCCACCGCCCACAGTCCTACCAGCACGGCCGCGACCACCGAGCCGGGACTGCTCCTCATGCCCGACAGACTACGGATACCGTGGTGGGGTGCGTGATCCAGCCGTATCTCGAAACGTCGCTGGCCAGCTCTCGCCCGCGCGCCGGGCCGCTGACCTGCGCCGGCTCCAGTCTGAGCGCTTCGACGTGCTCGTCATCGGCGGTGGTGTGACCGGCGCCGGTGCGGCGGTCGACGCGGCGTCCCGCGGGCTCAAGGTGGCCCTCGTCGAGGCGCGCGACCTGGCCGCGGGCACGTCCAGCCGCTCCAGCAAGCTGATCCACGGTGGGCTGCGGTATCTGGAGCAGCTCGAGTTCGGATTGGTGCACGAGGCGCTCACCGAGCGTGGCCTGCTCGCCACGCGCCTGGCGCCGCACCTCGTGCGGCCGGTGCCGATCCTCGTGCCGCTGCCCGGCGACCAATCGGTGCGCGAGCTGCCCGCACGGGCGTGGCGGCGCGCCTACTACGGGCTGGGCGTAGCCGCGTACGACGCGTTCGCGGGAGTCTTCGGTGGCGGGCGCGGCATGCCGCTGCACAAGCACCTCACGCGCGACGGCGCCCGGCGACTCTTCCCGAGCCTGCGGCCCGATGTCGTCACCGGCGCGATCCGGTACTACGACGGGCAGGTCGACGACGCCCGCCTGGTCGTCACCCTGGCGCGCACCGCGGCCAGCCTTGGCGCGGCCGTCGTGACCAGCACGCGCGCCGTCGGCATGGTCCGGCAGGCGCGTGAGGTGACGGGTGTCCGGGTACGCGACATGGAGTCCGGCCACGAGTTCGAGGTACGCGCGCGTACCGTCATCGCCGCCACCGGCGTGTGGAGCGACGACATGTCGAGCATGCTGGGCGACGTCGGCGTGCGGCCCGGGCTGCGGGTGCGCGCGTCGAAGGGCGTGCACGTGGTGGTGCCGCGTTCGGCGATCACCGGTGACGCCGGGCTGATCCTGCGCACGTCGCGCTCGGTCCTTTTCGTACTGCCGTGGGGCGGTCACTGGATCATCGGCACGACCGACACCGACTGGCGGCTTGACAGAGCGCATCCAGCCGCGTCGGCGAGCGACATCGAGTACCTGCTCGACAACGTCAACACCGTGCTCGACCGGCCACTGACGACCGCTGACATCGAGGGCGTGTACGCGGGGCTGCGGCCACTGCTGTCCGGCGAGGCCGACTCGACGTCGAAGCTGTCCCGGGAGCACGCCGTCGTCGAGCCGATGCTGGGCTTGATGCTGGTGGCGGGCGGCAAGTACACGACGTATCGGGTGATGGCCGCCGATGTCGTCGACAGGGCCGCCCGGCGGCTCGGGGTGACCCGGTCGTCCCGCACCGACCAGCTGCCGCTGCTGGGCGCCGACGGGTTCGAGGCGACCTGGCGCGACCGGCTCGACCTGGCGCGGCGTCACGGCATTCAGGCCGGGGTGCTCGAACATCTGCTGGAGCGGTACGGGACGCTGTCGCTCGACCTGCTCGCGATGATCCAGGCGGAGCCGCTGCTGGCCAGCCCGCTCGCCGGGGCTCCTGAATACCTTGCCGCCGAGGTGGCGTACGCGGCGCGGGCCGAAGGCGCCCTGCACGTCGACGATGTGCTGACGCGGCGCACCCGGATCTCGTTCGAGACCGCGCACCGGGGCACGGAGTCGGCCGAGCACACCGCCGAGATCATGGGGCGGGTGCTCGGGTGGGACGCGACGGTGCGGGCTCGCGAGGTCGAGCACTACCTGGCTCGGGTGGAGGCTGAGCGGCAGTCCCAGACGATGCCTGACGACGCGACGGCGGACGCGGCTCGTTTGGGCGCGCCTGATGTACGCGGCTTCGCGGCAGACCGCGGCGCCCTCCCGTCGTGACCTCTTCCTCCGCGAGCCGCTTTTCGTGATCAGGGCGTCCCTCAAGTCGTTAGGGCGACTTCAGGGACGCCCTGATCTTGGGTGATTGGGGGCGGCGCGGGGAACGAGCGGCGCGTACGGTGCGTCGGATGGGCGTGCGGTGGGTTGCTTTGGTGACGGTTGCGGGGTTGGTCGCGCTCGCGGGCTGCGGCGGCTCGGATGGCGCTCCGCCGGTGGCGGCGTCGCCGTCGCCTTCGGCTGCGACGTCGCCCGCGTCTGACCCGACCACGGCGGCGCCTCCGCCTTCACCGACCCAGCCCGTGTCGCCATCCGCGCAGGCCGGCAGTGCCGCTGGCGTGACGGTTGAACGCAGCGGAGGGTTCGCGGGCGTCACGCAGGCTGTCGCCGTGGAGCCGAACGGTGCGTGGAAGTACCAGGGTGATGGGGGCGGCTCCGGGCCCGCGACGGGCAAGCTCACGCCGGCGCAGCGTGCTCAGCTCCAGAAGCTGCTCGCGGAGCCCGCGCTGCGGCAGGAGGGCGGCAGTCTGGATCCCCGCTGCGCGGACGCCTTCATGTACACGCTGGTGACTGGCTCGACGCGGGTGATCTGGACCGATTGCGGCGACTCGTCTCCGCCGACCGCGACGAAGATCGTCACGCTCCTGGCGGACGCGACACCGCTCTAGACGATCGCTTGAGCTACCGCGACGCTCGTCGCGCGCAAGACCGCTGCGGGAGCGGCGGTCTGGCGCACGACGGGCGTCGCGGTAGCTCGAAGCTCTCTAAAGCACCTTGCCGGGGTTGAGGAGGCCCGCTGGGTCGAGCGCCTGCTTGATCGCGGTGTGGACCGCCAGGCCGACCGGGCCGATCTCCTCGGCCAGCCAGGCGCGTTTGAGCAGGCCAACGCCGTGTTCGCCGGTACAGGTGCCGCCGAGCGACAGGCCGAGCGCCATGATGTCGTCGAAGGCGCGCCGGCACTGGGCCACGCTGGCCGGGTCGGCGCGGTCGACGACGATGTTGGGGTGCATGTTGCCGTCGCCGGCGTGACCGACGACGCCGATGGCGACCCCGTGCTCGGCGGCGATCTTCTCAGTGCCGTCGAGCAGGGCGGCCAACGCTGAGCGCGGCACCGCGACGTCGTCGATGATCAGACCGCCGTTGCCGTGCGGAAAGGCTTCCGCGGCGTACTTCTCCATCGCCCCGTGCGCGTTCCGGCGAGCCTGGAGCAGGGCGGCCGCCTCCTCGGCGTCGGTGGCGGCGTACACCTCGTCGGCTCCCGCCTCCTCGCACAGCGCGGCGATCCGTTCGAGGTCCGCCGCGGCCCGGGGGCCGGTGTCGGAGGCGGCGAGCAGGAGGGCCTTCGCGTCGGTGCGCAGCCCCATCGGCCGGTACGCCTCCAGGGCTATGAGGTGGGTCTGGTCGAGCAGTTCGAGCAGGCTGGGCGTGAGCCCGCGGGCGGAGATCGCGGCGACCGCGGCACCCGCGGCGGCCGTCGACGGAAACACCGCGACCAGGGTCAGCGACTCTTCGGCGGCGGGTCGCAGGCTCAGCGTGATCTCGGTGATCACGCCCAGCGTGCCCTCGGAGCCGACGAACAGCCGGGTCAGGTCGTACCCGGCCACGCCCTTGGCGGTACGCCGGCCGGTGCGCAGGACCTCGCCCGAGGCCAGTACGACCTCCAGCCCCAGCACGTACTCCGCGGTGACGCCGTACTTGACGCAGCACATGCCGCCTGCGTTGGTGGCCACGTTGCCGCCGATCGTCGACGACTCCCACGAGCCCGGGTCGGGCGGGTATCGCAGCCCGTGGCGGCCCACCTCGGCAGCCAGCGCCGCGTTGACCACGCCGGGCTGCACGACGGCGATCCGGTTGACCGGGTCGACCTCGACGATCCGGTCCATCGCCGCCGTCGAGAGCACGATCGCGCCGTCGACCGCGTTGGCGGCCCCGGCCAGCCCGGTGCGGGCGCCCTGCGGGACGACCGGGGTGCCCCGGGCGGCCGCGATCTTGATCACGGCGGCCACCTCGCCGGTGGTCCGCGGCCGGACGACCACGGCCGGCATGCCGTACTCGCACAGGTCGGCCTCGTCGCGCTGGTGCCCCCGCAGCAGATCGGGATCGGTCAGGACGGCTCCGTCGGGCAGGCTTGCCCGCAGATCGTCGATGAGGTCGGCCATGTCTCGCAGGCTAGCCTTCGCGTTACGGTAACGACCATGGTGTACGTCGACCCACCCGCCTGGCCAGCCCGAGGGCGGCTGTGGTCACACCTGATCAGTGACGTGTCGTACGACGAGCTGCACGCGTTCGCGGAGATGCTGGGCGCGCCTCGCAGGGGCTTCGACCGGGACCACTACGACATACCGTCGGAGCGGTTCGCGGCGGCGGTGTGGCTGGGCGCTCGGGTGGTGCCGAGCCGGGAGATCGTCCGTCTGCTGCACGGCGCCGGGCTACGACGGCCGAAGCACCGCTAGCTCGCGCGCGAGGTTGGCGCGGGCGGGCTCCTCCCACTCCGGGTGCAGCCGGTAGAGCGTGGGAAGCGCCAGCAGGTGTGAGAGCACGGCCGCCCGGCCCGCACGGAACGCGTCCTCGGGGACGTGGGCGTACTCCTCGCGGACCGCCGCCGCGTAGGCGTCGTAGTCCGCCGGGGGAGAGGCCAGGATCGCCAGGTCGGCGTCGCAGAGCAGGGCACCGTTGCCGTCGCCCGGCTCGGCGGCGTGCGTGGCCGTCAGCAGGACCAGCCGGTGCACCTCCGCCACGAGTGGCGCCGGCAGCCCGAGGGCGGCCAGCTCGGCCGAAGCGAGTGCGGCACTCGCCCGTTCGTTTGCGTCGCCGAGCGCGTGTGGGTCGTACACCGCGTCGTGGTACCAGACCGCTAGTCGCACGGGCGCGGCGGCGGACTCCACAATGGACAGCATCGTGGCCAGGTGCGCCAGGGTGTGGTACCGGCGGTGGGGCTCGCGCCACCGGTCGAGCAGGGCCTCGCCGGCACCGTCCACGGCATCCGAAGTGCACGCCGCGTCCCGCAGCGCGGTCCGCCACCGGTCGATCAGGTCCATCACACGATCATGCCGGGTAGGGTGCCCGCATGGTGGCAGTCCCGGAGACGCTGGTCAGGCGCACACGCGCCCGGCTGCGTGACCGCCTGCACCGGGTACGCATGAACCTGCTGCTCGCGCTCCAGACCGGCGTGGCCGCCGGGTTGGCGTGGCTCGTCGCGCACGATGTCGTGGGCCACCGGGCGCCGTTCTTCGCGCCGATCGCCGCGGTCATCACGCTGGCGGTGTCCGTGGGCCAGCGGCTGCGGCGCGCGTTCGAACTCGTCTTCGGTGTGGCGATCGGCATCGCGGTCCGCGACGTGCTGATCTACCTGATCGGCACCGGACCGGCACAGATCGGGCTGGTGGTGGCGCTCGCCATCGTCACCGCGATCTTCGTGGGCAGCGGGTCGGCGTTGATCACCCAGGCCGCCTCGTCGGCGGTACTCGTGGCGACCCTCACCCCACCGTCGAACGGCATCTCCTACGGGCGGTTCGTCGACGCCATGATCGGTGGTCTGGTCGGGCTGGGCGTGATGGCGCTGCTCCTGCCGCTCAACCCGCTCACGGTCGTCGGCCGCGCGGCGCGACCGGCGCTGGGCGTACTCGCTCATGGGCTGATCGAAACCGCTGACGCGCTGGCGGCGCGCGACGGCGAGCGAGCGGAGGCGGTGCTGGCGCGGTTGCGCGCCTCGGAGGGTGACGTGCGGCGCCTTCAGGAGGCCATCGACGCGGCCAGCGAGACGGCGTCGCTCGCGCCCGTGAGGTGGCGCACCAGGGGAGCGCTGAACCAGTACGTCGATGGGGCGGAGCACGCCGCGCGGGCGCTGCGCAACGGACGGGTGCTGGTGCGGCGGGCGATCGCGCTCATCGACGATGGCGAAGTCGCGCCCCCGCACCTGGTGGACGCCGTGCGGTCGCTCGGCGAGTCGGTCGAATGGCTGGAGAAGGAACTGGCTGAGGCGCAGGAGCCGGTCGCCTGCCGCGAGCGGGCGCTGCGGGCCGCGAACGAGGCGGGACTCGCGTACGCCGCCGGCGTCGGCTTCTCCGGCAGCGTGATCGTGGCGCAGGTGCGGTCGACGGCGATCGACCTCGTGCGCGCCTCGGGTCTGGAGCCGGACGAGGCGCGCCGGCTCGTGCGGCGTGCGGTTGGCCGCTCAGGCGGCGAGCCCCAGCGCTCGGCGGCTGTCGAGGGCGACGAGTAGCGCGTCTACATCGGACGGTGTGGTGCCCAGGCCGATGCTTGCGCGCAGCGCCGTCGGTGGGAAGTCACGCCTGCCGGCACGCGCGGCGGCTTCCGTGATGAGCCGCCGGGCCAGCGGATGCGCGCAGAACAGCCCGTCGCGTACGCCGATGTTGTGGTCGCGCGCCAGTTCGGCGGACACCTCGGCGGAATCCCGTCCAGCGACCACAAAGGACACTATGCCGACGCGGTCCGCGTCCGGGGCGAACATGCGTAGCTCGGCAACGCCCGGGATTTCCGCAAGACCCGATCGCAGCCGCCGCAGCAGGGCCTGTTCCCGCTCGTGCAACGCCTCGACGTCGAGCGAGGTGCACACGGCGGCCAGCGCTACGGCGCCCAGGAGGTTGGGCGTACCCGCCTCGTGCCGTGCCGGACCGGTCGCCCACCGCACGTCGTGGGTCGCGGCGCCGACGTGCGTCGTGGCGCCGCCGCCGGCCAGGTACGGCGGTGCCGCGTCAAGCCAATCGCCGCGGCCGGCCAGCACGCCGGCGCCGAACGGCGCGTACAGCTTGTGCCCAGACAGCGCCACATAGTCGACGCCCAGCGCGGCGATGTCGATCGCCGCGTGCGGGGCCAGTTGCGCCGCGTCCACCGCGATCCGGGCGCCGTGCCGCCGCGCGACGGCGGCGAGGGCGGCGATCGGCAGGCGCTCGCCGGTGACGTTGCTCGCGCCGGTCACCGCGACGAGCGCGGGCCGGTCCAGCTCGCGCAGCGCCGCGTCGACCCCGCGGATCGCCGCGCCGGGCGAGTCGGGTACCGGCAGCCGCACCGAACCCACCGGCCAGGGCAGCAGGTTGGCGTGGTGCTCGCCGCCGAACGTCACCACGGGGGTACCAGCAGGCAGCGCCCGCGCCAGCAGGTTGAGCGCGTCCGTGGTGTTCCGAGTGAAGATCACGTGATCGTCGGGGCGGGCGCCGACGAAGTCGCCGACCGCCTCCCGCGCCCGCTCATAGGCGAGCGTGCACCTGCGCGACAGCGCGCCCGCGCCCCGATGCACGCTGCCGTACCAGGGCAGGAGCTCCGCGACAGCGTCCGCGGCGGCCTGGGCACACGGTGCGGTGGCGGCGTAGTCGAGGTTGATCTGGCCGGTAATACCAAGAACGCTGGGAATGCCAAGAACGGCGGTCACGATGCCTCCGAGTCCACGCTTGTCCGGCGGACCGTCCGGCCGGACCCGGTCATCACCCGGGGCACCCCACCGCGAACTCGACGAGGGTTGCCGGCCAGCAAGCCGGGGCTTGACGCTGGCGCTCGTGACCTTGAGCCAGCATAGCGGGCCGCCCTCGCGCGCGGCACCTGGCTAGGCTGGCCGCATGGCCGTCGCAGCTCCGCCCCTCCCGCCGCCGCTGCCGACCACGCCCGCGCGGCGCGGGTTGAAGCGCGGGCTACAGATCGGGGCGGTCATCGCCTTCATCGCGCTCTGCGCGATCGCCATGCTGCTGTTCCTCGGTTTCAACATCGGGATAACCGGCCTGATCGTCGGGTTGGTGGCGGCCATCCTGCCCGTGCCGGCGCTGGTCGCGTGTTTCCTGTGGCTCGACCGCTACGAGCCGGAGCCCATCAAGTACCTGGTCTTCTGCTTCACCTGGGGTGCGTTCGTAGCGACCCTGGCGTCACTGACAGTGAATACGACGATGTCGTGGCTCTTCGACCGCGCGGGCATACCGGAGGCGCTGGTGGCGGTGCTGGTCGCGCCGTTCATCGAGGAGACGACAAAGGCGCTCGGCCCGTTCCTGTTGCTGCTCAGGCGGCGCCGGGAGTGGTCGGGCATCACGGACGGCATCGTGTACTGCGGGCTGTCGGCCGTCGGGTTCGCGATGGTGGAGAACATCCTGTACCTAGGCGGGCACGGCTACGCGACGGGCGCTGACCAGTACGGGCCGGCGACCGGGGCGCAGATGGTGTTCGCGCTCTTCATCGGCCGCATCCTGATCTTCGGCTTCGCCCACCCGCTCTTCACCTCGATGACCGGCGTGGGGCTCGGCATAGCCGCCCGCTCCGGCGACCGCCGGATCCGCCTGCTGGCCCCGATCGGCGGCCTGCTGCTCGCGATGATGCTGCACGGCGCGTGGAACCTGGTGCCGACGCTGGTACAGGTGACGGGGGAGAACCTGATCATGCTGTACGGGTACATCGGCGTGATGGTGCCGATCTTCTTCGCCATGGTGGGCTTCGCGGTGTGGTTGCGCGGCTGGGAGGGCCGGTTGACCGAGCGCACGCTGCCCGACTACGTGAAGGCCGGCTGGCTGTCACCACCCGAGGTCGCCGCGCTGGGCAGCCTCGGGCGGCGGCACTCCGCGCGGCGGTGGGCCCGGCGGGTGGCGGGTGAGCCGGGACTGCGGGCCATGCGCGGGTACCAGTTCGCCGCGACCCGGCTGGCGCTGCTGCGCGACGAGACGCGGCGCGGCCTCAACCGCACGCTCAAGGACTCTGCTCCCGCGGTGGCCGAGGAGCAGCGGCTGCTTGACGAGATCGCCGGATACCGCAGTGTCTTCGTGGGCCGCGACCCGCAGGCACCGCGCGCCGTTTGGGACGGCAGCCAGTACCACGTGATGTTTCCCGACGGCGTCACGCGCACGGTCGACGCGCCCGACGAACCGGTCGTGCCGATTCCGGTGGTGATGGCCCCGCCACCCCCACCGCAGCAGTACTACCCCACCTATAGGTAGAGGCCGGTCGCGTCGGGCTCGACGCGTTGGGCCGCCACGGCGTGCACGTCGCGCTCGCGCAGCAGCACGTACTCCCGGCCGTGCAGCTCGACCTCGGAGCGGTCGTCCGGGTCGAACAGCACGCGGTCACCGGCCACGATGGACCGGACGTGTGGACCCACGCCCACCGCGGTCGCCCAGGAGAGGCGGCGTCCCATCGAGGCGGTGGCGGGGATGACGATGCCGACGCTTGATCGGCGCTCTCCCTCGTTGCCCTCCAGCCGGACGAGTACGCGGTCGTGCAGGAGCCGGATCGGCAGCCCGTGCTCAAGGTCGGGATCGGCGGTCACGCCCGAACGCTACCGTGTCAAGTACCTGGCCGCTGCGGGTGTATCCCTCGTGATGTGGGGGAAGACTCAGGGTCTAATGGGCGGGGTCGGTCGGTTACCTCGGGCTAACGTTAGGAAGCCGATTTCTCCACCGAGGAGGAGCCCTTTGAGCCGGGTAGAGCGGGTGCGGGCTAATCTGCGCCGGGCGTACGAAGCCGGTAAGGAGTCCGTGCGCGCGCGCCGTGCCGAGGCCGCCAACGGCAACGGCGGTTACCGTGACGAGCCGCCGCCAGACGCCGCGCCGCCCGCCGAGTTGCATCCGACGACCGCCAGCCGCGACGACGCCGACGTCCCGCATGGGCTCCGCATCGCCGCCGCGTGGTCGTGGCGACTGATCGTGATCGGCGTACTCGGGTGGGCACTCCTCAAGGTGATCGCTGTACTGCACATCGTGATCGTGCCGCTGGTGATCGCGATGCTGCTGTCCGCACTCCTGGCGCCGGCCGTGCAGTCCCTGCTGCGTGCCCGGTTTCCGAAGTCGCTGGCCACCGCCGTCGTTCTCATCGGCGGCCTGGCCGCGGTCGCCCTCACGCTGACGCTGGTCATCACCGAGTTCATCGACGGGCTGCCGCAGCTCACCGACAGCGCCACCCAGGGCGTCCGGCAGATCCAGGACTGGCTACAGACCGGGCCGCTGCACCTGTCCGACAGCCAGCTCGACACCTACATCGACACCGGGGAAAACTGGCTCAAGGAAAACACCGCCTCCCTCACCGACGCGGGCGTGGCCACGGCCACCACCGTCTTCGAGGTGCTCACCGGGATGTTCCTGGTGCTCTTCGCCACGTTCTTCTTCCTGCGTGACGGCGGCCGGATCTGGCGCTTCATCGTCCGGCTCCTGCCGGTGCAGGCGCGCTGGCAGGTCGACGACGCCGGCCGGGCGGCCTGGCTGAGCCTGGTGGCGTACGTGCGGGCGACCGTGCTCGTGGCGTTCATCGACGCGGTCGGCATCGGGGTGGCCGTCTGGATCCTGGGCGTACCCTTCCCGCTCCCGCTGGCCGCGCTGGTCTTCCTCGGCGCCTTCATCCCGATCGTCGGCGCCACCCTCTCCGGCGCCGTGGCGGTGCTGATCGCCCTCGTCGACAGCGACTGGGTCACCGCGCTGATCCTGCTGGGCGCGGTGATCGCGGTCCAGCAGATCGAGGGGCACGTGCTCCAGCCGCTGATCATGGGCCGGGCCGTGGCGATCCATCCGCTTGCCGTCATCGTGGCGATCGCCGGTGGTGTGGTGTTGGCGGGGATCGTGGGCGCGCTCGTGGCAGTGCCGCTGGTTGCGGTGCTCAACACGGGCATCCGCCGCCTGACCCGCCGCCGCCCCGAAGCACCCCCGGAAGCCGTCGTGGTGGCCTCCAGCCCGCCCTAGCCTGCCCGGCTCGCCCTTAAGAGCCAGCGAGGCGTTTCAGGGCGCCGACTGCCACCTCGTGCCTCGTCGTGTACCAGAACGGGGGCAGCGACTTGCGGAGGAACGAGCCGTAGCTGCGCGCCGTCTCCAGGCGCGAGTCGAGCACCGCCACCACGCCCTTGTCGTCCATCGACCGGATCAGACGGCCGACGCCCTGCGCCAGCCGTATCGCGGCGATCGGCACGCTCACCGACGCGAACCCGGACCCGCCGGCCGCGTCGACCGCGGCGGCCCTCGCCGCCGCCAGGGGCTCGTCGGGCCGGGGGAACGGCAGCCGATCGATGACCACGAGCTGGCACGCGTCGCCGGGCACGTCGACGCCCTGCCACAGCGACATGACCCCGAAGAGGCAGCTCGACCGGTCTTCACGGAATCGCCGTACGAGCAGCGGGAGCGCCTCTTCGCCCTGAAGTAGGACGGTCAGGTCGGTGCGGTCCCGCACCAACTCGGCGGCCTGCTGCGCGGCGCGCCGGGAGGAGAACAGGCCCAGGGCACGCCCGCCGAGCGCCTCGATGAGCGTCAGCAGCTCGTTGCCGGCGGCCTCGGGCAGCCCGGAGGCCGCCGGCCGGGGCAGGTGCGCGGCCACGTACAGGATGCCCTGGCGCGGGTAGTCGAACGGCGACCCCACGTCGAGCGACGTCCAATCCGAGTCGTCGTCGACGACCGAGCCCTGAGCGGGCGCGGGCGCCGATGCCAGGCCCAGCGCCCGAGCCACGGTGTCGAACCGGCCGCCCAGCGCCAGCGTCGCCGACGTGGCCACGACCGTGCGCTCGTCGTACAGGTGCGTGGCGAGCGTGCCCGCGACGGACAGCGGCGCCACCACGACCGCGCGCCGGCCAGCCCCGAACCCCTCCGGCTTTTCGACCCAGGCGACGTCGTGGTCGGCCTCTTCGAGCAGGCGCTGTGTCGTCTTGGACAGCTCGTCGAGCACGGACTTGGCCTGCTGCTTGCGTACCGGGTCGGAGTCGTCGGCCTTGATGTCGCCGATGCCGTCGAGCCCGGCGCGGGCGGCCGCGTCGAGCAGGGTGCACGCCTCGCGCAGGGCCGGGGGCAGCCCAGCCGTGATGCGGCCGGCGGGCGTCTCGGCCAGCCCCACGGCCAGGGCGTCGCCCGACTCCACCAGCGACTCGTACGCCTGCGGCTGCACGAACGCGCGCGCCCGCCGGGCCGCCCGCTCGATGAGGTCGGGGGTCAGCTCCGCCTGGGACGCGGACGACACGCGGTCGGCCAGCTCGTGCGCCTCGTCGACGATGAGCAGCTTGTGCGGCGGGACGATGTGGCGGCCGGCGAGCATGTCGACGGCCAGCAGGCTGTGGTTTGTCACCACGATGTCGGCCTCGCGGGCGCGGGCCCGGGACGCCTCGGCGAAGCACTCGGCGCCGTACGGGCAGCGGGTGGCGCCGACGCACTCGCGAGCCGGCATGGAGACCAGCCGCCAGGCTTGATCGTCGACTCCTGGGTCCAGCTCGTCGCGGTCGCCGGTGTCGGTCTTCATCGCCCACTCGCGCAGCCGCTGGATCTGCTTGCCCAACCGGCCCGCCTCGCCGAGCCACTTGGTGCCACCACCACTCGACGGTGCGTCGAAGAGAGCGTCGTCTGGCTCGTCCTCATTGGAGTGATCGAGCCGGGCCATGCATAGGTAGTGGTGGCGCCCCTTGAGCACGGCGAAGGTCGGCCGGCGTCGCAGCACCGGCTCGACGGCATCGGCCAGCCGCGGCAGGTCGTGGTCGACGAGCTGCGACTGGAGCGCCAGCGTCGCGGTGGACACCACCACCGGCCCGTCGACCAGCAGGGCGGGTGCGAGGTAGGCCAAGGACTTGCCGGTGCCGGTGCCCGCCTGCACGAGAAGGTGCTGGCCGCTCTCGATCGACTGCTCGATCGCACCGGTCATGAGCTGCTGACCGGGGCGCGCCGCCCCGCCCGGCACCGCGCCCACCGCCGCGGCGAGCAACTCGTCGGCCGTGAGGCGGCCCGCCGATCGCGGTCGAGGAGTGGTGGGAGCGGCGGCTAGCTCAGTCACGCTGCGACCGTACCGGGCCGCACCGACGGACTCCCGGTTATCCACAGGGTGGTTCGCTTCGGATGACGATTGGCCAGCCGAACGGCCCAGTGATTGGTTCGGTTAGGGTGCGGTGCATGCCGAGCGACGTGGTCCGGGTCGTCTACCGCAAGTACGACGGCACAGCGCACCGTGACTACCCCGCGCGCCGGCTCGCCGAGGACGACATGGGGACCTGGCTGGGCGTGACCGCCGGCACGCGGTCCGTCTACCATGGCCGGCCGTCGGTGGAGCAGATCCCGTTCGTCCTGCTGGTGCCGCACGACGCCTGGTGGACGGGGATGTTCAACCCGCCGCCGCGCACCAGCGAGGTGTACTGCGACATCACCACCCCGGCTGAGTGGAGCGGCGACACGGTGCACATCGTCGACCTCGACCTCGATGTGGTGCGCCGCCGCGCGACCGGTGCGGTCGAGCTGCGCGACGAAGACGAGTTCGAGGAGCATCGGCAGCGGTTCGGGTACCCGGACGACCTGGTCGCCGAGGGCAGGGCGGCCGCCGACTGGCTGTACCAGGCGCTGGGCGACGGCACCGAACCGTTCGCGACGACGTACCGGAAGTGGCTAGCGCTCGTGGTCTAAGCGAGCGGCGGCCAGGGACCGGCCTCGGCCGGCAGCGGCGGCGCCGCCGCCACCTTCGCCGGGTTGAGCTGGTTGTAGACGGCAGTCACGCGGCCGTCGGCGATCGCGATGGACATGACCGTCCGCATCGGCCGGCCATCCTTGTACGCGCCTTCCATCTGGAAGCCGAGCGCGCCGTTGATCAGCACCATGGCCGTGCGCATCGACCGCGTGTCGCGGCCGAGCGTGCGGACCAGGCCCAGCACGAGCCGGCCCACCTCGACGGGCCCGTGCAGCGGGCGGCCGGCCGTCGGAAAGACCCCTCCGCTGTCGCCGACCATCACGACGTCCGGGGCCAGCACCGCGAGCAGCTTGTCGATCTCGCCGGACTCCACGGCCGCGGTGAACGCCGCCAGTACCCGCCGCTGCTCGGCCAGGTCGGCGGTGTGCCGCGGGCCGCCCTCGGCGACCGCTTTGCGGGCGCGCGACGCGTGCTGGCGGGCGGAGGCCACGCTGATGCCGAGCACGTCCGCGATCACCTCGAACGGCACGGCGAAGACGTCATGCAGCACGAACGCGACGCGCTGCTCGGGCGTCAGCCGCTCCAGCACCACGAGGAGCGCCATGCTGACCTCGTCGTGGCGGGTCGCCACGTCGGAGGGGTCGGGCTGGCTGGAGGGCGCCCGCTCCACGAGCGGCTCCGGCAGCCACTGGCCCGGGTACGCCTCGCGTCGCACCCGCGCGGAGCGCAGCACGTCCAGGCAGATCCGGGCGACCGTCGTGGTGAGCCAGCCACGCAGATCGCGCACCTCGGCGCGGGCGGCCGGGTCGGCGAGGGCGTCCGAGTACCGCAGCCACGCCTCCTGTACCGCGTCTTCCGCTTCGGTGCGGCTGCCCAGCATCCGGTAGGCCACCGCGATCAAGTGATCGCGTTCCGCTTCGAACTCCGCCGCCAGATCCCCCACGGCTACCAGTGTGCGCGATGATCGAGGCATGACTGAGCTAACTGGCGCTCGCCTCCGCTCGCGCGGGTCACTAAGTGATCTGCTGCGCGTCGGGCCAACCGTCGACCTGACGGAAATCGACCCGAGATCGACGCCGGGACTGCCCAAGAAGAAGGACCCCAAGGCGTGGGCCCGCGAGCGGCTCGCGAGCATCGGCGCCGACCTCGCCCGCTACCAGGAGAAGCTGTACGCGAACGCCAAGGCGACCGGCGACCCGCGGCGCCTCCTGCTGGTGCTCCAGGCGATGGACTGCGGCGGCAAGGACGGCACCATCAAGAAGGTCGCCGGCGCGATGAACCCGCTCGGCCTGCACATCGTCGGGTTCGGGCCGCCGACCGAAGAGGAGCGCGCACACGACTTCCTGTGGCGCATCCGGCGGGCGTTGCCGGAGGCCGGGCAGGTCGGGGTGTTCAATCGGTCACACTACGAAGACGTGCTGGTGGCCCGCGTCGATTCGCTGGTGCCCGAGCGCACCTGGCAGTCGCGGTACTGGCAGATCAACGGTTTCGAGCGCGAACTGGTCAACGGCGGCTACACCATCGTCAAGGTGATGCTGCACATCTCGTACCAGGAGCAGCGCGAGCGCCTGCTGGAGCGCCTGACCGATCCGACCAAGTACTGGAAGTACAACCCGGGGGATGTGGACGCCCGAGCCCGCTGGACCGACTACCAGGCCGCCTACAACGACGCGCTGAGCAGGTGCACGACGGACTACGCGCCGTGGCACGTGGTGCCGGCCGACCGCAAGTGGTACCGCGACTGGGCGGTCGCCAACATCGTGCGGGATGCGCTGGCCGGCATGGACCTTTCGTACCCGAAGGCCGATTTCGATATCGCTGCGGAGCGTCGGCGCCTGGAAGCCGATCGTGTCCCGAGGTGAACTACAGGTAAACGGCGGGTGAATCAGCAGGTGGTAGGGGGTAGCCGCCTTCCGCACCCGGGAAGGGGTTACCTAGCATTCCCCCGAGTTCATGAACCCGTACCGTCCACCACTGGCATGAGGTTGGCGCCGTGAAGTTTTCCTTCCGCCCCGTCGAGGGTGCTTTCTACGAGCTCTTCACCAAAGCCGCGCAGAATCTGGTGCGCGGTACGGAGTTGCTCAACGAGCTGGCGCTACCGGGAGTGGACGTGCAGTCGGTCAGCGAGCGGCTGACCGAGGTCGAGCACGACAGTGACCAGATCACCCACGACCTTTACAAGAAGATCAACTCGACGTTCATCACGCCGTTCGACCGGGAGGACATCTACCGCCTCGGGTCGGGCCTGGACGACATCATGGACCACCTGGAAGCGGTGGGTAACCTGCTCTACCTCTACGGGTTGACCAAGCTGCCCTCGCTGCCCCGCGAGATGCACGAGCTGATCGCGGTGCTGGACGCACAGGCCAAGCTGACCGCCGACGCGATGCCGCGGCTGCGCTCGATGAAGAACCTCGAGGACTACTGGATCGAGTGCAACAGGCTGGAGAACGACGGCGACCGGGCGTACCGGATGCTGCTGGTCCGGCTCTTCTCCGGTGAGTACGACGCGTTGACCGTGCTGAAGATGAAGGAGGTCGCCGACGAGCTGGAGGCCGCCTGCGACGCCTTCGAGCACGTGGCCAACACGATCGAAACAATCGCGGTCAAGGAGTCCTAGCCCTTGAGCCCGGAGCTTGCCGCCGTCATCGCCGTGATCGTGATCGCGATGGCGTTCGACTACACCAACGGTTTCCACGACGCCGCGAACGCGATCGCGACGAGCGTGTCGACGCGCGCGCTGACGCCGCGGGTCGCGCTCGTCATGGCGGCCATCGGAAACTTCATCGGCGCCCACTTCGGCGCGGGCGTGGCCAAGACCGTCGGCAGCGGCCTGGTCGAACTGCCCACCGGCGTCGCCAGTCTCGGCGTCGTCTTCGCGGGCGTGTTCGGCGCCATCGTCTGGAACCTGGTCACCTGGTACTTCGGCCTGCCCTCGTCGTCGTCGCACGCCCTGATCGGCGGCATGGTGGGCGCGACGCTCGCCGCCTCCGGCACGGTGCTGTGGAGCGGCATCCTGGAGAGCGTCATCCTGCCGATGATCCTGTCGCCGCTGGTGGGCTTCGCGCTCGGATACCTGGTGATGCTCGCCGTGATGTGGCTGTTCCGCCGGGGCCAGCCCGGCAAGCTGAACAGGGGCTTCCGGTGGGCGCAGACGGCATCGGCCGCGGCCATGTCGGTCGGGCACGGCATGCAGGACGCCGCGAAGACCATCGGCATCATCGTGCTCGCGCTCTACGTCGGCGGGTACCAGGACGACGCCAAGACGATCCCTGAGTGGGCGTTCTGGACGTCGGCGACGGTGCTGGCGCTCGGCACGTACGCCGGTGGCTGGCGGATCATCCGTACGCTCGGTCGCAAGATCATCGACCTGCGGCCGCCGGAGGGATTCGCCGCCGAGACGGTCGCCAGCGCGGTGCTGTACTTCAACGCACTCGTGCTGCACGCGCCGATCTCCACCACCCACACGATCACCTCGGCGATCATGGGTGTTGGTGCCACCAAGCGGCTGTCCGCCGTGCGCTGGGGCGTCGCTGGCAACATCGTCGGCGCCTGGATCCTGACGTTCCCGGCGGCGGGCCTGATCGCCAGCCTGGTCTACGTGGTGGTCCGACCGCTCTTCACCTGACGCCGCCCCGCCCGCGCGCTCGTTGGCGCGGGCGGCCAGGCGACCGTCAGTCGCGGTAGGAGACGCCCACCTCGTCACGGACCTGGTCGAGCAGGCGCATGACCTCCAGGGTCGTCGCGTGCGGGACCAGTGGGCTCTCCAGCAGACCCTCGCGCAGGCAGCGCTGCACCTCGGCGGCCTCGTGCTGGTAGCCACGGCCCTCGGCCGGGCCCTTGAACACCTCCGGCTCGGCGCCGTCGCGGTGCAGGACGAACTCGCGCGCCGCGAAGAACGCGGGCGGCAGCTCGATCCGTCCCGCACTGCCCGTGATCAGTGCGGTGATGGGGGTACCGCGCACGATGCCGCAGGTCAGCGCCGCGAGCGCCCCGGAGTCGTACCCGAAGATCATGGCGGTGTTCTCGTCGACGCCCTCGGGGGACAGCTTGGCCCAGGCACGCACATGGTCCGGCACACCGAGCAGCAGGTGAGCGAGGTGGATCGGGTAAACACCCAGGTCGAGCAGCGCGCCACCGCCCAGCTCACGCGCCCGCAGCCGGTGCGTCGCCTCGAACGGTCCCGCGACCGAGAAGTCGGCGTGCACCGACACGACCTCGCCGATCGCGCCCTCGGCGATCACCTCGGCCAGCCGCCGGACCACGGGGTTGCAGCGCATCCACATGGCCTCCATGAGGAAGATCCCCCGGTCGCGGGCCATGGCGATCAGCTCGGCGCTGGTCTCCAGGTCGAGCGTCATCGGCTTTTCGCACAGCACCGCCCGCCCCGCCTCCAGGCAGATCCGGGTGGCCGCGTAGTGCGCCGAGTGCGGGGTCGCCACGTACACCACGTCGATGTCGTCGTCGGCCGCCAGATCCGTCCACGAGCCGTACGCGCGGGGGATGTCGTACCGGCCCGCGAAGGTCTCGGCCGCCTCTTTGGAGCGTGAGCCCACCGCCACGATCTCGGCGTCGGGCAGGAGCTTCAGGTCCTCGACGAACGTGGCGGCGATGCCGCCGGTGGCCAGGATTCCCCATCGCACACGCTCACTCATGAAGCCCGATCGTACGGGCATACTGTGACTATGGCGCAGCCGCGGATTCGCTACGAAGACGGCCGCCCGTACACGGTGCCCGAGACGCTGGAGGAGCTGACCGGACCGACGAGCGGGGTCGTCGAGCTGCTCTGGCCGGCGGATACGCGGTCCAAGCGCTGCGCGCGGTGCGGCGGCTGCCGGAGAGCGCGTTCGAGCCTTACCGGCTGACGAGTGCCGAGGTGGCAGCCCTGCAGGAGCGCCTGCTGCGGTGGGCGGACGAGATTGACGGGCGGGGATGACGGACGAGGACGGGTGGCGGTTGCCGGACGCGCTCGTGGCGCGGGCGCGGGAGTACGCCGCTGGCGGGGGCGGGCCGGTGCCGGTGCCGCGGGTCGCGGCCACGGTGGTGCTGCTGCGGCCCGCTGACTCCGGCTTCGAGGTGTACCTGTTGAGGCGCGCCGCCTCGATGGCGTTCGCCTCCGGGATGTACGCCTTTCCGGGCGGGAGCGTGGATCCCGCCGACGCCACCGCAGACCTGGCCTGGTCGGGGCCGGCGCCGGACGAGTGGGCGCGGCGGCTCGGGCGGTCGCGTGAGGAGGCGCAGGCGGTGGTCTGCGCGGCGGTGCGTGAGGTCTTCGAGGAGACCGGGGTACTGCTGGCGGGGCCTGGTGGCGCGAGCGACGACGATCGGCGGGCACTGGTCGGCCGCGAGTTGGGCCTCGCCGAGCTGCTGTCGAGGCGCGGGCTGGTGCTGCGGTCGGATCTGCTGGGCGCCTGGGCGCGCTGGGTCACGCCCGAGTTCGAGGCGCGCCGCTTCGACACGTACTTCTTCGTGGCGGCCCTGCCAGACGACCAGCGTGCGCAGGACGTCTCGGGCGAGGCCGACTACACGACGTGGATGCGACCGGCCGAGGCCGTGGCACGGTATGAGGCGGGCGAGTTGGCCATGCTCCCGCCCACCATCGTGATGCTGGGGCAGCTGTCCGCGTACAGGATGGTGGCTGACGTGTTGCGCGCGGCGGCCGACCGGGATGCGGCGGCGGCGGTGAAGCCGCGCGCGGAGGTCGCCCCGGACGGCACCGTGCGTCTGAAGGTCTAGCCGAAGCGGCCGGTGATGTAGTCCTCGGTGCGCTTGTCGGAGGGGTTGGTGAAGATCCGGCCCGTCTCGTTGAACTCGACCAGCCGCCCGTGCCGCACCTGCTTGTCGTCGACCTCGGCGGTGAAGAACGACGTGTAGTGGCTGACCCGCGCGGCCTGCTGCATGTTGTGCGTGACGATGACGATCGTGTACGTCTTCGCCAGCTCGTGCATCAGGTCTTCGATCTTGCCGGTGGCGATGGGGTCGAGCGCCGAGCACGGTTCGTCCATGAGGATCACGTCGGGGCGCACCGCGATCGTGCGGGCGATGCACAGCCGCTGCTGCTGGCCGCCGGAGAGGGCCAGGCCGCTCATCTTGAGCTTGTCCTTCACCTCGTCCCACAGCGCGGCACCGACCAGCGCCTCCTCGACGCGGTCCGACAGGTTGTCCTTCAGCCCGTTGATGCGCAGCCCGTAGGCGACGTTGTCGAAGATGGACTTCGGGAACGGGTTGGGCTTCTGGAAGACCATGCCGATGCGCCGGCGTACCTGGATCGGGTCGACGTCCTTCGCGTACAGGTCCTGGCCGTGGTAGGTCACGCTGCCGGCGACGCGGGCGCCGGGCACCAGGTCGTTCATCCGGTTGAGCGAGCGCAGGATGGTCGACTTGCCGCAGCCGGACGGCCCGATCATGGCGGTGATCTGGTTCTGCCGGATCGGCATCGAGGTGCCCCGGACCGCCTCGTAGGTGCCGTAGAAGACGCTGACGTCCTTGAGGGCCATGACCGGCGTACCGGCGGCGTGCGGCGCGTCCTGGGCTCCCCAGCCGCTGGTGGGAGCGTTGATGTTGACGGAGGGGCGATCGGTCACGGTGGCTGCCTCGTATTGGGGGATGGTCATGGTCAGCGCTCCTTAATCGCGAAACGGTTGGCGATGAAGCGGGCGATGATCGTGAAGATCAACACGATCGCGATCAGGGTCAGCGCCGCTCCCCAGGCCCGGTCCTGCGCGATCTGGAACGGCTGGCTGGCGTTGCTGAAGATCTGCGCTGGCAGCGCGGTGTTCTCGCCGCTGAAGAGGTTCCAGTTGGTGGCGTTGACGGCGCCGACGACGAAGATGATCGGCGCGGTCTCGCCGGCGGCGCGGGCGATGGCCAGCAGCGAGCCGCTGGTGATACCCGAGATCGCCGCGGGGAGCACCACGGTGACGGTGGTGCGCCACTTGCGCGCGCCCAGCGCGAGGCTGGCCTGGCGCAGCTCGTCCGGGACGAGCTTGAGCATCTCCTCGGTGCTGCGGATCACCACCGGCAGCATGAGGCAGGCGAGCGCGAGCGCGCCCGCGAAGCCGCTGCGCGCCTCGAACGTCAGCACCCAGATCGTGTAGATGAACAGTCCCATGATGATCGACGGGACGCCGGTCATGATGTCGGCCAGCATCCGGATCAGGCGGGCGAGCGGGCGCTGCTTGCCGTACTCGTTCAGGTAGATCGCGCCGAGCACACCGAGCGGGACCGCCATGAGCGCGGCACCGCCGGTGATGAGCAGCGTGCCGATGATCGCGGGGCCCATGCCGCCGCCGGCCCGCCGCACCGACAGCGAGATGTCCCCGGTGAGGAACTCCCCGCTCATGATGCCGCCGCCCTTGGAGATGACCGAGTACACGACCAGGCCGAGCGGGACGATGGCGATGACCAGCGCCAGCGCGATCGCCCCCAGCGCGACCTGGTTGGTGATCCGGCGCCGGCTGGAGAGCGCGCGGCGGGTGAGGTCGGGGGCGCCGCGGCTGGTCCTTTCCAGGGTGGTCGTCATGACGTGGCTCCCCTCATGCGAGCCTCCGCGCGCCGCACGATGGCCTGCGCGAGCGTGTTGATGAGAACGGTCATCGCGAACAGCACGACGCCGAGGCCGATCAGGGCCGCGGTGAACGTGCCGGTCGACTCGCCGATCTGGCTGACGATGACCGATGGCATCGCGTTGCCGCTGGCGAAGACGTTCGGGGTGATCTGGGTGGAACCGCCGATGACCAGCGTGATGGCGATGGTCTCGCCCATCGCCCGGCCGAGGCCGAGGATGACCGCGCCGACGATGCCGCCGAAGCTGTGCGGGAAGACCGCACCCTTGATCATCTCCCACTTGGTGGCGCCGAGGGCGAGCGCCGCGTCCTTGTCGGCCCGCGGCACCGTGCTGAACACCTCGCGCGAGATCGACGTGATGATCGGGACGATCATGATGGCGACGATGAGGCCCGCGGTCATGAAGCTGCGACCGCTGCCGACCGGTTCGGCGAAGACGCTGCCGATCACCGGGATGCCGCCGAGTACGTCGTGGAACCACCGGTAGACCGGCACCAGCTTCGGTGCGACGACCAGTACGCCCCACAGGCCGAAGACCACCGACGGCACGGCGGCGAGCAGGTCGATCACGGTGATCGCCGGTCCGCGCAGGCGGCGCGGTGCCAACTCGGTGAGGAACAGCGCGATGCCGATCGAGACCGGCACGGCGAAGATCAGGGCGATCAGCGACACGAGCGCCGTGCCGTAGATGAACGCCAGGGCGCCGAACACCTCGGCTGGCGGATCCCAGGTGCGCTCGGTGATGAAGTTCAGGCCCATGTGCGTGAACGCGGGCCAAGCCTCGCGGCTGGTGGTGATGAGGATCAGCGCCAGTACGGCGAGCACCAGCAGGCCGGCGGCGAGCGCCAGAATCATGAAGGCGCGGTCGGCTCGTGGTCCGCCGCCGCGACTTGTCAGGGTGGGTTGCGTTTCAGTCGTCACGCTCTCAACTCCGGGGCTGGTGGTGCCGCCAGGGGCGGGATCAGCGATCCCGCCCCTGAACTCAGCTATCGGTCGTTCACTGGATCTTGTCGAGCTGCGCGAGCGCCTTGGTCTTCAGCGCGTCCGGCAGCGGCGCGTAGTCCACCTCCGGCGCGAGCGTCTGACCCTCGTTGAGGATGTACGTGACGAAGCCCTTGACCAGGTCCTTCTTCGCCGCGTCGTCGTACTTGGTCCGGACCAGGATGTAGGTCGGCGCGGTGATCGGGTAGGTCGTGGCACCAGCCGCGTTCAGCGGGTCGTAGGTGAGGTCGTCCTTGATCGTCGCGCCCTCCAGAGCGGCGGTCGCGCCGTCGAGGCTGGCGGCGACGAACTGGCCGTCCTTGTTCTTGATGGCCGCGAACTTGAGGCCGCTCTCCTTGGCGTCGCTGAAGTCGACGTAGCCGATGCCGCCGTCCGACGACTTGATCAGCTGAGCCACACCCGTGTTCTTCTCGGCGCCCTGCGTGCTGGCCGGCCAGTTGACGGTGTCGCCGCTGTCGAGCTTCCAGGTGCTCGGGGCGGCGGCCTTCAGGTACTTGGTGAAGTTGTTCGTCGTACCCGAGCCGTCCGAGCGGTGCGCGACGGTGATCTTCGTCGAGGGCAGGGTCACGCCCGGGTTGTCAGCGGCGATCGCCGCGTCGTTCCACGTGGTGATCTGCGCCTGGAAGATCTTCGCCAGCGTGTCCGGGCTGAGCTGCAGCTTGTCCACGCCGTTGAGGTTGTACGAGACGGTGATCGGCGCGGCCACGGTCGGCACGTACAGGTAGGAGCCGGCGGCCACGCCGTCGGTGTCCTTGACCGTGCTGTCGGTGCCGGCGAAGTCGGTGAGGTTGGCGCCGAAGTCCTTCTTGCCCTGGCCGGAACCCACCGAGTTGTAGGTGACGGTCAGCTTCGAGGCCACACCCTTGAACTCGGCGATCGCCTCGGTGTAGAAGGCGTTCGGGAAGCTGGCGCCTCCGCCCTTGAGCTCGCCGGAAAGGTTCGCATATTCGTTCGAGCCCGAACCGGCGTCGGTGCCGGTGTCGCCGCTGTTGTCGTCGTTGCCGCCACAGCCGGCAAGCGCGATCGTCGCGACGAGCGCGACGCCGGCGAGGACGCGCCGCGAAAGCACGTTGCGGTTCACCTCAGGTAAGCCTCTCTTTTAAGGGATCGGCCGGCACTGCCGGCCCGACGTCGCCGACGCTAAAAGCAGCAGGTAGCCGGCTTCCCGGACGCGGGTGAACGCAGGGTGAACTCATGCCGCCGCCGAGATTGCGCGCGGCTGAGGGCGAGTTGTCCGTTCCGTGAACTGAGAGACTGGTGACGGAAATATCCGATATAGGCGCTTAATGGCCTCGTCGGTAACTGACGTCTGTAGACCATCTGGCGAATCCGAGGCCCTCGTAGAGCGCCACGGCCCGGACGTTCGACTCATCGACGTACAGCATCGCCTGGTCGAGGCCGCGTCCGCGAAGGTGGCGCAGGCCGGCCACGGTGAGCGCGCGCCCCAGCCCCAGGCCGTGGGCGCTCGGGTCCACACCAACGACGTAGACCTCGCCGATCGGCTGGTGCTCGTGATGATGCCCGTGCACCTTCGTCCAGTGGAACCCGAGCAGCTTCTCCGCCGGATCCGTCGCTATCAGGAAACCCTCGGGGTCGAACCAGGGCTCCGCCATCCGCACATGCAGGTCGCGCAGCGTCCAGCGCCCCTGGTCGGGGTGATCGGCGAACGCGCGCGCGTTGACCTCCACCCAGGCGTCGTCGTCTTCGCCGGGCCGGAACGCGCGTACCTCCACGCCATCGGGCACCCGCGGCTCGGGCAGCGCCGCGAAAAGCGACCGTCGCATCTGGAAAAGCACCCGAGACCGCGCAAACCCCAAGCTCAGCGCCAAGGCGCCCGCCGACGGGTGGTCACCGTGCGCCCACAACCGCAGGCGTCCCTGCGGGTCGGCCTCGTCGGTGACGTCCATCGCCGCCTTCACCAGAGCCCGCCCGAGGCCATGCCGCCGGCGCAGCGGATGCACGACCAACTCGGCCGCCGCACCCTCGACGGCGTCCGTCGTGTCAAGATGCGCGTAACCGGCGAGCGCGCCGTCGTGGTCCCGGTTCAGCAGGTGTACCGCTGGCGTGTCACCGCCATGGCGAATGTGCAGGACCACGTGCTCCGAGAGCGGGTACGCCCCATCGGTATCGCCAGCCGCCTGAGCGAGCCCGAGCACGTCGTCGACGTCGGTGGGGGAGAGATGCTCGATCCGAACCACCGCGGGCTGCACTGACGTCACCCTCAACACGGTATCGGTTGTCTCAGATCTGTCCCGGCTTGACGGGCAGTTCGAACCCGTGGCGCCGCGGCGCATCGGTACCGGGCGGGAGTGCGCCAAGCTGGAAGCGGCGGCTGAGGTTGGGCAGGATCGAGCGCAGTGCGGTGACGGTGCCGCGGCGGTCACCTCCCGCGTCGTGCAGCAACACGATCGCACCCCGCGTCGTACCGGCGTTGACGGTGCCGGCGATGCTGCCGGCGCTCGGCTTGCGCCAGTCCTGCGGGTCGACCGTCCAGTGCAGGGATGTCATGCCCAGTTCGCGGGCCACACCGACGACTCCGGCTGTCCAGGCGCCGCCCGGCTGGCGGTAGTACGAGATCCGGGAGCCCGGCGCTGCGGCCCGGATCGCGTTGTTGGCGCGGATGAGGTTGGCCCGGATGGTCGCGCGCGACTTCGTACCCAGCTGGATGTCGTGGTCCCACGAGTGGTTGCACAGCGTGTGGCCGTCGTCCACGATCGCTTTCACGAGGCGGGGGAACGCTTTCGCGTTGACGCCGACGAGGCAGAAGGTCGCTTTTATCCGGTACCGCCGCAGCAGTTCCAGCGTCTGTGGGGTGTGCTTCGGATCGGGCCCGTCATCGAACGTCAACGCCACAGTGGACGTACCAGTCGTCCGGCGGCTGCCGAACGGACCGCCGCGTTCGGCGGGGAGTGGCGGCCTGTTGGGGCCGGTGATCGGCTGCCGCGGGGGCGCGAACCGTTGCGCGGCCGGCCGGGCGGGTGGTCCGGTCGTGGCGGGCGTCTTGGGAGTGGCTTGCGCCTTCGGCCCCGCCCCTGGCCGTCCAGTGATCCGTCCAGCCAGATAGCCGCTGAGCACCACCGCGCCCACGACTCCCACCACGATCAGCAGCGTGCGTAGGTACCGTGCGCCGCCCCCCGCCTCATGCGCACCATTCACAACGAGCAGAATAATTGCGACCAAAGTAACGCAAGCCCCTTTACCCACATTCCTTCGCTTTCTCCCCCTTCCCGGGCCCGCCCCTGATCCACGTCCTGCCGCCCGTGCCGCGCCGCGCGCCCGCTCGCCGCGCGCCCGCTTGCCGCGCGCCCGCTTGCCGCGCGCCCGCCTCTCCTCGTCGATCAAGGGCGAATGCACGTGGTTTGATCGCTTTTCCGCAGGTATTCGCCCTTGATCGATGCGGATGTCCTTGATCGGCGTCGTGGTTGAGCGATCGGGCGCCGCGCCAGGCCCGGCCGCCGCCGCTAACGGCGCTATGCGCCGTCCACCGACCAGATCCGTACGACGGAGCTCGTGAGCCGTGACTTTAGGGCTGTTCGTGCACTGCGGCGGTTGATCGATGCGCGACGCCGGGGTCCTGGTTAGGGCCGCCCTATGCGGCATGGCGGCTGACGGCGCCGCGACGTTGCTCGTTGACGGCGCGATGCCGCACTTTCGCGGAAATTGTGCGTCCAGGCCGTGCGCGAGCGCGCCCTGAGCTGAATCTTGGAGCTGCACCGTCGCTATGGCGACGCTGCAGCTCCAAGATCTGGCGCGCGAGGCGCGGCGGCCTCACGTGGCAGCCACCGCTCGTCCAGCGGCCTGGGCTTGCGCGGCGGTCGGCGCTCGTGCGCGGCCTCGGCTTGCGCGGCGGCCGGCGCTCGTGCGGCGGTCGGGCCTTGGCTGGCGACGGCTGGGTCGTGTGGCGCCGCCGGCCCAGCCGCGGCGATCAAGGAGATCTGCATGGATCAAGGGCAAACGCACGCGGAAAAGAGATCAAACCACGTGCATTCGCCCTTGATCGACGAGGAGAGGCAGCGCGCGGACGCGCGGCGACGGGCGCGCGACGTGCGACGACGAGCGCGGGCGTGCGACGAGCGCGGGCGTGCGGCGAGTCGGGGCGAGCGCGACGCGACGCGCTGTTAGACGGGGATGGGGGCGGGCTCGGTGTCGGGGAGCTGGCGGGTCGGCGGGACCACGAACTTGTAGCCCACCTGCCGCACCGTGCCGATCATCGACTCGTACTCGGAGCCGAGCTTGGCGCGCAGCCGCCGCACGTGTACGTCGACCGTGCGGGTGCCACCGAAGTAGTCGTACCCCCACACCTCGCGTAGCAGCTGGTCGCGGGTGAACACCCGGCCCGGGTGCTGGGCGAGGAACTTCAGCAGCTCGAACTCCTTGTATGTCAGGTCGAGCGGCCGGCCCTTGAGCTTGGCGGCGTACGTGTCGGGGTCGATGGTCAGCTCGCCGGCCCGGATCAGCCCACCGGCACCGGATGTGGCGTTGGTGAGCCGGCCGACGGCCAGCCGCAGCCGGGCCTCGACCTCGGCGGGACCGGCGCTGGCGAGGATGACGTCGTCGACGCCCCAGTCGGCGTTGAGCGCGATGAGCCCAGCCTCGGTGACCACGGCGACGAGCGGGACGCCCAGCCCGGTGGCGTGCAGCATGCGGCACGTGGCGCGCGCCTCGGCCAGCTCGGAGCGGGCGTCGACCATGACAGCGTCAGGGCTGGGACCGGAGACCAGTGTGCGTACATCGCGCGGGGCGGTGCGCACCGAGTGGGGAAGCAGGTCGAGCGCGGGCAGCACAGCGGAAGGCTCACCAGCACGCGCCGTCACGAGGAGCAGGATCTCCACACTTCACCTCCGTCCTCGCGGCGCTTGGGCCGCGCGGTGACCGTCGGGTCCCGGCGTCGCTGACGGGCGGGGTTACTGAAAAACTTGACGCTGAGCTTAACCGATTTTCAGCTTGTAACGCCCTGGTGCCTACACGATCATCTGTGTGATCGGCCATAACGGCCGAGAAAAGAGTACGGTGCGAGCGTGTTTCCCTCGTCCTCTGACGTGGGCCGCGAATCGTGGGACGGACCCCCGCCGGGCCCGCGGCGTACGGCCCCGAACGCTTACGGCGCGCCCGGCGCGGCACCGGTGACCGCTCCCGACGAGCGGCGGGAACGCGCCGCCGCCCGGCGCGCCCGCCGGGACGGACCGAGCGGCCTCCAGCCGACCGAGCCGGCGGATTCCGAGACGGACGCCGAGGAGAACGAGGACGACGCGGAAGAGGTCGAGCCGGTACCGGTACGGCGGTTACTCTCCGTTGCCGTCGCGGGGTTCGCGGGGCTGCTCACCCTGGGACTGATCATGGGCGCCCAGACCGCCGGACCGGGTGGCGCACGCGTCCCGTACGCGATAGTGATCTTCGGGGTGCAGTTGCTTTTCGTCCTGGCTTGGACGATGGCGATCCGCCCGCCGGCGCTGCCCCTGGTGGCCGGCGTCTGCATCGCGATCGCCGCGCTGGCGGACTTCGCCGCGATCTCGCCCGATACCGCGACCATCGCACCTGTCGGCTACGTCGCCGTGGGTGGTTTCGTGGCTGGGGTGCTCGCGCAGCTCATCCGGCGCGTCGACCGGGTTCGGGTCACCGATTCACTGGGCGCGACCCTGCTCATCGTGGTGGGCGTCGTCGCGTTCGCAACCCTGATCGTGCTGGGCCGGGTGCCGCTCGGTACCCAGGCGATCTTCGTCTGTCTGACGGCGACCGGCGTGTCGCTGGTCGTGGCGCGACTGACCGACGCGGTCTCCGCCTGGCCGCGCCTGGCGCCGCAGGTGCCGCGCGGCGCGGCCGGCGTCGTGCTCGGCGCGATGTGCGGCACGCTGGCCGCCGCGGTCATCGGCAGCTACGTCGTGGGTTTCACCCCCGTCAGCGGCGCGGTGGTCGGCCTGATCGCGGCCAGTGCGGCCGGTCTCGCGGACTTGGCGGCCGGGTACTCCGAAGCGGGTCGCCAGATGGCCGGTGAGCCGCCGACAATGTGGATCGCTCGGCACATGCAAGGGCCGCTCGGAGGGTTCGCGCTCGCGGCTCCTGCCGCTTATGCGATGTGCGTCCTGTTTCTCACGTGAGCGTGGCGCACAGGAAGACCGGGTATAAACGACGAACGTGACGACGTACACGTACGCCGACGAACGCACGCAGCCGCGCCGACGCAAGCGGGGCCGGCGGGTGCTGACCGTACTCATCGTGCTGCTGATCGTGCTGTTGGGGCTCGTGGCGGTGGCCGACCGGGTCGGCGCCTCGATGGCCGAACGTGTGATCGGCGACGAGATCAAGCAGGAACTCGTCGCCCAGGGGCTGGAGACGTCGTCACCCGAGGTGAGCGTCGGCGGCTTTCCGTTTCTGACCCAGGTGCTCGCTGGAGAGTATGAGTCGATCTCCATCCGGCTCCGCGACGTGGAGGGGACGCTCGAAGGCGAAGGCGTCCGGCTGCCACGCCTGGACGTCGAGGCGCGCACCGTGACGGCACCCCTCGACACGCTGCGGACGCAGCAAGGCGAGATCACCGCCGGCACCGTCCAGGGCACGGCCATCGTCGCGTACGCCAGCGTGATCGCCCTGATCAACCAGCCCGGCCTGCAACTGTCCGAACGGGACGGTGTGCTTTCTGTCACCGCTCCGCTCCAGGTACTCGGCCAAGAGGTCACCGTGAAGGGCAACGCGGAGCTGTCGGTGCGCGAAGGACGGGTACAGGTGTCGTTCGTCAACCTCTCGGCAGAGGGAGCGCCGCAGGGCACCGAGGAACTGGTGAACGCGTACGCCAGGGACATCTCACTCAACCTGGCGCTGCCGGAGATGCCCTTCCAGCTTGAACTCCAGGATGTCAAGGCCCAGTCCGACGGGCTGGCCGTGACAGCCGCCGCCCAGAACGTGCCGTTGAACCAATCGTGACCGGGCTGTCCCGGATGGTGAGTCGCTGCTGTTACCGGCGGAAGAACGGCTGGTAGGCTGCTTGCCCATGGGGACGCTCCTCACCAAACGGCGCGCGGTCGACCTGTGCCGCGTGGCCACCTGCCTGTGTCGCCCCGTCATCTGACGGCGGGGCCGGTGCTGCGTACCCTCTGATCCATCTACGCCCGGCAGTGGCGCCGTCGCACGTACCCGTGATCGTCCAAATCAATGGGTCGCGCGCCACGGCAAGAGTTGAGCGCCTAAGCGCCGACCTCGAATCAATCCTCACAAGGAGCTCATTCGATGAGTCGCGACACTGCACTCGTATCCGCGGACTGGGCAGAGAGCAACCTCGACGCCCCAGGTGTCGTCTTCGTCGAGGTCGACGAAGACACCACCGCCTATGACGGTGGACACATCCCCGGAGCCATCAAGCTGGACTGGAAGACGGACTTGCAGGACCCGGTGCGCCGGGACTTCGTCAACAAGCAGCAGTTCGAGGCGCTGCTCTCCGAGCGCGGCATCTCCAACGACGACAAGGTCATCCTGTACGGCGGCAACAACAACTGGTTCGCGGCCTACGCGTACTGGTACTTCAAGCTCTACGGGCACGGCGACGTCCGGCTGCTCGACGGTGGCCGCAAGAAGTGGGAGCTCGACGCCCGCACGCTCAGCAAAGACGCTGTGAGCCGCGAGGCGACCCAGTACACGGCGCAGGACCCCGACGTGTCGATCCGCGCGTTCCGCGACGAGGTGGTCGACGCGATCGGCACGAAGAACCTCGTCGACGTGCGCTCTCCCGACGAGTACGCCGGCCGCCTGCTCGCCCCGGCCCACCTCCCGCAGGAGCAGGCCCAGCGCGCCGGACACATCCCGACGGCACTCAGCGTGCCGTGGAGCAAGGCCGCCAACGAAGACGGCACGTTCAAGTCTGACGACGACCTGCGTCAGATTTACGGCGAGGCGGGGCTCGACGACTCCAAGTCGACCATCGCGTACTGCCGCATCGGCGAGCGCTCCTCGCACACCTGGTTCGTGCTCAAGGAGCTGCTCGGTCACCAGGACGTGAAGAACTACGACGGTTCGTGGACCGAGTACGGCTCGCTGGTCGGCGTGCCCGTAGCCCTCGGCGATGAGCCCGGAAAGGCGTGACAATGACTGCCGTTACCTCCGCGGGTTGCGCCGCGCCCGACCAGGCCGCTCCGTTGCCGGCCAGCGTCGACCTCGAGAAGGAAACCGTGATCACGGGCGTCGTGAGCGACGACTCCGGCGAGGCGGTGGCCGGCGCGTACGTGCGGCTACTCGACTCGACCGGTGAGTTCACGGCCGAGGTGGTCACCTCGCCCGAGGGCCAGTTCCGGTTCTTCGCCGCACCCGGCACGTGGACGCTGCGCGCCCTCTCCCGGCACGGCAACGGTGACACCACCGTGACCGCCAGCCAGGGCATCAACCAGGTCAGCGTCACGGTCGCCGCCTGACCTCAGAGCAACAGCAAAGGAGGCGTCCCCCAAGCCGGGGGACGCCTCCTCGCGTTTATGGCTCGGTCAGCTTCCACGCTCGTACGAACTCTCGATAGAGGAACTGTTCGAAGGGGCGGCCTCGGAAACGCCGAACTACGCCCTTGGCCATTTCGCGGGTCCCGAAATAGAGCCCGCTGACCACCGGTAGGCCGGTAATACTTCGCGTGACCGATGCCACCCCGTCGACCAGTTCGCGCTCGAGCGGGGAGGTCTCGGTGCGGCGGAAGCCGAGCGTCTCCAGAAGGCTATTGCGGACTCCTTCGATATCGCGTGCCAGGCGTAGGTGGTCCTCCTCGGTGACGCACGAGGCGACGGCGGCTCGCAGGTCCGCTGCGGCTTCCCGGTAGCGCTCGATCCGATCCGCCACGACCTCGATCCACTCTTGGTCACCGCGCTTGGCGGTTTCACCGTCTCGCCAGAGCCGACCGCCCAGAAGCGGAAGTTCGAACTCGAGCAGGCGTACGCGGACGGACTCGATCTGGCCTGCCGCCTGCGCGATCGAGTCGTGAATTCCTCGGACGGCTTTGATCACTTCAAGAACGAGGCTCCTGTCGACGCCCCGACGGTTGAGATCGAACGTGACGGAGAAGTCCCGGCGAATTGGATGAGGTTGGTAGCAGAGGGTCGCGGCCTCGGCCCGCGCCTGATAGCGGAGACCCCGCGCCAGCGTTGCCATCAGATATTTGCCCTCGCCCGGCGGGGCCACCGGCTGGAGCGCGCGGTGGAGCACGACGGCTGCCGACCGGGCCCACTCGCCGAATGCGTCGCTCTCGATCCCGTCTCCCGTGTTGATGCGGGCGTGGTGATGCCCGCTTACCCGTACCTGAGCGGCTTGGAACCTGGCCCACTCAGTCAGCCGGGCGGAGAGTGACGTGCGTGTGCTGTAACCGATGCTGTCGCAAATCAGAGCCTGATCAATGAACTGGATGATGCTTCCGGTGCCCACCGACGTCGTGAGATCGAGCAAGGCTGCTGTTTCATCGGACTGGGCAACTGTCCACTGGTGAGCGTCGAGCAGCAACGGATGCACGAGATCTCGACGCATGAGCGCCTGAAGAAGCCGCGGCAACGAACCGAAGTCCTCTGGGCGTGGGTTTGGCAGGGTGGGATGAGGCACATATGTCCGCTCCATGAAGACAAGGGACTGGACCAGTTCGACGAAGCATTGGCGAGCGAATGGATCTTGCGGTCGAGATCGTCGATTCTGTGAGGTGATGTAATCTTCGGCGCCGATCAGCGTCGTGACGTCAATGAGTACAAGGCCGCTCGCAGGCGCCTGTGTCAGGTCATCTCCAAGAACCACCGGACCTCCCTGGGCGGTCCCATGATGGTCACGTCGAATGTCGGCTCGGGGTGGCTGAGCGCCTCAGCGGTGACCGGCAGACGTTTGCGCCCGTTGGCGTCGACTCCCCAGAGCCCTACGGTCTCACCTATGCACAAGCCCGCCAGGCCATCCCACATCTTTTGCTTCGTACGATAAAAGATGGTGAAACGGTGAAATCCGCCATCGGTAAACGGGCTGATGTCGACCGCGGTTCTGATCATGTCAAGGGTCTGAGACGTCGTCCGCGTCTTGAGTTGATATCCGGCGCCTTGCAGTTTCTCTTCGAACGGGCGTGGAGGCGTGCCGGTGCTTCGGGTAACTGAGGCGTGCGGTGGCACAGGCGGTGTCGATGACGTGGCGATGATGCTTCCGTTGACCACGACCTGCCGCTTGACCGGGTCTACTGTGATCAACACCGGCTGGCGGTGGCGCCCGAGTTCCGGCGCGAGGATGAAGGCGGCAACCGGATGGAGATCTTCAAGGACGCAAACGACGGAGCAGAACTCCACCCTGTCCGGCTGTACGAACTCGGCGGTGCCGTCGATGGGGTCGACGACCCAGATCAGTTTTGGCGACCGTAGGACGTCTTGGCGTGCTGCCGTTCGCCCGTCTTCCTCGCCAACGATGACCGCATCTGGATCGAGCTTGCGGATCTTTTCGACAATGCGTCGTTCGACAGCGATATCTGCCTCGGTCAGCAGCGTCGCATCGGCCTTGGTGTCGATCTGTAGGCCTGACAAGTGGTTGCGATAGCTCCGAAATGCGGGGAGAAGGTCGCGTGCCAGTTCGCTCCACAATGCGTTGAATCGCATGGCGCGAGTTTCCCACGTGACCGCGGTCCGTGGCGCTACCCACGGACCGCGGTCACACTCAGGTCAGATGCAGCTTTGTTCGAGGGTTATGTCGGTGGTTTGGGTGACGCCGGGCTCGATCGGTACCCGTTGGGTGGTCGCGAGCCAGCCGTCCTTGGACACCACGACGTCGTACCGCCCACGGGCCAGCCAGTACGAGTACTTGCCGCTGGAGTTGGCCGACACGGTGTACGTGTTGTCCGGGTTGGCCCGTGAGATGAACCGCACCGTCGCCGGTACGGCCACGATGTCGCCGTCACACGTCACGCCGAGCACGGTGCCTTCGATCTTGCCCCAGTTGGTCGGCGGTGACACGTTCAGGCTCACCGAGACCTGCGGGACCGGGTACGGAGAATTGGTGCGGATGCCCAGCTTGGCGCGGTAGACGCCGGGCTGGTTGACGCCCTTGAGCGGGCTGGCGTCGACCGTCAGGGTGACGGTTCGGGAAGCGCCCGGGGTGAGGGTGAACGTTGTCACGTTCTCCGACAGCCACGGCACGTCGCCGATCTCGTCGCAGAGGTCGAGCCCGCCGCCGAGCCGTTCGCTCTCGACGGTGCTGTTGAAACCGCCCGGTGATCCACCGATCTTGTACGTCCCGCAGGAACCGGCGCCCCGGTACCGGGGGAACTGGGTGGCCGGCAGCTCGACCCATGCGTTGGTGCTCGGGTTGAACGCGATGCTCCGGTTGGTGATCGTGCTGAACCCGTTGGTCACGCCGCCTGCCAGGATCAGCAGGCCGCTGGCCGTGGAGTGCGCGGAGCCCCACAGGTCGAGCGGCAGGTCGGGCAGGGCCGTCCAGCGGTTGGTGGCGGGGTCGTACACGAACGCGTCCCGGTGCGAGACCGTCGAGGCGCCGCCGCCGCAGTACACCTTGCCGGCGATGCCGCCACACGACTGGAACGAGACGAGGTGCGGGTACGCCGCCCGGGCCGTGAAGGTGCCGGTACCCGGGTCGAACGCCAGCACGTCGGTCGAGTCCGGGCATGTGCTGTCGACGCAGCCGGCGACCAGGTACACCTTGCCGCCCACTACCGCGATGCCCGCCGCCGCCCGTGGCAGCGGGTTGACCGCTCCGGGAACGGTGCTCCATGTCTCGCTGGCGGGGTCGAAGACGTCGACGGTGGCGACGACGTCGTCTGGGCCCCAGCCGCCGAAGACGTACAGCTTGCCGTTGACGGCTGCCGCCGACGGCTTGGACCGGGCGCTCGGCATGGCAGGCAGTGCCCGCCAGGAGCCGGCCGCCGGGTCGTACACGTACGCCGAGCGTTCCCGGCCGGTACCGCTGCCGCCGCCGACCGAGTAGATCTTGCCGTCGACGGTGGCCGCTGCGTTGTCGAAGATCGGCACGGGGAGGTCGGCGATCCGGCCCCACGCGTCGTCGATCAGCGTGCTGGCGCGTGGCGCGTACGCCGGCAGCTTGCCGTCCGACGCCTGCTCCTTACGCGCCCCGCCAGGCACGGCGACCTCGGTCAGCCGCGCGCCCTGCCGGCTCATCGCCTCGAACCCGCCGGTGAACTCCAGCAGATCGAGCTGTGCCGGTGCGGTACCCGTGTTGGTGATCTTGACGTTGGCCGTGCGGGTGCGGCCGATTGGCGAGTACGTCTCGACCGACGTCTTGTCGACGGCGATCCGTGGCGCGGTTATCGGGAAGTCGAGCCGGGCGGAGCCGTTGGCTGCCACCTGCACGGACTTCGTCGCCTGCGGGTACCCGGCCTTCGTGGCCGTGAACTGACGGTTGCCCACGACGGTCGAGAAGAGCCAGTAGAAGCCGTCGGCGGCCGACGTGCCCGACTCGACAGGTGGGTCCACACTGGACACCTTTACATCGGACAGCGGGGTGCCGGTGTTGGCGTCGGTGGTGTAGCCGACGACCAGGCCGCCCGGCACCGGCTCGCAGAGCCGGTTGACGATCTGGACGTTGTCGACCTGCCACCACCAGGCGAACCGGCCGTTGAACCGGAACCGCACGAGCGCGTCCGAGTCGCCCGCGACCGGGAACAGTGGTACCTCTTCGACGCGTGGACCGCGGCGGCTGGTGGCCTGGTGCCACACGTTGGTCCACGACGCGCCGCCGTCGCTGGAGACGTCGATGTCGGCGCTGTCGGAACCCACGCCGACCGCACGCCAGTCGCTGTTGAACCGGACGTACGGCGCGGACAGGGCGGACAGGTTCAGCGGCGGCGTGACGAGGTCGGTGTCCTGCGTGTTGCCGCTGCCGAGCGCGTCACTGTCGATGATCGCGAAGCCGCCGCTGCCACCGGTCAGGTTGCCGCGGTTGCCCGGGTCGTCGAACTCCCAGCCGCCCATCTCGGTGCGGTTGACCACCGACCAGCCGGCCGGTGCCTCGGTGCCGTCGAAGCTCTCGCTCGTCGTCGGATCGGCGAAACGCGCCTGGTATCCGGGTGCGTTGCAGCCGGGGTCCACCGGGATTCTCGCGTCGACCTTTCCGTCGCTCTCGCCGACGGTCACGTCGCGGGTCACCGTCTGGTAGCCCGGGATGAGCGAGGTGAAGGTGAACCGGTACGTGGCGCCGCTGGCCAGCCCAACGCTGTACAAGCCGGTGGCCGGGTCGGTGTAGATCGGGCCGCCGGGCCGTCCGGCGATGTCGATACGCGCCGCCAGTGGCCATCCGTGGCCGGACGCGTCGGAGACAAGGCCGGTGATGCGTACCGTCGAGGCGGCGTCGAGGTTGAAGTTGGCCGTGACCGTGCCGTTTTCGGGCACCGTGACCGTCACCGACTCGCTGCGGTACCCGTACAGAGCCGCGGTCACCCGCTGCTCGCCGACGGGAAGGCTCAGCGAGTAGGAGCCGTCTGCCGCGGTGGTCGCGGTCTCGTCGGCCGCACTCACCGTCGCACCGGCCAGGGGCTTCCCCGCGGCGTCGGTGACCACACCGGTCACCTCGCCGACCTTGCGGATGGCCCTGGCGACGGCGGCGAACGCGTCGAGCCGTCCCTCGCCGAAGTTGTTGTTGTTGCCGGCGTTTCCGCCGCAGCCGGTCGAGTCGACGTCGATCGCGGTGCGGTCGAGCACGTTTCGGGTCGCCGCCACGTTGCCCTTCAGGGCTGGCGCCGCCGACCACAGTAGAGCGACGGTGCCGCTGACGTGCGGAGTCGCCATCGAGGTGCCGTTGAAGGCGGCGTACTGGTTGCCCGGAACGCTGGATCGCACGTTGACGGCGGGCGCCGAGATGTCGGGCTTGGTGGCGCCGTCCACAAGGGAGGAACCGCGGCTCGACGACACGTAGATCGCGTTGTTGATGTCATGGCCGCCGACCGCGTACGCGCCGGGCTCGTCGCCGGGCGAGTTGGCGGTGCCGCAGTCCGGGCCGTCGTTTCCGACCGCGAAGGACGGGAAGATGCCGGCCGCGACCCAGGCGGCGATGGTCTGGCGGTACCAGGGGTCGTTCTGGCCGCCGCCCCACGAGTTGTTGACGACGTCCGGGTGGAGGTCGGGGCGTGGGTTGGCGCCGTTCAGGTCGGTCGGCGCGAGCACCCACTGGCCCGAGGCGAGCAGCGAGGCGTCGGTACAGTTGCGGTCTTCGCAGCCCTTGGCGGCGATCCACTTGGCACCGGGCGCGACGCCGATCTGGTTGGCACCGCCGTCGTTACCGACCGCTGTGCCGGCAACGTGGGTGCCGTGGTCCTCGTTGTCGCACGGTGCGGGACTGCCGCACACGCCGGCCGGGTCGAACCAGTTGTAGTTGTGGTCGAAGGTGCCGTTGCCGAGGTTGCCCCGGTACTGGTTGACCAGCGCCGGGTGGTCGTACTGCGCGCCGCTGTCGATCGTCGCGACCGTGATGCCCTCGCCGCGCGTCCCGTACTCGGACCAGACCTCTGGCGCGCGAACCTTGTCGACGTTCCACTCGGCGGCCGCGACACCGCGCTCGGGGGCCTTGCCAGCCGTCACCGTCAGCAGTTGGTAGCTGCGGCTCGGTTCGATCCGTTCCACGTCCGGGCGTGCGGCGATGGCATCTACTGTGGACTGATCGCCAGTGACCTGCAGCGCGTTGGCGATCCAGAAGCTGCGGTACGGCGTCTTGCGCTCGTCGAGGTCTGCCCGCAGGTCTGCCTGGCTGCTCTTGGCGGTGCTGGTGAGCTGCTGATACACGTGCGTGGCGCGAGCGTCCGACGTCGCCTGCTTGGCGGCGCCGGCCAGGTTGGCTCGTTCACGCAGATAGACCATGAATTTGGTGGTGCCCTTGGCGTCGAGCTCGGCGACCAGGTCGGGGCTGACCGGTGCGCCGGGCTCGGCGGCGCTGGCGATGGCCGGTTGGGCCGTAACGCCGAGCACCCCCACCAACAGTGCGATAGATAACCGTCTCATTGGTTCCTCCCCCGCCCCGCTTTTACTGACAGTGCACTCATGCTTCTGGCGCGTAACGGGGGTCATCAATGGCGTCTGTCGGGCAGTTCTCGGGCAGAACTCGGGCGCGCCGCCCGGGGAATCCGCTTTATTCGCGACATTGCAGTTGACTTCGTCTATCCCAGGGCGTTGGCTGAGTGCGCACGGAGACTGCGCCCCTGGGGAGGAATGCGGTGGTCCATGGGGACGTGCCGTTGGTGGTGTGTGTATCGGCCGACGTGGCGCTCCGAGAGCGCGTGGTGCGGCGGCTCGACGACTGCGGCACCGTGGTGCTCTGCGCCGACCTGGCCGAACTGCGGGCGATGCTGTTTCCCGAGGCGCGCATCCCGGCTGAGGCCGCGCCCAAAGCCGCGAACGGTCCGGTGAAGCTCGGCGAGCTGACCGTCGACGCCGCCGGTCACGTGGTGACCTGGCGCGGCGAGCCGCTCGCGCTCACCCGCCTGGAGCGTGACCTGCTTGGCCGCCTCGCCAGTCCGCCGATCGCGGTGTGGACGTATGAGCAGCTGTTCGACACCGTCTGGGGCGGCGCCTACCTGGGTGACACCTCGATCCTGCACTCCGCCGTGAAGCGCCTGCGCCGCAAGCTCCGCGCGGCTGAGGGCGGGCCGGTGGTCGAGACCGTCCGCGGCGTCGGCTACCGCCTCCGCTTCCGTAGCATGAGCGCGTGACAGTAGACGCGCCGCCATCCCGGCGCCGCCGGTGGCTGGTAGCCGTCGTGGTGCTCTGGGCCATCGTGCTCGCCGTCATCGCGTACGCCTCCGTGCGGCGCGGTGACGCGACGGTCCGCGACCAGAGCAGCGCCGCCGACGCGCGGCCGGTCGTCGACCGCGCGGTGGGGGAGCTGGCGGCCGCTGCCGGCGCGGCGGGGGTCCTGCACATCTCCGGGTACGACCTGGAGCGCGACTGCCGCATCACCCCGGTCCGGTCGGGTGTGACGCTGACCCGCGAGGTCACCATCTACGCCCGCGAAGCGGACGGTCCGGGGCTGCTCGACCAGATCGTCAAGGCGCTGCCGGCGGGGTACGACGCGGTTGCCCGGCACACCGCGAAGGCGCACGCGCTGCGCGCGGACGCGGGTGACTTCGTCGCGATCCGGGGCAGCATCACGTCACCGGGCGTGGTGAGCCTGTCAGTCGACACCGGTTGCCGCCCGGCCGGTGACATCGAGCTGACCGAGCCCGCGGCCGACCGCAGCGTGATCAACCCCGTTCTGGGCGCGTTCGGGGCCACCGCCAAGGCTGTGACCGCTGCCGAGGCGCCATGCCCCAACGGCGGCACCGTGCGCACCGTGCGCGCCGACGCCACGCCCGGCACGCCGCCCACCAGCCTGTCCGAGCCGCTGCGGCCGCTCACGACCGGCGCGACGGTGATCGTCAACGCACCCGACCGCGTCGCCTACCGCACCCCTCAAGCCGCCGTGTCCGTCGACGCCGACGGCGGCGACCTTGCGATCGCCACGACCACCGGTTGCTAGTAAACGAGGGCCTGAGCGCCGTCGGCCAGCGACTCCTCGACGAAGGCGGCCGCACCCGCGATGCGTACGCCGGGGATCACGTCGTCCGTGGTGATCTCGCGGCGGGCGGCGCACTGGGTGCAGAGGGTGACCTTTCCGCCGGCCAGGATCGCCTCCAGGAGGTCCGGTAGCGGCGCCGAGTGCGCCAGGTCGAACTCAGCCGCCCGCCCCGGCAGCGCGAACCACGCGGACTCGCCGGTCAGCCACAGCGATACGTCGGCACCAGCCGCGACCGCGGTGGCCGCCACCGTGAACGCCTGTGCGCACCGCTCCGGAGCATCCGAACCCGCTGTTGCCTTGACGATGAGAGACCGAGCCATCCCGCCAGCATAGGATCGTGCCGTGGTCACCGAGATCGGGTTCGTGAGCCTGCTGGTAGCGGGCTTCGGGGCGCTCGCCGGTGGCCTGGTCTATCTGGCCGTGCGCATCTCAAGAGGACGCTGGTGACTGAGAACCCGATCGGACCCCCACCCTGGCTCAACGCGCCGCCGGTCGACCCGTACCCGTACGAGGAGACCTACGACCTGCGCAAGGGGCCCGACCTGCATCCGGCGCTCCTGGGCCTGCTGCCGTACATCGGTCTGTGGCGCGGCCGCGGCCGCGGCGGCTTTCCCACGGTCGAAGACTTCGACTACGCGCAGGAGATCCGGATCAGCCACGACGGCCGCCCGTTCCTGCACTACGAGTCGCGGGCCTGGCTGCTCGACGAGCAGAGCCAGCCGATGCGCCCGGCCGGCCGCGAGGTGGGTTGGTGGCGGCCGGTGTTCGACGGTGACCGCCCGACCGACGACCTGGAGGTGCTGATCAGCACGCCCACCGGGATCGTCGAGCTGTACCTGGGCAAGGTCACCGGCACCCAGATCGAGTTGGTCACCGACGCGGTCATGCGCACCTCGACCGCGAAAGAGGTGACCGCCGGCCACCGGCTCTTCGGCATCGTGGAGGGCGCGCTGCTGTACGCCCAGGAGATGGCCGCCGTGGGCCACCCGCTCTCGCCACACCTGTCCGCCCGGCTCATCCGGGTCGGCGGCTAACTCACGCACTATTATCGGTTGGTGTCGGAAACCTCACTTCCGGAGATCCTGCGGGCACGTGGCCTGCGGTTGACGGCCCAGCGCCAGTTGGTTCTGGAGGCCGTTCACGAGCTCGGGCACGCCACGCCCGAGCAGTTGCACGCCGCGGTCCGCGAGGTCGCCGCCGGAGTGAACATCACCACGATCTACCGCACCCTGGAACTACTCGAGGACCTCGGGTTGGTTACCCATACGCACCTGTCGCACGGGTCGCCGACCTATCACCCGGTGAGCGAAGATCAACACGCCCACATGGTGTGCCGGCAGTGCGGCGCGGTGAGCGAGGTCGAGCCGGAACTGCTCGCGCCGCTGGCTGAGGAGCTGCGGCGCCAGCGTGGTTTCGAGGTCGACATCGGGCACCTGGCCTTGTTCGGCACCTGTGGGGAGTGCGGATGATCAACGTAGCGGGAGCGGTGGCGGTCGAGGCCATCGATCCGGACTCGCGAGACGCGGGCGTGGCCGCCCACTACGGCGATCCGATGCGCGAGCAGCGGCTGCTCGCGACCGACGTCGGGCTTGTCGACCGCTCCCACCGGAGCGTGCTGGCCGTGCCGGGCGTCGAGCGGGCGAGCTGGCTGCACAGCCTCACCACCCAGCACCTCGCCGGCCTGCGTGCCGGTCAGGGCACCGAGCTGCTCGTCCTCTCGCCGCACGGCCACGTCGAGCACCACGCGCTGGTCGCCGAAGACGGCGACACGACCTGGCTCGACACCGAGCCGGGCAGCGGGCCCGACCTGCTCACGTTCCTTTCGAAGATGCGGTTCCTGACCCGCGTCGAGCCGCGCGACGCCACGGCCGGGTGGGCGGTGCTGTCGCTGGTCGGCCCCCGCGCGCTCGAAGCGCTCGGACTCCCGCTGAAGGACCCCGAGGTCCGCCCGGTGCCGGGTCCGAAATTCGCCGCCGGCTCCATCCCTTCGACATCGAGCAGCCTGTACGCCGTTCAGGCCCTGCCGTCCGGTGGCCTTGCCCGACGGGGCCGGTTGGGTGTCGACCTGATCGTCCCGCGTGACGCCGTCACCGACGTCGTGGCATCCCTCGGCGTGCCGCTGGCCGGGCTGTGGGCGTACGAGGCGATCCGGGTGGCCGCTCGGGTGCCCAGGGTGGGCCTGGAGACCGACCACCGCACGATTCCCGCCGACGTCGACCTGATCGGCCCGGCGGTGCACCTCGACAAGGGCTGCTATCGCGGCCAGGAGACCGTGGCCCGCGTGCACAACCTCGGGCGGCCGCCGCGCAGGCTGGTACTGCTGCATCTCGACGGTGTGGCCACCGACCAGCCGCCGGCCGCCGGCACACCGGTGACCACCGAAGACGGCCGCGCGGTGGGATTCGTCGGCACGGCGGTGCGCCATTTCGAGCTCGGCATGGTCGCCCTGGCCGTCCTCAAGCGCAACGTCCCCGACGACGCCGTCCTCCGCGCCGGCGAATCGGCAGCTGCCATAGATCTAGGCTGAGTGCATGGGTACGTTGATCACGGTGGCGCCTACAGGTGCCGAGTCCGCCAAGGCTGACGTGCCGGCGCTGCCGGTCACACTCGACGAGCTGGTGAGCACCGCCAAGGAGTGCGAGGCGCTCGGTGCCAGCGTGATCCACGTTCACATCCGAGACGCCGAGACCCGGCCGACGCTCGATCCCGGCCGGCTCCGCGAGACCGTCACGGCGTTACGAGAGAGTACCGGCCTGATCGTGCAGCTCTCCACCGGTGGCGCGGTGACCGACCCGGAAGACGCCCGGCTGGCCGTACTCGAAGCCGGCCCCGACATGGCGTCCTGCACGATGGGCACGGTCAACTTCGGCGACGACGTGTTCCTCAACCGCTGGGAGTTCGTGGTCGGCCTGCACCTGCGCATGCAGCAGCTCGGCGTCGTACCGGAGTACGAGATCTTCGACCTTGGTCACCTGACCGCGTTGCAGCGCCTGCTCGACAAGTGGGGCTTGCCGGCCGGCGGCCACGTGCACGTCGACCTGGTCATGGGCGTACCGGGCGGCATGCCCGGCACCACCGAGGCGCTCGTGGCCTGCCGCCAGGCGATGCGCGACCTGCCTGAGGACACCACGTTCTCGGCCACCGGCATCGGTCGCAGCACGATCCCCGTCATGCTGGCGTCGCTGTCGGCGGGCGGCCACCTGCGGGTCGGCATGGAAGACACCGTCACGTACGCCAAGGGCCGGCCAGTCGAGTCGAACATGCAGCTCGTGGCCCGCGCGGTCGGCTTCGCGCAGCTCGCGCAGCGGCCACCGCTGAGCACCAGCGAGGCCCGCACACTGCTGGGCGTGCCCGCATGACCGAGCTGGCTGCGGGAGGCGGCGCATGACCGTGCTCGCCGAGGTGGTGCGCTCAGGGTTCGTCGAGGGGGTGCACCGCGGCTCGGTAGTGGTCCTCGACGCCACGGGTGCGGTCGTCGACTCCGCTGGCGAGGTCAAGTCCCCGATCTTCCCGCGCTCGTCCAACAAGCCGCTCCAGGCGATCGGCATGCTGCGCTCGGGGCTCCGGCTGGCCGACCAGGCCGACCTGGCGCTCGTCTGCGCGAGCCACTTCGGCGAAGACTTCCACGTGGCCCGGGTGCGGGCGCTGCTGCGCACCGCCGGGCTGGACGAGTCGGCGCTGCGCTGCCCGCCCGACCTGCCGCTGTCCGCGCCCGCCGCGGAGGCGGTACTGCGCGCGGGCGGCGGCAAGGCCCGGATCCAGATGAACTGCTCCGGCAAGCACGCCGGGATGCTGCTCACCTGCCTTGCCGCCGGCTGGCCGACGAAGGAGTACTGGCTGCCCGATCACCCGCTACAGGAGCGCATCCGGGCGACGGTGGAGGAGTTCGCCGGTGAGCGGGTCGCCGCGGTGGGCGTCGACGGGTGCGGCGCGCCCGTGCTGGCCATCTCGCTGACCGGCCTGGCGAGTGCGTTCCTGCGCCTGGTGAGCGGTGCGCCCGCCTCGCCGGAACGCACGGTCGCCGACGCGATGCGAGCACATCCGGAGCAGGTTGCCGGCACGGGCGTCGAAGACACCCGGCTGATGCAGGGGGTGCCCGGCCTGCTCGCCAAGGGCGGCGCCGAGGGGGTTGTCGCGGTGGCGGTACCCGACGTGGGCGCGGTGGCAATCAAGATCGATGACGGCGGGATGCGGGCCCGCATGCCGGTACTGGTTTCGGCGCTCCGGCGCCTGGGCGTGACCGCCGAGGTCCTGGACTCGCTGGCCGAGACCCCGTTGCTGGGCGGTGGCGAGCCGGTGGGTGCGGTACGCGCCGCCTGGTGACCCTCGATGTGACCTGAGACCCATGTTTGCCAGTAGTTAGCGAATCGCTTGCAGGAGCAAGCAGTGCGGGCTACCTTCGAGTCATGGCCACCCCGAAAGATCTGCCCCGCGACATCGGCGGCTTCATCCGCGACCTGCGGCGTAACGCCAAGATCTCGTTGCGGCAGCTCGCCGACCAGGCCGGGGTCAGCAATCCGTACCTCAGCCAGGTCGAGCGCGGCCTGCGCAAGCCCAGCGCCGAGGTGCTCCAGCAGCTGGCCAGCGCGCTGCGGGTCTCCACCCCGGTGATGTACCTGCGCGCCGGCCTGCTCGACGCGCTCGACGCCAAGGAGGGCCAGGGCGTACTGGCGGCCATCGCCGCCGACCCCGACCTGACCCTGTCGCAGAAGCAGTCGCTCAGCCAGATCTACGAGACCTTCCGCCGCGAAAACGCCCGGCACGCCGAGGAAGAGGCGCCGGGGGAGGCATCCTCGCCCGAAGCGGCGACCGCCGATGAGGCCGTCATCGAGTCGGTCGCGGTGACCGAAGGGGGCGCCGCACCGGCACCCAAGCCAGCCCGTAAGACCGCCAAAAAAGCGGTCAAGAAGGCCGCGCCCGCGGCCGAGGAGGAGTGACCACCATGACAGAGACCAAGTCGACCCGCATCCCGGCCCCGCTCTACGCCGCCGCCGGCGCTGGTGACCTGGCCTACCAGCAGCTTCGCAAGCTCCCCGCCGTGGTGAACGAGCTGGGCGAGAAGGCCGCCGCCGGCAGTGTCGACCTGCGCGAGAGGGCTGTCGCCACGCTGCGCGCCGCGAACACCGCCGCGACGAACCTGCGCGGCAAGGCCGCCAGCACCGACCTCGACGTCGACAAGCTGCGTGACGCCGCCAAGCGCAACGCGGCCGTGGTCGTCGCGGGCGCCTTCGCCGCCCAGGAGAAGGCCGTCACCGTGTACGGCAAGCTGGTCGCGCACGGCGAGCGCGTGCTCGGCACCGGTGTGGTCCAGGCCGCCGAGACCATCAACGCCGACATCGAGGCCACCGAGGCGCCCGCCGAGGTGACCGCCACTCCGGCCGACGTGCCGGTTGAAGAGAAGCCCGCCGCCAAGGCGACCCGCCCGGCGAAGCGCACCCGCCCGGCCGCTAAGTAAGTCCCCCCGAAACCGCTGGCCCGGACTCTGTTCAACGGAGTTCGGGCCAGCGGCATAAGCTTCAAGGCATGGCCACCACCGCGCCGATCTTCTTCCTCGACGTCCGGTACGTCATCGACCTGGCGCTGCTCATCTTCGCCCTTGTCATCGAGGGCGTCGCTCTCGTGCACTGCCTCACCCAGCGGGCCGACGCGTTCCCGGCTATCGGCACCCTGCCGAAGGGGGCGTGGCTGGCCATCCTGGGCATCGCCCTGCTCTTCACACTGCTCTTCTGGGCAGTCAGCATCTTCGGGCTGATCGGCATCGCGGCAGCCGCCATCTACCTGCTCGACGTGCGGGTGGGGCTGCGTGATCTGACCGACGGCAAAGGGTTCTGGTGAGGGATTTCCGCTGGCCTCCGCCGCCCGACGGCGGACCGCGGACGTACGGCCCCGGGCCCACCGCGCCCAGGACCGGGCGGCCAGCGCTGCCCGAGCCCATGACCGAGCTGGTGACTACCCCGCACGGCGTGCGCCTGGAACGACTGGTGACGGGTGCGGGCGAGCCGGTCACCGTGTTCGCGCACGGGTTGGCGACCGGCATCGCCGCCACCCGCCCGCTGGGCAGCGCGGTCGCGGGCACCAAGGTCTTCTTTCAGTTCCGTGGGCATGGTCGCTCCGACGCGCCGGCCGGCCAGTGGACGTACACGGATCTCGCCCGCGACCTGCGAGCCGTCGCCGACCTGGCGGGGGCGACCCGGGCCGTCGGTGCGAGCCTCGGAGCGGGCGCGATGTGCCGGCTGCTGGCGGAGAGCCCCGAGCGCTTCGAACGGGCGGTGTTCTACCTTCCGGCAGTACTCGATCAGCAGCGAAGCCCGGCGGTGCGTGAGCGGCTCGCGGAGCTGCTCGACGCGGTCGAATCCGGCGACATCGCGGCGGTGGCCGGCGTGGTCTCCGCCGAGGCGCCGCCCGCGGTCCGCAACACGCCGGCCGGCTGGGCGTACCTGCGGCAGCGCATCGACCAGCTCATGCGCGACGGCCTCGCGGCCGGCCTCGCCGACCTCCCCGACCAGGTCGCGGTGACCGACACCGCCGACCTGGCGGCGGTGACCGCCCCCGCGCTGGTGATCGGCTGCCAGGGCGACGACCAGCACCCGGTCGCGGTGGCCGAGGCGCTCGCCGCCGCGCTGCCGCACGCGACGCTGCACGTGTACGACAAGCCAGCCGTTCTGTGGACGAACCGGTCCGACCTACGAGACCGGATCTCGGGCTTTCTCAACGAGTAGGGTTCGGTTCATGGGTGTCACGCACCATGGCCGAACTCATCGGCTCGACCTCGCCGATCCGACGCTGCGCGAATGGGAGTGCACCGTCCTTGCCGCCGATCCCGAGCAGGGCATCGTGCTGGACCGGTCGGCCTTCTACCCCGGTGGCGGTGGCCAGCCGCCCGACCACGGCGTACTGCTCTGGCAGGGTGTGCAGACCCGCATCGTCGGCACCCGCAAGGGTGACGACCTGTACCTGCTGCCTGCCGAGGGCGACCCGCTGCCGCCCGCCGGCACCGCGGTGACCGGCGCGGTCGAAGACGAGCGGCGCAGCCTGCTGATGCGCACGCACAGCGGTCTGCACGTGCTGTGCGGCGTCGTGTTCCGCGACTTCGGGGCGCTCGTCACCGGTGGAAACATGGAGCCTGGCGAGGCTCGGATGGACTTCAACCTGCCCGAGGTGCCGCCCGACTTCAAGGCGAGGCTGGAAGACCTGGTCAACCAGGAGGTGGTCGCGGACCGCCGGGTGGAGGTGCGGGTGCTGCCCCGCGACCAGGCGCTGGCGCTGCCCGACATCATCCGCACCCAGTCCAACCTGATCCCGGCCGACGAGCAGGAGATCCGGATCGTCGACATCACCGGGCTCGACGTGCAGGCTGACGGTGGCACCCACGTGGCGTCGACGTCGCAGATCGGCAAGGTACAGCTGGTCAAGGTGGAAAGCAAAGGTAAGGCCAACCGACGGGTACGGATCAGACTCGCTGCGTAACCTTTTTGCCGCTTCAGCGGTGAAATAGTGTGGACAAAAGGCCCAAGGTGGTTTTCGCGGCGATTGTACTGATTGGCCTGCCGTTCGCGGTATGGGCGGGCTGGACCTGGGCAGGTACCGGTCCCGCGCCCGCCGCCACCCCCGTGGGCGACGGCGGCCTGGGCACCGCGCCCGTCGGCGGCAAACATCCCCGCGTCCGGATGACCTTGTCACCCTCGACCACCGTCACGCCGTCCGCCACGCCCACGTCGTCCACCTCACCCACGGCGCCACCCGCCTCGCCCACCGCCCCGGTCGATCCGACGCCCTCCCCGTCCCCCTCCGAGACGCTGGCGCCGGAGGCCACCGTCGAGCCGACATACCCGGCCACCGAGCCGCCGGCATCCCCGGACGCGAGCCCGACGCCGTAAGCTCCGGCTTCGTGGCGGTACCCCTTCGTGAGTTCCTCGCGGGCCTGGGCCTGCTCGGCCGCGGCCTCGGCATGTACGCGCGCAACCCCAGGCTCGTCCTGCTCGGCCTGATACCGGCGCTCATCTCGGCGGTGCTGTACCTGGCCGCCTTCGCGACGCTCATCTACTTCCTGTCAGACCTGTCCGACGCCGTCACCTGGTGGGCCGACGGCTGGTCCAGCGGGATGCGCGACACCGTGCAGGTACTGGCCGCCATCGGCATCCTCGGCCTTGGGGGCCTGATCGGCATCCTGACCTTCACCGCCGTGACGCTCGCGATCGGCGACCCGTTCTACGAGAAGATCTCCGAGACCGTGGAGGCCCGGTACGGCGGCGTCCCCGACGAGATCGACGTGCCGTGGTGGCGGTCGCTGCGGCGCAGCCTCTGGGACTCTCTCCGGCTGATCGCGCTGTCCATACTGATCGGCATCCCGCTCTTCGTCGCTGGCTTCATCCCGATCGTCGGCCAGACGGTGATCCCGGTCATCGGTGCCTTCGTGGGTGGCTGGTTTCTGGCGCTGGAGCTGGTGGGCGTGGCGTTCTACCGTCGAGGGCTGCGACTGCCCGAGCGGCGCACCGTCCTCAAAGCCAACCGGCCGATGGCGCTCGGATTCGGGGTGGGCGTGTTCTGCTGCTTCCTGATCCCGCTCGGCGCCGTACTGGTCATGCCAGCCGCCGTCGTAGGCGGCACCCTACTGGCCCGCCGCACCCTCAACCTCCCCACCTGAGCCGCCGGCCTCCCACGCGGTCAGCAGCTTGTCTGGACCGTAGACGGCGTCGACGCTGGTCGCGGTGACGCCACTTCGGCTGACCGCGACCAGTGGGACCGGTTCGTCGGTGAGAGCGGCGCGATGTTTCTGGAGAGCAGCGAGGTCATGGCTGTCGAACGGCGACCTTTCCAGCCACTTGATCGAGCCGAGGAAGTACACCTCCTTGGCGACGGGCTCACGATCCGCGCCGACGATGTCGATTTCGATCGTGCTGGACCGGTTCCAGTACGCGCCGACGACCTGGGCGGCCGGCAGGCTCCCATCGGGCAACAGGCGGGCGAAGGACTCGCGCAGGAGTGGCTCGATCGCCCGCCCGCGCCACGCAGTCCACCCGTCCCGGATCCGCCGGAGTGTGACGTCACCGCGCAGGCGTTCGATCTCGGGCAGGTACGGGCCGATGAATCGCAGCCAGAACCGGAGGTAGGGGTCGGTGACCCGGTAGCGGCGCTCCTTCGAAGGGCGCGTCCAGACCGGCAACTCACTGGCCACCATCCGCTTGGCCATCAGAACGTCGGTCGAACGCGTCAGGCTGGTGTGTGCGATCCCGCCGGCCGCCCGGGCGATGTTGGTAAAGGTCCGCTCGCCGCTGCCGATAGCCGCCAGCACCTCCCGGGCGTTGGCCGAGTCGGGGAATTCGGCCGCGAGGGATCGTTCAGCGGAGACCAGCAGTGCGGAAACGGGGTTGGCCAGTTCAGCCTGCAGGAAGGTCCACAGGCTGTCGCCCGGCTGCCAGGCCGCGCAGATCAGCGGCAGCCCACCGGTGACGAGCGCCGCGTCGAACGCCTCGGCGGGGTCCAGGCGCAGCATCCGACCGACCTCGGCTGGGTTGAGTGGGCCGAGGACCATCTCCTGACCGCGCTGGTGAAACGGCCGGCCGTAGGAGCCAAGAGCCTCCATCATCGACAGATCGGAACCGATCAGCACCAGCAGGACGGGCCGCCGGCTCAGCTCCCTGTCCCACGCGCGTTGCAACACGCCTTCGAACGCGTCGACCCGATCCATCAGGTAGGGCACCTCGTCGATGACAACCACGCTGGGCCTGTCATCGGGCAGGATTCCCGCGAGCTGCCGCAGTGCCGCGGTCCAGTTGCCGGGCACCGCCTCGGCGAACACCTCGCGATCAGGCAATGTGGACCCGGCGACCGCCTCCCGCAACGCCTCCAGCTCCGCCTCGGCGGATGTGCCAGCGGCGGTGTAGAAGACCGCAGGCGCAGCCGCCCGGTCGACGAATGCCTCAACCAGGCTCGACTTACCGATTCGCCGGCGACCGCGAATGAGCAGGCAGCGCCCGGGGCGCGCCGACCCGATATCGGCGTCGACGGCGCGCAGCATCGTGTCGAGTGTTGCCAACTCTCGGTCTCGTCCGATGAACGCAACCACTGCCTGTCACCTACCTGCGATAGTTACAGCCGCGATACTATCTGATGCGATAGTATCGCAGCCGTAACTATCCGTCCGGCTCAGCTCTGGTACGCACGGATGATGGTCTGGTCGAGGGCGCTGCCACCGCTCGCCTTCACCGCCACCCGCAGCGACACCGCCTGCCCGGCCGCCACCTGCGGCAGCCGTGCCGTAAACCGGCCAGCGCCGTCCCGCGACACCGGCACCGTCTTCCAGGTGACGCCGTCGTCCACGGACGTCCACAGCCCGAACGACGTGATCCGCTGCCGGGCCACCCCGTGTGCCTGGTGCACGGTGAACGCGGCGTCCTGGCCGGCGGGGCGGTTCGCGATGTCCAGAGGGAGTTCGTAGTCGACCGATAGCAGCGGCACGGGAGCCGAGCCGGTGCCGCGCGGGCCCGCTGACTTGAAGGTCCACGCGGTGCTCACCCGGGTCGAACTCGGCAGCCACCCGCTGTTGTCCACCTCGTGGACGAGCCGGTACGTGCCGCGCTCCGCCGGGATCGCGAAGTCGCCCACCGACCCCTCGACCTCGCCCAGCAGTGCGCCGTTCCGGTACAGCGCGGTGGTCGCGTTGCCCAGTTCGAAGCAGGTGACCCGCTGGTGCTGGTCGGTCATCGGGACCAGTTCGACGTACAGGTGGCCCCGGGTGCGGCTGATCGGCTCGGGCGCGCACCCACCGACCAGCTCCGCTGGATCGTCGTACCAGTCGGGGCGGAGCGGCTGGCGTACCCAGACCTTCTCGTGCCGGCTGCCCGGCGCGTACCTGCGCGGCGCTTCCTGGGTGACCAGGTCGTCGTAGAACGCCTCGTCGATCCACCGGTACTCGGGCGACACGTAGTCGACGCGGTCACCGGAAAGGTCCCATGTGGTGGTGTCGGAGATGAGCCGCCCCGACGAGTTGACCCCGTACCGCTTATGGCCGGTAGTCGTCTCCGGCTTGTCGAGCCGATGGAACCGCTGGTCGATGCGCACCAGCCTGGCCCGCTCAGCGGCGGTCACCTGATGTGACGCGTCGGCCGGCAGACCCGACGGGTGCGCCTTGATCACCTCGTAGAACGACGGGCCGGGCGCCTCCATCCCCGCCACCGTGTACGCCTGGAACTCGCCGACGGCCGGCTCGTCCAGCGCAACGGCGTAGACGCCGCCGGCGCGGGCGCTGTCGTTCCACGCGAACGCGAAGTCGTACCAGCCGGAGCCGCGCCGGGCCCGCTGCTCGAAGTAGACGCCGACCGCGACCGGCGTGGTCTCCACGCCTTCGACGCCGACGTTCGCCGGCCGCGCGTTCGTGGCGTCCATCGTGAAGGCGGTGTCCGAGGTGAGCACGATGTCGGAGTCGCCGGTCAGCGCCATCCGCTGCAGCTCGACCGTCTCGTAGATGGAACCGGTGATGCTGTACCGGCCGGCCGGCACCCGGACCTTGACGCCCTCACCGTCCCGGTTCAGGTAGAACGTCGTGGCGAAGAGCGCCGGATCCTCCAGGTTGACGATCTGCCCGAACAGGAAGATGTCCGCCTCGGCGGGCGCGTCCGGCAGCGGCTTCATCGACAGTGACAGCTCGACGGTGGGCGGCTCCACATAGAACGCGACCGGCGTGGTCACCGTCCGGCCGCCGGCACGAGCGGTCACGGTCGCGGTGTAGTACCCGGTCGCCAGACCCTCCCGGTCGATGCGCAGCACCGCGGTACCCGTGCCGCCGGCATCGATCGCCAGCCTCCGCTCCGACAGCGTCGCGGCGCCGGGCGCCTTGGCGCCGAGCCGGTCGGTCACCGTGGCCGACAGCGCCACCGCCGCGTCGCGCGCGCCGATGTTCGTCCAGGCAAGCTTGGTCTCGGCGCCGCCGGCGCCGAGGTTGACCACGGCCTGGTCGGGCACGAGCGCACCGAGGGCACGCGCGGCGTTGAGCCTTCCTGATCCGATCGTGTACGCGTCAGCGCCCTCAAGCCGGTCCGCGGATCCGACGAGGGCCGCCTTGAGCGTGCGGGCATCCCAGTCAGGGTGCTGCTGGACCAGCAACGCGGCCGCGCCCGCGACGTGCGGCGCCGCCATCGAGGTCCCCGAGAGCGCCGTGTACCTCTCATCGACGATCCGCCCGATCCCCGTCCCCGACGCGCGGGCCGCGACGATCTCCACGCCCGGCGCCGCGATCTCCGGCTTGAGCGCGTTGGTGTTGATCACAGGGCCACGCCCAGAGAACTCGGCCAGCCGGTCGGCCCCATCCACCGCCCCCACCGTCAGCGCCGACGCCGCGGCGGCCGGCGTACTGATCAGCCGGTCAAGGGGATCGTTGCCCGAGGCGGCCACCACCAGCGTGCCGTACTGTTCCGTTACCGCGTCGACTGCCTGAGACAGCGGGTCGGTACCATCACTGGCCTCGTACCCGCCGAGGCTCATGTTGATCACATCTGCCCGTGGAGCCGCCCATTCCAGGCCGGCGATAATCTGCGAATCGCTGCCCAGGCCCAGATCGTCGAGCACCTTCCCGACGACCAGTCGCGCGTCCGGCGCCACGCCCCGGCGCTCCCCACCCGATCCGGCGCCGCTGCCCGCGACCGTGGCCGCAACATGGGTACCGTGCCCATGCCCGTCGACCGCCTCAGGGCTACTGTCGGTGAAGTCCGCTGTCTCGGCGATCCTGCCCGCGAGATCCGGGTGCGTGGCGTCCACCCCGGTGTCCAGCACGGCAACCCGGGCGCCCCTGCCGGTGTACCCGGCGGCCCACGCCTGCGGCGCCGACACCTGGCGCAGGTTTCGATCCAGCTTCGCCTGCGTCGCGCGTACCCGATGATCAAGCCAGACCTTGCCCGCCGCCGCTTGGCCGGCCAGCGCGGTCATGGGCTTACCTTTCGGCTGCTTACCCGCGACCGCGCCGATGCTGCGCAGCTCTCGCCGCTCGACCAGACTGGTCGTGAACGCGCTCCGGGCGCGGCTGTCTGCCGGCTTTACGATTAGGGGCAACTCTTTGCTGCGCGCGTCGTCATACCCTTCCCGGATCAGCGTCGTCACGTCGAACAGCGCCTCGTCGAGCACGCTGCCCACCAGCCCCGCCACCGTGCCGGGTATGACTCGCACGTGCCCATCGGCGCCGCAACTTTTGTGCAGGATCCCGCTCCGCTGGGCCGGCCGAACCGACACCTCCGGGCACCCCGACGCTCTCGTATGGACGGTAACGACATCGCCGGTCAGCAGCGTCACCGTGTACGTCTCACCGGCTGGCAGGACGGGCGCCGGCCCCTGCCCAGATTTTTGAGCGAACGCCGGCCCGCCTGTGGTGGCGAGTAGTAGCGGGATGGCCAGAAAACTGGCAATTCTACGTATCGTCACGTCACGAAGACGCACGGCATCGTCGCCAGGTTGCACCCGCATCGATACTTGCGTGAACCCGCATGGGGCGCGGGGGCGGCGAAGGGGTCCGGTAGCCTAGATCCGCGGGCCGCTAGCTCAATCGGCAGAGCTGAGGACTTTTAATCCTTAGGTTCGGGGTTCGAGTCCCCGGCGGCCCACCCGAAACGCGTACCCAAACGCGGTGTAAGCGAGTGGTCGAGCGCGCCCGACGATCCGTACTCCTTTCCGAGTGGCCGGTACACACGATTGCAGGCTGTGGTTATGAGGCGGCAGCATCCGGTGCTAAATGTGTACACAATCGGGTACACTTTGGAAATGTTGATCGAGACCTTGTCCGTTCGCGAGGCGCGCGAGCAGCTGCCCAGTGTTCTGGAACGGTTCCGCAAGGGGGACCGTACCCCGGTGGGCGTGGGTTCACATCGCAAAACTGAGGCAGTCATGGTTCCAGTCGAGGTGTTCGACGAGCTCACTGCCGAGCGATCCCGGTCGTTGACGCAGGCAGCGGCATCGGTGCGGGCCGAAGGACTTGCGGTTGCCGCCGATGTTGATGCCATCACTGAACGTTGGGCGCGTGGTGAGATCAGCACCGTGCAGATGCGTGAGCTAGTTCGGCAACTGTACGGCGCATCGTGACCGTCGATCCGTACATGGACCCCGATAGCGGGGTGCTGCGTAACCGGCTCGGCATCAGGGACCCCGAGCGGCTGCGTGAGGTGGAGGCGGGTCTGACATTGGCGGCGCTGGCTGATCTCGGCACGCGGACGCTGCCTGGCGGCTACGACCTGACTCACTTGCAGGCCTTCCATCGGGAAATATTCGGCGACCTCTATCCGTGGGCTGGCGAGATCAGAGCGGTGGGCATCGCCAGGTCGGACCCGTTCTGCCTGCCGCAGCACATCGAGGCGTACTCGGCGGAGGTGTTCGGCAGCCTGGCGAAGGAGCGGTACCTGCGCGGGCTGCCGCGCGATGGCTTCCTTGACCGGTCGACTCACTACTTCGCCGAGGTCAACGCGATCCACCCCTTCCGTGAAGGCAACGGCCGGGCGCAGCGCGCCTTCTTTCGTCAGCTCAGCCGTGAAGCGGGATGGTCCATCGACTGGGCGGATCTCGACCCACACGCCAATGAAGCTGCATCGATGGCTTCACTTCGCGGCGACAACGGCCCGCTTCGCCGCCTCCTCGACGGCTTGGTCACTCCCTGACGTTCGCGGTTAATCGGCCATCGTCAGGGACGTCCGGCATCCCGCCGTGACCTTGCCATCTGTACAGGCAGCGGGTCACCGGCGACCGTCAGAACCGGTTTCGCATTCTGCTGCGCTAAGCCCACCAACAGCCCCTGAGATGCGGGGTGCTGACGCGGGCCTGTGTCGACATGGGAAACGGGTCACGAACGCTCCCGTGGTGCGCTTGTCTGTGTATTACTGTCGGTTGCGTGGAGGAAGACGGCCATAGCGCGGCGTACCAGCCGTTGACCTTGGCCCAACTGAGCGCACTGCTGGTCGGCACCGACGAGTCGCGGCGGTGGCGGCTAGTTGCAGAGTTCCTAGAGGAGTTCCGCTGGGAGCAGCCCCACACGAGGGGCGAAATGCTGGCGGCTGAACCTCCGAGCACAGGCGACGAGCGCTGGGACGTGTTCCTGGCCGCGCTGGCAGAGTACCTTGCGGCGCGCGACGGCCAGCGAGGCCCATTATGGGTTGAGCCGAGGTCGCTGCGACGGTTGTGGTTCCCGTTCAACACCCGTGCGGCGCGGGTCGATGCGTTGGTCCACGCGCCGGCGGCGTTCCGGCGACGAGGCGTGTACGTCGCCGCGCAGGAACTGGAGGTCGCGTGAGCGCCGATGATCCGCTGCTCGACCCAGCTTTTCAACGGCACGTCATACGGGTTCCGGCTCGTCGCCACCAATCTCTCCGGCGACTCGGCACCGTCCAATGAGGCATGGGCCCGCCCACTACCACCCCTGCCCAGAGCGCCAGGGAACCTGCGCGCGTACGCCGGCAGCTCGCACGTCACGCTCAAATGGGATCCCTGTCAACGACGGCTGAAAACTGAGCAGGTTGCGACGGCTGAAAACTGAGCACCTGGGTTGATGGTTTGTCCTACTTGTTGCGGTCTTTAGCGAGTAGTTCGCGGCGGGCTTTGGTGCGGTAGGAGTCGCCGGC
>NZ_BSDI01000011.1:0-224123 GCF_027923225.1 Phytohabitans aurantiacus
ATCCGTTCCCGCTCCAACGCGGACAATCTCTCTGCCACAACCCACTCCTACCTGCAGAAACGTGGGTGTTGCAGCCAGATCTTGAAACCGCCATAGCGACGGTCGAGCGCCAAGATCTGCGGCGACCTCTGGTCGCACAGCAAGGTCGCCGCCGCCGCGGCGAAGGGCCGGCGCCGCCCCCCGTTGTGCGGCGCCGGACCCTCTGGGGCCGCCCATCAAGGGCAAACGCACGCGGAAAGAGAACCACGTGCGTTTGCCCTTGATCGGCGGGAGCGCTAAGCCGCGCGGACCGCTAAGCCGCGGACCGCTACAGCCGCGCTGAGTGCTAGCCGCGCGGACCGCTACAGCCGCGCTGAGTGCTAGCCAAGTGGCGCTAGCTGCGCCCGGAGCTAGCCGCGCCGGTGCGCCGTCAAGAGACCGTGATGCTGCTGGCGCGACTGCCGTACGCCGGGCGCGGCGCCCGCCCCGACCAGGACGGTGAACGCGAACACGGCTGAACGATGGGGCATGACGGCCTCCACGGTGTCTGGCGGCACCCCCGTAGCACCGCCAAGGTCTATCCAACCCTCGAACGTATGATCGACTCCACCCCATCCGCCCCCCGCTTCTATGGCGGCCGTCACAGTCGCGGGCGGGCGTTGACATCCGAAGACACATTGCAAAGACTCAATGCCTGTAGCGGTGTCCACACGCGGGGGCGATCCGAGCCAATGGTTGGTTCGGTTGCGGACACCGGCCCGCCGGCGCGCCCTCGCCACACCGCGTCCACTGAGGACTATCGGTTGGAGGGTCATGAACATGCGGGCAAGAGTCCTGATGCTGGCGATCGCCGTCATGTGCGTGCTGCTGCCAGGCACGCCAGCGCGGGCAGAGTCGTCGGTCTTCGGCACGCTCGTCGCGGGGGGCACGTTCACGCAGGCCGGCGGCGTCACCGCCAACCGCATCGCCACCTGGAACGGTGCGGCCTGGTCCGCGCTGACCGGGCCCGGCGGCACCGGGTTGGACGGTTCGGTGCATGCTCAGACTGTCTACAATGGGCAGCTCGTGATCGGCGGCAACTTCCTCAACGCCGACGGGGTGCGTGTCAACGGCATCGCTCGGTGGGACGGCACGTCCTGGCAGCCGCTCGGCAACGGGCTGATGACGATGGGGCTCGACTTCGTCGACGCGCTGACCGTCTACAATGGCGAGCTTATTGCGGGCGGCCAGTTCTTGCGGGCCGGCGGGCAGTTCGTCAATCATATCGCGCGCTGGAACGGCAGCACGTGGTCGCCGCTCACCGGACCCTCGGGCACCGGCATGGACATGGCGTCGGTGTGGGATCTGACGGTCTACAACGGCGCGCTCATCGCGGCGGGTGGCTTCACGGCCGCTGGTGGTGTATCCGCCAGCCGCGTCGCTCGGTGGAACGGCAGCACGTGGTCCGCGCTCGGCAGCGGCACCACCGGTGACATCCTGGCCATCACCGTCTACAATGGAGAGCTGATTGTGGCGGGTAGCTTCGCCGAGGCGGGCGGCGTGCCGGTCGGCAACATCGCCCGCTGGAACGGTAGCACCTGGTCAGCGTTGCCCGGCCCGTCGGGCGCTGGGCTCAACGAGCACGCTCGCGCCATCACCGTCCACAATGGGGGCGTTGTCGTGGCAGGCTGGTTCACGCAGGCGGGTGGCGTCGCGGCCAACCACATCGCGCGCTGGAACGGCACGGCGTGGTCGGCGCTGGGCAGCGGCACGGACGACTTCGTGTACTCGCTGGGCGTCTACGGCAGTGACCTCGTGGCGGGCGGGTTCTTCGACGAGGCGGGCGGCGTGACCGTCAACCACGTCGCCCGGTGGAACGGCTCCGCGTGGTCGGCCCTGTCAGGACCGTCCGCGGTGGGCACCAACGACACCGTCTTCTCACTGCTCGCGCCCTAGACAACCTATTTCAAGGTGAGCTACCGCGATGCCCGTCGTGGCTCAGACCGTTGCTCCCGCGGCCTCGCCGTCCGCGTCCAGTCACGCTGCTACGCGCCGCACGGGTTGTGTAGCAGCGGAGGGTGAGGCCGCGGGAGCAACGGGCATGGAGCGCGACGGGCATCGCGGTAGCCCAAAATCTCTTTATTTCGCTACCGCCGCGCGGAATTCGGCCACGCGGTCGCGGAGTGCCGACAGGTCGCCGCCGCGCGCGGCGTCACCGAGCAGCGGCGAACCCACACCCACCGCCGCCGCGCCACGGTCCAAATAGGAGCGTGCGCTGGCCGCGTCGACGCCACCGACCGGTACGAAAGCCGTTGAGGGGAACGGGTCGCGCAGTGCGCTCAGGTAGGCCGGGCCGCCCAGGGACGCGGGAAACAGCTTCACCGCGGCCGCACCAGCGGACACCGCCTGCACGACCTCGCTCGGTGTCAGCGCACCGGCGAGCACCGGCATCCCGAGCAGCGACGACTCGTCGACGCTGGGCGCGATCGCCGGCGTGACAAGGAAGCTCGCACCCGCGTCGGTCGCCTGCTGCGCGTCGACCACGCTCAGAACGGTGCCGACACCGAGGGCGAAACCGTCGCCGAGCGTGGCGCGCGCACGGCGTACAGTCTCCAAAGCCTCGGCGCTGGTGAGCGACACCTCGATCAGCGCGACGCCGCTCTCTGCCAGTGTCAGCACAGCGGCGAGCGCCGCCGCCGGATCGGGCCCGCGCACGATGGCCAACAGCCGGTGCTCGCGCAGCGCGTCCAACAGATTCATCGGGTACCACCTATCACGGCGAGCAGGCGTCGCATGGCATCCTCGGCTCCCGCCGCGTCGCCCACTCGGATCGCGTCGACGACCGCGCGGTGATTCGGCACCGGATCGTCGTGTGGTCCACCGTGGACGGTGCGGTCACGCTCGGCGAGGCCGGTGTCCAGAACGACCTCCATGCGCTGCAAGAGTTCGTTGTGCGCCGTGGCGAGCAGCGTGCGATGAAACTCTAGGTCGGCGTCCACGGCTGCCGCCAGGTCGCCGTTCGCGGCGGCCATCTGGTCGATCGCGCGGTCGAGCGCGACCAGATCGCCGGCGGAGGCGCGCGTCGCGGCCAGCCGAGCCGCGGCCGGTTCCACGATTTCGCGTATCTCCTGGAGGCTCTCGAGGAGCGAGCCGCCCGCCCCTCCGGCGACCTGCCAACGGATGACGTCGCGGTCGAGCAGGTGCCACTCGGCGCGCGGCAGGACGAACGTGCCCCGCTTCTGACGCGCGTCGACGATGCCCTTGGCGGAGAGCACCTTGAGCGCTTCACGCAGCGCGGTGAGGCTGACGTCGAGCTCGGCCCGGAGTGCGGTGATGTCGAGTGTTGCGCCCTCGGGTATCTCGCCGGCCACGATCCGCCCGCCGAGCGCCTCGACGGTCTGACCGTGTATCCCGCGCGGCGCGAGTCGTCTCACGGTGCCTCCGGTAGTCATTAATTACGAAAACATCGTGCCACCTCTCTGTGATCAGGATGAAGTGGGACGCCTTGTCGCATACCTGACCGAATTTCGGGGCAACATGAACTCCGAAGGCGGGTTTGACCGTGTTCACGATCGCTACGGTGATCCCCCCGACCCGACTGGAGATAGGCATATGGCCTGGTACCTGGCGCCGGCGCTCGCCGTCGGCCGCTCGGAGGTCAACCGCCGGTGGCCCACGCGGGACAAGGCCTCCGACGGCACGATCGGTGACGCGGCGCATCAGGCGACCCGATCCGATCACAACCCGAACGCGCGCGAGTCGGTCGACGCATGGGACATGGACAAGGACGGCGTGGACGTGTGGGCGGTGATCGGTGCGTTCCAGCGCCACCCCTCGTCGCACTACTGGATCTATAACCGGCAGATCGCTGACAAGGACGACGGCTGGCGCCGCCGCGCCTACAGCGGTGTCAACCCGCACACCCAGCACGTCCACTTCAGCATCCGCCAGTCAGCGGCGGCGGAGCAGGACCGGCGCACGTGGGGCTTACTGGAGGAGGAGTTCATGGCAGCGATATCCGACGCCGATCAGCGGGCGCTGATCTGGCGCGTCGAGGGGATCACCGCGGGGCGGCTCGCCGTCGCTGGCGGCCCGACCCGGGGCGAACCCGTCGTGATCAACCAGCGGATCGTCGCCATCGAGCAGAAGGTGAACGCCCTGACCACCGCCGTCGCCGCGATCGACGAGGAGGTGGCGGCGAAGCTGCGCGTCGAGTTCGAGCAGATCGACGCCGCGCACGACGAGCTGATGACCTCCATCGACCAGGTCGACGAGGCGGTCGTGGAGGCGATCGGAAACGGTGGCTCGCCCGAGGTCGTGGCGGCGCGGCTACGCGTGGTACTCGGAGACCGCGCCTCAGCGGTGGGCGCCATCCTCTCCCAGCCGTAGGAACTCGCGCGGCCGGCGGTGTCGGTGGGTTGGCTTACGGTGGGCGGCATGGACATCCCGCTGCTCCGGCTCGCGGCGCTGCGCATCGCCGGCCACCATCTGCCCAGCGCCGTCGAAACGGTGCGGTGGCTGACCGCGCTCCAGGCGCAGGACCCGAATGGCGCCGTCGCGTCCGTCGCGCTGCGCACCGAGTCGGGCAGCCGTGCCGGCGTCGAGCGTGCCTTCGATGCCGGTCAGATCGTCAAGAGCTGGCCGATGCGCGGCACCCTGCACCTCGTCGCCGCCGAAGACCTGCCGTGGATCCTCTCGCTCACCGCACCGCGGATCATCGCTTCCGCGGCCAAGCGCCGGGCAGAGCTGGGTCTCGACGCCGCGACCCTCGCGCGCGCCGAGGAGACCGCGGTGGGCGCGCTCTCGGGCGGCGGCAAGCTGTCGCGCGCCGAGCTGATGGCCGTCTGGGACGAGGCCGGGATCGGCACCACGGGCCAGCGGGGCTACCACATGCTGGGTTACCTGGCGGAGACCGGCACCCTCTGCTTTGGACCGACGCGGGGTGGCGAGCAGCTCGTCGTACTGGTCGACGAGTGGATCACCGAGCCGCGCCGCCTGGAGCGCGACGAGGCGCTCGGCGAGCTGGCTTTTCGGTACTTCCGGAGTCACGGCCCGGCCACCGTCAAAGACTTCACGCGGTGGACCAACCTGACCGCCGCTGACGTGCGCGCCGGCCTCGCGATCGCCCGGCCCCGGCTGGCGAGCATCGAGGTGGGCGGCGTCGAGCACCTCATGGCGCCGGAGACGCCCGACGTGCTCGCCTCCTGTCGCCGCCGCGCCAAGGGCGTCTTCCTGCTGCCCGGCTTCGACGAGTTCATGCTCGGTTACCTTGATCGCACCACGGCACTGCCCGCCGAATACGCCACCCGGGTCGTGCCGGGCGGCAACGGCGTCTTCCAACCCACGGTGATCAGCGCCGGCCGCGTGGTCGGCACCTGGAAACGCGGGCGCGACGAGCCGGTCGTCAGTCCGTTCACGACGCTGCCCGACGCGGTCGCCAAGGCGATCCCCAAGGTGTACGCCACGCTGGCCCTGCGCGCCTGATGGAGTCCGGCCCACTGGTCGTGGCCGCTGTACTGGCCGCCGCCGTGCTGCACGCCGGCTGGAACGCGATCGCGAAAGGTGTCGACGACCGGATCGGCCTGTTCGCGCGGGCGAGCGTCGTCGACGTTACCGTCATGTTCGCGGTCGTGTGGTGGCTGCCGATGCCAGCCGCCGCGTCCTGGCCCTGGCTGCTCGCCTCGGTCGTCGTCCAGGTCGCTTACATCGTCGGGCTCATGGCGGCGTACCGCGTCGGCGACTTCAACCAGACCTACCCGCTCGCCCGGGGCATCGGTCCGCTGGTCGTGGCGGTGGTCGCCGTGACGGTGATCGGCGAGCCGCTGCCGCTGGTGCCCGCCCTCGGCGTGCTGCTGATCGCGGTCGCGGTCGGCGTGCTCGGGCTGACGCCGTGGCGGCGGATCCGCGGCAACCGGGCCGCGGTGCTGGCGGCCACCGGCACCGGCGTGATGATCGCGACGTACACGCTGCTCGACGGCATGGGGGTACGCCGCAGCGGGACCCCGATCGGATACATCGCCTGGCTGATGGGCCTGCACTCGCTCGGCACGATCGCCGCGACCGCCATCCTGCGCCGCACCCGGTTCGCCGCGCCCGCGAGCGCCCAGCCGCCCGCGAGCGCCCAGCCGCCCGCGAGCGCCCAGCCGCCCGCGAGCGCCCAGCCGCCCGCGAGCGCCCAGCCGCAGGCCAGCGACCAGTTGCCGGCCGGCGGGGGGACGAGGTGGTCCGGCCCGGCGATGTGGGGGATGGCGGCGCTCACCGGCATGATGTCGACGGCGGCTTACGGGCTCGTGCTGTGGGCGCAGTCGCGTGGCGCGCTCGCCGCCGTGGCCGCGCTGCGGGAGAGCAGTGTCGTGGTCGCGGCGGTGCTGGGCGTGCTGGTGTTCCGCGAGCCGATGGGCCGGGTCCGGATCGCCGCGAGCGTCGCCGTCGCCGCGGGAGTCGTCCTCCTCGCCGTCCCCACGTAACCCCCACCCGCGGCTTTCCGTGATCAGGGCGTCCCTCAAGTCGCCCTAACGACTTCAGGGACGCCCTGATCACTGTTAGGTGAGGGCGTTTTTGAGGACTTTGCCCATGGCGTTGCGGGGGAGGGCATCCAGGACGTGGATCTCGCGCGGGCGTTTGTGGGGTGACAGTTGCGTGGCCACCCACTCGGCCAGCTCGTCCTTGTCCGGGACGGCGCCGGGCGCGGCCACGATCCAGGCCACCACCCGCTCGCCGAGGTCCGCGTCGGGGGCGCCGGTGACCGCCGCCTCGGCGACCGCGGGGTGGTCCAGCAGCACGTTTTCGATTTCGCCGGCCCCGATCTTGTACCCGCCGCTCTTGATCAGGTCGGTGGCCCGGCGCCCCACGATCTTGATCGCGCCGTCGCCCGTCCAGGTCGCTACGTCGCCGGTGCGGAACCAGCCGTCCCGCATCGCCTCGGCCGTCGCGTCGGGGCGGTTGAGGTACTCCAGGAAGAGGTTCGGCCCGCGGACAAAAATCTCGCCCACCTCGCCTGCAGCGTGCAGGTCGTTGCCCTCGTCGTCGACCAGGCGCACGTCGACGCCGGGCAGCGGGGGCCCGACGGTGCCGGGGACGCGGTCGCCGTCGGCGCGTACCGCGCAGTTCATCAACGTCTCGGTCATGCCGTACCGCTCGACCACGCGCTGCCCCGTGGCTCGCGCGATGCGTTCGTGGTCGACCACCGGCAGTGCCGCCGAGCCGGAGACCAGCAGCCGGGCCCCGGCCAGCGCCGACGCCACCGACGTGTCGGTCGAGGCCGCCTCGGCGAGCCGGTGGTACATCGTGGGCACTCCAAACAGGACAGTCGCCGAGGAGCGCAGTGCCGCCGCGACCGCGCCCGGGGAGAACCGCCCGATGTGAAACGCCGTGCCGCCGAGCCGGAGTGGACCCAGCATCCCGAGGATGAGGCCGTGCACGTGGAAGAGCGGTAGCCCGTGCGCCACCGTGTCGTCGGCCGTCCACTGCCACGCGGCAGCGAGCGCGTCGAGATTCGAAGCGATGGCGCCGTGGGAGAGCACCACGCCCTTGGGCGGGCCGGTGGTGCCCGAGGTGTAGACGATGAGGGCGGGCGCCGCCGGCGAGACCGGGGCCAGTTCGACACCGGAGCTGACCGGCAGCGACTCGTCCAGTACCAGATCAGGCTCGCTGTCGCCCAGGATGTGCGCGACCTCGCGCTCGCCGGCCTTGGGGTTGAGCGGCACCACCGGGACCCCGGCGCGGAGCCCGGCCACGACGGCGACCACGGTCTCGACGCGCGGCCTGGCCCACACCGCGACCCGGCGTGCCCCCGCGAACGCGCCGGCCACCTCGGCGGTCCATCGGTCCAACTCCCGGTAGGTGGTCACCTGGTCGCCGAAGCGCAATGCCGGCCGATCACCCAAAGCGAGGCGCGGAAATAGGGTCACGAACCTCATCATGCAGGCCCTATCGTGGAGCCCGATGAGCGGGATCATGACGAAGTGGGCTGTCCTTCAGGAGTACCAGATCAGCGACAAGGACCTCGACGCGGCCGGCACGGTCAGTGACGACGCCCTTGCGCGCTGGGTCGACGCCGCGCGCGAGGCGTACCTGGACGGCTGTCCCACCCTGCTCGCCGCCGGCCGGGAGCCCGGCGTGGCGCTGCGGCACCGGACGGCCGCGCTGCCCGGCGGCGCGCTGCTCGGCCGGCCCACAGACGTCGTGGTCACCGCGAGCGTCAAGGAGTTCCGGCCGGCGTCGTTCACGATCGCGGTGCGGGTGCGGCCGGGTGGCGGTGACCGGGAGATTCCCGTCAACGCCTCGTGCGTGGTCCGGCTTGACGACGCGGCGACGGGCGAGCCTCGTCAGCTGGGCAACGAGATCCGCGACGAGCTGATCGCCCTGGAGCAGAGCGCCAGCTACTACAACTGAACGTCCAACCGGGGTTCCCACGCCCCCATGTGGTGACCGTCGGTCACACTCAAGCTCACGCTCCCCCGTGCGCATCGCAAACGGTGTGGCCGGTGGGCACTACGCGGGAACCCCGTGGACGAAATCCAGCCTGTCGGACCCCGTGATACAAACGTTCATACACTCCCACACACCTGCGAGGTTGGATGCGGTACACGGTGCTCGGACCGGTGACGGTGGTCACCGCGGAGCACCAGCACCGGCTTCCGCGCGCGCAGACCCGCGGGTTGCTCGCATACATGCTGCTCAACCTCGGACAGCGGGTGTCCCGTGAGGCGATGATCGAGGCGCTGTGGGGTGGGGCGGCGCCGTCGACCGCCAAGTCTCAGGTGCACAACGCGATCACGGTGATCCGGGCCCGCCTCGCCGAGCTGGGCGCCGACGAGGTGTTCGTGGGCGGGCCGTCCGGATACCAGCTGCTGGTGGAGCCCGACCAGGTCGACGCGGCCGCGTTCGAGGCGAAGGCCCGCCAGGCGAGGCAGGTCGCCGATCGGGGCGCGCGCGAGGAGGCCGCCGCGCTGCTACGCGAGGGCCTCGCGCTGTGGCAGGGCGCCCCGCTCGCCGACGCGAGCGGGGCCTACGTCGACGCCGCCCGCGCCCGGCTCGTCGAGCGCCGGCTGACCGCATACGAGGACCTGGCCGACGCCGAACTGGAGCTTGGCCGCGCCGAGGCGGTGGTCACCGAGATCGCGCCGCTCGTCGACGAGTACCCGATGCGGGAGCGGCTGCGGGCCCGGCAGATGACCGCGCTGTACCGCAGCGGCCGGCAGGTCGAGGCGCTGCAGAGCTACCGCGCGTACCGCACGCTGCTCGCCGAGCACGAAGGGCTGGACCCGGGGCGCGAGATCGCCGACCTGGAGAGCCTGATCCTGCGTGCGGAACTGCCCGAGGCGCCCCAGCGTACCGAAGCCTCCGTGCCGGCCCTGTTGCCGCCCGACATCCCCGACTTCACGGGGCGGTCCGGCGAGGTCGACGCCGTCTACCGGCTGCTGACCGAGACCCGCCAGCCCACCGCGCTGGCGATCGCCGGCATCGCGGGGATGGGCGGCGTCGGCAAGACCACGCTTGCGGTGCGGTCGGCGCACCTCGCCGCGACCGGGTACCCGGATGGCCAGCTCTACGTCAACCTGCGCGGCGCGCAGGCGAGCCCGCTCGACCCCGGTGACGTGCTGGCCAGGTTCCTGCGCGCGCTCGGCGTCGACAACCGGGCCATCCCGCACGACCTGGCGGAGCGCACCGAGCTGTACCGCAGCCGGGTAGCCGGCCGTCGCGTGCTGGTCGTGCTCGACAACGCCGCGTCCGAGGAGCAGATCCGCCCCTTGCTGCCGGGCGCGCCCACCTGCGCCGTGCTGATCACCAGCCGCGCCCGGCTCACCGGCGTCGAGGGGGCCCGCTGGATCGACCTGGAGGTGTTCAGCCCCGGCGAGGCCATCGAGCTGCTGGCGGTGGTGGCCGACGACGGCCGGGTCGCGGCGCAGCGGTCGGACGCCGCCGAGATCGTCCGGCTGTGCGGCGGGCTGCCGCTCGCGGTACGCGTGGCCGGCGCGCGGCTGACCGCCCGGCCGACCTGGCGGCTCGCGCACCTGGCCCGGATGCTCGGTGACGAGCGTCAACGGCTCGACCGGCTGGCCACTGGTGATCTTGAGGTGCGCGCTTCGCTGGCCCTCAGCTACCAGGCTCTCGACCCGGAGTCCAGGCGGCTGCTGCGGCTGCTCGGCCTCTTCGACGTGCCGCACTTCTCCGCGTGGCTGGCCGCCGCGGTACTGGAACGGCCCGTCGACGACGCCGCCGCCCACCTGGAGGCGCTGGTCGACGCGCAGCTGCTGGGCGGCACGGGCACCGACGAGGCCGGCCAGAACCGCTACCGCTTCCACGACCTGGTCCGGCTCTACGCCCGCGAACGCGCGGAGCGCGAAGACAGCGAGGAAGACCGGGCCGCCGCGCTGGCGCGGGGTTTCGGGGGATGGCTCGCCGTCGCCGAGCGCCTGGCTGATCGAGTACCGGGGCCCCCGTTCGCGCCGATCAGTGGCTCGGCGCCACGGCCCGCTCTCGACTGGGACGACGACGGTGGCGACCCGCTGACGTGGTTCGACGCGGAGCGCAGCGCGCTGATCGCCGCGATCCGCCAGGCGTGCGCGCTGGGCCTCGACGAGCTGGCGTTCGACCTGGCCGGGTGCATGGAGAAGTACTTCGACATCCGCGGCATGTACACCGAATGGCAGGCCATCAACACGCGGGTCATCGAGGTGTGCCGCGCCAACGGCAACCTGCGCGGCGAGGCGGTCATGCGGCGCGGCCTCACCGAGGTCGTCACCTGGAACACCATCGACCACACCGGTGAGGCGATGGTGCGGTTCGATACCGAGGCGAACGAGCTCGTGGCGATGTTCGAGGCGTTGGGGGAGCAGCGCGGCATGTCCGACGCTGAGGTCAACTGCGCGTGGGCCGCCTCGGCCAAGGGCGCCTCGGCCGAGGCGGTGGAGCATGGCCTGCGGGCGTTGAGCCTCGCTCAGGAGACCGGCCACATCGGAGGCGAGGCTCGTGCGCACGTCGCGATCGCGGTCGCCCGCGCCGAGCAGCAGGATCTCATGGCCGCGTTCGGGCATCTGACGCAGGCGCTGGAGCGGATACGCACGCTGGGCAACCCGCGCTACGAGGCGGCCGTCCTGCAGTTCATGGGGATCGGGTACGTGCGGGCCGGCGACCTGGACTCGGCGGAGCGGGTACTGGACGAGTCGCTCGCCATCTCCCGGCGCCTCCGCGACAGCTACACCGAGGTGCTGACCATGCTGGAGCTGGCCCGCCTGTACCTGCGCCGGGGCGACCCGAGAGCACGGACGGCGGCGGAGACCTCGCTGGCGTTGGGGCGCGAGTACACCATGAGCCACCACGTCGCCGACTCGCTCGGCGTACTCGGCGAGATCGAGCTGGCCGCCGGCCGGCCCGACAAGGCGGCCAAGCACCTGGAAGAGTCGGTGGCGCTGTGGCGCACCCGCGGCTGGCTGTCGTTTCTGGCGGGCGCCCTGGCGGAGCTGGGCAAGGCGTACACGGAGACGGATCCCGAGGCCGCGAAGGCAGCCTTCGACGAGGCGCGCGAGCTCTATCTCCGCCTCGACAACGCCGAGGCCGCAGCCGCTCTCCCCTGATTGCGGGTGTGGGCGTCGTAGAGGAGCGCGGCGGCGGCGATGGCCAGCGCCCACACGATGTACCGTCCGGTCAGGAGCAGGAGCACCACGACCGCGACCAGTGCCACCGTCGCCATACGGTGCGACCAGGTGCCCCGGGGCAGCAGGCGCAGGGCGGCGGCCATGCCGAGCACGTACACCGTCGCGAAGCAGCCGGTCGTCAGCAGCACGGAGGGGCGCGGGTCGACACCGGTGACCGCGACCGCTCCGAGCGACACAGTGGACAGTACGGCGATGACGGCGAGACTGCGCCTGGGTACCGTGCCGGCCTCGCTGCCACGGGCGAACCAGGCCGGTAGGGCGCCGTCGCGGCCCAGCGCGGCACCGAGCTTGGCGGCGCCCGCGAAGTAGGCGTTCATCGCGCCGAGCGTCAGCAACAGTGCCGCCCCGGCTGCCAGTACCCGCACCTCACCACCGACCCCGATGGCGAGCAACTCGGCGAGCGGCGCGTCGGACGTGCCCGCGGCGGAGCCGAGCACCAGCACGCTGGCGGCGGCGATGGCGAAGTACAGCAGGCCGACCACCACCACGGCGATGACGGTGGCGCGGGGCAGGTCGCGTGCCGGGTGGCGGAAGTCGGCGGCCAGGTGGGTGACCGCTTCCCAGCCCGCGAAGCCCCACACGAGCAGGGCGGCGGCGGGCCCGATCGCGAGCCAGCCGTGCGGTGCGAACGGCTCCAGGTTGGACAGTCGCGCGTGCGGCAGCGCCGTGAGCGTGGCGGTCAGCAGCAGGACGACCAGAAGCGCCGCGAGTCCAAATTGGAGCCTGCCGGAGACGCGTAACCCGCCCGCGTTGGTGGCGGTGACGAACGCGATCAGCAGCGCCCCGGTGATGAGCGTGGTGCGGGTACCGCCGCCGACGGCCGCTGACACGTAGGCGCCGGCGAACATCGCGGCCGCTGGCGCACCGGCCGGGATCGCGAAGTAGAAGCACCAACCAACGACCGCCGCGGCGCGCCGGCCGAACGCCCGCCGCACGTACGTGGAGACGCCGCCCGAGTCCGGGTACCGGGCGCCGAGCGCCGCGAACGTGGTGGCCAGCGGCACCGACAGTGCGATCAGCGCGAGCCAGGCGAGAAGCGACGCGGGTCCGGCGGTCTCGGCGGCGAGCGCGGGCAGGGCGATCACGCCGGTGCCGAGGACGGCTCCGATCGACAGGGCAGCCCCTTGCGGCACGGTCATTCTATTCACGCCCTACCGTAAGGACGTACATTGGCCCGGTAGAAGTGCCAATGCTGGCAGAAGTGATTGGGCCAATCATGGACCTGCACATTAGCCTCGCCGGGCGCGGTGACCTGGCCACCCAGATCTACCGCCAGATCCTCGACGCGGTGGTCGACGGCCGGTTACGCCCCGGCGAGCGGATGCCGCCGACCCGCGAACTGGCCCGGCGCCTGGCGGTGTCGCGCAACACGGTGGCGCTGGCGTACGAACGGCTGACCGCGGAGGGCTTCCTCGTCGGGCGGGTCGGCGCCGGCACGTTCGTCTGCCGCGAGGCGCTCGACCGGCGGCGGACGCGTACGGCGCCGGCTGGGCGGGGCGTGGAGCCGAGGCGGTTCTGGCGCACCGCGCCGTCGCCGGTCACCGGGTTCGGCACGGGGCCGTACGACTTCACGGTCGGGGTACCGGACATCCAGATCTTCCCGTTGGAGACGTGGCGCCGCCTGGTGGCGCAGGAGTTGCGGCTCGCCACCATCCAGCAGGCCGACTACAGCGAGCCCGCCGGGCACCCCGGTCTCCGGGCGGCGATCGCCCGGTACGTCGGCGTGGCCCGCTCGGTGCGGGCGGCACCCGACGATGTGCTCGTCACGCACGGGGCGCAGCAGGCCCTCGATCTGGTCGGCCGGATCCTCATCGAGCCGGGCACCCGGGTGGCGGTGGAGGAGCCCGGGTACCCGCCGGCGCGGTTGCTCTTCGAGTCGCTGGGCGCGCGGGTCACCGGCGTACCCGTCGACGGCGAGGGCCTCGACGTGGCCGCGTTACCGGCCGACGCCCGCCTCGTCTACGTCACGCCTTCCCACCAGTACCCGCTGGGCGTGCCGATGTCGCTGCGCAGGCGCGCCGCGCTGCTCGCCTGGGCCGAACGCCACCGCGCGGTGGTGGTGGAGGACGACTACGACAGCGAGTTCCGCTTCGAGGATCGCCCGCTGGAACCGTTGCAGAGCATCGACCGCGATGGCCGCGTCGTCTACATTGGCACGTTCTCCAAGACGATGCTTCCCATGCTGCGGCTCGGTTTCCTGGTGCCGCCGGCATCCCTGCGACCGGCGCTGGTGAGCGCCAAGCGCCTGACGGACTGGCACGGCGAACTGTCCAATCAGGCAGCGCTGGCCCGGTTCCTCGACGACGGGCACCTGGCTCGCCACGTGCGCCGGGCCACCCGGGTGTACGCCGACCGGCACGCCGCGGTGGTCGGCGCGCTGCGGCGCGACTTCGCCGGCTGGCTGGAGCCGGTGCCATCGGTCGCCGGATTGCACGTCTGCGCCCGGCTGGCGCCCGGCGCGGATGTCGACCTCACCGCGGTGGTACGCCGTGCGGCCGAGGCGGGCGTGGCGGTGACCGAGCTGGCCCGCTTCTGCGGCGACCGCCCCGCCCAGCATGGCCTGGTGATCGGTTACGGCGCGCTGCCCACCGATCGCATAGCCAAGGGTCTATCCGTGATCAGGGCGTCCCTCAAGTCGCCCTAACGACTTCAGGGACGCCCTGATCACGATTAGCCCAGGAGGCTGATCTTGTCGATTCGGGGCGCGAAGTAGCCCGGGTTGCTGAAAGCCAGCTTGTTCCTCCCGGCCCGCAGCTCGATCGTGAACGTCTGCGTCGCCACCGTGTCCCACCCGCCGCTCGACGGAAAGCGCAGCAGCAGCGGCCGGTCGTCGTTGATGGAGAGCAGCACGTTGCGGTCTTCGCCGGTGACGTACGCGACGGTCAGCGCGTACCGGGTCGCCCGCGCCACCGTCACCCCGTTGAAGACGAGCGCTCCGGAGTTGCCGGCCTGGTCCGTGCCGATCTGGTGCACGAGCCGACCGCCCGAGGCCGCCGGCTCGGCGAGTACCTCGGCGGCACCGACGAGCAGCGCGTCCTCGGCCTCGACGGACGTCGTCAGGGACCCACCGGTGTTCGTCGGGCTGACCGCGGGCGTCGTGGCGGGCGGGTCGTCGGGGGTTGGCGGCAGGGTCGTGGGCGCACCGGTCGGGCCGGGGCCGAGACCGGAGTCGGCGGTGACCTGTGCGGGTGGGGCGGTCGGCGTGCCGAGCGCGACCCCGTCGCCGGTGGGCGGGTCGTCGAGCGTGATGATCGAGACCGTCACCGCGAGCGCGACCGCGACGGCACCGCCGGCGATCACGGCGATCGGCGTGCGGCGGCGGCGTGCCCGGTGCGCCGGGCCGCTGGCCGGCTCGTCCTCGTCGGGCAGCGAGGGCGCCGCGTACGGGGTCACGCCCCGATCGCCGTCGTCGCCGGAGTCGGGCTCGGCCGCGTGCCGGCCGCCACTCGTGGGCGCGCCACTCACGCTCGCCGGACCGCTGGGGCTCTCCACCGAGCCGTCCGGCGCGTCATCTGGCGAGCTGTTGAGCCAGCCACCGACCCTCAACCGGTCTGGCGGACCGTCACCTGGCCTGGTCATGCGCCGTCTTCCGCAGCCGACACCATGCCACCTCTCGTCCCCCGGCCCCCAAGACCAACACGCGGCGTGGAGAGTATCCTGATCAGCCGCTCAGGGCAATCGTAAGGAATGTATGTCGGTTCCTTGCGATTGCCGAATGGCAGCGCAAACCCCCAGGGGATGTTAGCCCCCAAGGGCAAGCAGTGCATTCTGATCTGTTGACTTCAAAATAGATAAGGATCAGTGTTCCGAACCAGCGAGCGGTCCCGTCGGGGCGCGAATCGCGCGACTCCTGTTATTGGCGCCGCCGCAAGGGAGGAACGATGCGGCGTTCACTTCTTGTCGCGTTCGTCGCGCTGATGACAGTGGCCGGCTCGTCGTTGGCTGTGTACGCCAGCGCGCTGGCGGTTCCATTCGAGGTGCAGAGCCTGGACGGCAGCGGCAACAACGCCGCCAATCCGTCCTGGGGACAGGCGAACACCCCGTACTCCCGGGTGGCGGCGGCGCGTTACGCGGACGGGCGGAGCCAGCCGGTCGCCGGACCCAATTCGCGGTACATCAGCAACCGGGTCTTCAATGATGTCGCGCAGAACGTCTTTTCCGGACGCCAGGTAACCGCGTGGGGCTGGACCTGGGGGCAGTTCCTCGACCACACGTTCGGGCTGCGTCTGGGCCGGGCGCCCGGCGACCCCGCGGGCCAGACCGCGAACATCCCGTTCAACCAGAACGACCCAATGGAGGAGTTCGAGAACACCCTCGGCTTCATCCCGTTCGCGCGGTCCGACCCCGCGCCGGGTACCGGTGTCACCAACGCCCGGCAGCAGGTCAACACGGCCAGTTCGTACATTGACGCGTTCGCGGTCTACGGCGGCACGAACACCCGGTTGGACTGGCTGCGCGAGGGCTCGGTCGACGGCAATCCGGCCAACAACAACGGCCGGCTGCTGCTCCAGAACAGCTACCTGCCCCGGGCGAACGCGCGCGGCAACGCGGGGACCGCGCCGCCGATGGAGGTCGACGGAATCCTGCGCGCCAACCCGGCGGACGCGATGATCGCCGGTGACGTCCGAGCCAACGAGAACCTGTTCCTCACCGCCACTCACACGCTATTCGCGCGCGAGCACAACCGGATCGTCAACGCGTTGCCTGCGTCGCTGAGTGAGGAGGACAAGTTCCAGATCGCGCGCCGGGTCATCATCGCCGAGCAGCAGTACATCACGTACAACGAGTGGCTGCCGGCGATGGGCGTGGCGCTGCCCGCGTACGGCGGGTACAACCCGGGCGTCAACGCCGCGCTGAGTAACGAGTTCGCCACCGTGGGGTACCGGGTGCACAGCCAGATCCACGGCGAGATGGAGGTCGCGGTCGAGGAGGGCCACTACACCCCGGCGCAGCTCGCCGCGTTCGAGGCGCAGGGCATCGAGATCGTCCAGGAGGACGGCGAGGTCGAACTGGTCATTCCCCTGAACCGTGGCTTCTTCAACCCCAACCTCGTGCCGGGCATCGGGCTCGGGCCGCTGTTGCAGGCGATCGGCGGCGAGCCGCAATACAACAACGAGGAGATGATCGACAACCAGCTCCGCAGTGTGCTTTTCCAGATCCCGGTCTCCGGCAACCCGGAGTGCCTCGACGGGGAGGAGCTGCCGGAGTGCTTCGACGGCGTACTGGACCTCGGCGCGATCGACGTCGAGCGTGGCCGCGACCACGGCATGCCGACGTACAACCAGATGCGCCAGGCGTACGGGCTGCCGGCCCGCACGTCGTTCACCCAGATCACCGGTGAGTCGAGCGCGGCGTTCCCGCCCGGTACCACTGTGGACAGTCCCGCCAGTCTTGACTTCCCGCAACTCTTCGACGTGTTCAACGCCGAGGTCGATCAGGCCGACGAGGACGCCGTCGAGGGGACGCCGACCAGGTTCACCCGCGGGGCGCCGCTCGCCGCCCGCCTGGCGGCCATCTACGGCTCAGTGGACAATGTGGACGCGTTCGTCGGTGCGCTTGCCGAGCCGCACGTCGCGGGCACCGAGTTCGGCGAGCTGCAGCGGGCGATCTGGGCCCGCGAGTTCCAGCGGCTGCGCGACGGTGACCGGTTCTTCTTCGGCAACCAGAGCGCCGCACTCGACACCATCCGCACCACGTACGGGATCGACTTCCGGCGTTCGCTCGGCGACCTCATCGCCGCCAACAGCGACGTACCGCGGGCCGACCTTCCCGGAAACGTGTTCTTCGCCGAGGGCAACGTGCCGCCGGCGAGTTGCCGGGTGACGTATCGCGTCGACACCCAGTGGGGCAGCGGCTCCGGTGGCTTCGGAGTCACGATGAGCCTTCAGAACACCGGTTCCACCCCGATACCGGCGGGCTGGACGCTGCGCTTCGTCTTCCCGAACGGCCAGCAGATCACCCAGTTGTGGAACGGGGTGGTGGCTCAGGACGGCGCCAGGGTGCCGGTCGCGAACGCCGCATGGAACGCTCGCCTGAATCCGGGGCAGACCCTTGGCGGTGTGGGATTCACCGCGACCTGGTCCGGCACGAACGGCAGACCAGCGGCATTCTCGTTGAACACCACAACCTGCGCTGTCGGCTGACTCAATGATCACGCTTCGGGGACCAGGTGGTCGAGCAGGCCCATGCCGTGTGCGGCGCCGATGGCACCGGCCCGGTTGTGCGTGCCCAACTTCAGAAACAACCTCGCTTGCGTGTTCTCCACGGTCTTTTCGGCGATTTCGAGCAGCGCCGCGGTCTGGCGTACCGAATGACCCATCGCGATCGAACGCAGGATGTCCGCCTCCCGTGCGGTCAGCTCCGGTACCCGGGTGGGCTGGTCCGGCCGCACGGGGGCGCGGCGAGCGGGTACCAGTCCCAGCGCGGCCGCCCGGGCGACGGCCTGGCACTGCGTAGCCACATTGAGCTTCGCGTAGATGTGTCGTTTGGTGTTTTCGACCGCGCCGACGCTGCTGCCCAGCATGGCGGCGATGCGCCGGGCCGGATGGCCCGCGCCGAGCAGCGAGAGGATCTCGCGCTCGCGCGGCGTCAGGCCGCCCGGCGTCGGGACCGTGACGCCCGCGCGCGGCCCGCGTGCCTGCTGGTGCAGCACGCTGAGCAGCGCGTCCAGGCCGAGCGCGCCCGGCACGAGCGCGTCGACCCCGGCGCGGCGTGCCGCCACCACGGCCGCCGCCGGCACCTCGTCGCAGATGACGATTATTCGGGTACGCCCACAGCCTCCCCGAATCTCGGTGAGTGATCCCAGCGTGGCGACCACATCGGAGCCCCCGTCCACGAGTACCAGGTCGGGTGTTCGCAGCGCGCACAACCGGGGGAGTTCGGCCACATCGGACGCCTGCCCCACGACGTCGAACCGCGATTGCCGCCCCAGCCACGCGACCAGGGCGTCCCGGAAGAGCCGGCGGCCGCTGTGCGCCACCACCGTCACACCACTTTTTGGTGTCGTTCCAATTCCGGTCACGGCGTCAGTCTCGTGCGACGCGCCGCCCCGCACATCACCCCCAGGGGAATTTGGGGCGGGGATAATCCAGTGCGTGGATCGCCAGCAGCAGGCTGCGGAGGCTCGGCGCGTCGCCGCCGACCTGGCGGCGCAGGACGTCCGTAACATCGCGCTCACCTGGGTCGACAACGCGGGCGTGACCCGAGTCAAGGCGGTGCCGACCGATCGGCTCGAACGGGCCGCCGAGTGGGGCGTCGGCATGTCGCCCGTGTTCGACGTGTTCTGCGTCGACGACTCGATCACCACGAGCCGGTACGCGGGCGGGCCGGTGGGCGATCTCCGGCTGCATCCCGACCTGTCCCGCGTGACCGCGCTCGCCGCGCAGCCCGGCTGGGCGTGGGCGCCCGTCGACCGGTACACCCAGGAGGGCGCGCCGCACCCCGGGTGCCAGCGCCTCTTCGCGCGAGCGGCCACCGAGCGCGCCCGCGATGCCGGTCTCGAACTGCGCATGGCGTACGAGTTCGAGTGGTTCGCGGGCACGGCGGGAACCTCTGACGCCGCGCCGTCCACGACGGGTCCGGCGTACGGCATGACGCGGCTGGTGGAGCTGTCCGGGTACGCCGACGCCGTGCTCGCCGCCCTAGCCGCCCAGCGGGTACCCGTCGAGCAGTTCCATCCGGAGTACGCGGCCGGGCAGTGGGAGCTGTCGGTGGCTCCCGCCGACCCCGTGACCGCCGCCGACCGGGCGGTACTGGTGCGGCAGACCATCCGTGCGGTGTCCGCCACCTTCGGGCTTCAGGTCTCGTTCGCACCCGTCGTGGTCGCCGGCCAGGTGGGCAACGGCGGGCACCTGCACCTGTCGGCGTGGACCGGGGAGCAGAACCTGTTCGCCGGCGGTGGCGGTCCCTACGGGGTGACCGCCGAAGGCGAATCCATCCTCGCCGCCCTCCTGCACCGCCTCCCCGCCCTACTCGCGATCGGGGCGCCCAGCCCGGCCAGCTACCTGCGCCTGGTGCCGCGGCACTGGGCCGGCCCGTACCAGTGCTGGGGCCGCGAAAACCGCGAGGCCGGCCTGCGCCTGGTCACCGGCAGCGTGGGCGAGCGCGACACGGCGGCCAACGCCGAGCTCAAGTGCTTCGACGGGGCCGCCAACCCGTACCTGCTCGCCGGCGCCGTGACCACGGTGGCCGCGGCGGCCCGCGACGCCGGCCTGACGTTGCCGCCAGAGGTGACCGTCGACCCGGCGGGCCTGCCCGAGGCCGACCAGCCCCCACGCCTGCCCACCTCGCTGCCCGGCGCGGTGGCCGCCCTCCGCGCCGACGACATCCTCCCGCCCGCGATGGGGGAGGTCCTGCTGGAAGCCTTCTGCGCGGTGCGCGACGCCGAACAGGCCCTCTACGCCGACGCGTCCCCGGCGGATGTGGCGGCAGCCACCCGCTGGCGCTACTGACCCTTCTCGTGATCAGGGCGTCCCTCAAGTAGCCCTAACGACTTGAGGGACGCCCTGATCACGGACGGAGGAAAGTCGGTGGGGGGAAACTCCCGAGCCGGGTAGCCTGGCAGGCGAAATGGATCCCAGTCAGCGTCGCGCCAGCGTGCCCAAGATTACGTACCCCGAGGCGCTGCCGGTCAGCCAGAAAAAGGACGAGATCCTCGCCGCGATCCGCGACCACCAGGTCGTGATCGTCGCCGGCGAGACGGGCTCGGGTAAGACGACCCAGCTTCCCAAGATCTGCCTAGAGCTGGGCCGCGGCGTCGACGGGGTCATCGGCCATACCCAGCCGCGCCGGATCGCGGCCCGCACGGTCGCGGACCGCATCGCCGAAGAGCTGGACACACCGCTCGGCACCACGGTCGGATACAAGGTGCGGTTCACCGACAAGGTGAGCGACGGCACGCTCGTCAAGCTGATGACCGACGGCATCCTGCTCGCCGAGATCCAGCGTGACCGGATGCTGCGGCAGTACGACACGCTCATCATCGACGAGGCGCACGAGCGGAGCCTCAATGTCGACTTCATTCTCGGGTACGTCAAGCGGCTCCTGCCCAAGCGCCCCGACCTCAAGCTGATCATCACGTCGGCGACGATCGACCCGGAACGGTTCTCGCGCCACTTCGATGACGCTCCCATCGTCGAGGTGTCCGGCCGCACCTACCCGGTCGAGGTGCGGTATCGCCCGCAGGAAGACGAAGAGGGAGACCAGATCCAGGCGATCCTCGACGCCGTCGACGAGCTGTCGGCCGAGGCGCCGGGCGACATCCTGGTGTTTCTCAGCGGTGAGCGGGAGATCCGCGACACCGCCGACGCGCTCAACAAGCAGAACCTGCGCAACACCGAGATCCTGCCCCTGTACTCCCGGCTGTCCATCGCCGAGCAGCACCGCGTCTTCCAACAGCACACCGGCCGCCGGATAGTGCTCGCCACCAACGTCGCGGAGACCTCGCTGACGGTGCCGGGCATCAAGTACGTGGTGGATCCGGGGACGGCGCGGATCTCCCGGTACAGCCACCGGCTCAAGGTGCAGCGGCTGCCGATCGAGCCGGTCTCGCAGGCGTCGGCCAACCAGCGCAAGGGTCGCTGCGGCCGCACCTCCGACGGCATCTGCGTCCGGCTGTACTCCGAGGACGATTTCGCCTCCCGCCCCGAGTTCACCGATCCGGAGATCCTGCGCACCAACCTCGCCTCCGTCATCCTCCAGATGACCGCGCTGCGGCTCGGCGAGGTGGCGGCGTTTCCGTTCATCGACCCGCCGGATCGGCGCAACATCAAGGACGGCGTCGACCTGCTGCACGAGCTCGGCGCGCTCGACCCCAACCTCACCAAGCTCGGCCGGCGCCTCGCGCAGCTCCCGATCGACCCGCGGCTCGGGCGGATGGTGCTGGAGGCCGAGCACAACGGCTGCGTGCACGAGGTGCTCGTCATCGCCGCCGCACTGTCTATTCAGGACCCTCGCGAGCGGCCCACCGACCGGCAGCAGGCGGCCGACCAGATGCACGCGCGGTTCGCCGCCACCTCCCCATCGGACTTCCTCGCGTACCTCAACCTCTGGAATCACATCCAGGAACAGCAGAAGGCCCTGTCGGGCAGCCAGTTCCGCAGGATGTGCCGCACCGAGTTCCTCAACTACCTGCGGGTGCGCGAGTGGCAGGACCTGTACTCGCAACTGCGTCAGGCCGTCAAACCAGCCAAAGCGCCACCGGCGGACGCCGAGCGCATCCACCAGTCGCTGCTCGCGGGCCTGCTGTCGCACGTTGGCCTCAAAAACAGCCAGAAGCACGAGTACCTGGGTGCGCGCGGCGCGAAGTTCGGCATCTTCCCGGGTTCGGCGCTGTTCAAGAAGCAACCGCAGTGGGTGATGGCCGCCGAGCTGGTGGAGACCTCGCGGCTCTGGGCGCGCATCGTCGCCAAGGTGGAGCCCGAGTGGGTGGAGAAGCTCGCCGGCCACCTCGTCAAGCGCAGCTACAGCGAGCCGCACTGGGAAAAGAAGCAGGGCGCGGCGATGGCGTACGAGAAGGTGACGCTGTACGGCGTGCCGCTGGTCGCCTCGCGCAAGGTGAACTTCGGCCGCATCGACCCGCGCCTGTCGCGGGAGCTGTTCATCCGCCACGCGTTGGTCGAGGGTGACTGGGACACCCACCACCAGTTCTTCCACGACAACCGGGCACTGCTCGACGAGGTGGAGGAGTTGGAGCACCGGGCCCGGCGGCGCGACATCCTCGTCGACGACGAGACCCTCTTCGACTTCTACGACCAGCGGATCGGGCCGGACGTGGTGTCGGCCCGGCACTTCGACAGCTGGTGGAAGCAGACCCGCCGCACGCAGCCAGACCTGCTGGCGTTCGAAAAGACGATGCTCATCAACGAGGGCTCGCGGCGGGTCGACGCGGCGGACTATCCCGACGAGTGGCGCCAGGACGGTGTCGCGCTGAAGCTGACGTACCAGTTCGAGCCGGGCACCGACGCCGATGGCGTGACCGTCCACATTCCACTGCCGCTGCTGCCGAGGCTGTCACCGGCCGGGTTCGACTGGCAGGTACCGGGGTTGCGCGAAGACCTCGTGATCGCGCTGATCCGGTCGATGCCCAAGGCGGTGCGGCGCAACTACGTGCCAGTACCCGATTATGCCCGCGCGGTGCTGGACCGGATCGCGGCGAGTGACGGGTCGCTGCTCGATGCCCTTGAGCGCGAGCTGCGCCGGCTGACCGGCGTGCCGGTGCCCCGCGACGCCTGGGATCTGTCCAAAGTGCCCGATCACCTGCGAATGACGTTTCGGGTGCTGGACGACAAGGGTGCCACCCTCGGCGAGGGCAAGGACCTGGCCGCGTTGCAGGCGAAGCTGAAGCCGACCGTGCGGGAGACGGTCGCGGCGGCGGCGCCCGGCGTGAGCAAGCAGGGCATGCGCGCATGGGAGGCGGGCACGCTGCCGCGCAGCATCCGGCAGGACCGGGCCGGTTACGCGGTGACCGCCTATCCGGCGCTGGTCGACGAGGGCGAGACCGCCGGCGTGCGGGTGTTCGAGACCGAGGCGGAGCAGCGAAACGCGATGTGGCAGGGCACCCGCCGCCTGCTGCTGATCGGCCTGCCCGCGCCCTCGAAGGTGATGCAGGGCCGGCTGACGAACGAGACGAAGCTGGCGCTGAGCCGCAACCCGCACCGCAGCGTGGTCGACCTGCTCGACGACTGCGCGGGCGCGGCCGTCGACCGGCTGCTCGCCGAGCATGGCGGTCCGGCGTGGGACGAGGCCGGGTTCGGGGTGCTGCGTGACCATGTGCGTGCCGGGTTTGTCGACGCGCTCGTCGACGTCGTCGACAAGGTGCGGCGCGTGCTCGCGGCGGCGTACACAGTGGAGCAGCGTCTCAAGAGCAGTAACCGGCTCGACCTGATGCCGTCGCTGACCGATATCCGCGCTCAGCTCGGCGGGCTCGTGTACCGCGGCTTCGTCACCGCGACCGGCTGGCAGCGCCTGCCGGACCTGCCGCGCTACCTGACCGCGATCGAGCGGCGCCTGGAGCGGCTGACCCAGAACCCGGCTCGCGACCTGGAGCAGACCCGGCGGATCGAGCAGGTCCAGCAGGAGTACGACCAGCTGCGGCGGGAGCTGGCAGGGAACCCGGGGCTGTACCAGATCCGCTGGATGATCGAGGAGTTGCGGGTGAATTTCTTCGCTCAGGCGCTCGGCACCCCGTACCCGGTCTCCGAGCAGCGCATCTACCGCGCGATGGACGAGCTATAGCACTATCTGCCACCTGGCAGAAAGCCAGCTTGCACCCAGCCTCCTCGCACCCCATCATGAGGGGTAGCGAAGGAGGTCACGATGACCATCGGCCACCTCAGCCGGCCCACAAGGCCAGCAAGAGTCACCTTCTACAACCAGCGCGGCGTGATCGTCGACGACCAGAGCCTGCTCGTCAACGGCGTGCGCTTCCCGATCGCGGATCTTTACTGCATCGAGCGGGGTCGCGGCCCGCTCTCGCCGTCCACCCGGGCCGCCATGGTCGTCGCGCTGGGTGAGCTGTTCGTGGTCACTCCGGTGGCCTTCGTCTTCCGGTCGCCGGCGGTGCTGGCCCTGGCGCTGCTCACCGGTCTGGCCGCCGCTGGTGGCGTGCTCTTCTGCGGCCGCCGCTGGCCGGCGAGCTTCCACCTCTGGGCGGAATACCAGCACCGCCCCACGCTGCTCTTCACCACCTGGGACGAGCAGGAGTTCGGCCAGGTCAGCCGCGCCTTGCTACGCGCGATCGAGCACCAGCAACGCTACTGACACCTGATCACGGGGAGCGGAGCAGCCTGCCGGTGCGCATCACCGCGCTCACGCGGGTCAGCGCGGTGATGTCCGTCAGGGGGTCGCCCCGCACGGCCAGCAGGTCGGCGTCGTAGCCGGGGGCGATCCGGCCCTTGCGATCGCCTACGCCGCACGCGTCGGCGGCCAGCGAGGTCGCGGCGCGCAGCGCCTCAGCGGGGGAGAAGCCGGCGCGCTCGACCAGGGCGGCCACCCCGTACGGGAGGACGCCGTGCGGCTTGGCCTCCCGGATGCCGGCGTCGCTGCCGCACACGACGGGCACGCCGGCCTCGCGGAGCCGGGCGACCATCTGGAAGTACTCGACGAGGAGCGTGACGAGCCGTGGCGGGTACGGGAAACGCGGGTCGGCGCCGACGGTCACCGAGACCACCGTGCCCGCCTGGCGGAGAACACCGATCACCTCGTCCGTGGCGTATGAGCAGTGCTCGATCGTGTCGACTCCCGCTGCCACCGCGTCGACGATCGTGCCCGCGGCGTGGGCGTGCGCGGTGACAGGCAGGCCGTGCCGGTGCGCCTCGTCGACGGCGGCGCGCAGCTCGTCGGGCCCGTACTGCGCCGTGTCCGCGAGGGAACCCGGGGTCAGCTCGCCACCGGTAGCCATGATCTTGATGACGTCGACGCCGCGCTCGGCCCGCTCGCGTACCGCCGCCCGGATCCCCTCGACGCCGTCCGCCTCGCCGCCGAGAAACCAGCAGTGGCCGCCCGACGTGGTGATCGGTGGGCCGGCGGCGAGCACCTGCGGGCCGGCCATCGGGTCACGGGCCAGCTCGTCTCTCAGTACCAGAGAAAGGTATCCGCGATCGCCGAGGTCGCGGACGGTGGTGATGCCCGCGGCCAGCGCGGTGCGCGCGGCGGCGCGCATGCTGTCGAGCAGCTCGTCGTCGCTCGCGGCGACGACACGACCGACCGGGTCGTCGCTGGCGTCGAGCGCGAGGTGCGTGTGTGCGTCGACCAGTCCGGGCAGGAGTGTGGCGTCGCCCAGGTCGAGGACCTCGGCGGGAGAACCCTTCTCGACGATGCGCCCGGCGTCGACCAGCACGACCGGGTCGCGGGTCACCGTGCGGCCGTCGAAGAGCCGGGCAGCCCGAATGGCCAGCATGGAGCCACACCCTACCGGGCTGTCGCCTTAGCGCCATGTCTCTTTTGCGCACGTCGTAGCTAGTGACCTGCGGTGTCGTAAACCCGCAGACTGCGATCTTGTCGCCCTCACGAAGGAGCATGCCGCCATGACGCCGCTCACCAGAGGGGTGGCCGCGGTCATCGCGGGCGTCCTCACAGTCACCGCTGTGGGGACGCCCGCACAGGGCGCACCGAAACCAGGCGGCTTGCCCAAACCGGGCGCCGATTCACGCAGCGTCACGCTCATCACCGGCGACGTGGTCGAGCTCGCCGAGGCGGCGCCCGGCCGGTATGCGGCGAGCGTGCGACCCGCGCCCGGGCGCGAGCGCATCACGTTTCACACCCTCGAAGTCGACGGCGGCCTGCGGGTCCTGCCCAGCGACGCTGTTCCCGCCGTCTCGGCGGGCACCCTCGACGCCGACCTCTTCGACGTCCAGGAGCTGATCGCCGACGGGTATGTGGGCGCCCTGCCGCTGATCGTCCAGGGCGGCGGCGACTTCCGGGCCGCTGCCCGCGACGTGCGCGAGCTGCCGAGCATCGGCGCGACGGCGCTCCGCGTCGGCAGCGACGACCTCGCGGCGTTCTGGCGGTCCACCAGCTCCCGCAGGCAGCCCGCCCGGATCTGGCTCGACGGCCGGGTGCGGCCGGTGCTCGACCGCAGCGTCGCCCAGATCGGGGCGCCGGCGGTGTGGCAGGCCGGGTATGACGGGAGCGGCATCGACGTGGCGGTGCTCGACACCGGCGCGGACCCCACCCATCCCGACCTCGCCGGCCAGATCGAGGCGGCGCAGAACTTCACCGACAGCGCGGACAGCGTTGACCACTTTGGACACGGCACGCATGTCGCCGCGACGGTCGCCGGCACGGGGGCGGCGACCGGCGGCTCGCGCAAGGGCGTGGCACCGGGGGCCGACCTGCTGATCGGCAAGGTGCTCGACGACAGCGGGTCGGGGTACGACTCGTGGGTCATCGCCGGTATGGAGTGGGCGGTCGCGTCCGGCGCCGAAATCGTCAACATGAGCCTCGGCGACGACGCCACAGACGGCACCGACCCGCTCAGCCAGGCGCTCAACGAGCTTTCCCGTGACAGCGGCACGCTCTTCGTCGTCTCGGCCGGCAACGACGGCGCCGACTCGTCGGTCGGCACACCGGGGGCGGCCAGCGAGGCGCTCACCGTCGGGGCCGTCGACCGCGACGAGCGGCTCGCCGACTTCTCCAGCAGGGGCCCGCGCCTCGGCGACCTCGCGATCAAGCCCGAGATCACCGCGCCGGGCGTCGGCATCGTCGCCGCCCGTGCCGCGGGCACCTCCATGGGTACGCCGGTCGACGCCAACTACACCGCGGCCTCCGGCACGTCGATGGCCGCCCCGCACGTGGCGGGCGCCGCGGCGCTGCTCGCCCAGGCGAATCCGAAGTGGACGGCTCCGCGCCTCAAGGACGCGCTCGTCAGCACCGCGCGCACAAACCCCGCCCTCTCGGTCTTCGCGCAGGGCGGCGGCCGGGTCGACATCGCACGCGCCGTGACGCAGCACGTGTACGCGGGCGGCACCCTCGACTTTGGAGTGCACACCGATCCGGCGCCCCCGGTGACGCGGAACCTGGCGTACACCAACGACTCCGCCGGCGCCGTGACGCTCGCCATCAGCGCCCCGGCGGGTTTCCGTGCCCCGGCCAGCGTCACCGTCCCCAGCGGACAGACCGTCCAGGTACCGGTGACCGCCGAGCTGACGGCGCGCGGCCGGCACACCGGCTGGGTCACCGCCACGGGCCCCGGCGGCGTGACCGTGCGCACCGCCGTCGCCGTCACCCTCGACGGGCCGCGGCACACCGTGACGTTCCGCGCGGTCGACCGCTCCGGCGCCCCCGTGGGCGTACCGGTCGTGGCGCTGCACGGCGAAGACAGCCGGTTCGACGCGCTGGGCTGGCTGTCACCGGGCGGCACGTTCACCGCCGAGGTGGCCGAGGGCCCGTACCTGCTGCACGCGCTCATCGAAGACGGCGCTCCGCTGGACGAGCAGGCGACGCTCATCACCAACCCGGAGTTACGGGTGACCCGTGACCTGGAGGTGCTGCTGGACGCCCGCACCGGTACGCCCATCCGGATCGAGACGCCGCGACCGGCCGAGCAGCAGGCGGTGCTGAGCTACTACGTGCACCGGGTGCACGGCAACGGGCGGTCGGTCAGCCACGGCGTCATGCACTTCAGTACCGTGCAGCAGGTCAACGTCACGCCCACCCGGCGCCCGTCCGCGGGGCAGTTCGAGTTCTCGTCCCGCTGGCAGCTCGTCGCGCCGATGGTGAAGGCGCGGGTGCCGGGGGTCGCCGCGCCGCTCGACATCAACCTGCTCCACCAGTCGCCCGCGTTCGACGGCAGCCGGCGGTACCCGCTGAAGCTGGCCGCGGGCAAGGGCGTCGCCGCGTTGCTGGAGGCGTCGGACACCCTCTCGGAGGAGGAGCAGATCGCGGCGGCGGCGCAAGCCGGCGCGGCGGTGGCGCTGATCGTGCGCCCGCCGGATTTCTCGCCCTGGACCGTGTGGCGCCCCGTCGGCGACCGGCTGCCGATCCCGGCCATGGTGGTGGCGCACGACGACGGCCAGCGGCTGCTCGCCCGGGCGCGGGCCGGCAACGCCACGCTCGACCTGACGCTGACCGTCTCCAGCCCGTACCTGTACGACGTGTTCCATGTGGAGCGTGGCCGGGTGCCGGAGCGCATCGTGCACCGCGTGACCGAGGCGAACACCACTCGCGTGACGGCGCAGTACGCGGACATGGGCGGGTTCGGCTGGGCGAAGGAGCAGCGGTTCGGCTGGCGCCCGTGGCAGCAGTACTCCTGGAACGACCGGCAGCGCTTCGTGGCGACGCCGGCGCGGCGCGAGGAATGGGTGTCGGCAGGCGACTCGTGGTGGCAGCACGTGGTCCACCATGAGTACACATGGGACGACTCTGGCCCGTTGCGGGGCGGCCAGGCAGACGATCCGCGCCGCTTCCGGGGCGGCGACCGGGTCACCGAGGAGTGGTACAAGCCGGTGGTGCGGCCGGCCTCGGTCGGCTCGACGCGCACCGGAGACACGATGGCGCTGCGGGTCGCGGAGTTCGGCTCGACCGACCACTGGGGAGTGTCTACTTTCGACGACGCCGTCGAGGCGAAGCTGTGGCGTGACGGTGCACTGGTCGCGACGCTGCCCGACGCCTGGCAGGACGTCACGGTGCCCGCCGGAGCGGCTTCGTACCGGCTGGCGCTGACCACGGCCCGCACGTCGGAGGAGTGGCGGTGGGCCACCCGCACCGAGACGGTGTGGAGCTTCCGCTCGTCGACGACCGCGTCCGCGCAGAAGCTGCCGTTGCTCCGGATCGACTACGACGTGCCGGCGGACCTCAGCGGGTACGTGTCGGGACGGCACCGGGTCGGCCTCAGCGCGTCCGGCGGCCGGATCGCCGGCGCCGAGGTCTCCTTCGACGAGGGGCGTACGTGGCGGCCGGTTTCCGTGACCGCGGGCAAGGCGGCGATCCCCGCCGGCACGGGCAGCGTCTCACTCCGCGTACACGCGGTCGGGGCCGGTGGCGTCGCGGTGACGCAAACGGTCATCCGTGCATACGGGGCGTCGCGGTAGATCAGCGTGTCACCCGCACAAATCGCTCTTCTCCGGAGAAGATCAGGGACCGGCGGGACCCAAAGGGTTGATTGACAGCTACCCGGAGTGACAGGAAGCTCACGCGTGGACCTGCTTCAAAATAGAGGAGGCGCGATGAGGAAAGCACGATTGGCAACAGCCTGCGTGCTCACTCTGGTAGGTGCGCTCGCACTGGCCGATCCGGTGCGGGCACAGGGACCGACGCAACCGAGCGCGGTCCAGGACGAGCTCGGCATCTTTGTGGGCACCGTGACCGCACCGCAGTTGGAGGAGCTGCGCGAGACCGGTCTGGACCACGAAGACCTGGCGGTTTCGACGGATAAGTCTGGCAATTCCACTGTAGAGGCCGTGCTCAGTGAGCGCGAGGCGGCACGGCTGGCGTCCAAGGGCATCAAGCTGGCGCCGAAGAAGGTCAACGGCAAGGACGCCCAGGAGGTGCTCCGCTCGGAGGCGCGTGCCGGCTGGGACGCGTTCCGGTCGTACAGCGAGCCGGGCGGCATCCGTGACGAGTTCACGGCCACCGCGGCGCGGTACCCCAAGATCGCCAAGCTGGTCAACGTCGGCAAGTCGCTCAACGGGCAGCCGATCCTGGCGGTCAAGGTCACCAAGAACGCGCGCAACGTCGAAGACGGCAAGCGGCCGGCCACGATGTACCTCGGCGCGCAGCACGCCCGAGAGTGGATCACCCCCGAGATGGTGCGGCGGCTGATGCACCACGTGCTGACCGGATACGGGACCGACCCGCAGATCACGGCGCTGGTCGACAAGACGGAGCTGTGGTTCCTGCCGGTCGCCAACCCGGACGGCTACGACTACACGTTCACCGAGGGCAACCGGTTGTGGCGTAAGAACCTGCGCGACAACGACGGCGACGGCCAGCTCACCACTCTCGACGGTGTCGACCCGAACCGTAACTACCCCTACAAGTGGGGCTACGACAACGAGGGCTCGTCGACCGACCCGGCCAGCGACACGTTCCGCGGCACCGGGCCGGCGTCCGAGCCGGAGACCCGGGCGTTGGACCGCCTGTTCAAGCGGGTCGGGTTCGAGTTCTTCATCAACTACCACTCGGCGGCCGAGCTCCTGCTGTACGGCATCGGCTGGCAGGTGAGCACGCCCAGCCCGGACGACGAGATCTACAAGGCGATGGTCGGCGACGACGCCAACCCGGCGGTCCCCGGCTACGACCCGGACATCTCGGCCGAGCTGTACATCACCAACGGCGACACCGACACGCACATGACGGTCAAGTACGGCACGCTCGGCTTCACGCCCGAGATGTCGACCTGCCAGACGGTGTCGGCGTCGGTGCCCGACGACGAGTGGGAGCCGGACGACTGCGTCAGCACCTTCATCTTCCCGGACGACGAAGAGCTGATCGCGGCAGAGGTCGCCAAGAACATCCCGTTCGCGCTGGCGGTGGGCCAGTCGGCGCTCGACCCCGACGAGCCGGTGTCCGTGGTGGGGCGCAGCACGCCCGACTTCGTCACCGACCCGTTCGACGTCTCCTACGGCAGCAAGCAGCCGGTCGCCACGATCGCCCGCCGGGCGCTCAAGGACGTCAAGATGCACTACACGATCAACGGCGGCCGTCCCAAGACCGTCGGGGTCAAGGAGTGGAAGGGCGGCGAGCGGTACGGCGACACGCACGACGACTACTACGCCGAACTGCGTGGCACGGTAAGCGGCGCGAAGGCGGGTGACCGGGTCGAAGTCTGGTTCTCCGGCCGCAAGCCGAACGTCGGGCAGGTGTCGAGTGACCGCTTCACCTACACCGTCAGCACCGACATCGGCGGTGAGGTGCTGGTGCTCGCCGCCGAAGACGTGACCGGCATCAGCCCGGCGCAGGGCGTCACCTCGGCGAAGTACGCCGACGAGTACGTCGCTGCGCTCACGGCCGCCGGGCACACGTCCGACGTGTACGACTTCGACACCCGGGGCCGCAAGGCGCCGCACCACCTTGGCGTGCTCTCGCACTACAAGGCGGTGGTCTGGGAGACCGGCGACGACATCATCCAGCGGGCGACCGGCCAGGTCGGCGGCACCGCGGCACTGTCGGCGCTGGAGACCGAGTTGGCCGTCCGCGACTACGTCAACGAGGGCGGCAAGCTGCTCGTCTCCGGCAAGTACGCGCTGTACGCCCAGGCGTTCAACACGTACGACTACAACCCGTTCGGGCCACCCGAGTGCACCACGCCCGACACGTACCCGTGCCTGCCCTTGATCAACGATTTCCAGCAGTACTACCTGGGCGCGCACACGTACGTCGACGGCGCCGGCACGACGGCCGAGGGCGGCACCTACCCGCTTAGCGGCATCGGCGAGCTCAGCGGCTGGACCGGTGAGCTCAACGCGCCCGGCTCGGCGGGGAACCAGGACCACACGGCCTCGTTCCTGCCGACGTCGAGCTTCCTGCCTCCGGCGCAGTTCCCGCAGTTCACCAGCGAGATCGCGGCGGACTGGGTGCGGCCCGGCCCGGCGCCGTTCGACCCGTTGACCGGTGACTGGTACCTCTACAGCGGGCAGGCTGACCAGTCGTACAAGCGGCTCATGCGCACCGTCGACCTCACCGGGGTCACGGCGGCGGAGCTGAACTTCTGGACCTCGTACGACACCGAGGCGGAGTGGGACTTCCTCTTCGTCGAGGCGCACGAGGTGGGCACCGACAACTGGACCACGCTGCCCGAGGCCAACGGCCACACCGGCAACGAGACCGGTGAGAGCTGCGCCGCGGGTTGGGTGTCGCAGTTGCACCCGTTCCTCGCCCACTACCAGGGCGCGGACTGCTCGCCGACCGGTACCACCGGCACGTGGAACGCGGCGTCCGGTGCGTCGGGCGGCTGGCAGGAGTGGTCGGTCGACCTGTCGGCGTACGCCGGCAAGCAGGTTGAACTGTCCATCTCCTACGTGTCGGACTGGGGAACCCAGGGTCTGGGCGTCTTCCTCGACGACGTACGCGTTCTCGCGGGCGGCTCGCCGGTGGCGGAGACGTCGTTCGAGACCGACCTCGGCGGCTGGACGATCGCGGGTGCCGCACCGGGCTCCGGTCCGAACAGCTCCGATTGGGTACGCACGCAGACCGCTTTCGAAGAGGGCGGCATCGTCGTAACGCCCGACACCGTATACACCGGATTCGGCCTGGAAGGTCTGGCACCGGCCGTTCGCGACGATCTCGTCGAACGGTCCATGGACCACCTTCTCGGGTCCTGATTGGAACGTGGGGCCCCGCTTTTCGCGGGGCCCCACGGCATTGACTTCGAGGCATACCGTGAGCGGATGCGTACAACGGGGAAGTTGATCGCTCTCGCTCTCGTCACCACCGTCCTCGTGCCGCCAAGCGCCGCCGCGGCAGCACCAAAACCACCGCCCAACATCCCGCGGATCACGTGGGGTCCCTGTGCCGGCGCCCCCGATCCTAAACCCTTCGAACCGCCCGCCCAATGCGGCACGCTGACCGTCCCCATCGACTGGTCGAACCCGTCCGGGCCGACCATGAAGGTCGCGGTCGCGAAGCGCCCCGCGCTCGACTCGGCGAACCGCATCGGCTCGCTGGTCATCAACCCCGGCGGTCCCGGCGGCTCCGGCGTCGACTTCGCGTTGTGGGGCTATTACTACTTCACCGAGGAACTGCGCAACAAGTTCGACATCGTCGGGTTCGACCCGCGCGGCGTGGCCCGCAGCAACCCGGTGGTGTGCGGCGCCGACCTGCTGCTCAAGTTCCCGGGACCGATCATCGAGACCCGCGGCGAGTTCCAGCGCCGGGGCGCCTACAACCAGGCGCTCGGCAACGACTGCAAGGCACGCACCGGCCCGGTCTTCGACCACGTCGACACGATCAGCGTCGCCCGTGACATCGAGGCCATCCGGCGCGCGGTCGGCGACTCGAAGCTGACCTACTACGGCGTCTCGTACGGCACGCTGATGGGCCAGCAGTACGCCGAGCTGTACCCGGACAAGGTGCGGGCGATAGCGCTCGACAGCAACATGGACCACAGCGTCGGCACCACCGCCTTCCTGGAGACCGAGGCGGCCACGGCACAGGACTCGTTCGACGAGTTCGTCAAGGGCTGCAACGCCGAGCCGAGCTGTCCCATGTACGGGCAGGACATCAGCGCGGTCTGGCGCAGCCTGCTCGTCAAGGCCGACAACGGCGAGCTCACCGACCCCGGCGACCCGACGTGGCACTACACCACAATGGACCTGATCGGTTTCGCGTACAGTTCGTTCTACGGCCCCGACTGGTTCTTCCTCGCCGACACCATCAACTGGTTGAACGGCGGGTCGGGCCAGCCGCAGACCGCGACGGTGGCCGAGGCGCGGGCGGCGCTGCGATACGCACCGATCGACGAGGCGTACGAGAACCCGTTCCCCGCCGTCTTCTGCGAAGACTGGGCGCTGCCGATAGCGAGCTTCCAGCAGTACACGACGCTGATGGCCAAGCAGCGGGCGGTCGCGCCGGACATGCGCTTCTCGCCGCTGGGCCTGGACGCCACCGTCACCTGCCACGGCTGGCCGGGCAAGGTGCAAAACCCGCAGCACCCGCTGAACGTCGTCTCGCCCTCCAACAAGCTGCTCCTCGTCAACGCCAAGCACGACCCGGCCACCGGGTACAACTGGGCGACGGCGGCGGCGCAGCAGATGGGATCGTCGGCGGTCCTGCTGACATACGAAGGCTGGGGCCACGGGGCATACGCCCGCACGCCGTGCATCGACAACGCCGTCGACGCATACCTCGTCTCCCAGACCCTGCCCGCACCCGGCACAAGCTGCGCACCAGCACCGGTCGCGGCAACGACCGGCGCCCGCGCGACGGACCCCCCGTCCCGCCGCGACCTCCTCCCATCCGGCGCCCGCCCAGTCTGGGCCCGCTAACACCTCCATGATCAGGGCGTCCCTCAAGTTGCTCTAACGACTTGAGGGACGCCCTGATCACACCCGTCAGTTTTGGACTGGGTTGCCCGCTACGTTGCGGCCTCTTGCGTGCCATAGGAGGTGGCCGGCGTTTTTGGGGTGGTCCTTGTTGAAGCGTAGGGACTGGTTGAAGTATCGGATGGTGTATCCGGCGCGGCGGCGGTCGCTGCGGTTTGCCTCGGCGCCATGGATGATTCGCGCGTCGTGCAGCGAGCACTGGTTGGGGTCCAGTTCGAAGTAGACCGCGCGGCTTTCGTCGACGTCGCCCTTGACGACCCGGTCGAAGCTGTTGGCGTCGAGGTCGGCGAACTCGTATTCGGCGCCCGGGTCGAGGTGGGTGCCCGGCAGCACGCGCATGCAGCCGTTTTCGCGGTCGACCCGGTCGAGCGCCAGCCAGACCGTCGCGATGCCGCTCATGCGGTCGAAGCGGTCCTCCCAGAAGTATGAGTCTTCGTGCCACGGCGTGGCGCGCCCGCTGCGCGGCTCCTTGGAGAGAAACGCGCTGGCGAACAGGCCGATGTCTGGGCCGATCACCGGCTCGACCAGATCGAGCAGCTCGTCGGCCAGCAGGAATTCGAGCAGTCTCGGGTCGCGCTGGTGCGGCATGTCGAGTTCGCCGCTGTCGCCGCGGGACGCGCCGGCCAGGTGCTCCTCGAATAGTGCTTTCAGGCGCGCGAATTCGGGCGCCGGCAGCACCGGTTGGCGATGCAGGACGTACCCGTCGGTTTCGAACTGGTGGACCTGGGGTGTGCCGAGTGGTGTCATGCCTCAGAGTCTGTGGCCGCCAGGGGTGCCAGGTCATTGCATCGCCCGGCCACCGCTTTGGCGATTCAGGACACGCTGAGCACGGAATGAAGGTTTGCGGCAGTGCGGAAACGGCCCGGGGGAGTGCCCAGCCGGCGCGTGAACGCCCTGGTGAACTGCGTGACGTCGGCGTAGCCGACAGCACTCGCCACCTGCTTGATCGGAAGGTCCGTGCGGACCAGCAGAGCGGCCGCGTGGTCCAGCCGGGCCTGCTCGACATACGCGGCCGGCGAGCGCCCGACGTGCTCGGTGAAGAGGCGGGTGAGGTGGCGCCCCGACAGGTGCACGTGCCGCGCCAGCTCGTCGACGCTGAGCGGCCGGTCAAGGTTGTCCTGCACGTACCGCAGCGCCTGCTGGACCGTGCTCGCACCGGCGTCCGGCGGCTCGACCGGCTCGGAGCGCAGCCCTTCGGTGCCGGCCTGTGCCAGCGCCACCACGAGCGCCTGCGCGACGGCGTTGGTGGCCACGTCCTGGCCGGGGAGCGCGGGCCCGTTGCCGGTGGTGCGAAGTGCCGTCCACAGCGCCGCCACCTGGTCGCTGGCGTCGTGTGAGAGCGCGCGGGCGGAGTGCGCGAACGCCTCGAACAGGTCGCTGCCACCCGCCACCCGCAGGTGGAACGCCACCCAGGCGAGCCGGATGCCGGGCGGCTCGGCGCTGATGATCTGGTGGCGGACGCCGGGCCGGGCGAAGAGCAGCGACCCGGGCCCGATCGGGTGCGTCTCGCCCTCGACGACGAACTCGCCGTGCCCGCCCTCCACCCAGCACACCTCGAAGTACGTGTGCCGGTGGGGCGGGTTGACGACCGTGTCCGCCATCTCGGCCCAGTGGTACACGTCGATTTCGGCGCCGCCGAGCGCGATGCGGCCTGGGCGGGCGTTCAGGCGTTCGGTCCAGGCCATCTCACTGGTCCAGCGCTCGCGTGACGACCTCGCGCACGTCGCGCAGGTGCTCGGTCATGAGCCGGCGGGCCTTGCGGGGGTGGCGGCCGCGCACGGCGGTGAGGATCGCCCGGTGTGCCTGGTGGTCGTGGTCGCGGTCGCCGTACAGCGCGAGGATGTGCCGCTGCTCCTCGTCGTGCAGCTCGATGAGCGAGTCGAGCACCTGGGCCAGGGCGCCGTTGCCGGCGAGGCGGGCGAGGATGCGGTGGAAGTTCATATTGGCCGTATGGAGGGCGCTGTCTTCGGCGAGCGCGGCGCCGGCCGCGTCGAGGCTGGCCGCGAGCTCGTCGAGCTGGGCGTCGGTGGCATTGCGGGCGGCCGCCTCGGCGATGTGCGGCTCGATCAGCTCGCGCGCCTCCAGCAGGTCGAGGATCGCGCTCCGGTCGAGGCGCAACCGGTTGGGGTTGACCATGATCATGCGCGCGAGATCGGCGCGCACGTACACGCCGGAGCCGTGCCGCAGCTCGACCGCGCCGGTGGCCTCCAGGCGGCGCAGGGCCTCACGCAGCGTCGGGGTGGCGACCACGAAGCGTTCGGAGAGTGCGCGGTTGGAGGGCAGCCGGTCGCCCGGGCGCAGGCCCTCGTCGCGGATGTGGGCCAGGATGCGCTCGGTGACCTCGTCGAGCAGCCGGCGGCGGGCGATGGGTTGCGACACGCCCCATTCTCGCGGTTGATCGCGTGGAGGGCTAGACACCAGGTGAACAAGTCATCTAATCTCTTGCTCACTTTTAACCGACCCGAAACATGAGGAGGCGGGGGCGTGACGGTCGCCGACGACGATGTGCTGCGGCGGAGCCTCTCCGACGCGCTCATCGACCGCGTCGTCGACCTGATCCGCAGTGAGGGGCTCGGGCCCGGCGATCGCCTGCCGGCAGCCCGTGACCTGGCCAAACGCTTCGCTGTGGCCACCCCGACGATCCGCGAGGCGCTGCGGCAGCTCCAGGCCACCGGCGCCATCGACATCCGGCACGGCTCCGGCATGTACGTGAACGCGGCGCTCGACCGGATCGTCATCGCCAACCCGAATCTGCCCGTCTTGGATGTCGACCAGCTCATCGAGCTGATCGACGCCCGGCTCGTCATCGAGCCGCACCTCGCCGGGCTGGCGGCGCGGCGCGGTGGCGCGGCCACCACGGTGGCCCTGCGGCGGGCGCTCGACGCGGCGGAGCAGCACCTCGCCGACGGCAACGACGCGCGGCTGCACGAGGCCAACATGGCCTTCCACCGCGCGGTCGCCACCGCCAGCGGCCACCGCATCCTGCACGAAGTTCTCGACTCGCTGCTGTCGGTCCACGCCGGTGAGCAGCGGGAGATCCTGCTGATTTTCGACGACCGGTCGCTCGACCATGACGAGCACCGGGCCGTCCTCGCCGCTATCGAAGCCGGCTCCGAGGAACTGGCGCGCGATCTCATGCGGCGACACCTGGAAGACGTGGCGGCCGCTGTGGCGCGCCGCCGATCCACCACCCCCTGAATAGATACGAACGAAAGGTGAAGTTCGTGCGGGCACGCGTACTCACCGCTCTGGTCGCGGCCGCCTCGCTGGCTCTGACCGCCTGCGGAGGCGGCGACGACAAGGACAGCGGGAGCGGCACCAAGACCGAGCTGAAGCTCTACAACGACAAGGGCGCCTGGGGCCCGTACTTCGAAGAAGTGGGCAAGCTGAGCCAGGAGCAGATCGGCATCGGCATGAAGCCGGTGGGGTACACCGACGAGCCGACCTACTCGGCGTTCATCAAGGCGTCCTTCCGCACCAACAACAAGCCGGACCTGTTCACCTGGAGCACCGGTGGCCGGCTGGAGGAGATCGTCGAGTCCGGGCAGGTCGCGGAGACCACGGACCTGTGGAAGGAAGCCGTCGCGGCGGGTGACCTCTCCAAGGAGTTGGAGAGCACCTACACGTACAACGGCAAGCAGTACTGCGTCCCGCTGAACATCTCGTACTGGGTGATGTTCTACAACAAGAAGGTCTTCGACGACAACGGCGTCAAGCCGCCGACCACGTGGGCCGAGCTGATGGCGTCGGCGGACACGTTGAAGGGCAAGGGAATCAAGCCCTTCTACCACACGTCCGTGCTGTTCAGCTTCGTGTGGTTCCAGCAGCTGCTCATCGGCACCGACCCTGAGCTGTACAACAAGCTCGCCACCGGTGAGGCCAAGTACACCGATCCCGGTGTGGTCGCGGTGATGGAGCGCTGGAAGCAGATGATCGACGGTGGATACTTCTCCGACCCGGGCAGCAAGGAGGACCCGGCCGTCCAGCTGAAGACCGGCAAGACGGCGATGGGCATCTTCGGTACCTGGTTCAACACGAGCATGACCCAGCAGGGCATGAAGCCCGGCCAGGACTACGGCATGTTCGTCATCCCCACCGTCACACCGGGCTCGGGCAAGAACACGGTGGCGTTCGAGAGTGGTCCACTGTGCTCACTCGCGAAGGCGCCGGACACCGCGTCCAGCACCAAGTACATGAAGTGGTGGGTGCAGCAGCCGGCACAGGAGAAGTGGGCCAACAGCCGCGGTGACGTGTCGGCGAACCCGAAGGTGACGATCCCCGACCCGGGTCTCGCGACCATCGCCAAGGCGGCCGGCGACGGCGAGTACAGCCTCGCCAACCGGTACTTCGAGGCGGCGCCCGCGCCGGTGCTGACCGCGGCGCTCGACGCGTTCGGGGCGTTCATGGTCGACACGGGCAGCTACATGAAGCAGCTCCAGAACATCCAAAAGGCGGCTGACGAGTACTGGAAGGGCCGCTGATGTCGGTCGCCACGGCGACTACCTCCCGTTCCCCGGCGGCTCCGGCCGCCGGGGGCCGGGGCCGGCACGGCGGGCGGAAGGACCGCGGCGCCCAGTGGGGCGGCATCGGGTTCGTCTCGCCGGCGGCCATCATCGTCGCGCTGCTGCTCTACGCGCCATTCCTCTACACGGTGGTGTTGAGCTTCACCGAGTACGACGGGCTCAACTCCCCACAGTGGATCGGCGTCGACAACTTCACCCGGTTCTTCGACGACCCGGCCCTGATCACGTCGGTGCGCAACACGCTGATGTGGGTCGTCGGCACCACCGTCGTGCCGGTGGGGCTGGGATTGCTGGTGGCGCTGCTCAGCTTCGGAGTCCGGGGCGGCACCTGGCTGCGGCTGCCGTTCATGCTCCCGTACGCGCTGTCGGGAGCCGGGCTCGGCGTCATCTGGGGCTTCATCCTGCAGAGCGGTGGCGCGGCTAACGACGTGCTTGGCGCGCTGGGCCTGCCGGGCGCCCACACGTCGTTCCTCCTGGAAGAGCCGTGGAACACGCTCTCGATGATCGTCGCGTGGACTTGGCAGCAGACCGGCGTCAACGCGCTGCTCTTCCTGGTGGGCCTCCAGTCGATCCCGAAGGAGCCGCTGGAGGCGGCGCGGATGGACGGTGCCACCGGCTGGCGCCTGTTCCGGCACGTCACCTGGCCGCTGCTCGCGCCACTGACCACAGTGGTCGTCGGGCTTTCGCTGGTGGCCAGCCTCAAGACGTTCGACATCGTGTGGGTGATGACGCAGGGTGGGCCGGGACGCAACTCGGAGACCCTCGCCGTGACGATGTACCGCGACGCGTTCGTCGCCGGTGAGTACGGGTACGGCTCGGCGGTCGCGATGGTGCTGACGCTGACCACCGGCGCCATCACGCTGGCGTACCTGCGCCGCCAGGTCAGGGCGCGGGAGGAGTTGTCATGATCCGTCGTGGGGTGCTGGGTTTCCTCGGCGCGCTGTGGCTCGTGCCGGTGTACCTGTTGCTGGTCAACGCGTTCCGGCCGAGCACCGACTTCGAGGTGTCGAAGATCTGGGTGCCGGACACCGAAATCGGGTTCTTCGACAACGTCAAGCTCGCGTGGGACGCCGCCGGCCTCGGGCCGAGCCTCGCCAGCACGCTGCTGTACAGCGTCGCGTCACCGGCGATCGCGGTGGTGCTGGGTGCCATGGCGGGATACGCCATCGTGGTGCTCCGGCTGCGGGCCGGGTTCTGGTGGTTCATGCTGCTGTTCGGCGGCACCATTTTCCCGACCCAGATGTTGCTGATCCCGCTGTTCCTCGGATACAGCAGCGCCGACCTGTACGACCGGCGAGCCGGGCTGCTGCTCGTCTACACCGCCGTGTGCGTGCCGCTCGCCGCGTTCGTGATGCGCAACTTCTTCACCGGCATCGCGTACTCCATCTACGAGGCGGCCCGGGTCGACGGCGCGTCGGTATGGCGCATCTTCTGGCGCGTCTACCTGCCGCTGGCGGTGCCGGCACTGGGCGCCGTACTGATCCTGGAGTTCGCCTTCGTCTGGAACGACCTCCTCTTTGGACTCACCCTCTCCCAGACCGACACCGTGCGCCCGGTGATGACCGCCCTGTCGTCGCTGTCCAGCGCATACTCCGGCAGCACCGTGCCGGTGGTGCTCGCGGCCGGCCTCGTCATGTCGCTGCCGACCGTGCTCGTGTTCCTCGGCGCCCAGCGCATCTTCGCGCGGGGTCTCGCCCTGGGCCAGTTCTGACTCGAAAGGACACCATGACCAGTCGGTTGCTGCGCGCGAGCCTGGGCTCGCCTGGCTACGACGACATGCGCTCGACGCTTTCCGGTGCCGGCACGGTTGTTGTCGCGGGCTCGGTCAGAGCCGCCGCGTTGCCGTTGTTTCGGGGCGATCCGCTCCACCAGGCCGTCCGGGTCACCGGCGCGCCTGCCGGCGCTTCGATCGAACTGCGTGACGGCGACACCGTACTCGACAGCGGCGTCGCCGGAGACGACCTGTGGCTGCCCGAGGTTGCTTCGCCGCGTGCGGTCACGGTGTCCGTGGAGGGTGTCGGCTCGGGCACGCTCGTCGTACAGCCACAGCGCAAGTGGACGGTCCACGTCGTACACCACTCGCACCTCGACATCGGATACACCGATCGGCAGGGTGTGGTGCTTCGCAACCACCTGGAGTACCTGGACTCCGCGCTCGACCTGGCCGCGGCCACCGACGACTGGCCCGACGACGCCCGGTTCCGCTGGACCGTCGAGTCGGCGCTGCCCGTACGCCGTTGGCTCGACGCGCGCGACAAGGCAGCCGTCGACCGGTTCCTGGCGCTGGCGCGAGACGGGCGCATCGAGGTGACGGCGATGCCGTTCCAACTGCACACCGAGGCGTGCTCGGTGGAGGAACTGCACCGGCTGCTGCGCTTCACCGACGACCTGCGCGAGCGGCACGGCATCCCGGTCACCTCCGCGATGCACACCGACGTGCCCGGCGCGGTCATCGGGTTCGTCGACGCGCTGGCCGCGAGCGGCGTGCGGTACCTCTCGGCGGCGCACAACTGGGCCGGCCGCTCGGTGCCGTTCCTCACCGGTGGGCAGGAGCTGGGTCGCCCGTTCTGGTGGCGGTCGCCGGCCGGAAACCGGCTGCTGGTGTGGTTCACGGACACGCCACACGGCATGGCGTACATGGAAGGCAACGTGGTCGGGCTCGCGGAGAGCTTCCCGGCCGCGGAGGAGTTCCTGCCCGGGTACCTGTGGTTGCTGGCCAACGAGCCGGTGCCGTATGGCCGGGAGGCGTTCGGCTGGAGCGGTCACACCCTCACGAAGAAGGAACCGTACCCGCACGACGTCTTGCATCTGCGGGTGCAGGGCGGCAACGCCGACAACGCCGGACCGTCCATCGTGCCGCCATCCGTGATTCGTGCCTGGAACGAGAAGTACGCGTACCCGAAACTGCGCATGTCGACGAACACCGACTTCTTCGTCGACGCCGAGGCGCGCATCGGTGACCGCGTCCCCGAGCACAGCGGCGACTGGACCGACTGGTGGGCCGACGGTCTCGGCTCCGGCGCGCGGCCGCTCGGGTACGCCCGGCGGGCCCAGCACGCGGTGCGGCACGCGGAGACACTGCACACGCTCGCGGGCGCGGACGCCACCGCTGAGGTGGACGCCGTCTACGACAAGCTCGGCCTCTTCGACGAGCACACGTGGGGCGCCGCCAACCCGTGGCACGACCACGAGGACGGGTTCGACTCGGGCGGGTTGCAGTGGGCCCGCAAGTGCGAGATGGCGTATTCGGGCGCCGACGACGCCGACGACCTGCGGCACGCGGGCGCGCACCGCTTGGGCGCGCGCCTCGCTCCGGCAGCGGATGCTTTGACCTCGTACCTCGTCACCAACCTGGGCCCGGCGGACCGGACGGATCTCGTCGAAGCCTTCCTGCCGGCGAGCGTCGTGCCGCTCGACACCGCTGTGTCCATCGTGGACGCGCGTTCCGGTGCGGTGCTGCCTTTCGAGGAGTCGGCGGTGCGGCCCGAAGACTGGCCTACACGCCCGGCGGGACGGCATCTGCGGTTCGTCGTCGCGGTCCCATCGGTGGGGCACGCGCGCGTCGATGTGGTCCCCGGATCGGGACCTTCCTCGGTCGAATCTCTTGACTCGTGGCAGATCGAGAACGAGTACTACCGGGTCAGTGTCGACCCGCGCGACGGCGTGCTGAGGTCCATATTCGACAAGCGCGCCGGCCGCGAGCTCGTCAACGGCGGCGCGTACGCCGGCATGAACCAGTACGTGTACGAGCGGTACTCGACCGCACCGCACGTCAACCACCTCTCCGGGCACATCGAGGCGCCCGAGGGCGACCTGGCGCTGCTCGCGGGGCGCTCGATCGGGCGGCGGGCCTCGCTGATCCGGGCCACCCGCTCGGCCGTCGGCGAGACGCTGGAGATCGAGCTGGACGGCGAAGGCGTGCGGTGGTTGCGAACGACCATCACGCTGATCGCCGGCGTGCCGCGCGTCGACATCACCAACAAGCTCTACAAGGACGGCGCGCCGGCCAAGGAGAGTGTGTTCTTCGCGTTCCCGTTCGCGATGCCGGCACCGGTCGCGTGGGAGCTGACCGGCGGCGTAGGCGGCGGCGACGCTCCGGTCGTGCCGGGTGCCGCGAGCCACATGACGCCGGTGCGGCACTGGGTCGCGTTCGACGACGGCGAAGTCACCGCGGTGTGGGCGACGCTGCAGGCACCGCTCGTCATGTACGGCGACATCTTCCTGCCGTACGCGCCGTTCCCGCCCACGCTCGAGCCGTCGCCGGCCGAGCCCGGCACCGTCTACTCCTGGGCGATGAACAACATCTGGGACACCAACTTTCCCGCGCAGCAGCAGGGCGAGACCACGTTCCGGTACGCGGTCGCCTCGGCGGCGGGCGCCGATCCGCGTGTGCTCGGACCGGCCACCGCCGCCGGGTTCACCGACGCGTTCGTGGCGGTGCCGCTAACCGGTACCGGTGCGCCGTCTCCAGCGGAAGGGCGGGTCGCCTCGGTCGACCACCCGCAGGTGCGGGTCGCCGGCATCGGACCGTCGCGCCGCGACCACGACGTCGTGGTGTATCTGGCGTCGGTCTCGGAGACGGCCGTGCGCACCTTCCTGCGCTTCCCCGGTGCCGAGCGCGCCTGGCTCGGCACCAGCCTCGAACGATCGCTCGAACCGCTGTCCATATCGGACGGCGTCATCGACGTCGAGATACCGGCCGGTGGCTTCGTCGCCGTCTCGATCGACCGGACGGCCCGGCTCCGATGAAAATCGTCGACATCCGCGCCACGACCGTGACGGTGCCGCTCGAAGCGCCGCTGCGGCACTCCAACGGCGCCCACTGGGGGCGGTTCGTCCGCACGATCGTCGAGGTGGAAGCCGACAACGGCCTCATCGGCCTCGGCGAGCTGGGCGGCGGGGGAGAGAGCGCGGAAGCCGCCATCCGAGGGCTGCGCGAGTACCTGGTGGGGCACGACCCGTTCGCGTTGGAGGCGCTGCGGTTCGCGATCGCCAACCCGACCGCGAGCCTCTACAACAACCGCACGCAGCTGCTCGCCGCCGTCGAGTTCGCCTGCCTCGACCTCATCGGACAGCACCTCGACGTGCCGGCGTACGACCTGCTCGGCGGCAAGCTGCGCGACCGGGTGCCATTCGCGTCGTACCTGTTCTTCCGGCTCGCCTCCGCGAGCGGCGACGGGGAGGTGCGGACGCCCGAGCAGCTCGTGGCACACGCGCGCGAGCTGCGCGACGCGCACGGGTTCACCGTGCACAAGCTCAAGGGTGGCGTGTTTCCGCCCGGGTACGAGCTGGAGTGCTATCGGGCGCTCGCCTCGGCGTGGCCGGAAGACCGGTTCCGGTACGACCCCAACGGGTCGATGTCGGTGGCGGAGGCGCGGCGCTTCGGGCAGGCGATCCGCGACCTGCCCAACGAGTACTTCGAGGACCCGACCTGGGGCCTCAACGGGATGCGGCAGCTGCGCGACCTCGGCATCCCGCTGGCCACGAACACGGTTGTCGTCAACTTCGAGCAGCTCGCCACGAACGTGCGCGACCCCGCCGTCGACGTGATCCTGCTCGACACCACGTTCTGGGGAGGCATCCGGCCGTGCGTCAAGGCGGCCGCGGTGTGTGAGACGTTCCAGCTCGGCGTCGCCGTGCACTCGTCGGGAGAGCTGGGCATCCAGCTCGCCACGATGCTGCATCTCGGTGCCGTACTGCCCAACCTCACGTACGCCGCCGACGCGCACTATCACCACCTGCGCGACGACGTCATCGTTGGCGGGAAGATGCCCTATGTGGACGGTACGATCGCGGTGCCGGACGGGCCGGGACTCGGCGTGCGGCTCGACCGCGAGCGGGTGGCCCGATACGCCGAGCTGTACCGCGAGCTCGGCGGGTACCCGTACGACCGCGACCCCGCCCGCCCTGGCTGGTACCCGTTGATTCCCAACGACCGCTGGGCGGACCCATCGTGAGAAACTTCGCTGCTCGCATCCACCACGGCGCCCTGCGCGGCACGCCCGCCGTGGTGCTGGAAAACGAACTGCTCCGCGTCACCGTGCTGCTGCACGGCGCGCACATCATCGAGTTCAACCACAAGCCGCGCGACCTCGACTTCATCTGGTTGACGCCCGGCACCTCCTGGCCGGGACAGGGCGACTTCTTCGACTCGTACCCGGGGGGCTGGCAGGAGATCTTCCCGAGTGGTGGCGCCCCGGCGACGTACCGGGGTGCGGTGCTGGACCAGCACGATGAGGCGGTCGCGCTGCCGTGGGAGTGCGAGGTCGTCGAGGACGACCCCGCACGTGTCGCGGTCCGCCTCACCGTGCGCACCAAGCGCACGCCGTTCCGGGTCTCCAAGGTGCTCAGCCTGGCCTCGGGCGAGGCGCGCCTTTCCGTGTCGTCGACGGTCACCAGCGAGGCGCCGGTCGAGACGCACGCGATGTGGGGGCAGCACCTGGCGTACGGGGCACCGTTTCTGATCCCCGGATCGCGGATCACCCTCCCGCCGGGCGTGACTGTCCAGCCGCACGAGGTCACGCTGAACCCGCCGCGCCGGGCGGTCGCCGAGGGCGGCCCGTACCCGTGGCCGGTCGTCCCCACGCCCGACGGCGGCACCGTCGACCTGTCGGTGATTCCCGAGCCCGGCGCGCCCAGCGACGTCTGCTACCTGACCGGCTTCACGGAGGGCTGGTACGAGCTGCGGCGCCCCGACGGCGACGCCGGGGTACGCGTCAAGTGGGATGCCGCCACGCTGCCGTACTTGTGGCTGTGGCACGAGTTCGGCGACACGACCGGCCATCCGTGGTGGGGCCGGGCGTACGTGGCCGGCCTCGAACCGTTCTCCAGCTACCCGACCAACGGCCTGCCCGACGCCGTCGCCAACGGCTCGGCCATGACTCTCGCGCCCTGGTCGTCCCGTTCCGTCGACTGGTCGGTGGAGGTCATATGAAGGTCGCCGTCGTTACCGGTGGCTCACAGGGGATCGGCGCCGCCGTCGTCGAGCGGCTGGCCGCCGACGGCACCGCGGTCGTCTACTGTGGACTCGACGATCCGCCGCCGGCGACCGAGACGGTCGTCGGCGTGCGGGCAGATGTCACGGTGCCCGCCGACATGGAGCGCCTCGTCGCCACCGCCGTCGACCGCTTCGGTGGCCTCGACATCCTCGTCACCAGCGCCGGCATCCAGCGCTACGGCACCGTCGAAAGCACCACCGACGCGCTGTGGCGTGAGATCATCGACGTCAACCTCACCGGCGTCTTCGTGGCCTGCAGGGCCGCCATACCGCATCTGCGCGCCCGAGGCGGCGGCGCGATCGTGGCTGTCTCGTCCGTCCAGGCGTTCGTGTCGCAGCAGGGCGTGGCCGCGTACGCCGCCAGCAAGGCCGGCATCAACGCGCTGGTGCGCTCGATGGCGCTCGACCACGCCGCCGACCGCATCCGCGTCAACGCCGTCTGTCCCGGATCAGTCGACACACCCATGCTGCGCTGGGCCGCCGACATCTTCCGCGGTGGGTCCACCGTGGACGATACGGTCGCCGGCTGGGGGCGCAGCCACCCGCTCGGCCGGGTCGCCCGCGCCGCCGAGGTCGCAGAAGTGGTGGCGTTCCTCGCCAGCGACCGCGCGTCGTTTGTGACCGGGGCCGAATACCGGGTCGACGGTGGCCTCCTCGCCGTCAACCCGGCCGCTCTTCCAACCCCGCACCAGGACAACCCGCACTAACCAAAAAGGAGAGTCATGCAAAGACGCACCCTCCTCGGTGGCGTAGCCGGCGCCGCGGCCCTCACGTTCGCCGGTGCCCGACCCGCCTCCGCCGCCCTCCCCGTCGCGTCGGCAGCGCCCAATGCCGCGCTCAACAACCTCTTCAACACGTATGGCAACAGCGGCGTCGGCTGGACCGGTGCCGACAGCACGTACTCCACCAGCATCCCCGGCGGCAAGCGGCTCTGGATCTATTCGGACACGTTTCTCGGCCCGGTCAACCCCGGCGGCGGCCGCCCCCTCGACACCCCGTTCCTGCGCAACTCCTTCATCGTGCAGAACGGCAACAGCCTCACCACCGTTTACGGTGGCACCGCCTCCGCGCCCGACACGCTGCTCAAGCCGTCCAACCCCGACAACTGGTGCTGGCTCGGCGCGGGCATCTGCATCGGTGGCGTGCTCAACCAGATCGTCGTCGAGTTCGCCAAGACCGGCCCCGAGCAGTGGGACTTCGCCTGGGTGGGCACGCACCTCGCCCGCATCCCCACCGCCAACCTCACCCAGCCGATCAGCTTCACGCCCCTCCCCTCGTCGACCGAGGTGACGTGGGCGGCGTGGCTCCAGATCATCGGCAACTACATCTACATTTACGGCGTCGAAGACAAGGGCGTCAGCAAGTACCTGCACGTCGCCCGCGCGGCTGACCGCAACCTGCGCGGCCAGTGGGAGTACTGGACCGGCGGCGGCTGGTCCACGACGGAGTCCGACTCGGTGCGCATCATGGACGGCGTCAGCAACGAGCACAGCGTCACGCCGTGGCGCGGCAAGTACCTGCTGATCACCCAGGACACCACGGAGCTGTTCAGCGCGAAGATCGTCGGCTACGTAGGCAACAACCCCACCGGCCCGTTCACCGACAAGACGCTGCTCTACACGACCCCGGAGACGGGCGTGCTGGGCACGTACGGGAACGGCAACGTGTACACGTACAACCCGCACGCCCATCCCGAGCTGAGCACCAACAACAAGGTGGTCGTCTCGTACAACGTCAACAGCCTGAACGGCGACGACCTGTACGAAGACGTCACCATCTACCGCGGCCGCTTCATCACGGTCAACTTCTCCTGACCACCCCCACCGTGATCAGGGCGTCCCTCAAGTTGTTCTAACGACTTGAGGGACGCCCTGATCATGAGGTTACGGAGATTATGCGGACTGCGGCGGCGCCCAGGTCGTCGGACTCGGCGAGGTCGATTTCGGCGGTGATGGCCCAGTCGTGATGGCCCTCGGGGTCGTCGAGGATCTGGCGGACCGTCCAGGTCTCGCGGCCCTGGTCGATGATCAGGAGGGCGGGGCCGCGGGCGTCGGGGCCGGTGCCGATCTCGTCGTGCTCCTCGAAGTACGGCGCCAGCGCCTCCTCCCACGCTTCCGCGTCCCAGCCGGACTCGGCGTCCAGCTCGCCCAGCTCGTACCAGCGGCGCAGGGCGGCCAGTTCGACGCGGCGGAAGAGGGCGTTGCGCACCAGTACCCGGAACGCGCGCACGTTGCGGGAGACGTCGGGCGGGCGCTGTTCTGTCGTGGGGACGGTGGAGAGGCCGGAACGCAGCCGCTCCCACTCGTCGATCAGGCTGGAGTCGACCTGGCGGACCAGCTCGCCGAGCCACTCGATGAGGTCGATCAGCTCCTCGGTCTTGGCCTCGTCGGGCACCGTCTGGCGCAGCGCCTTGTACGCGTCGGCGAGGTATCGCAGCACCAGCCCCTCGGAGCGCGACAGCCCGTAGAAGGCGACGTACTCGGTGAACGTCATCGCCCGCTCGTACATGTCGCGCACGACGGACTTCGGCGAGAGCTGGTAGTCGGAGACCCACGGGTGGCCCTTGCGGTACGCCTCGTAGCCCACGTCGAGCAGGTCGGCGAGCGGCTTGGGGTGGGTCACGTCTTCGAGCAGTTCGAGGCGCGCCTCGTACTCGATGCCCTCCGCCTTCATCGCGGCGACCGCCTCGCCGCGGGCCTTGAACTGCTGCGCGGAGAGCACCTGGCGCGGATCGTCCAGGATGGACTCGATGACCGACAGCACGTCGAGCGCGTACGTGGGCGACTCGCGGTCGAGCAGGTCGATGGCGGCGAGCGCGAACGGCGACAGCGGCTGGTTGAGCGCGAAGTCGAGTTGCAGGTCGACGGTGAGGCTCACCGGTGCCGCGGTGACGACGCCGGCAGCCAGCAGCGCGCGGTAGATGGCGATGGCGCGCCGGATGTGCTTGCGCTGGACGGACCTGTCGTCGTGGTTGTCGGTGAGCAGGTGTCGCATGGCGGCGAACGCGTCGCCGGGCCGGCCGATGACGTTGAGCAGCATCGAGTGGCTGACGGCGAAAACCGACGTCAGCGGCTCCGGCTCGGCGGCGACCAGCCGCTCGAACGTCGGCTGGCCCCAACCCACGGAGCCCTCGGGCGGCTTCTTGCGCACCACCTTCCGGCGCTTCTTGGGGTCGTCGCCGGCCTTGGCGAGGGCCTTTTCGTTGTCGATGACGTGTTCGGGTGCCTGCACGACCACGGTGCCGACCGTGTCGAAGCCGGCGCGCCCGGCCCGGCCGGCGATCTGGTGGAACTCGCGGGCCTTGAGCAGCCGCACCCTCTGCCCGTCGTACTTGCTCAGCGCGGTGAAAAGCACCGTCCTGATAGGTACGTTGATGCCGACGCCGAGCGTGTCGGTGCCGCAGATCACCTTGAGCAGCCCGGCCTGGGCGAGCGTCTCGACGAGCCGGCGGTACTTGGGCAGCATCCCTGCGTGGTGCACGCCGATGCCGTGCCGGACCAGCCGCGACAGCGTCTTGCCGAAGCCCGCGGTGAACCGGAAGTTGCCGATCATCTCGGCGATCGCGTCTTTCTCGGCGCGGGTGCAGACGTTGACGCTCATGAGCGCCTGCGCGCGTTCCAGCGCGGCCACCTGGGTGAAGTGGACAATGTAGACGGGTGCCTGCTTGGTGGCGAGCAGATCCTCGATGGTCTCGTGCAACGGCGTCATCGCGTACGAGAAAATGAGCGGGACCGGCCGCTCGACCGAGCGGACGACGGCGGTCGACCGCCCCGTGCGCCGCGTCAGGTCTTTTTCGAAGAACGCCACGTCGCCGAGCGTCGCGGACATGAGCACGAACTGGGCCTGTGTCAGTTCGAGCAGCGGCACCTGCCAGGCCCAGCCCCGGTCGGGCTCGGAGTAGAAGTGAAACTCGTCCATGACGACGATGCCCACGTCGGCGTCGGCACCCTCGCGCAGCGCCATGTTGGCGAGGATCTCGGCCGTGCAGCAGATGATGGGCGCGTCTTCGTTGACGCTCGCGTCGCCGGTGAGCATGCCGACGTTGGCGGCGCCAAAGATGTCGCAGAGCGCGAAGAACTTCTCCGACACCAGTGCCTTGATGGGCGCGGTGTAAAAGGTGGTGCGCCCGGTGGCGAGGGCGGCGAAGTGCGCGCCGGTGGCGACCAGGCTCTTGCCGGACCCGGTGGGCGTGCTCAGGATCACGTTGGCGCCCGAGACCACCTCGATCAGCGCCTCTTCCTGGTGGGGGTAGAGGCTGAGTCCCTGGTCAGCGGCCCAGCCCGCGAACGCGTCGAAGACGGCGTCGGGGCCGGGGTCCGGTGGGATGCGGTCGGTGAGCGTCATAGCCCGTCAATACTGCCATGATCAGGGCGTCCCTGAAGCTGTCAGAGCGACTTGAGAGACGCCCTGATCATGGGAGGGGTTAGAGCCAGCCGCGTTCGCGGGCCTGCCAGCCCAGCTGGAGGCGGGATCGGGAGCTGGTCATCTCCATCAGGTGCTGGACGCGGCGCACCACCGTGCGGCGGCTCACGCCCAGCCGGGCGGCGGCGGCCTCGTCGGTGAGGCCGGCCACCAGGAGCGACAGGAGCTGCCGGTCGCCGGCCGAGACGTCCGGGGCGGCGACCAGCGTGGCGCTGTCCCCGAGGGAGCCGTCGCCGAGGGAGAGCGGGGTGGCGAGCGCCCAGACCGTCTCGAAGAGCGCGACAAGTGCGTCGAGCAGCCCGCACGGGTGTACGAGAAGGGCCGCGTCGTGTGCGGACGTGCTGTACGACAGCGGAAGCAGGGCCAGCTCGCTGTCGGCGATGGCGAGCTTGGTGGGCAGCGAGTGGATGAGCCGGGCCTGCTCTCCGGAGCGCACGTGCACGGCCGCCGCCGCGGCGCTCGCCTGGTCGTCGAGCACGGAGGCGTCGTACACGCCCCGGTAGACCACGCCGGCCGCCTCCCGGTCGAGTTGGGTGCGGTTGACCTCGTTGGGCTTGGCGAACGGCGGCGCCACCAGCACCCGCATCTCGCGGCGGGCGGTGCGCTGCACCCGGTCGAAGGCCCGGCCGACAGCCGCCCGGCCGGACACGATCTCGATGAGGTCTTCGGTGCTGCGGTTCGCGACGCGGTGCTGCGCCTCGTCGGCGAGCCGGTGCGCGGCCTCACGGGTGCGTTCCAGCTCCTCCAACCGGCGCTGGATGAGCTGCTCGACAGCCAGGTCGGGCGGCACCGGCACCACCTTGTCGTGCGGCGCCGGCGTGCGGTGTACCAGTCCCTTGCGGTGCAGTCCGGCGAGGGCGCGCCGGACCTGGGCGGCGGTCAGTTCGGTGCGATCGGCGAGCTGGGGGAGGGGTGCGCTGCCCTGGCGTACCAGCGTGAGGTAGGTGGACTCCTCCGCGGCGGTGAGGCCGGCTGCCTGGAGCAATTGGACCTCCCTTTGACGCAACTGGGACATGGCGCACCTGCGCTGACCGTAGATCCTTTACGGCGGTGATGACAAGGTGTGACGCTGCCCTCAGTACCGCGCGGGACGTCATTGGGGGAGTCGTGGCCAGGCAGTTACGCAGCGTGTTGATTCTGGCGGCTTCCCTGATCACCGTCACCGCGACGGCCGGACCCGCGGGGGCCGAGCCCCCCAGTGGCGCAGTAGCGCCATTTTTGGCCCCCGCGACCGTCCGGCAGGCGCACAGCCTCACCCTCGTTACCGGCGACGTCGTGCGACTGTCCACACTGGCCGACGGGCGGCAGATCGCGACCGCCGACGAGGGACGCGGCTTCCAGATCTCCCAGCGAAACGGCGACGTGTACGCCGTGCCGCACGCCGCGGTGCCGTACGTGCGCTCCGGTCAGGTGGACGAGGCGCTGTTCAACCTGACCGACCTGGTGGCCGCCGGGTACCACGACGAGGCGAGCGACACGCTGCCGCTGCTGGTGGCGGGTAGTGGCATGAAAAACCTGCGCGGGCGGGAGCTGCGCAGCATCGGCGCGGTCGCCCTCGACGCGGAGAAGGACCAGGCTCGCCAGTACTGGAACGCGGTGACCGCCGGCCAGGTACGCAAGGTGTGGCTGAACCGCCAGGTGCGGGCGACGCTCGACGACAGCGTCCCGCAGATCGGTGCGCCGGCGGCGTGGCGGTCCGGGTACGACGGCCGGGGCGTCAAGGTGGCGGTGCTCGACAGCGGGTACGACCCCACGCACCCCGCGCTCGCCGGCCGGGTGAGCACGGCGGCGAACTTCACCGACGAAGAGGACACCGTCGACCGCTTCGGCCACGGCACGCACGTGGCGGCCACCGTCGCCGGTCGGGGTGCCGCCAAAGGGGTCGCACCCGGCGCCGATCTCCTGGTCGGCAAGGTACTCAACGGAGCCGGCGCCGGTGACCTGTCGTGGGTCATCGCCGGCATGGAGTGGGCGGTCAGTCAGGGCGCCCGGATCGTCAACGTCAGCCTGGGCGCCGAGGCGTTGGAGGGGCCGGACCCGGTCACCGAAGCGGTCGACGCGCTGACCGCCAGCTCAGGGGCGCTCTTCGTGGTGGCCGCCGGAAACTCCGGCTCCGGCATGCAGACCGTCACCACGCCCGGCACCGCCACCTCGGCGCTGACCGTCGGCGCGGTGTCCAAAGAGGACGAGCTGGCCGCGTTCTCCGGGCGTGGCCCGCGACTCGGCGACGGCGCGGTCAAGCCGGAGATCACCGCACCGGGCGTGGGCATCGTCGCCGCGCGGGCCGCCGGTACCGGTCTCGGCGAGGTGGTCAGCAAGTCGTTGACCGCCATGTCGGGCACCTCGATGGCCACCCCGCACGTGGCGGGCGCGGCGGCGTTGCTGGCACAGCGGCACCCCGACTGGAAGGCCGGACAGCTCAAGGCGGCGCTCGTGGCGAGCGCGACCCCGCTGCGCAAGGAGCCGCTGTGGGCGGTCGGCAGCGGGCGGGTCGACGTGGCGGCGGCGCTGGACCAGGAGGTCGTCGCCGAACCGGCGGCGCTGACCGTCAACCAGGACAAGGCGGAGGTCACGTACCGCAACAACGGTGCTAAAGCGGTGACGCTCGCGCTTTCCGCGACCGCGGCCAGCACCGGCGCCACCCCCACGCCGGCGAGCCTCGACGTCACCCCCAGCCGGCTGACGGTACCGGCGGGGGAGAAGGTCACGGCGACGGTGCGGGTCGGCGCCGGCACGCCCGCGGGCATGTACGCCGGCCTGCTGATCGCCCGTGGGGGCGGCCAGGAGGTACGGACCCCGGTGGGCGTGACGAAGGCCGCGCCGGTGCGCACGCTGACCGTCGAGGGCGTCAACCACGACGGGAGCGCGCCGGTCAGCTGGAGCAACGTCATGCTCTGGAACCTGGACAGCGGCGCCCGCCACTACGCACACTTCGGCGGGAACACCACGACCACTGTGGAGGTTCCGGAAGGCCGGTACGCCATGACGGGCCTGCTCTTCGTGGTCGACGAGGAGGGCGTGACCCGGGAGGCCACCGTCATCTCCGAGCCTGAGCTGACGATCAGCGGCGACCGGACCCTGCGCTACGACGGCCGCACGGCCACCCGGCTGCGCGTGGACACTCCGCGACCGGCCACTGTGGCCGCTCTGGGCGTCGTCTGGCAGCGCGTGACCGCCAACCGGTCGCTGCTGGAGGGCAACTCGTTCACCCCGGAAACGGCTGTCTACGCCATCGCGTCGACGGGCCAGGCGAGCGTGGGCACGTTCCGCCTGCTGACCCGCTGGGACTTGACCGGCCCAGGGACGGCCGGCGAGGACTACCGGTACGACTTGCTGTTCGTGGAGGACGGGCGGGTGCCGGCCGACCTGCGGCAGGCAGCCACCGGACTGGCCACTGTGGAGAGCGAGTTCCACGGGCACGGCGTGGAGTTGCGGGCCCGCGACACCCGGAGCGGGTTCGTCGACGGGATGGACCTGGCGCTCGGCTTCAGCCGGCCGGTCGAGCGCGTCGGCGTACGCACCGACTATGTCAGCACCCGAGGCGTCACGTGGCGGCACGAGGTGGTGCAGGAACTCGACTTCGGGTGGGGGCGCAAGGGCGGCATGCACCAGCTCAGCCGCGCGTACAAGGCCAGCGAGCGGGTGCGCGAGGTGTGGTTCGGCGCGCTGGTGCGGCCCGCGTTGCCCGAAACAGGGGCGGACTACGTGTACGGGGCACCGGTCAACCGGGCGCACGACGCGATCCGGGTGGCGGTGCCGCAGTACGCGGACGGCGCCGTCGGGCAGTACGGGTGGCTGGACTACCGCTCGGACCGGGGCCGGCTGACCCTGCGCCGCGGCAACACCGTCATCGGCGACACCACCCTGCCGTACACGCAGTTCACGGTGCCGGGGCGCGAGGCGACGTACCGGTTGACGCTGGACGTGGCCCGGGACCGGTTCACCGACGACCGCGAGTGGTGGACCACCTCCACGGCGACGTCGACGACGTGGACGTTCCGGTCCGGGCGGCCGGGCGGAGACAAGATCGCCGTGCTGCCGCTGCTCCAGATCGGGTATGACATCAGCACCGACCTATCGAACACCGTGGTCGCCCGGTGGGCGTACAAGATGAAGCTGGACCTCGGTTACCAGCCCGGCTATGACCGCGGCGGCCGCATCGCCGCGGACGTCCGGGTCTCCTACGACGACGGCGCGCACTGGCGCGCGGTGCCGACCACCGGCGGGCGGAGCCTGACGGCGACGGTGCCGGCGGCTCCGCCCGGCGCGGAGTTCGCGACGATCCGGGTGATCGCTACTGACGGCGCCGGCAACCGGATCGACCAGACCATCACCCGCGCGTGGAAGGTGAAACGGTGAGCCCAATCTGCGATGAACCCCCGCCGAACGACGAGCCCGAACTCTGGATCTGGTAACCCCCGATCCGTACGATCGGCCCCGGTGCATACGCATTCGTACCGCGTCCTCGGTCCGCTCGAGGTAGGAGCGGACGGTAGCACCGTGCCTCTCGGCGGGCGGATGCCCCGGATCCTGCTGGGCACGCTGCTGCTGCAGCCCGGTCGGGTGGTCTCCACGGACGTGCTGGTCGACGTCCTGTGGCCGGACGCGCCACCGCCGTCGGCGGTGGCGAACCTCCGTACGTACGTGCGCGGGCTCCGCGGGCGGCTGTCCGGCGACGCGATTATTACAAAACCGCACGGGTACGCGGTCGCGGTCGAGCCGGCGGCCCTTGACCTGACGCTGTTCGAGGCGCGCGCCGAGCGGGCCCGGATGGCGTGGGGTGCCGGCGACGCGGCGGGAGCGTTGCGGCTGCTGGAGGACGCGATCGGGCTCTGGCGCGGCCGGCTCCTGGAGGACCTGCCGGCCAGCCCCGCGTGGGAGGCGGTGGAGAGCCGCCTGACCGCGCTCAAGACCTCGCTCGTCGAGCTGGCCATGGAGATCCGCATCGGGCTGGGGCAGCACGAGGTGGCCGCCGCCGAACTGCGCGGGCTGCTCGCCACCGACCCGCTGCACGAGGGGTTCTGGCGCCGGCTGGTACTGGCGCTGCACGCGAGCGGGCGCACGGCGGAGGCGCTCCGGGCGTACGCGGACGCCCGCGAGATCCTCGCCGACGAGCTGGGCGTCGAGCCCGGACCGCAGCTGCGCGCCGCCTTTGATCTGGTGTTGCGGGCCGGGCCGCAGACGCCCGGCCCGATCTGCCAGCTACCGCTCGACCCGCCCGACTTCACCGGACGCGGGCCCCTGGTCGAGCGGATCGTGGCGCACCTGACCGGCCGCCACCCGGCGGTGGTCGCGATCTCCGGAGCGCCTGGCGTCGGCAAGTCTGCGCTCGCGGTCCACGTCGGGCACGCGGTGCGCGCGGCGTTCCCGGATGGGCAGCTGTACGTGGACATGCGGGGCACCGGCGGGGCGCCCCGCGATCCCGCGGAGGTGCTCGCGGAGCTGCTGCGGGCGCTGGGCGTCGCCGAGCCGGCACTCCCGGCCGAGGTGCCGGCGCGCGCGGCGTTGCTGCGGTCTCGCCTGTCCACGCAGCGGATGCTGCTCGTACTCGACGACGTGGCACACGCCGGCCAGGTCCGCCCGCTGCTGCCCGGGGCGGGGGCGTGCGCGGTGCTGGCCACCAGCCGGATGCGCCTGCCCGACCTGTGCGACGCGCTCCAGGTCAACGTCGACGTGCTGACCGACCAGGAGGCGCAGGAGCTGTTCAGCCGCGTGGCGGGGCGGCGGCGGGTCGTGGAGCAGCCCGACAGCGCCCGCGACATCCTGCGCGCCTGCGGCCACCTGCCGCTCGCGGTGCGGATCGCGGGCGCCAAGCTGGCCCAGCGACCGGGGTGGTCGCTCGCCGTCCTGGCCGACCGCCTGAAGCTGGAACGGCACCGCCTCGACGAGCTGCGCGCCGGCGACCTCGCGGTACGCGCCAGCGTCGAGCTGAGCTACCGGCTGCTGCCACCCGTGGCCGCGCGGGCGTTCCGGCTGCTGGGGACGCTCGGCCCCGGCCCCGTGCCGGCGTGGGTGGTGGGCGCGCTGATCGACGCCCCGGCCACCGAAGACGTGGTCGACCTGCTCGTCGACGCCAACCTGCTCCAACTCGTCGGCATGGACGGCGCCGGCCAGGCCCGGTACCGGCTGCACGACCTGCTGCGCTGCTACGGCGCCGAGCTTGCCGAAGGCGATGCTCTCGCAGACCGGCGCGCGGCGATCGAACGGGTGCTGGACGGGTGGCTCGCGCGGGCCTTTTCTGTGCGCGAGCGCATGCCGGTGCACTATTTCGGCATCTCCGTCTCCGGCGTCTCCGTCGCGGACATCAAGGGCGACCCGATGGCCTGGTTCGAGGCCGAGGTACCCGCGCTGGTGGCGGCCGTCGAGCTGGCGCACGCGAACGGGTTCGACGGGCACGCGTGGCGCATCGCGGCCACCCTCGCGCCGTACTTCGACCTGCGCGGCCGCCGGGACACCTGGTGGCGCGTGCACCAGACCGGGCTGGCCAGCGCGCGGCGAGCCGGCGACCAGCGCGGCGAGGCGACCATCCTGCGCGACATCGGCCAGCTGCACCTGTACCGCGACCGGTACGACGAGGCGGCGGCGGCGTTCACGACGGCGCGGGTGCTGTTCGGTGCGACCGGTGACACGATCGGCGAGGCGATCGCGCTCACCGGGCAGGCCACCGTGCACCGCATCGCCGGCCGGTACCACCGGGCCCTGCACCTGTACCGCCGGGCACTCGAGGTCTTCGAGCGGCTCGGCGACCGGCACAGTCAAGCGGTCGTGTACGGCTCGACGGGGCTCGCGCACCTCGGACTGCGGCGGTACGGGCCGGCCCAGCGGTGGCTGACCGCCTCGTACGAGCTGGCCGTCGAGCTGGGCGACCGGCACCGCCAGGCGCTGGCCCTGCACCGGCTCGCCACCCTGCGCAAGGAGCGTGGACGGCCCGACCGGGCTCGCGAGGAGCTGCACCGCGCCCTCGCGCTGCTGGAGGAGCTGGGCGATGACGCGTGCGCGGCCTACGTGCGGCAGAGCATCGGCGAGCTGCACCTGCGGTTCGGTGACCCGCGGCGCGGGGTGGAGTTCCTGGCCGACTCGCTCCATGTGCAGCGGCGGCTCGGCGACCGCCGGGCGGAAGCGACCATCGCCGCGCTCCTCGGGGAGTGGCACGGCGCGGCCGGCCGTACCCATCGCGCCAAGGAGTACCTGACCCGGGCCCTCTCCACCTGGCGTGACCTGGCGGAGCCGGCCCAGGAGGCGGCCGTGGTCGCCCGCCTGCGCGCCCTATCGGGTTGACACGAAACGCCGCACGCCCATCAGGTTGCTCCTGCGCGAGCTCGGGAGCGGCTCCTCCAGTACCTGCCAGCCGGCCTGCGAGGCGTGCAGGACCTGGTCGCCGCCCAGGCACAGCGCCACGTGGTCGAAGCGGGCCGCGCCGGGCGGGGCGAAGAACAGCAGGTCACCGGGCTCGGCGTCGGGCAGGTCGATCGGCTCGCCCAGCGCGTACTGCTCGTCGGCGTCGCGCGGCACGGTCACGCCGAACCGCCGGTACACCAGGTGCACGAGGCCCGAGCAGTCGACCGCGAGCCCGCTCATGCCGCCCACGAAATAGGGCGTGCCGAGCAGCTGCCGGGCCGCCACGATCACCTGCGTCGCGGTCGGCGGCTCGACGAGCGCGGGGCGGATGCGGGTGTGCGCCGCCGACAGCCAGCCGGTGCCGCCATCCGGCAGCGCCACCTGTCGCCAGCCAGGGGTCTCGTCGCGCAGCGGCAGGACGGTACCGAAGCTGACGTCCGCCACGATCACCCGCCCGGCGGGGGCGTCGCGCAGCGCGGTGGTCGCGGCCGTCACCACCGCGTTCCTGATCGGGACGGCGAGGCTGCCGGCGGGCGCGAGCTGCCCCGCTGGCAGCCAACCCGGCCACCCGCGAGGATCGTGGGCGGAAGGCTGCCACGGCGCGGTCACCCTCACCCAGCCGTCGACTTCCTCGTGTACCGTGACCGGCTCGCCGAGCAGCAGCTGGCTGGTGATCCGGCCCCACAGTGCCCGGCGCTCCTCCACGTCGTGCGCCCCGGTCCAGCGGCGCAGGTCAGGCTTCGCGGAGACGGCGGCCGCGTCGAGCGCGCGCACGGCGTCCGGAGACGTCCAGAGGTTGGCGCCAGCGACGGCGACCGCGCGAACGTCGGCCTGTACGTCGGTCAGCGCGTGCCCGTTGATGCCGATCCGTGGCGTGGTGTCCAACATGCTCGTTACGGTGCCCCCGCGAGATACACGCCCAATACATCAATGTTCATCGTGGGAGTCACCGCCTGCGGAAGGACAGGTCTCGGATCTCGCGGCCGGCGTCGAGGGCTCGTTGCTCGAACTTGGTCACGGGCCGCTCGGCAAGGCGCGGCGCGTACCCGTCGTGCTCGTTGAGCAGCTCCGGATCGGCGGCCAGCGTCTCCAGCATCGCCTCGGCGTACTCGGTCCAGTCGGTGGCGCACCGGAACACCCCGCCTGGGGCGAGGCGGGACCGCAGCAGCGCCACATGCTCCGGCTGGATCAGGCGGCGCTTGTGGTGCCGCGACTTGGGCCAAGGATCGGGGAAGAAGGCGTGCACCGCGTCGAGGCTGGCGGGCGGCAGCATGTGGCGTACCAGTTCGAGCGCGTCGCCGAAACCGACCCGCACGTTGGTCAGCCCGTGCTGCTCGACCATCGCGAGCAGGTTGGCGACGCCGGGCGTGTGCACCTCGACGGCGAGATAGTCGCGCCCGGGATCGGCTCCGGCCATCGCGAGTGTGGCCTCGCCCATGCCGGAGCCGATCTCCAGTACCAGAGGCGCGCGCCGCCCGAAAAGAGCGGCCACGTCGAGGGGCGAGCCCGGAATGGGCACGCCGTGCAGCGGCCAGAGCCGCTCCAGAGCGTCGAAATGCCGGCCGTTCATCCGCCCGCGGCGCGGATGAAACGTCCGAACCTGGGCGGGGCGAGCGCCGGTTAACAGAGTCATGGCCCGCCCAGGATACGGCTTATGCGGCCGCGCCCCACATCGCGGAGTAGGCGGCCGCCTCGCCGGTGAGCCAGCGCTCGACGTCGGCCGGCTTGGTGGCCGGGTTTGGCCGGTGCACCGCACCCCGGCGCACGTCGACCAGCACCGGCTCGGCGTGCGGCAGGACCTGCTCCATGTGGCGGGACATCAGGTGCAGGGTCGCCACGAGGGCCTCGCCGGTGGGCGGCTCGGGATCGAAGTACAGCCGGACCGCCTCGGCGCGCCCGTCTTCGTATCGCAGGCCGAGGTGCGGGTTGACCTTGACGGAGAGGCCGCCGATCACGCCGAGCGCGTCGCGGGCCTGCGCGAGGCCCACGCTGGTCGGGTCACCGAGGGACTCCAGGTAGGCGAGTGTGCCGGGCACGAGTGCCTCGTAGAGCGGCCGCCACCTGGGCCGGACGACGTCGACGGCGGCCTTGACCTGTGTGCCGCCCGAGCGAAACTGGATGTCTGCTTTGAGTGCTTTGATCAGTGTTCCGTGCGGGTTGAACCCCGAGCCGGACTCGCGCTGCTTGCGGACGCCGCTGACGAACGTGGCCTTGCCGGGGCCGGTGCGACCGACATAGCGGGTGAAGGTGAGGAGCGTGGCGTAGGGGGCTGATCCACCGGAAGAACGGGCGATCACGACGCTCTCCTTGCTGTCTGTAGCGAGCTGCTTTCGTACATACATTCTAACGCATCTGAACCGGTTGAGTTCGCTAGATCTAGATGTTTCAATGCGTTGCGTGAGAACCCGATCGCTCCTCGCCGCCGCGCTCGCCGGCGTGCTCGTCGCCCTCGCGCTGGCCGTCGCACGGCCGGCGCTGTCGCTGGAAACGAGCGCCGCGGCCGCGCCGGTCCGCATCATGCCGCTCGGTGACTCGATCACCGGCTCGCCCGGCTGCTGGCGCTCCCTGTTGTGGAACCGCCTGCAGAGCACCGGACACACCGACATCGACTTCGTCGGCACGCTGCCGCCCCAGGGCTGCGCGCAGGCGCACGATGGCAACAACGAGGGGCACGGCGGGGCGCTGGTCACCACCGTCGCCGACCAGAACCAGCTCGTCGGCTGGCTGTCGGCCACCCGCCCCGACATCGTGCTGATGCACTTCGGCACCAACGACGTCTGGAGCGCCCGCTCCACCGACACGATCCTCGCCGCGTACAGCAAGCTGGTCGACCAGATGCGGGCCAGCAACGCGGGCATGCGCATCCTGGTCGCGAAGATCATCCCGATGGACTCGGCCCGGAGCTGCTCCGAATGCGCCCAGCGCGTGATCAACCTCAACAACGCCATCCCCGGCTGGGCGGCCGGCAAGACCACGTCGGCGTCGCCGATCACGGTCGTCGACCAGTGGACCGGGTTCAGCACGGCCAGCGACACGTACGACGGCGTGCACCCCAACAGCGCCGGTGACCAGAAGATGTCCGACAGGTGGTACCCGGCTCTGGTGTCCGCGCTCGGCAGCGCGCCTCCGACCACCACCCCGCCGGTCACCACCCCGCCGGTCACCACGCCACCGGTCACGACCGGGCCGGGCGGCTGCACCGCGACGTACCGGATCGCGGGCCAGTGGCAGGGCAACTTCCAGGGCGAGGTGACGGTACGCAACGGCGGCGCGTCCACCACGCAGAGCTGGACGGTGCGGTTCACGTTCGCGAACGGGCAGCAGCTGACCCAGATATGGAACGGCGTCCGGAGCCAGAGCGGCGCGAACGTCACCGTCACCAACGTCAGCTACAACGGCGCGATACCGGCGGGCGGCACGACGACCTTCGGGTTCCTCGCCACCTGGACCGGTACCAACACCGCCCCGACCCCGACCTGCACCGTTACCTGATAGCGCGGTCCTTCGCGGCGGGTGTCCACATGGGTGACTTGTGGCCCCGCCGCGAGGCGGGGAAGATCTGTCTATGAAGGTCGCGGCGTTCCTTCTCGCCGCCGCGGTGGTGCTCGTCACGGGTGCGCCCGCGCGAGCCGCCGCGGCCACGCTCAAACTGACGCCCTCGACCGTGCAGGCCGGTTATCTGGTCGGCATCGAGGCGACCTGCACCGACAACACCAAATCCGTGACCGTGAAGTCCGACGCGTTCGGCGAGGTCACGGTGCAACCGCAGGGCCAGAAGCTCACCGCCGCGGTGACGGTGCCCAAAGCGGCGAAGCCCGGCGAGTACGACGTCACCCTGACCTGCGCGGACGACTCGACGACCGCGGAGCTCAACGTGCTCGCGGCTGTCGAGCCCAGCCACGGCCCGGCCACCGGGTTCGGCGGCATGGCCGGCGGCGGCACCGGCACGCTGCTGCTCACCGCGGGGCTCGCGGCGCTCGCCGCCGCGGCCGCGCTCGCCCTGGTCACGGTGCGCCGGCGCCGCGCATGAAGACCCGCTGGACCGGGCCGGCCGCCATCGTCCTGGCCCTGGTCGGCGTGTTCGCTGTGGGCGCGGGGCTGGGGTGGGAGAGCGGCTGGGGGGCACTCCTGGGCGGCGGTGAGAAGAAGCCTCCGCCGCATGATTTTCCTGTACTGGAGCCCAGCCGCCCCAGGAAAATCGAGATCCCTTCGATCGGCGTGGAGGCTCCGGTCCACGGCGTCGGGCTGGCCGACGACGGCTCGATCGCGGTGCCCTCGTTACGCCTGCACAACGAGGCCGGCTGGTTCAAGGACGGGCCCACGCCAGGCGAGTTCGGGCCGGCGATCATGGTCGGGCACGCCGATACCCGCGATGGCCCAGCGGTCTTCTACAAGCTGTCGAAGCTGCGCGCCGGCGCGCGCGTCGAGGTGACCCGCCGCGACGGCGCCGTGGCCATCTTCGAGGTGAACTCGATCGAGCGCTTCAACAAGGCGAAGTTGCCTGCCCAGCGCGTGTACGGCGACTTCTCGCGCCCCGGACTCCGCTTGATCACGTGCGGTGGACAGTGGCGCGGCGGCAGCATCGGCTACGCCGACAACATCGTCGTCTTCGCTTCCTTGGTAGACACCAAGGGTCCTTAGCACTATCTGATCTCGTAGGCGTAGCGGGCGTCGGCGGAGACTACGGCCTGGACGCGGGTGCCTTCGATCAGGCGGTCGTAGGTCGCCCTGTCGACCGTCCACGCGACGATCTCGTCGCTCGTGCCGTCGTCGACGGCGACGCTGTAGATCTCCTCGCCGTACTGGCGGCTGAGCCGATCGACGACCACGCCCTCCACCGTGTGCCGGCCGGTGATGTTGCGGGCGCCCGCGTACACCGCGCGCACCGCCACGTACGCCGCCGCGACCGCGCCGATCGCGAGCCCGCACCCGAAGACGAGCGCGACCGGCTTCGGCACCGGGGTCCGCACGAAGCTGGAGAGCAGCGGCGCGGCGAGACACGTCAGTATGACCGCCATGGCGGCCGCCGCCACGCCGCTGGTCAGCACCGATCCGGGCCGCTCGGCGGCGTGCCACGGATGCGTGACGCGCACCCGGCGCTGCCGCCCGCCCAAGCGAGAGATCACGGTGCGTACGACGTCGAGCTCAGACCCCACCGCTGCGGTTTACCGATGGAATCGACGGCTGTCAAGGCGAGTGCTAGATTGACAATGATCACTGTCTGACTGAGGGAGTGGATCGTGCGTACACGTCTAGCCGTGGCCGGCTTCGCGGCCTTGGTGATCGGCGCGGGTGGGGCCGGACTGGCCGCCGCCCAGACCGTCGAGGATCCCGGGCCGGTGGTGCCACTCGCCAACGGTAACTTTAATTGGTCCCAGCCGCAGACCGTGGCGTCCAACCTGCAGATACCGTGGGGCCTCGCGTTCCTGCCGGACGGCAGTGCCCTGGTCAGCGAGCGCAACACGGCCCGGGTGCTGCGCGTGCAGGCCGGGCAGTCGCCCCAGCAGGTTGCCACGATCAGCGGGGTCTCCGCCACCGGCGAGGCGGGCCTGCTCGGGCTGGCCGTGGCGCCGACCTTCGCGCAGGACAACCTCGTCTACGCGTACTTCACGTCCGCCTCCGACAACAGGATCGTCCGGTTCCGGCTGGACGCGCCGCAGACCCAGACGCCGATCCTGACCGGGCTCGCCCGGGCCAGCATCCACGACGGCGGCCGGATCGCTTTCGGTCCAGACGGCATGCTGTACGCCGGTGTCGGCGACGCCGGTAACACCGCCAACTCGCAGAACATGCAGAGCCGCAACGGCAAGATCCTGCGGATGCGGCCCGACGGCAGCGTGCCACCGGACAACCCGACCGCCGGCTCCCTGGTCTACAGCCTGGGGCACCGCAACGTACAGGGCCTGTCCTGGGACTCGGCCGGGCGGCTGTACGCGAGCGAGTTCGGGCAGAACACCTGGGACGAGGTCAACTACATCGTGCCCGGTGGCAACTACGGCTGGCCCACCGTCGAGGGCCGGGCGGGCGACCCGCGCTTCCGCGACCCGATCGTGCAGTGGACCACCGCTGAGGCGTCCCCCAGTGGTGCCGTGGTGGACGGCAACACGCTGCTGGTGGCCGCGCTGCGCGGTACCCGGCTGTGGCTCGTGCCGTTGACCGGCAACGGCGGCGCCGGCACCCCGACCGCGCAGCTCCAGGGCCAGTTTGGCCGGCTGCGTACGGTGGCCGTGGCTCCCGACGGTTCCCTCTGGGTCGCGACCAGCAACCGTGACGGTCGCGGCACGCCCGCCGCCACCGACGACCGGATCCTGCGCTTCGTGTCCACCGGTACGCCGACCAGCCCGCCACCAACCACGCCGCCGCCCTCGACGCCACCGCCCACGACCCCTCCGCCGACGCCGACCACCCCGCCGCCCGGCTCCGGGCCCTGCACGGTCGGTTACCAGCTCAACCAGTGGAGCAACGGCTTCACCGCGAACGTCACCATCACCAACCGCGGTCCCTCGATCAACTCGTGGGCGCTGACCTGGAACTTCGGCGGCAACCAGACGATCAGCAACGCGTGGAACTCGACGGTCACGCAGAGTGGTGCGGCGGTGACCGCCCGAAACGTCTCCTGGAACGGCTCGATCCTGACGAATGCCAGCGTGACGTTCGGCTTCCAGGCCAGCTACTCGGGCACCAACGCGAGACCCGCCGAATTCCGGCTCAACAACAACCCGTGCACCGTGGCTTGATCACATATTGCGCTGCGTGCGGAGCGTGACGGCATCGCCGGTGCGATGATCGGAGCGTGACCACCACGCTTGCGATCGACTGCGGCGGGGGCGGCATCAAGGCATCCGTCCTGGATGAGGCCGGCACCATGCGGGCCCATCCAGTGCGGGTGCCGACGCCGTACCCCCTGCCGCCGGCACTGTTCGTACAGACGCTCAAGGACCTCGGCGGCAAGCTGCCCGCGGCCGACCGGGCGACCGTGGGCATGCCCGGCATGATCCGGCACGGCGTCGTGGTGGCCACCCCGCACTACGTGACCCGCAACGGCCCGCGTACCAAGGTCGACCCCGACCTCGTCACCCAGTGGGCCGGGTTCGACGCCCGCACCGCGCTCGCCGAGGCGTTCGGCGTGCCGACCCTCGTGCTGAACGACGCCGAGGTGCACGGCGCCGGCGTCGTCGCCGGCACCGGCCTGGAGCTGGTGCTGACCCTTGGCACAGGGCTCGGCTGCGCGCTCTTCGACGGCGGCGTGCTGGCTCCGCACCTGGAGTTGTCGCAGGCGCCGGTGCGCTGGGGCCTCAGCTACGACACCTACATCGGCGAGCACGAACGCCGCCGGCTGGGCGACGCGTTCTGGTCCCGGCGCATCCGGACCATCGTCGAAGGATTGCGGCCCGTCTTCCTGTGGGACCGCCTGTACATCGGCGGCGGCAACTCCCGGCGCATCCGCCCTGAGCAGCTCGAACGCATGGGCGACGACGTGGTGATCGTGCCCAACACGGCCGGCATCATCGGCGGCGTCCGCGCCTGGTCCCTGGCCCGCCCGTAATACTCGTTAAGGAAAAATGGCCGCGTGGTGGCCGTGTGATGGCCGCCACGTGGATGCTGCCGCCATGCGTACCCGGAGCTGGTTGGTGGTGGGCGCGGTCGTCGCGGCGTCCGCGGTGGTGGTGCCGGTGCCGGCGGTGGCCGCGAAACCGGCGGCGCCGCGCACGGTGGGAGAGGCGGCGGCCCGGGCCGCCGCGGTCGCGTCGGGCAAGCGCGTCGAGGCTACCGCGCTGCGCACCGAGCGCCAGCAGGTGTTCGCGAACCCCGACGGCAGCTTCACGCTGCAACAGTCGGTCATCCCGGTGCGGGTTCGCCGTGGCGCCGATTGGGTACCGGTCGACACCGCGCTGCGCAGGAACGCTGACGGTAGCGTCGCGCCCGCGGCGACCACTTTGGACATGGCGTTCTCGGGCGGCGGCACCGGCCCGCTGGTGCGGATGCGACGCGACGGCACCGAGCTGGCGCTCAGCTGGCCGGGGCGACTGCCTGAGCCGGTACTCAGCGGCGACACGGCCACGTACCGCGAGGTGCTGCCCGGCGTCGATCTGACGGTACGGGCCAGCGTCGAGGGCTTCTCGCAACTGCTGGTGGTGAAGTCGGCGACGGCGGCGAAGAACCCGGCGCTGGCGCGGGTGCGGCTGGGCACCACCACGAAGGGCGTGACCGTGCGGGCGGCCGAGGGCGGCGCGCTCGCGGCGGTGGACGCGAAGGGCGCGCCGGTGTTCGAGGCGCCGGCACCGTACATGTGGGACTCCTCGGGGAGCGGCGCCACCGCGAGCAAGCCGGGCGGCACCGTGCGGTCGATGCGGGTGGGTCTCAGTGCGCGCGAGGTGGCCTTGGAGCCCGACAAGACGCTGCTGACCGGTGCCCGCACGAAGTATCCGGTCTACATCGACCCGTCGTGGTCGGGTTCGCGTACGGCGTGGACGCAGGTGTGGAGCAACCTGCCGACGACGTCGTTCTGGAACGGCGCGAACGACGCCGAGGACGAGGCGCGGGTCGGGTACGACGCGACGGATGGCAAGAAGACACGCTCGTTCTTCCGTTTCGACACCACAGGCGTCAAGGGGAAGCACATCATCAAGGCCACGCTCCAGACCTTCGAGGTGTGGTCGCGTTCGTGCACGGCCCGGCAGGTACAGGTGTGGGCGGTCAACCCGATCTCGTCGGCCACGACGTGGAGCAAGCAGCCGAGCTGGGTCACGAAGCTGACCGAGAAGAGCTTCGCCAAGGGGTACTCGTCGAGCTGCCCCGCCGGTGGCGTGGAGTTCGACGTGACGGCGCATATCAAGAACTCGGCGAAGAACGGGTGGAGCAACGTCACACAGGGTCTGCGGGCTTCCGCCACGGCGGAGTCCAACAAGGACACGCTGTCGTGGAAGCGGTTCCGCAACAACCCGTCCATCACGATCACGTACAACACGGTGCCGGGGTCGCCGACCAACCTGACCACGGACGGCTCGTCGACCTGCACGACGGGCGCGGGCCGGCTGGTCATCGGCACAGCCACGCCGACGATGCGGGCCTCGGTCAGTGATGCCGACAACGCGGTGATGGCCCACTTCCAGTGGTGGAAGGTGGACGGCACGACGCATCTGGGCGAGTGGACGTCGGGGTCGCTCGCCGGTAAGAAGCCGACGACGGTGGCGAAGGCGATCCCGTCCGGTGCGTTCGCCAACGGGGAGATCGCCAAGTGGCGGGTACGCGCCGAGGACGGCACCGACAGCAGCGCGTGGAGCCCGTTCTGCGAGTTCCGGATCGACACCAGCCGGCCGCCCATCCCGACGCTCACCTCGACCGCCTTCCCGGACGGCGCCGAGGGCGACGCCGTGATGGGTCGGGCGTCCACAGTGGTGATCGGTGCGAACGGCGGCACGGACGTCACCTCGTACGAGTACGTGCTGAACGGTGACTCGACGGCGCTGACCAAGAAGGCGACACCGGCGTCAGCCGGCGGGCCGGCGAACGCGGCGGTCACCCCCGACCGGTTCGTCAACTGGATCCACGTGCGCGCCGTCGACGCGGCCGGTAACAAGTCCGCCGTGGCGACCGTCGTCTTCTATGCCGACATCCCGTCGGGGCCGGTCGGTGACTGGACGCTGGACGAAACCGAGGACGGCCTGGTGGCCGAGGACAGTTCGGCCAACGCGCGGCACGCCGCCCTGGCCGGCGGGGCCACCTGGGTCGACGGCGTATCCGGTGGCGCGCTGCACCTGGACGGCACCACCGGGTACGCCGCGACGCCCGGCCAGGTGCTCGACACCACGAAGTCGTTCTCGGTCAGCGCGTGGATCCGGCTGACCGACAAGTCCCGCAACGCGGTCGCCCTGACCCAGGTGGGGAACCGGGCCAGCGCGTTCGCCCTCTACTACTCCAGCTCGTACAACAAGTGGATCTTCAACCGGACGGCGGTGGACGGCGATACCCAGACGTACACCCGGGCGCTGTCGACCACTGTTCCGGCGGTCAACACGTGGGTGCATCTGGCTGGCGTGTACGACGCCACGGCGCAGCAGGTCAAGCTCTACGTCAACGGTGCACTGGAGGGCAGCGCGTCCTTCACGACGCCGTGGAGCGCGACCGGCGGCCTCCAGATCGGACGGTCCAAAGTGGCCGGGAACCTCGGCGAGTACTGGCCGGGCGACATCGACGGGCTGCGAGTGTACGACCGGGTGCTGCTGCCCGGTGAGGTGCAGCAGGTGCCGAAGCTGACCAGCCACTGGAAGCTCGACGAGACCTCCGGCACCACGGCGGCGGACGCGGTCGGTGGGCGTACGGCCACCTGGTCGGCGAGCGGCGTGTCCCGGACCACCGGGGTCAGCGGCAACGCGGTCGCGGTCAACGGGAGCACCGGCGCCCTCGCCACCACCGCCCCGGCGCTGCGCACCGACGGCAGCTTCACGATCAGCGCCTGGGTACGGCCGGACGCGGTGAGCAAGAACGGGATCGCGGTCAGCCAGCTCGGTTCGGCGGTGGGCGGCTTCAACCTCGGCTGGGCCTGGAACGCCGACTACGGCGCGTACCAGTGGTCGGTGCGCACCTCGTCGACGGACGCTTCCGGCTCGGCGGTGCGGGAGGCGACCGACCTGTTCAACGTCCCCACCGCTGGCACGTGGACGCATCTGGTGGCGGTCTACGACGCGGCGGCGCACAAGCTGCGGCTGTACGTGGACGGCCAGGCGGTGGACGAGACGTACCACGCGAGCGCCTGGAACGCGGGCGGCAGCGTGCTCATCGGCCGTGGCCAGGCGTCCAACGTGACGTTCTCGCAGTACCTGACCGGTGGGATCGACGACGTGCGCACGTACTCAGGCGTCCTCAGCGACCAGGAGATCTTCGACATCTACGGCGCGATCGCAAGCGGCGACTAGGCGATGAAAGGGAGGCGCACCGTGAATCTCAAGTGGATGGCTGGTGTCAGCACCGCGGTAATGGCAGCCAGCCTGCTAGTCGCCTCCCCTACTGCCGCCGCGCCTCCGAAGCCGTGGTCTCCGCCCGCGACGCAGGCGGAGAAGTCCGTGCCGACCAAGCCCTTCGCGCCGCGCCGCCAGCGGGTCGCCCCGGTGGCGGAGAAGGGTCCGGCGGCGGTCGCCTGGCCGGCGGCGGGCGAGGCCACGGTGCCGTTGCGTGCGACCCGGGCGCGGGCCGGCAACCTGCCTGTGTGGGTTACCGGTGCCGGCGCGGGCACGGTCAAGGTGAAGGTGCTGGACCGGGTCGCGGCCGACCGGGCCGGCGTGCCGGGTCTGATGTTCACGGTAACCCCCGCCGCCGCGCGCTCCCGGATGACGGTCGAGGTGGACTACTCCTCCTTCCGGTACGCCTACGGCGGTGATTGGGCGTCGCGGCTGCGCCTGGTGGAGCTGCCGGCGTGCGCACTGTCCACTCCGGAGCGGGCCGAGTGCCGCGCCGGAAAGCCGCTGCCGACCCGCAACGCGGTCAAGGAGGGCACGCTGTCGGCCGAGGTGACGGCCAGCGCGGCGGTGCTCGCTGCGGCGGCGGCCCCGTCGGGCAGTTCCGGCGACTACTCGGCGACTCCGCTGGCGCGCTCGTCGTCCTGGGAGGTGGGCGGCGCGGCGGGCGACTTCTCGTGGTCGTACGAGATGGACACGCCACCGGCGCTCGGCGGCCCGGAACCGGACCTGGACCTCAGGTACAACTCGGCGGGCGTGGACGGTCGGACGGCGTCGACGAACAACCAGCCGTCCTGGGTAGGCGAGGGCTGGGGCCTGTCCGAGGGCTTCGTCGAGCGGCGTTACAAGTCGTGTTCGGACGAGGTGACCACGACACCGAAGCCGTACGACCTGTGCTGGGAGACCGACAACGCGTTCGTCAGCCTGGGTGACAAGACCGTCGAGCTGGTCAAGGACGCCACCACGGGCGCCTGGCGGCTGCGCAACGATGACGCGTCCAAGGTGGAGCGCCTGACCGGAGCCACGAACGGTGACAACGACGGCGAGTACTGGAAGCTCACCGACCGGGACGGCACGCAGTACTTCTTCGGCCTGAACCGCCTGCCCGGCTGGGCGAGCGGCAATGAGGTCACGAACTCCACGTGGAGCGCACCCGTGTTCGGCAACGACTCGGGCGAGCCCTGCCACGCCTCGACGTTCGCCGCGTCGTACTGCACGCAGGCGTGGCGGTGGAATCTCGACTACGTTGTCGACACCAACGGCAACGCGATGTCGTACTTCTACACCCCCGTCACCAACTACTACGGCCGTAACCGCACCGCCTCGGCCGGCACCGCCTACCACCGCGACGGCTATTTGAGCCGGATCGACTACGGGCAGCGCTTCGACACGATGCATTCGGCGGCTGCGCCAATGCGGGTCGTCTTCGAGGTCGAGGAGCGCTGCGCGGCGGGCGCCACCTGTGGCACCGGTGCCATGACGAAGGACACCGCGAAGAACTGGCCGGACGTGCCGTTCGACCAGCAGTGCAACTCCGGCGCGACCTGCACCGACCTGTTCGCGCCGACGTTCTGGACGCGCAAGCGGCTCAAGTCGGTGACGACGAAGGTGCTGGTGTCCGGCACCACCTACAAGAACGTCGACTCCTGGGCGCTCGGGTACCAGTTCCGCGAGCCCGGCGACGGCACGTCGAACCTGCTTTGGCTCTCCTCCATCACCCGCACGGGCCACGTGGGCGGCACGCAGGCGCTGCCGGCGGTCACCTTCGAGGGCGTGCAGCTGGAGAATCGGGTCGACGCCGAAGAGGGCATCCCGCCCATGATCAAGTGGCGGGTCAGCGATGTCTACGACGAGTTCGGCGGGCACACCCGAGTGAACTACTCCGGCAAGGAGTGCACGCGCGCCAACCCGCCGACGCCGGACTCCAACACCAAGCGCTGCTTCCCGCACTACTGGACGCCGGAGGGCGCCACCGCGCCGAAGCTGGACTGGTTCCACAAGTACGTCGCGGTGCAGGTGCTCCAGGACGACCAGTCCGGTGTCGCGGGCATCGAGCAGACCGACTACGAGTACCTCGGCGGCGGCGCCTGGCACTACGACGACAACGAGCTGACGCCGGCGAAGTACCGGACGTGGAGCGAGTGGCGCGGGTTCGCCCGGGTGAAGGTGACGCACGGCGCGAGCGGCGACATCCGGTCACAGGACGAGACGCTGTACTACCGGGGGATGGACGGCGACAAGCTGTCCTCCGGCACCCGCAACGTGTCGGTGACCGACTCCGAAGGCGTGGCGGTCGCCGACCACGAGGCGCTGGCGGGAAACCCGCGCGAGACCATCACCTACAACGGGCCCGGCGGTGCGGTGCTGGACGGTGAGATCCGCGACTACTGGATCTCGGCGGCCACCGCGACCCGCGGCACCAACAAGGCGTACATGACTGGCGTCTCCAAGACGCGCAACCGCCTTGCGCTCGCCGCCGGTGGCTGGCGGCGTACCGAGGAGCAGACCGCCTTCGACTCGTACGGCCTGCCGTACCAGGTCAACGATCTGGGCGACACGTCGAGGACGGATGACGACGAGTGTGTGCGGCTCACGTACGCGCGCGACACCTCGAAGATGCTGATCAACTTCAAGTCGCGCGAGGAGCGGGTCTCCGTCGCCTGCACCGTGACCCCGTCCCGGCCGAACGACGTGCTCTCCGACGTGCGCACGTTCTACGACGGCTCCACCACGTTCGGCACCGCGCCGACGAAGGGTGACGAGACGCTGACCCAGGAGCTGGCGTCGTACTCGGGCTCTACGCCGGTGTACGTGCAGTCGACGCGCGCCACGTACGACATCTACGGCCGCACGCGCGACTCGTTCGACGCGCTGGATCGCAAGACGACGACCGCGTTCACGCCGGCGACCGGTGGTCCGGCGACCAGTGTCACGACGACCAACCCGCTGGGGCACGCGCAGACCACCACGTATGAGACGGCGTGGGGCGACGAGACCTCCCTTGTGGACGCCAACGGTCGGCGCACCGATCTGACGTACAACCCTCTCGGCCAGCTCACCGCGGTGTGGCTCCCTGGCCAGTCCAAAGGGGACAGCGAGCCGCCCAGCCAGAAGTTCTCGTACTTGATCCGTACGAACGCGCCGAGCGTGGTCACTAGTGAGGCACTCCGGGACGACGGCGGCTACACCGCCGAGTACGCGTTCTTCGACGGGTTGCTGCGCCAGCGCCAGACCCAGCGGCCGGTGCCCGAAGGCGGCCGGGTCCTCACCGACACCTTCTACGACTCGCGCGGCCTGAAGTCTCGCGAGAACACCTCCTACTGGAACGACGGCGCGGCGGGCACCACGCTCGCCACGGTCACCGACAACACGGTGCCGGCGCAGACCGTCTACGTGTACGACGGTGACGAGCGGGAGACCACCGAGATCTTCCTGTCATACGGCACCGAGAAGTGGCGCACGCTGACCACGTACGGCGGGGACCGAGTCGCGGTCACGCCACCGGCGGGCGGCACCGCCACCACCACCGTGATGGACGCCGCTGGCCAGACAACCGAGTTGCGGCAGCACACCGGGGCCACGCCGTCGAGCGGTTACGACGCCACGAAGTACACGTACACCCGGGGCGGCGAAATCTCCACCGTCACCGACGCGGTCGGCAACGTCTGGCGGTACACCTACGACCTGCGTGGCCGGAAAGTCATGGACGAGGATCCTGACAAGGGCACCTCGAGGTACACCTACGACAACGGCGATCAGATGCTCACGGCGACCGACGCCCGCGGCAAGACGCTCGCGACCACCTACGACGACATGGGCCGCAAGACGGCGCAGTACGAGGGCTCGACGTCGGGCACCAAGCTGGCCGAGTGGACGTGGGACACGCTCGCAAAGGGGCAGCCGACCTCGTCCACCCGGTACATCAACGGCAACGCCTATACGACAGCGGTCACCGGGTACGACCTGAGCTACCGCTCACTGGGCACCACGGTCACGATCCCGTCCGCCGAGGGCGCGCTCGCGGGCACCTTCCGGAGCAACACGGGGTACACCGACACCGGCCTGCCGCTGCTGGTCACCTATCCGGCGGCGGGCGGCCTGGCGGCGGAGACGCTGCGATACGGCTACGACGCGTACGGGCGGTTGACCACGGGCCAGACGGGACTGTCCACGTTGCTCACCGACGCGACGTACACGCCGTACGGGGAGCCGTCGCAGTACACGTTGCAGTCGGTGACCGGCAAGCAGCTGGTGCAGACGCTCATGTACGACGACGCCACGCGCAAACTGAACCGCACGATCGTCGACCGGAATGTCTCGCCCACCCGCCTGGCGGACGTGAACTACACGTTCGACCCGGCCGGCAACGTCACGAAGATCGCTGATGGTGCGGACGTGCAGTGTTTCACGTACGACTATCTGAAGCGGTTGTCGAGCGCGTGGACGGCGACGAACCAGTGTGCCACCGGCCCGAGCGCGTCTGTCCTGGGTGGACCGGCGCCGTACTGGCAGGCGTGGACGTACGACAAGACCGGCAACCGGCTCACGGAGACCAACTACAACACGGCCAGCGGTGCCGGCACCACCAGCAACTACACCTATCCGGCGGCCGGTGCGGCCCGCCCGCACGCGTTGAGCACCGTGACCACGGGCAGCCAGACCACCAGCTACGGCTACGACGCCACCGGCAACACCACGACCCGGCCCGGCCAGAGCCTGACCTGGGACGCCGAGGGCCACCTGGCCACGGTCACGGAGAACGGCAAGACCTCCGAGTTCCTGTACGACGCGGACGGCGATCGCCTGATGCGCAAGGACGCGGACACCGTGACGCTCTACCTGGGTGGCATGGAGCTGGCGCTGACCAGGTCGACGAACGCCGTCGCGGCGACCCGCTTCTACCAGTTGGGCTCGGTCGCCGCGGTCCGCTCGACGGGCGGTGGCCTGTCGTTCGAGGCGAAGGACCGGCTGGGTACCGCGCAGATCTCGGTGGATGCCGACGATCTGGCGGTGACCCAGCGGCGGTTCCTGCCGTTCGGTGAGGCGCGTGGCGCGGTGCCGGCGTCCTGGCCGACGGAAAAGGGCTACATCGGCGGCACGATGGACGGCACCGGGCTGACCCATCTGGGTGCGCGGGAGTACGACCCGGACACCGGGCGGTTCATCTCGGTGGATCCGATCATCGATCACAACGATCCGCAGCAGATGAACGCATACGCGTACTCCAACAACACGCCGGTCACCATGCACGACCCGGACGGCCGGTGGCGGCTGCTGCCGGGTGGTCACTACTGCGACGGCTGCGGCGGTTATGACAGTGGTCCGTCCAAGAAGAAGGCCAAGAAGAAGGCGAAAAAGAAGGCCAAGAAGAGCAGCGCGTCGAGCTACTACTGCGACAGCTGCCACTACTACCGGACCTACAAGCCGCCCAAGAAGGTGTACCCGGGCGACCTGCGCGCGCACGACAACAAGATCGCTGCCGAGGCGCGGCGGCTGGCTCGGGAGTACGCCGCGAAGAAGGCTCGCGAGGAAGCGGCCAAGAAGGCACGGCTGGCCGCGAAGAAGGCGGCGCAGAAGAAGTGGGACGCCTGCGTGGAGCAGTACGGCAGGCAGCGCTCGGCCAAATGCGGCCCGAACCCGGGCGGCAGCAAGGGCGGCGGCTTCAGCATCCTGGGCCCCCTCAAGAGCGCCGGCACGCACCTGTGGAAGCACACATTCGCGAGTTGGCAGGTGTGCAACACGGCATCCCACATGTGCGGCAAGTTCAAGATCCAGAATGGCCGGGTCTCGATCCTCACGTCGTTCACCACCACGCCCGCGAAGCCTGGGCTGGGTTCGCTGTTCCCGACGGTCGGCTACGCGCACAAGTCCAGTGGCAGGGAGAAGACGAGCGTGAGCGGGTCGGTCGGCCGCTACGGCGTCGGGGTCGGTGTGAGGAAGGACGGCACCAGAAACTGGAGTGACTGGGACGTGTCGGTGGGCACCAACTTCACGAAGTCCGGTGGCGGCTGGCTCGGCACCGAGAACAGCGGTGTCGAGATGTTCGGCGGAAGCATCACGTGGGGCCTCGCGAGCTGGTGCGTGATCGGCAGCTGTAAGTGATCGGAGACCCCGTGAGTCGCAAGTGGACAGCCGGTGCGGCTGCCGGAATCATGGTGGCCAGCCTGCTGGTGGCCTCCCCAGCCGCCGCCGCGCCACCAAGGCCGTGGCAGCCGCCCACCACGCAGGCGGAGAAGTCGGTTCGGACCAAGCCGTTCGCCCCGCGCCGGCAGCGGGTCGCGACGGTACCCGAGAAGGCCCCTCCCGCGGTGAGCTGGCCCGCCGCCGGTGAGGCGTCGGTGTCGCTGCGCGGTACCCGGGCACGTGCCGGACAGCTGCCGGTGTGGGTGGCCGGCAAGGGCGCCGGCTCGGCCAAGGTGAAGGTGCTGGACCGGGCCGCCGCCGACAAGGCCGGCGTGCCGGGCCTGCTGTTCACCGTGGACGCCGGCGTCGCCCGGGCGCGGCTGACCGTGGAAGTGGACTACTCCTCCTTCCGGTACGCCTACGGCGGCGACTGGGCGTCCCGGCTGCGCCTGGTGGAGCTGCCGGCGTGCGCACTGTCCACACCGGAGCGGGCGGAGTGCCGCGCCGGAAAGCCGCTTCCGAGCCGCAACGCGGTCAAGGAGGGCACGCTGTCGGCCGAGGTGACGGCCAGCGCGGCGGTGCTCGCCGCGGCGGCGGCCCCGTCGGGCAGTTCCGGCGACTACAGCGCGACTCCGCTGGCGCGCTCGTCCTCTTGGGAGGTGGGCGGCGCGGCGGGCGACTTCTCGTGGTCGTACGAGATGGACACGCCACCAGCGCTCGGCGGCCCGGAACCCGACCTGGACCTCAGGTACAACTCGGGGAGCGTGGACGGTCGGACGGCGTCGACGAACAACCAGCCGTCCTGGGTCGGCGAGGGCTGGGACCTGTCCGAAGGCTTCGTCGAGCGGCGCTACAAGTCCTGTTCCGACGAGATCACGACCACGCCCAAGCCGTTCGACATGTGCTGGGAGACCGACAACGCCTTCCTCAACCTGGGTGACAAGACCGTCGAGCTGGTCAAGGACGCCACCACGGGCGTATGGCGGCTACGGAACGATGACGCGTCCAAGGTGGAGCGCCTGACCGGAGCCACGAACGGTGACAACGACGGCGAGTACTGGAAAGTCACCGATCGCGACGGGATGCAGTATTTCTTCGGGCTGAACCGCTTGCCCGGCTGGGCGAGCGGCAACGAGGTCACGAACTCGACATGGAGCGCGCCGGTGTTCGGCAACGACTCGGGCGAGCCCTGCCACGCCTCGACGTTCGCCGCGTCGTACTGCACCCAGGCGTGGCGGTGGAATCTCGACTACGTTGTCGACTCCAACGGCAACGCGATGTCGTACTTCTACACGCCGGTCACCAACTATTACGGCCGTAACCGCACCGCCTCGGCGGGCACCGCGTACCACCGCGACGGCTACCTGAGCCGGATCGACTACGGGCAGCGCTCGGACACGATGTATTCGGCGGCCGCCCCGATGCGAGTGGTGTTCGCCGTCGAGGAGCGCTGCGCGGCCGGCGCCACCTGCGGCACCGGCGCGATCACCAAGGACACCGCGAAGAACTGGCCGGACGTGCCGTACGACCAGCAGTGCAACTCCGGCGCGACCTGTACGGACATGTTTTCGCCGACGTTCTGGACACGGAAGCGGCTCGCGGGGGTCACCACGAAGGTGCTGGTCTCCGGCACCACCTACAAGGACGTCGACTCCTGGGCGCTCGGGTACCAGTTCCGCGAGCCCGGCGACGGCACGTCGAACCTGTTGTGGTTGTCGTCGCTCACCCGTACCGGCAAGGTCGGCGGGACCGCGGCGTTGCCGGCGGTCACCTTCGAGGGCGTGCAACTGGAGAACCGGGTCGACGCCGAAGAGGGCATCCCGCCCATGATCAAGTGGCGGCTCAGCGACGTCTACGACGAGTTCGGCGGGCACACCCGCGTCAACTACTCGGCCAAGGAGTGCACGCGTTCCGCGCCACCGACGCCGGACTCGAACACGAAGCGGTGCTTCCCGCAGTACTGGACGCCGGAGGGAGCGCTGAACCCGAAGCTGGACTGGTTCCACAAGTACGTGGCTGTGCAGGTGCTCCAGGACGACCAGTCCGGGGTGGCTGGGATCCAGCAGACGGATTACGAGTACCTCGGCGGCGGCGCCTGGCACTACGACGACAACGAGCTGACCCAGACGAAGTACCGGACGTGGAGCGAGTGGCGCGGCTTCGCCCGGGTCAAGGTGACGAACGGCGCCTCGGGTGACATCCGGTCGCAGAACGAGACGCTCTTCTACCGCGGTATGGACGGCGACAAGCTGGGAAGCGGCACCCGGAATGTGACGGTGACCGACTCCGAGGGCGTGGCTGTGGCCGACCACGAGGCGCTCGCTGGGCAGGCGCGTGAGGTCATCACGTACGACGGTCCGGGTGGCGCGGTGCTCGACGGGGAGATCCTCGACTACTGGATCTCGGCGGCCACCGCGACCCGAGGCACCAACAAGGCGTATCTCACCGGAGTGTCGAAGTCGCGCAACCGGCTCGCGCTCGCCGCCGGTGGTTGGCGGCGTACCGAGGAGCAGACCGCCTTCGACTCGTACGGCCTGCCGTACCAGGTGAACGATCTGGGCGACACGTCGAGGACGGATGACGACGAGTGCGTGCGGCTCACCTATGCCCGGGACACGTCCAAGATGCTGATCAACCTCAAGTCGCGCGAGGAGCGCGTCTCCGTCGCCTGTACGGCCACGCCGTCGCGCCCCGCCGATGTGCTGTCCGACACGCGCACGTTCTACGACGGCTCCACGACCTTCGGCACGGCACCCACCAAGGGCGACGAGACGCTGACCCAGGAGCTGGCCTCGTACTCGGGCTCTACGCCGGTGTACGTGCAGTCGACGCGAGCCACGTACGACATCTACGGCCGCACGCTGGACAGCTTCGACGCGCTGGACCGCAAGACCAGTACCGCTTTCACGCCGGCGACCGGTGGTCCGGCGACCAGTGTCACGACGACCAACCCGCTGGGGCACGCGCAGACCACCACGTACGAGACGGCATGGGGCGACGAGACCTCCCTTGTGGACGCCAACGGCCGGCGCACCGACCTGACGTACAACCCTCTCGGCCAGCTCACCGCGGTGTGGCTTCCCGGTCAGTCCAAAGCGGACAGCGAGCCGCCCAGCCAGAAGTTCTCGTACCTGATCCGTGCGGACGCGCCGACCGTGGTGAGCAGCGAGGCGATCCGCAACGACGGCAGCTACGACATCGAGTACGCGTTCTACGACGGGCAGTTGCGCCAGCGCCAGACCCAGCGGCCCGCGCCCGGTGGTGGGCGGATCCTCACCGACACCTACTACGACTCGCGTGGTCTCAAGTCTCGCGCCAACACCCCCTATTGGAACGACGGCGCGGCCGGCACCACGCTCGCGATGGTGAGCGACAACGCCGTGCCGGCGCAACACGCGTACGCATACGACGGCGCGGCCCGCGAGACCACGGTGATCTTCCGGTCGTTCGGCGCCGAGAAGTGGCGCACGCTGACCACGTACGGCGGGGACCGGGTCGCGATCACGCCGCCCGCCGGCGGCACCGCCACCACCACCGTCATGGACGCCGCTGGCCAGACGACCGAGTTGCGGCAGCACACCGGAGCGACGCCGGCCAGCGGGTACGACGCCACGAGGTACACGTACACCCGGGGCGGCGAGGTCTCGACCGTCACGGACCCGGTCGGCAACGTCTGGCGGTACACGTACGACCTGCGGGGGCGGAAGATCAAGGAGGAGGACCCCGACAAGGGCACCACGTCGTACACCTTCGACAACGCCGACCAGATCCTCACGGCGACGGACGCCCGGGGCAGGACGGTCGCGCACACCTATGACGCACTTGGCCGGAAGACCGCGCAGTACGAGGGCTCGACGGCCGGGACGAAGATGGCCGACTGGACGTGGGACACGCTCGCGAAGGGCAATCCGACCGCGGCCACCCGTTACGTGAACGGAAACGCGTACACCGTCGCTGTCAACGGGTACGACCTCGGCTACCGCCCGCTCGGCACCACTGTCACCATCCCGGCGGCGGAGGGCGCGCTCGCCGGCAGCTACCGGGTCAACAATGGATACACCGACACCGGCCAGCCGCTGCTCGTCACCTATCCGGCGGCGGGCGGCCTGGCGGCGGAGACGCTGCGATACGGCTACGACGCCTACGGTCGCCTGACCACCGCCCAGACGGGACTGTCCACGTTGCTCACCGGCGCGACCTATACGCCATACGGTGAGCCGTCGCAGTACACGCTGCAAGCGACTGCCGGCAAGCAGTTGGTGCAGACGTTCACGTACGACGACGCGACGCGGAAGCTGAGCCGGGCGATCGTCGACCGGAGCGTCGCACCCACCCGCTTGGCGGATGTGACCTACGGCTACGACCCGTCGGGCAATGTCACGAAGATCGCTGATGGTGCGGACGTGCAGTGCTTCACGTACGACTATCTGAAGCGGTTGTCGAGCGCGTGGACGGCGACGAACCAGTGCGCCACCGGCCCGAGCGCGTCTGTCCTGGGTGGACCGGCGCCGTACTGGCAGGCGTGGACGTACGACAAGACCGGTAACCGGCTGACGGAGACGGACCACAAAGCAAACGTCACCAGCAGCTACACCTACCCGGCCGCCGGCGGGATCCGGCCGCACGCGCTCACCAGCGTGACGACCAACGGTCAGACGTCCAGCTACGAATACGACGCCACCGGAAACACGACGAGCCGGCCCGGCCAGAGCCTGACCTGGGACGTCGAGGGACGCCTCGCCACCGTGACGGAGAACGGCAAGACATCCGAGTACCTGTACGACGCGGAGGGCAGCCGGCTGATCCGCCGTGAGGCCGACACGGTGACCCTCTACCTGGGCGGCACGGAGCTGGAGCTGACGAAGGCGACCAACGCGGTGGCGGCGACCCGCTTCTACCAGCTCGGCTCCGTCAACGCCGTGCGTTCGTCGGGCGGTGGCCTGTCGTTCGAGGCGCAGGACCGGCTGGGCACCGCGCAGCTCTCGGTCGACGCCGACGATCTGGCGGTGACCCAGCGGCGGTTCCTGCCGTTCGGCGAGCCCCGCGGGGCGGTACCGGCGAGTTGGCCGACGGAGAAGGGCTATATCGGCGGCACCGTCGACGGCACCGGGCTGACGCATCTCGGTGCTCGGGAGTACGACCCGGACCTTGGGCGGTTCATCTCGGTGGACCCGGTCATCAACCACGACGACCCGCAGCAGATGAACGCGTACGCGTACTCCAACAACACGCCGGTCACGATGCACGATCCGGACGGCCGGTGGTCGTACACGCCGGGCGGGCACTACTGCGACGGGTGCAGCGGCAACAAGGTGAACAAGCCGTCGAAGTCCAAGGGCAAGAAGAAGAAGTCCAAGAAGAAGAAGTCGTACGGCGGGCACTTCTGCGACGGCTGCGAGTACGGCGGCAGCGGCAACCACCACTACCACCCGCCGCGCAAGAAGATCTACCCGGCCGACCTGCGCCAGCACGACAACAAGATCGCGGCGGAGGCGCGCCGGCTGGCGCGGGAGTACGCGGCGAAGAAGAAGCGCGAGGAGCAGGCGAAGAAGGCCAAGCTGGCCGCCCTGAAGGCGAAGAAGCAGAAGTGGATGGAGTGCATTGCCCTGAACCGCGGCATGGACGGTAAATGCGGCAGTGATCCGATGCCCAGGAAGAGCGACAGCCTACCCAAGACGCTGTGGAAGCACGGGTTCCTGAGCTGGCAGCTGTGCAGCCCGACGCACATGGTGTGCGGGAAGATCAAGGTTCAGAACGGTCGGATCTCGATCCTCAGCGCCGTCACCACCTCGCCCGCCGAGCCGAGCCTGTACTCGCTCTTCCCCACGGTGGGACTCGCCAACAAGTCCAGCGGCAGGGAGAAGAAGAGCTACAGCGGTTCGTACGGCCGATGGGGCGCCGGCGTGGGCATCAATCCCGACGGCTCGATCAACCGGCAGGACTGGGACGTCTCGGTTGGCACGAGCATCAAGGGCGGTCTGGTGGGCACCGAAAACAGCGGCATCAAGAGGTTCGGGGGCAGCCTCAGCAGGACGTGGTGGAGCCAGTGCTTCATCGGTAGCTGTAAGTGATGGGCTGCGTTATCGTTTCGTGACCATATGACTAATGATCGTTCACTCGCGGATCCCTACGGTGTGACCGGGGGCGTGTCAATCGCGAGGAACGGTCGGGTTCATGGAGTTGACGCGCGGCAGTGTGGTTGGTGGTGGGCGTCCGGTCTTCCGGGTGCTCGGTCCGTTGGAGGTGCGCGGGACTTCGGGACCGGTCCCGTTAACCGGCGCTCGGCAGCGCGTCGTCCTGGCAGCGCTGCTGGTGCGGGCCAACCGGGTGGTGCCGCTCGGCGATCTCGTCGACGCGGTCTGGCCGGAGCGGCCGCCAGCGACCGCTCGCGACCAGGTGGTCAACGTGGTGTCCGCGTTGCGCCGCCTGGTCGGCAGAGCGGCCGGCGAAGGGTGGCTGGAGACCCAGCCACCCGGGTACGTCGTCCGGCTCGGTCCAGGCCAGCTCGACCTCGAAGAGTTCGAAGGGCTGGTACGCACGGCCGACGCCGCGAGCGCGGCGAGCCGGCCGGAGGACGCGGCACGGGCGCTGCGCGGCGCGCTCTCCCTGTGGCGCGGGCCGGCTCTCATCGACGTGCCGGCCCCGTTCGCGGCGACCGAGGCGCGGCGCCTCACCGAGCTGCGGCTTGCCGCGGTCGAGAAGCTGATGGACGCGGAGTTCGCCGCGGGGCGGCACCGGGAGGTCGTACCCGAGCTGACCCAGCTCGTTGCCGAGTACCCGCTGCGGGAGCGGCTGCGCGGCCAGCTCATGCTCGCCCTGCACGCGGCCGGCCGGACGGCGGAGGCGCTGGCGGCGTACCGCAGCGGTCGCCGGCTGCTGGTCGACGAGCTCGGCCTGGAGCCGGGCGCGGCGCTGCAGCGGATCGAGCGGGCGATCCTGACCGACACCGAGGTGGCGGAGCCCGCGACCGCCGCGCCTACCAGCCCGCCCGCGCAGCTGCCGCGCGACATCGCGGACTTCACCGGTCGGCGCGCCGAGATCGCGGCGATACGCGAGCGGCTCCAGGCTCCGGCGAGCACCGCGGTCCGGGTGGTCGCCGTCGTGGGCCCGCCCGGTGTCGGCAAGAGCACGCTGGTCAACCACGTCGCACACGGACTGCGCGCGGAGTTCCCGGGTGGCCAGCTCCACACCAGCCTTCGTGGCGATCGCGATCCGGGCGAGGTACTGGCCGAGATGCTGCGCGCGCTGGGTACGCCGCCCGGCGCCATCCCCGAAGACCTGCCCGAGCGGATCCGGCTGTACCGCTCCCTGACCGCCCAGCGACGGCTGCTGATCGTGCTCGACGGCGTGGCCGACGCGGCGCACGCCCGGCCGCTGCTGCCCGGCGACCCGGGATGCGCGGTGCTGATCACCAGCCGCAGCGCCGTGACCGGCCTCGAAGGCACGCACCGGATCACGCTGGGCGCCATGTCCAGCGACGACGCGGTGGCGTTGCTCGGCGCGACCGCGGGACCAGGCCGGGTGACCGCCGAGCCGGCCGCCGCTCAGATGATCGCTGAGCTGTGTGGCCGGTACCCGCTGGCCCTGCGGGTTGCGGGCGCCCGCGCCGCGGCCCGGCCCGAGCTGTCGCTGCGCCGGCTCGCCGAGCGGCTCGGCGCCCCTGAGCGGCGGCTCGACGAACTGCGCGCCGGCGACCTCGACGTCCGCTCCACGATGGCGGCGGGCATCGGCACGCTCCCGCCCGAGCTTGCCCTGCCGGCGCGCCGGCTCGCGCTGCTGGGCGTCGGCAGCTTTCCACTCTGGACGGTGGTGGCCATCCTCGGCGTCACCGCGGAAGCCGCCGAAGACCTCGTCGACCAACTGGTGGACCGGCAGGTCGTCGAGTACGCCGGTGTCGACGACGCCGGCCAGCACCGGTACCGGTTCCCGGAGCTGATCCGGCTGTATTTGAGGTTTCCCAATCGCCACACGGCCGCGGACGCGTGGTCCGGCCGAAGCGTGAGTGCGTGAAAGGGGTGATGACCGATGCGCATCCTGCTCGTTGAAGACGATCACCGCGTGAGCGCGGCGATGATGACGATGCTCCAGCGCCGCGGGTACGAAGTGGAGCACGCCGCCACCGCCGCGGCTGCCCTCGCCGCGGCCCCCTGCGACCTGGTCCTGCTGGACCTCAACCTGCCCGACGGCGACGGCGTCGACGTGTGCCGCTCGCTGCGTTCGCGCAGCGAGCAGCTCGGCATCATCGCGGTGACCGCGCGCGGCGAGGAGCGCGACCGGGTGGTGGGCCTGCGCACCGGCGCGGACGACTACGTGGTGAAGCCGTTCTCGATGGCCGAGCTGCACGCGCGCATCGAGGCGCTGCTGCGCCGCACCGTCCGGCAGGCGCCGCAGTGCGAGCTGATCGAGGTGGCTCCGATCAGGATCAACCTTGGCACGCGCGCGGTCGAGGTCAACGGCGCGTGCGTCACGTTGACCCGCAAGGAGTTCGACATCCTGGTCTCGCTGGCCCGGCAGCCGGGCGCGGCGGTCAGTTACGAGCGAATCCTGCTCGATGTCTGGCAAACCACCTGGTCTGGCCGGCACACTCTCGAAGTACACATCGCGTCGCTGCGCGCCAAGCTGGGGGTGCCCAACCTGGTGCAGACGGTTCGGGGGGTGGGCTACCGGCTACAAACAGGCTGATCAGCGGTCACGGGGCGGGTTGGGGGACAGCGCAACCCAAACCGGAATACGGGTCATTCGCTGTCGTTGGTCGCCACGGCTCCTAGCCGGATCCGAAGGCGACCGGTACGGCTAGCGCTGGGGGACGGCGCGAGGCGGGAGGTACGGTGCGGCGACGGCTGGTGAGCACGTATGTGCTGCTGCTGTGCATGGTGTTGCTGGCGCTGGAGATCCCGCTCGCCATCTCTCTGACCAACCGCGAGACACAGGGTGTGGTCGCCGACCGGCTGGCCGACGCCACCCGGTTTGCTTCCCTCGCCGCGCCCGCGGTGCGCGACGGCGAGCTTGACTCCCTCGTCAACGAGTTGCGCCCGTACCACGAGCTTTACGGCATCGCCACGCTCGTGGTCGACCAGAACCGGCAGGTGCTCAGCGTCTTCGGGGCGCCCCGGCCGTACCGGGAGTCCACCGAACGCGCGATTCGCGGCGCGCTCGCCGGCCGTCAGATGAGCCTGCCGACCACCATCTGGCCGTGGCAGGAGGACCCCCTGGTCATCGCGGTACCGGTCAGCGACGGCGGTGCGGTGCTGGGCGCCGTGGTCACGGTCTCTCCGACCGGCCACGTCCGGCGCGCGGTCGTCGAGTCATGGCTGGAGCTGGGGCTCGTCGGCCTGCTCGCGGTGGCCGCGTGCGTGATCACCGCGCTCCGGCTGGCGGGCTGGGTACTGCGGCCGGTGACCCGGCTCGACGCCGCCACCCACGAGATCGCGGCCGGCGACAGCGGTGCCCGGGTACAGCCCAATCTGGGGCCGCCGGAGCTGAGGCGGCTCTCGGACAGCTTCAACGAGATGGCAGACGCGGTCGCCGAGGCGCTGGAACGGCAGCGGTCGTTTGTCGCACACGCCAGCCATCAGCTTCGCAACCCGTTGACGGTACTGCGATTGCGGGTCGAGGAGCTGGGCCTCGGCCTGGTCGACCCGCTGGCGAAAGCCGACCACGAGATCGCTCTGGCGGAGACGGACCGGCTGGCGGGTGTGCTCGACGGCCTGCTCGCCCTGGCCCGGGCCGAGCGCGGCCAACACCGGGTGGAGGTGCTCGACGCGGTGGCGGTGGCGCAGGACCGGGTGGTGGCCTGGCAGCCGCTCGCCGAACGCCGCGGCATCGAGCTGGTCACCGAGGTGCCGGACGAGCCCGTGTGGGCGCGGCTGGTGTCGACCGCGCTGGACCAGTCGCTGGACGCCCTCGTCGACAACGCGCTCAAGTTCACCCCGTCCGGTGGGCGGGTCACCGTGGTGGTCGAGCCCGCGGGCGGCGGCGTGGCGGTCTCGGTGCGCGACAGCGGGCCGGGCCTGACCGAGGAGCAGTGCCGGTTGGCGACCGACCGGTTCTGGCGCGCGCCGGACACCCAGAACGTCGACGGCGCCGGCCTCGGCCTGCCCATCGTGGCGGTACTCGTCGAGGCGTCCGGCGGCCGCCTCGCGCTGACTCCCGGCACGCCAGGGCTCGTGGTGCGCATGTGGTTTCCCGCGGCCGAGCCGCCGCCAGCCCGCCGGTCAGGGCTTGACGGACTTGAAGTAGCGGGCGGCACCCGGATGGAGTGACAGCGGCGCCGTGGCGATCGCCGACCGGAAGTCCAGCCGTTCGGCCGCCGGGTGCGCGGCGGCGAGCTCGTCGCGCCGCTCCAGCAACAGCCTGGCCAGTTCGTAGGCCAGGTCGTCGGGCATCGTGCTCGACACGACCAGCAGGTTGGGAACGGCGACCGTGCTGACCGCCCCGAGCCCGTACGTCGACGTGGGCACGTCACGCACCACGTAGGCGTCGCTGTAAGCGTCGCGCAGCGGCTCCGCCCACTCGCTGAGGTCGACGAGGCGCGGCGCCACCTGGGCGCGCAGGTCGGCGATGCGGCCCACCGGCAGGCCACCGGAGAAGAAGAACGCGTCGATCCGGCCATCGGCGAGTGCCGCGGACGAGTCGTCGATCCCCATCCGTTCCTGCTGGATCGCCTCGGGACTGGCAAGGCCGGCGACGGTCAGCAGCCGCTTGACGGTCACCTCGGTGCCCGAGCCCTTCGCTCCAACCGAAACCCGGCGGCCACGCAGATCCGCGAGTGTCCGGATCGGACTGTCGGCCCGCACGATCAGGTGCAGCAGGTCGTCGTACACCCGGGCGATCGCGGTGAGGTTGGCGCTGTTGCCGTCGTCGAGGATGTCGGCCTGCGTGAAGCCGATCTCGGCGTCGCCCCTGTTTACCCGCGCGACATTTTCCGCGGACGCCGCGGTCACCTGCACGCTGGCGTCGACTTCTGGCAGGTCGCGCTCGATGATGCGGGCCAGGGCGGAGCCCACCGCGTAGTAGACGGCCGTGGTGCTGCCGGTCGCGATGCGGATCTGCCGTTGCTCGACCTCGCCGCCGTCACATCCGGTTGCGGCGAGTAACACGACAATCGCCGTCACAGTCGATCGAATCCGGCGCACTCGCAAGTTTCCCTCAAGTCCTTGGCGGCGGTGTACCGGCCGAACGGCGGATCAGCCACGGTGTGGGTGTGACCGGGGAGAGGGGACGCGGATGATCCGGGAACAGCTCGGTTTCGAGGCAATGAGTCTCGTGCAGTGCACCGACCTTACGCGGGCGGCTGGACGGCGTCGCCCCGCATGGGCACACGGCGAGGGATACCGGCCGAACCTGCCCGCCGTACTGGCGGAGTTCAATCGCGAGGACGCCGCGCACCGGCTCGCGCTTCTCCTGTCCGACCTGGGCGTCGCGGCCTCGCACGACGTGCGCGTCGGCGGCGGACGCCGGCGGTTCCGGCTGCACCGGGTCGTCGTGCCGGCCGACCGCGACAGTGTTGTCCGCGCGCTGACCGGGTACTGGCGGCAGGGCCGCGGCACCTTGCTGAGCACGGAGCTGGTCGGCGCGTCGTCGCCGCGCAACGCGCAACGCGCGACTCTGGCGCGCGCCGCGTGGCGGGCCGCGCTGCTCGCGGGCGGCCGCCGGCTTCGCGCGGATTCCTTGGGGGTACGCCTCTGCGATCAGGAGATGGCAGCGGTACTGGTGCGAGCCGGCCGGCTGCTCGGCGTGACGCCCATGGTGGAGTCACGCCCCGGGTGCCTGCTGGTGACCGTCTCCGAGCCCGAGGAGCGGACCCGCATCCTCAACACGTTGAGCACCACGGCCCTGCTCCCCGCCACGCGCCGCGTCGCCTGACCTGCTCCGTGATCAGGGCGTCCCTCAAGTCGTTCTAGCGACTTCAGGGACGCCCTGATCATCAAGAGCCGTCGCCCTGTTGCTCGGCCAGGAAGCGCTCCAGCTCGGCGCCGAGCTCCTCGGCGGTCGGCAGCGGCCCGGTGTCGGCGAGCAGGTTGCGCCCCGGCGCGCGCCCCCGGGTGAACGCGTCGTACTGCTCCTCCAGCGCCCGCACCAGCTGGGTGGCCTCCTCGGACTGCGCCACCTGGTGGTCGATGTCGGCGCGCACCAGCTCGGCGTTTTCCCGTAGGCCATCGGTGGGCAGCAACAGCCCGGTCGCCTTGGACAGCGACGCCAGCAGTTGCTCGGCGGCCGCCGGGAACTCGGCCTGCGCCAGGTAGTGCGGCACGTGCACCGCGAAGCCGAGCGCGTCGTGACCCCGCTGCCCCAACCGGTACTCGAGCAGGTTGCCGGCACTGCCCGGCACCTGCACGCGCTGCAGCCACGGCTCGTACCCGGCGATGAGGTCGCGCCGGGTGGCGTGCGCGGTGACGCCGGTGGGCCGGGTGTGGGGCACCGCCATCGGTATCGAGTTGAGCCCCACGGTCATCTGCACGCCGAGCCGGTCGATGAGCCCGATGACCGCCGCGACGAACCGCTCCCACTGCAGGTCGGGCTCGGGCCCGGTCATCAGCAGGAACGGCGTGCCCGCGTCGTCCTGCAGCAGGTGCAGCTCGAGCGTCGGGTCCTCGTACTCTGTCCAGTGGTCCTCGACGAAGATCATCGGTGGGCGGCGGGACCGGTAGTCCAGCAGCTGGTCGACGTCGAACGTCGCGACCGTGCGGTGCTCGAGCGTCTTGGTGAGGTGTTCACGAGCCAGCTTGGTGCCGTTGCCCGCGTCGACGTAGCCGCTCAGGGCCTGTACGAGCACCGGCCGGCCCAGCTCGGGCAGATCCCCGGTGAGGTCGTACAGGGCATGCGGATCGAGCACAGGTCCTCCTCGCTGGCAAAACCACCTTTGGCAATTAAACCCCCGCGACCCAGGCGTCGATTCCCGCCAGCAGCGCGGTGCGCACGTCAGGCGGGGCGGCGGAGGCCTCCACGGAGTGCCGCGCGAGCCGCGCCAACTCGGCATCCGTGCAGGTCAGGTCGTGTTTCGCGATCTCGTACTGCCGGATTAAGCCGGCAGCGAACAGCAGCGGGTCGTCGGAGCCCAACGCCACCGGCACACCGGCCGCGAGCAGGGCACGGACGGGCACCCCGGCCAGGTCCGGCGTGACACCGAGCGGCGGATATGACGTGGGGCACACCTCGAGCGCCACGCGCCGCTCGGCGAGCAGGTCGAGGGTCGCCGGGTCGGTGAGGGCGGTCAGACCGTGGCCGATACGGCCGGCGCCGAGGAGGGTCACGCAGTCGCGTACATGCCAGGCGGGCTCGTAGAAACCGGCGTGCGGCACGGTGAGCAGCCCCGCCTCGGTGGCGATCCGGCAGGCGGGCGCGAAGTCGGCGACGCGTCCCAACCGCTCGTCATTGGAGATCCCGAACCCGACGATGCCATTCCCACCCCCCGAACCGAAGCCCGCGTATTTCGCCGCGAGGCGGGCCACCGTGACCGCGTCGTCGGGTGATCGCGCCCAGCTCGCCGCGAGTACCACGCCGGTCGGCGTGCCGCGCGCGCCCGCCAGCACGGCCTCCACGACCTGTTCCAGGCCGCCGAGGCGCGCGGCGTACGAGGTCGGGTCGACCTGGAGCTCGACCCAGCCCGCGCCGTCCGCCACGTCGTCCGCGGCGGCTTCGGCCACCACGCGGGCGATGTCCTCAGCGGTACGCAGACAGGCACGCGCCGTGTCGTAGCGCGTCTGGAAGGCGGCCCAGCCGTGCGTGCGACCAAGATCCAGCGGCGGCGGCAGCGGCAGCCCGTACCGGTCCGCCAGCTCGGCTAGCGTGGTGGGGCGCATGGCGCCGGTGAGGTGGATGTGAAGGTTCGCCTTGGGGAGCCTGCGGAGGTCGCGCACCCGATCGACCATAGCCCCCTCCTCTGAACGGTTGAGTATACGGAGAGTAGCGGATCTTTCTACACGTAGTGTCCAAATCGGACAGAGTGGGACATGTCTGTTTTGCGATGTCTGACGCGTGCCGCGCCACCCCGTCACTCGCCGCGTAGAAAACCAAACCCCAAAGTGATCAGCGTCATATGATCACCGTGTGTAATCGCGGAGGGTCCCTGCCTAGCCTCGCTGGATGCACGACGACGACAAGAAATCCCCCCAGTTCGCCGCGGCATCCCCCTTCCGCCGTTTGGCGGATGTCGTATCCGACCTATCGAAGAAGAGCCGGCGGAGCACCGACCGAGTCCGTCCTTTCGTCACCGCCTACATCAACGCTCCGTCATGGGCGAGGGTCACCGTGGCCGCCAGCATGGTGGCCGCCCTCGGGGTCGCGGCGGTCACCGAGACCCGCGACGGGACCACCGAAGCGGCCTCGCCGATCGCCGGAAACAAGGCCGCGGTCGAGCGGTCGATTACGGAACGTGCGCAGCAGGCGGAAGCCGCGACGCGCTCCCAGCGGACCGCGCCCAAGCCGCCCCAGGCCGCCCCGGCGCCCGCGACGAAGGCGGCTCCCGCTCCGGCGAAGGCGGCACCCGCGCCCGCCCCGAAGGAGCCCACCCAGGTCGCGCCGGTGGCCGGCCTGTCCCAGGTACAGATGAACAACGCGCACGCCATCGTCAAGGCGGGGCTGAGGCGCGGGGTACCGCAGCGGGGCCTCGTCATCGCCGTGGCGACGGCCATGCAGGAGAGCACCCTGCTCAACCGGGCCAGCGAGGTGCTGCCCGAGTCCAAGCGGTACGCCCACCAGGGCACCGGATCGGACCACGACTCGGTCGGCCTGTTCCAGCAGCGGCCCAGCAGCGGCTGGGGTCCGGTCGCCAAGCTGATGCAGCCGGACTACGCCGCGGGCAAGTTCTACGCGGGCCTGATGCAGGTCCCCGGCTGGAACCGGATGTCGCTGACGCTCGCCGCGCAGGCGGTACAGGTGTCCGCGTACCCGTACGCCTACGCCAAGCACGAGCAGCGGGCGGCCGCGATCGTGAACGCGCTACTCAAGGCCGGCGTCACCGGGAAGTAGCCGGCTCCGGGCACTATGGAGGTAGGCAACCCTTGACCTCTGCCCCCCGGAGGCCCTACGTGACCGACCCCACACCACCTGTCGAAGAAGCCGTCCCGGACGGCACCGCCGAACTCCCGGCGGGGCTCTGGGACCGGATGCGCAACGACCCCCAGTACGCGCCCGAACACCTGGCGCTGGAGGCGGTGCGCCGCCTGGGCCCGCAAGCGCGGGCCTGGGCCGACCGGGCCCGAGCCGAAGGCCCCGGCGTCGACGCCGACGCGCTCGCACAGCAGGCGACCCGGAAGTTCGTCAAGCTGGCCCGGCTGTCCGGGGCAGTGTCCGGTGCCGCCGGACTGCCCGGCGCGGTGGTCGACGTGGGCGTGCTGGCGTGGACGCAGGCCCGGATGGTCCTGCACATCGCGGCGGCGTACGGCGTCGACCCGACACACAACGACCGCGCGATCGACCTCCTGGTGCTCCAGAAGGTGCACAAGGTCGCGCAGACCGCACGGCTGGCGCTCGGCGTCGCGGCCGGGCGCGAGCGGGCGGGCGCGCTCTTCGGGCGCGCCGCGTTGCCGCTCGCCCGCACCGTGGCCAGCCTCGGCGTCAAGCTGGCCCAGATGGCCGGCGTACGCGCCGCCAAGCGACTGTTCGCCAAGCTCATCCCGGGCGCCGGCATCGTGCTCGGCACCTGGGCCAACTCGTCGGCCACCACCGACCTGGCCCGCCGCACCGTGGCGATGTACCGCCCCCGCCCAGCGATACCCCAGCAGCGCACCGCCTAACGGAACGCGCGACCGAACGTCACCTCGGCCAGCTTGTGCTGCCCTTCCGTGTCGGGGTGGAAGTAGTCGAGCCGGTTCAGCATGTCGAGCGTGAAGCGGAACTTGTGCACGGCACCGCCGTCGTACACGCACCGCTTCCCGTACGCCTTGCACGCCGCGGCGAGCTGGCTGTTGTACCCGTCGACCCGCTTGCCGACGGCGGCCCGGCGGTCGGCGTCGGCCTTGGCGGTCGACGTGGCGTTGGCCAGCAACGCCGGGCAGACCCCCTTACGCCACGCCTTGACCGCGCCCTCGTCCTGGTGGCCGATCTGCCACAGCCGGTTGAGATCCGGGATGCTCACCACCAGCACGCGTGCCTTCGGTAGGCCCTTCTTGAGCACGGCGAGCGCCTCGTCGACGCTGGACCGGAACGACGCGACCGGCGTCATGTCGGCGACCGTGGCGCGGCACGCGTCGTTGGCGCCGATCAGCACCGTCACATACTCCACTTTGGACTGTACAGCCTGACGGGCCTGCGCGGTCAGGCCCGACGCCCGCGCGCCCGGCACCGAGTAGTTGAAGGCGCGGTCGTCGATCGCCTCGTTGTCCCGCTTGATCCGGCGGTAGTGGCTGTCGACGCGGGCGCTGTCACCGGTCGACCACGAGTTGCGGTGGCATTTCACCAGGGTGAGACAGGTGCCGAAGCCCGACGTGACCGAGTCGCCCAGCGCGGCCATCGACGAGGGTAGGTCACCGCGTGGCGGCGTCGAGCCCGACGGCGGGTCCGGGTCTGCCGACGCACCACCCTCTTTGCAGGCCAGCGCGACGAGCGCGGCCACTGCCAGTAACGCTGTCGTCCACCGTCGGTGCACACGGACACTGTACGGGTCGGGTGTTAAATCTTTGATAACCGCGGGTAGGGAGTACCCATGAAGCCGCAACCGCGCGGCGCGCGCGGGACGGTCGGGCGCCCGTACAGCGCGCTGAACCTGCGTTTGATCTTCGCGCTCTTCGGGCTTGTCTCGTGCGGCGTGCTGGCCGTGCTCACCGCGCGGGCCGACCTGCCCGTCGCGGCCGTCGTTTTGGCCGTGCTGGCTCTGGTCGCGCTCGTCGACCTGGTGGTAATCATTAAGCGCCGGGCCGCCCGGCGCCGCATCGAGCCGCCCGGCACACACCATTCACTCTTCGAGTAGCAGGGTCACCATTCGAGTGAAGGGAGCCGCTGTGGCAATCGCTAGCGTCAGCCCCGCTACGGGCGAGGTGCTCAAGACGTTCGACCCCATGCCGGAAGACCGGATCGACGCCGCGCTCGACCGCGCGATGGGCGGATTCGACAAGGTCCGGCACCTGTCCTTCAAGGAGCGCGGCGAGTGGATGCGCGCCCTCGCCGACCTGCTCGACGACGAGCGCGACGAGATCGCCGCGCTGATGACCACCGAGATGGGCAAGACGCTGGCCGCCGCCAAGGCGGAGGTGACCAAGTGCGCGTACGCGTGCCGCTTCTACGCCGGGCGGTCCGCCGGGTTCCTCGCCGATGAGCCGGCCGATCCCGCCGCGGTCGGCGCCCACCTGGCGTACGCGCACTACCAGCCGCTCGGCCCGGTGCTCGCGATCATGCCCTGGAACTTCCCGCTGTGGCAGGTCATGCGCTTCGCTGCGCCGGCGCTGATGGCCGGTAATGTCGGCCTGCTCAAGCACGCGTCCAACGTGCCGCAGACCGCGCTGCGCCTCGAAGACCTGTTCAAGCGGGCGGGCTTCCCCGAGGGGGCGTTCCAGACCCTGCTCATCGGCTCGGACGCCGTGGAGCGGGTGCTCACCGACGATCGGGTACGGGCGGCCACGCTCACCGGCAGCGAGGCCGCGGGCCGGTCGGTGGCCGCGATCGCCGGCCGCGCCCTCAAGAAGACGGTCCTGGAACTGGGCGGCAGCGACCCGTTCGTCGTGATGCCCTCGGCGGACCTCGACCGGGCCGCGCAGGTCGCCGCGACCTCCCGCTGCCTCAACAACGGCCAGTCGTGCATCTCGGCCAAGCGGTTCATCGTGCACGCCGACGCGTACGACGCGTTCGCCGAGGCGTTCGTCGGGCGGATGTCCGCGATGACGCTCGGCGACCCGATGGCGTCGGACACCGACGTGGGCCCGCTCGCGACCGAGCAGGGCCGCACCGACGTCGAGGAACAGGTCGCGGACGCGAGGGAGAAGGGCGCCCGGGTACTGTGCGGCGGCGAGCGCCCCGACCGGCCCGGCTGGTGGTACCCGCCGACCGTCGTCGCCGGCATCACACCGGAGATGCGGATGTGGTCCGAGGAGGTCTTCGGTCCGGTCGCCGGGCTCTACAAGGTCGGCTCGTACGACGAGGCGGTCGCGGTGGCCAACGACACGACGTTCGGGCTCGGCGCCAACGCGTGGACCACCGACCCGGGCGAGCAGGAGCAGTTCGTGGCCGACCTGGAGTCCGGCCAGGTGTTCCTCAACGGCATGACCACGTCGTATCCGGAGTTGCCGTTCGGCGGCGTGAAGAACTCCGGGTACGGGCGGGAACTGTCGGCACACGGCATCCGTGAGTTCTGCAACCTTAAGACCGTCTGGGTGGCCTGAACACATAAGCTCCCCGCATGGACGGGCTGCTTGAGGTCGTCATTCTGGTCGCGGTGGCGGTGCTGGGCGTAGCGCTCGCCCGCCGCCTCGGCATGCTGGCACCCATCCTGCTGGTGGTGGGTGGCCTGGCGCTGTCGTTCGTGCCCGGGTTCCCCGAGGTGCACCTCGAACCCGAGATGGTGCTCGTCGGCATCCTCCCGCCGCTGCTCTACGTCGCCGCCATCGAGACCTCGGTGCCGGCCTTCCGGTTCAACCTGCGCCCGATCCTGCTGCTCGCCGTCGGATTGGTGATCTTCACGGCGCTCGTGGTCGGCTTCGTGCTGCACATGCTGCTGCCCGAGGTGCCGCTGTCGCTGTGCATAGCGCTCGGAGCGGTGCTGGCGCCGCCCGACGCGGTCGCCGCCACCGCCATCGCCCGGCGCATCGGGCTGCCGCGACGGCTGGTCACGATCCTCGAAGGCGAGAGCCTGATCAACGACGCGACCGCACTGGTACTCCTGCGCGTCGCGACCGGCGCCGCCACCGGTGCCGCTGTGGGGTTCCTGGAGATCGGCCGCGACATCGTCATCGCGGCCGGCGGCGGCATCGCGGTCGGCGCGGTGGGCGCGGTGATCATCGGCTTCCTGCACAAGAAGATCACCGATCCGTTGCTCGACACCGCCCTGTCGCTGCTTACCCCGTTCCTCATCGTGATGGTCGCCGAGGAGATCCACTCGTCCGGCGTCGTGGCCGTGGTGGTCGCCGGCCTCTACCTCGGGCACCGGATGCCCACCCTCATGTCCGCCGCCTCCCGCCTGCAGAGCGACGCGTTCTGGCAGCTCACCCGGTTTCTGCTGGAGGGCCTGGTGTTCCTGCTGGTCGGCCTCCAGCTCCGTGACATCGTCCGCGAGCTCGACACCCCGTGGGGCGAGGTCGCGTGGATCACCGCGGCCGTCATCGGGACGCTGATCGTCACCCGCTTCCTCTGGGTCTTCCCGTCCACCTACGTGCCCCGCCTCATCCCGAGAATCCGCCAGCGCGACCCCTTCCCGCCGGTCAGCCACCCGATCGTGGTGGGCTGGGCCGGCATGCGGGGGGTGGTGACGCTCGCGGCGGCGCTCGCCCTGCCGGCCACCAGCGAGGTCGAGTACCCGCGGGACCTGTTCATCTGGCTGGCGTTCGCCGTGATCGTGGTGACCTTGGTGCTCCAGGGCGCCACCCTGCCCGCCGTGGCGCGCCGGCTCCGCCTGCCGCAGGACGAGACCACCCAGGACGCGCTCGCCGAGGCGTCCGTGCAGAACGCCGCCAGCAAGGCGGCCCGCGACCGCCTCGACGAGCTCGCCGGCGACGGCGTACCCGAACGGGTGCTCCACAAGCTGCGCGACCTCGGCGAGCACCGCGTCAACAAGGCGTGGGAACGCCTCGGCGGCGAGGGCGAGACCCCATCACGGGTGTACGGTCGACTGCGCCGCGAGATGATCGACGCCGAGCGTGGCGTGTTCCGCGCGGCACGGGACGAAGGTCGTATCCCCGAGGAGGTGCTCCGCCGGGCCCAGCGCGATCTCGACCTGGAGGAGACCATGCTGCACCGCACCGTGGAGGAGTAAGCGTGATCTGTACCCACCTGGCTTCCGCTGAGGCGGCCGCGCCACAGAGCACCGATGGCTGTCAGGACTGCCTCGCCGATGGTTCCCGCGACTGGGTGCACCTGCGGCTGTGCCTGGAATGCGGCCGGGTCAGTTGCTGCGACTCGTCGCCCCGCAAGCACGCCACCGCCCACTGGCACTCGACCGACCACCCGGTGGTGCGGTCGTTCCAGCCCGCTGAGTCGTGGCGCTGGTGCTACGTCGACGAGGCGGTTGGCTGACTTTCCGCTTGGGTAGAACCGTGGCATGACGGTGTACGGCATCCACGCCTCCCACGAGCAGGTCCACCCCCGCGCCCTGCTCGACGCGGTGGTCACCGCCGAGCGTGCCGGCTTCGGCGCCGCCATGTCCTCCGACCACTTCTCACCCTGGAGCGCCCGGCAGGGCCATTCCGGGTACGCGTGGTCGTGGCTCGGCGCCGCGCTGGCCTCCACCGACCTGCCGTTCGGCGTGGTGACCGCACCCGGCCAGCGCTACCACCCGGCGATCACCGCGCAGGCCATCGCCACCCTCGGCGCGATGTTTCCCGGCCGCTTCTGGGCCGCCCTCGGCACCGGCGAGGCCAGCAACGAGCACATCACGGGCGACGGCTGGCCCCGAAAGAGCCTCCGCGCCGCCCGCCTGCGCGAGTGCGTCGACGTGATCCGCGCGCTGCTGGCCGGCGAGGAGGTCAGCCACGAGGGCCTGGTCACCGTCGACCGCGCCCGCCTCTGGACCCGCCCCGAGGAGCCGCCGCCCCTGGTCGGCGCCGCTGTGAGCGTCGAGACCGCCCTGTGGTGCGCCACCTGGGCCGACGGCCTGATCACCGTGAACGCCCCACTCGACCACCTACGCCACATGATCGACGCGTACCGCACGGCCGGCGGTCGCGGCAGGCTGTGCCTCCAGGTCCACCTGAGCTGGGCTCCCGACCCGGACGAGGCGGCACGAATCGCGCACGAACAATGGCGCAGCAACGTGTTCGCGCCGCCGGTGAGCTGGGACCTTGAACTGACCGAGCACTTCGACGAGGCGTCCCGCTTCGTGACCCGCGAAGAGGTGGCGAAGGTCGTCAACATCTCCTCCGACCTGTCCCAGCACGCCGACTGGATCCGCTCGTACGCGGAGTTGGGCTTCGACGAGATCTACCTCCACCAGGTAGCCCAGGACCAACGCCCCTTCCTGGACGCCGCCGCCGAAAAACTCCTCCCGAACCTCTCGTGATCAGGGCGTCCCTCAAGTCGCCCTAACGACTTGAGGGATGAACGGTCCGAGTCGCTGCGCGGCGCCTGCGCACGATGGGTAGGCGACTCGGACTGTTCACAGCCCTGATCACGAAACTTAGAGGCGGGCGATCATGAGGGCGGAGATCAGGAGGGCTAGCCAGTGGAGGGCCTGGTCGGCCACGTACATGCCGGAGACCGGAGTCGTTTGTTCGGCGAAGGCGGGGGAGCGGGTCAGGCGCAAAATATGGCGTACCGGGAAGCGCAGGTCGAGCACCGCGTGAGTCACCACGCTGAACGCGAGCCCCGCCGCCACGCCCGTCGGCGACAGTGAGACGTCCAATGTGTACGCCGTGACGGCGAGCACGCCGAAGACGGTCAGGTGGTAGCTGGTGATGTGTCCGGCGAGCGCCCGCGCCCCGGCCCAGCCGCCCATCGACTTGCATATGGCCTGCTTGTCGGTCTGCGCGACGTGATCGCCGACCTGGTGGCCTATCAGCATCGCGAGCAGCGCCACGAGGAACGTCGTCTGCACGCCAAACTGCTCGCCTGTCATCTACGCATACTGCGTGAAGACTCAGGTTTGTTTCTGCGTGCTAGCTGACAGTTTGCGGGAATGTGTCGGACGTCGCCTGGGTATTGACGATCCATGACGCAGACCGCCGCTGATCGATTTCCGACGCGCCATCTACCGGGCGTGACGGTACGCGACCTGCCGGACTTGCCGTCCTCTCCCTGGCGCATCATCGGACCTGGAGTGGTCGCGGCCGGCGTGGGACTCGCCTCCGGCGAGTTCATTCTTTTCCCGTACATCGCGTCGCAGGTGGGGCTGGTTTTCCTCTGGGCGGCGGCGGTCGGCATCATCACGCAGTACTTCATCAACATGGAGATCGAGCGGTACACGCTGGCGACGGGCGAGACCGCGTTGACTGGATTTTCCCGGTTCTGGCGGCACTGGGGCCTGGTCTTCGCGATCATGGTGTACTTCGCGAACCTGTGGCCGGGATGGGCGTCGAGTTCGGCCACCATGATCACGTACATCTTCGGCGGCGAACCCAAGTGGATAGCGGTGTGCCTGCTGCTGGTGATCGGCGCGACGCTCACCTTGGCGCCCGTGATCTACAACGCGCTGGAGCGGGTCGAGTTCGTCAAGGTCGGCCTCGTGGTGCTCTTCATCGTGGTGGCGGTGGTGTTCGCGATCTCGGTCGACGCGTGGCAGGAGCTGCCCAGCACCGTCACGTCGCCGGAGTTCCCGACCGAGTTGGGGTTCGCGCTCATGCTCTCGGCGCTGGTGTTCGCGGGTGCGGGCGGCGGCCAGAACCTCTGCCAGAGCAACTGGATCCGCGACAAGCGGTACGGGATGGGCGCCTACGTGCCGCGGTTGGTCAGCCCGGTGACGGGGCAGGAGGAGGCGGCGCCGGACCGTGCCGGGTACGTTTTCGAGCCGACCCCTGACAACCTGGTGCGGTGGCGGCGCTGGTGGAAGGTCGCGAACCAGGAGCAGCTCGCCACGTTCGTACTGATCTCGTTCGTGACGATCGTGCTGATGTCGATGCTCGCCTACTCGACCGTGTACGGCGTGCCCGGGCTTGCCAACAGCGTCGCGTTCCTCGAGGTCGAGGGGGAGCGGCTCAAGGAGCTCGTCGCGCCGTGGTTCGGTGTGCTTTTCTGGCTCATCGGCGCGATCTCACTGTTCGCCGCGGCGATGGGCATCGTCGACTACACCAGCCGGTTGGCCGCCGACGTGCTGAAGACGTCGTACCTGCGGCGCGTCTCCGAGAGCAGGATCTATTTCGCGTTGGTGTGGGGCCTGGTGGTGCTGGGCTGCGCGATCCTGCTGGCCGGGTTCGACCAGCCGCTGCCGCTGCTCGTCATCTCGGCCTGCGTGGGCGGGCTGATGATGTTCCTGTACTCGATCCTGCTGCTGGTACTGAATCGGCGGGTGCTGCCCGACGAGATCAAGCCGCGGTCGTACCGGGTGGCCGCGCTCGCCTGGGCGGTGGCGCTCTTCGGCGTCTTCTCGGCGCTGACCATATGGCAGCAAGGCGACCGCCTGCTGGACTGGTTGAGGTGACTGTGCTTGCTGGGCTCGGTCGCTCGCGCAGCGCTGAAAGGCGACGCTGTGCTTGCTGGGCTCGGTCGCTCGCGCAGCGCTGAAAGGCGACGCCTTTCCGGCGGCGGCCGCGTCCGCGCAGGTAAACGTGCGCGGCGCCGCCGGAAAGGCGTCGCCGCGCTAGCTCGCTCCTCGCCCTATGGGATCTCGTCTGGACGGGGCTTGCGGACCACCTCGCGGTAGCGCGGGTGGCTCGCGCCGTACAGCGCGAAATTGAGCCGTGCCTCGTTGAGACTGAGGTCGCCATTTGGGCCGCCGACCGCCACGAAGGCGCTCGGATCGGCCTGCCCCGGGTCGGTCCAGAAACAGACCGGGCACGTTATGCACCCTGTCCGGTAGCCACAACAGGGACACCGGTTAATCACTGACGCCTGACCACCCACCACGCGCCATAGCTTTTCACGACAACAGGGTGTGAGGTAACCCGGGTGCGGCACCTTTGTGGACGGTTCTGCGCTCCCCAAAAGGGGAGAAGAACAAACACGGATTTTCGGTACTTCTCGGTCGTTGAGGTGATCTACTAGAGACATGCCTGCCCCCACCCTGGCAGGCTGCCTGCCATGACCCTCAAGCTCCGCTACGCGGCGGTGAGTGACACCGGCTTGGTTCGCAGTGCGAACCAGGACTCGGTACACGCCGGGCCGCGCCTGCTCGCCGTGGCAGACGGCATGGGTGGGATGGCCGCCGGAGACCTCGCCAGCCGCATCGTCATCGATGTCATCGCCGGGCTGGACATAGAGATAGCCGATGATGGGCTCATCGCCGCGCTGCGGGACGCGCTCGACGAGGCCAACAGTCGCATCCGGGCCGCGGTGGCCGAAGATCCGAACCGCGAGGGCATGGGTACGACGCTGACGGCGGTGCTCTTCACCGGCAGCGCACTGGTACTGGGGCACGTCGGCGACTCGCGGGCGTACCTGCGGCGCGATGGGGAACTGCGGCAGATGACCCGCGACGACACCTTCGTCCAGATGCTGGTCGACGAGGGCGTGATCACGCGCGAGGAGGCCGGCAGCCACCCGCGCCGGGCGGTGGTGACCCAGGCGATCCAGGGCGGCGACGCGACCCCGTCGTTCACGTACATGCGTCCCGTCGACGGCGACCGCTGGCTGCTCTGCAGCGATGGTCTGTCCAATGTGGTCTCAGACGAGACGATCGCGGAGACGCTGGGCGCGTACCCCGAGCCGCCGGACTGCGCACAGCGCCTGGTCGACCTCGCGCTGCGGGCCGGCGCCCCCGACAACGTAACGGTGATCATCGCGGACGTGACTGGCGGCGCCTGACCACGCCCGGCGCTTGGTTGCGGTACGTTACTCCGGTCGTGCGGGGGTGCTCGAGTCTGCCAGGGGAGGGGTGGACTGACACGTCTCTATGCCCGTGTCACGGTGACGCTGACAGCCGTCGCCGCGATAGTTGGCGTCAACAGCAGTGGCTGGCTGCCGGCCCGCGCCGTGGCGGCCCTCGACAACGGGGCCCAGCTGGCGGCGGCCCTGGCTGCCGTGGCGACCTGCGCCTGGACCGCCCGCCGGCTCACCGGCGCGGAGCGCTCGTGGCGCCGGTTCATGGCGCTGGGCATGGCCGGCTGGGCGTTCGGTCAGATCATCTGGAGCTGGTACCAGATCTTCAGCACCGAGCACCTGCCGTCGCCTTCGCTGGCTGACTTCGGGTACCTCTCGCTGCCGGTCTTCGCGCTGCTCGCGCTGTTGTCGATCGCGGCCTCGGTGCCGCGACCGGCCGCCGCCTCCCCGCAGTCGCGGCATCGCGACCGGGCGGTGCTGGTGCTCGACGGTTTGATCGTCGTGGCCTCGCTGCTGGTGCTGACCTGGGCGACGGTGCTCGGCAAGGTCGTCGAGGCCGGGGCGGAGACGCGCGGCGCGTTCGCCGTCGCGATCGCCCATCCGATCACCGACCTGGTGCTGACCGCCATCGTGGTGCTGATGTTCTCGACCCGCCCGGTGCCGCGGGTCTACCGCCCGCAACTCTCGCTGCTGGGCCTCGGCCTGGTCGCGCTGTCGCTGTCCGACTGCGTCTACGCGTACCTGGTGGCGACCGGCGCCGAGTCGATGTCGCCCCTTGCCAACACCGGTTTCATCGCCGGACCCGCGTTGATCGCGCTGGCCGGTGCCGCCACCGTCGACCGGCAGCCGCCGGAGCCCGTGCCCGCGCCGCGCCGCCGTTCGGACTGGCTGCACCTGCTCGTCCCATACGTGCCCGTCATCGCCACCGGGCTGCTCGTCGTGATCCGCGCGATCGGTGGCCACGCACTGTCCAGCGTGGAGATCTACGTCGGCTGGCTCGGCCTCGGCCTGGTGGTCGCCCGCCAGATGGTGACGCTGGTGGAAAACACCGCGCTGCTCGCCCGGGTCTCCGAAGGTCAGCAGCGCCTTGCCTACCAGGCGTTTCACGATCCGCTCACCGGCCTCGCCAACCGGGCGCTCTTCCGTGAACGCCTGCAGCACGCCGTCGACCGGCACCGGCTGCACGGGCAGCCCGTCGCGCTGCTCTTCGTCGACCTCGACGACTTCAAGCTGGTAAACGACGGCCTCGGGCACGCGGCCGGCGACCGCCTGTTGCGCGCCGTCGGCGACCGGCTTCAAGGTTGTGTACGCCGGGACGACGCCGTCGCGCGGTTGGGCGGCGACGAGTTCGCGATACTGCTCGACGGTGATCCGACGGTGCCGGAGCGGGTCGGTGAGCGGATCATCGCCGCGTTGAGCGAGCCGTTCACCGTCGACGCGCACACCGTGCGGGTCAGCGGCAGCGTCGGTGTGGTCGTGCCGGACGCCGACGAGATGCTCACGCCGGATTCGTTGCTGCGCCGGGCCGACGCCGCCATGTACGCGGGCAAGCGCCGCGGCAAGGGCCTGCTCGTGCGGTACGAGGCCGGGGTCAGCGACGGCAGCGGCGACCCGCACCTGCCCGACCTGCTGGCGGCGGCGTTGACCGGTGACCCGGCGTCGGCCGGGTTCGAGGTGCACTACCAGCCGATCGTGCGGTTCGAAGACGCGGCGACGGTGGCCGTGGAGGCGCTGGCCCGCTGGTCGCACCCGGTTGGCGGCGCGGTCGACCCCGACGTGTTCGTGAAGGTGGCCGAGCGAGCCGGGCTGGTCGCCAACCTCGACGACTTCGTGCTCGACAGGGCCTGCGGCGACGCGGCGGCGCTCGCCGAGACGTACGGGCAGGCCATCGACGTACATGTGAACGTGTCCGCGGGCCGGTTGGGACGCCCGGAGCTGGAGGCGGCGCTCGACCGCGCCCTCGCCGCACACGGGCTGCGGCCCAGCCGGCTCGTCCTGGAGATCACCGAGACCAGCCGGATCACCGACCTGCCCGCCGCCGCGGCCGCCGCGCGCCGCATCCGAGCCCGAGGTGTACGGGTCGCGCTGGACGACTTCGGGTCCGGCTTCAACGCGCTCGCCCAGTTGCACGCGTTGCCGGTCGACGTGGTGAAACTCGACGCGGCGCTCACCGACATCGAGACCGAGCCGGAGCGGGCCGAGGCGCTCTGCCGCTCGGTACTGGCGATCTGCGCCGAGTTGCAGGTGGCGGTCGTCGCCGAGGGCGTCGAGACGGTATCGCGGGCGGGTGCCCTGGCCCGCTTGGGATGCCGCCTGGGCCAGGGCTACCTGTACGGCCCGCCCCGCCCCCTTCAGGGCCTAACCGCCCCCGTGGGCTAACCCCCGCCCCGCCGCGCGCCCCGCGCGCCGCCCTTTTCTCGCCGATCAAGGGCGAACGCACGTGGTTGGATCTCATTTCCGCGTGCATCCGCCCTTGATCCACGCGAATCTCCTTGATCGACGACGCCCAGTACGGGCGCCGCGCGATTCCGCGGGCGCGCCGGGGGCAGGCGGGTCAGGTGTAGGTCGCCAAACGGGTCGGATTGACCACTCTTACGCCACCCTCGGTCAGGCGGACCGCGGACGCGGCCGCCAGGCGGCCCAGGACCCGGTTGACGGTGACGCGGCTCAGGCCCAGTACCCGAGCCAACTCCTCCTGGGAGCCTCGCCACGTCCCCTCCGCGAGCAGCGACCGCGCCACCCGCGCCACCGCGGGCAGCGTGACGGCGTCGGCCATGCGCTGCCGCTGTGCCAGCGCGTCGGCGGCCAGCTTGCCGAGCACGTGCCGGCGTACGGACGGCTGCTCGTCGAGCAGGCGCAGGAAGCGGGCTGCGGGCAGTACCCTGCCGGTCACGGCCGTCGTCGCCAGCAATGCACCGGACGGCGTAGGTCCACCGAGAGCGGCCGGCTTGTCGACGATCGCCGGGCCGTCCCAGCGCCCCGCCCAGAACTGCCCGCCGGACGCGGCCGGATACGCGGCGACGATCGTGCCGCGCGTCAACAAGATGACCGGCCCCGAGCAGACCACACCGGGCGCGGTCGCGGGGCGGATCACGGCGCCGGCGGCGTACCGGATGGGATGGCTCTCGCGCTCGAGCGCGACCAGCGTGCGAGCGTCGAGCGCCGCGAACGCCGGGATCGTCGCCAGTGAGGTCATGCGCCGCCTCCCGCAGCCGCCACAAAGCGGAGGGAGCGCAGCGACCGTAGCGACTGGCGGCTACAGGGAGGCGTCAAGGGCGCATGACCCGCGCGAGCGGAGCGAGCGCCAGCGAATCCGGTCATGTATCCAGTGATACAGCGCCCGGCCGCCGCCCGCCCGTACGGTGCCGGCATGTGGATCGTGGAGCTGAGGTTTACGGACGCGCCGGAGCGGCTCGCTGCCCGTCCCGCGCACCGGGAACGCCTGGCGGAGCTGCACCGTGCCGGTGTCGTGCGGATGGCCGGCCCGCTGGCCGACGGGTCGGGTGCGGTGCTCATTTTTCAGACACGTGAGCTCGACGAGGTGCTGGCAGCGGACCCCTACTTCGCCACGCCCGGCGTCGAGGTGATCAGCAAGCGGGAATGGGCGCCGCTCACGCTGTGTGGGCCCTCAGGAAGCCCTCCACCAGTACCGGAATCTCCCCACCGGTGTGCAGCATGTTGACCCCGTGTGCCGTGCCGCTGAAGGCGGCCAGCCGCTTGTCGGGGCTCGGCGACTCGTTGACGAACCGGGTCGCCGAGCGGGCCGACATCGCGTTGCGATCACGTTCGGTGTACACGAGCAGCAGCGGCACGCGAAACGCCGTGCGCGCCGCCAGCGGTGTACGCGGATCGCGCCCCGCCGGCGCGGCGGGCTCGGTGAGGCTCGGCACCGACAGCGCCACCACCCCGCTCACCTGGTCTCCGAGGTGGGCACCGGCGACCAGGGCGACGCCCGCGCCGACGCCGGCGCCGACGACGACCACCTCGGCCGCGCCCGCCGCCCGCAGCGTGGCCACCGCGATCGTCGTATCGGCCACGTAGTCGTCGACGGCGCCGCACTCGCTGAAACCGAAGCATCGCAGGTCGAACACCAGCACGTGGTACCCCTGCGCGACCCACCGCGGCGCGTACCGGTGCCATTGGCACATGTCGCCGTCTTCCTGGTGGATGAGCACCAGCCCGCGCGGGCCGGAACCGAGCCGCACACCGGCCAGCCGCACGCCATCGGCGGTGGTCATCGGCACGTTGACGGCGGTGGGGCCGAAGCAGCGGGCCGCCGGGTCGGGTGGACGGGCGGGCTCGGCGGGCGCTGTCGTAGCGGGCGGCCGCACGGGCGGATCGACGCGGATGCCGCCGCAGTCAGCCGTCGCGGCGATCTCCCCCGTCAGGAGCACCGCGCAGGTAAGGCGCAGGAGCCCACCCGCAGGCATGCCAAATTGTATGCCGGCAAGCGAAAATGAAGCCATGCCCCGCATGGGGACGGAGCCTCCGCCGGAGTACGTGGCGTTCGTCGAGCGGCACCTCGACGCGCTGCGCCGCGAGTCCGCGCGGGTGGTCGGCGACGAGCACGACGCCGACCTGCTCTACCCGGACGTGCTGGCTGACGTGGCGGGACGGTGGCGATGGCTGGAGTTGTCACGGGTGTGGCTGGGCGAGACCCGTGCCGCTGACCTGTACCTCGCTCGTTCCTTCGCCCGCCGCTCGGAACGGTGGCAGCCGCCCCAACTCGGCCCCGTCGAGGTGGAGGTGCTGGTCGGCCCGGGCGACGCCGCCCCGGCCCCGTACCGCATGCCGCCGCCGTGGTCGAGCGTCGCGCTGCGGCTGGCGTCGCAGGTCAGCACGACCCGCCGGCCGGAGGCCCGCCCGCTGGCCGAGGCCGCGGTCGCCTGGTGGCACGCGTACGAGCATCGCCGCCACCGCAAGCACGTGGCCGCCGGCATCGCGGTCGCCCTATTGGTGGTACTGATGATTCGGGTGCCGCAGGAACTCGATGCGACGGCCGGTCAGCACCCGCTGATCGGCCGAGTGTCCGCAGTGGACGTCGGGCATAGTTTGACCACATGAGACGACGACAGATGGTGAGCACGGCGGCTGCCGGCGTGCTCGGCGCGATGGTGGGTGGCGCCGCCCCCGCGGAGGCGGCTGGCAAGCACGGGCTCGGCGCGCTCACGCTCGTGAACCTCTCGCACGTCAACGATCCCGCGACGACCAGCGTCTTCCCCGGCGACCCCGAGTTCCGCCTGACGGTGATGACGACGATCCCGCAGGACGGGTTCTACATGCAGTATGTCGAAGAGGGGGAGCACACCGGCACGCACTGGGGAGCGCCCGGCCACTTCCAGGAGGGCGGGCTGCTGGCCGACGACCTGGACCCGGGCGACCTGTTCCTGCCGGCGGTCAAGGTCGACATCCGCCGCAAGGCGGCCGCCGACCCGGACTACGGGGTGACGGTCGACGACCTGCGGCGGTTCGAGCGCAGGCACGGGCGCATCCCGTCCGGCGCGGCGGTGATCCTGTGGACCGGGTGGGAGGACAAGTGGGGCACGCCCGCCTACCCGAACCTCGACAATGAGGGCGTGATCCACCAGCCAGGGTTCACGATCGAGGCGGCGCAGTGGCTGATCGACACCGGCCGGCTGGCGACCCGAGGCGCGCTCGGCACCGACACGTTCAGCCCCGACCGTGGCGTCGACACCGATTTCGCGGTGTCGGTCGCGCTCTACCAGGAGCACCGGATCAGCCTGGAAAACCTCGCCAACCTGGCCGCGCTGCCGGTGACCGGCGCCTGGGTCCTGGCCGGCGGCCCGATCCACAAGGCCGGCTCCGGCTCGACGGCGACCATCTTCGCTTTCATCCCACCCCACTAACCTCCGCCGCCCCTGCGCGCGGCTCTGCCGTCCGCGCGGCGCTTTTGCCGCCCGCGCGGCGGCTTTTGCCGCCGATCAAGGGCAAACGCACGTGGTTCGATCTCTTTTCCGCGTGCGTTCGCCCTTGATCCACGCACATGGCCTTGATCGCCGAAGAGGTCTCCGGGGTGTGAGGCGGCGCGTCGTCGCGGTCGGGGCTGGCCGGGTTTGAGGGGTTGGCATCGCCGCCGGCGGCGTGTCGCCACGCCCTGCGCCCTGCGCGCTGATCAAGGCCAATCGCATGGATCAAGGGCGAATGCACGTGGAAAAGAGATCCAACCGCGTGCATTCGCCCTTGATCGTCGTGCCGGGCGTGGCGACACGCCGTGCCGGGCTGGCGTGGGGGCGGACGCGCGCGGAGAAAGAGATCCAACCACGTGCGTTCGTCCTTGATCGGCGTGCGGGGCGTGGCGACACGCCGTCACGGGCGGGCGGCGGCGCCGGGGAGAGGACGGGCGCGGGCTGGGTTGCCCTCTTTCACCCACCTGTGGGTGGCCCGCAGGGCTAGGGCTTGTTGATCGACGCGCCGGACCCGATCTAGCCCAAGAGACATTGGGCTACCGCGGCGCCCGTCATGCCCCAGGCCGTTGCTCCCGCGGCCTCACCCTCTGCGGCTTCACAAACCGCGCGGACGTGGCAGCGAAATCCCTGATATTGCGGCCTCCGGGGGCGTTAGAGGCGACAAAAACAGGGATTCTGTTGGGATCTTGGGCGTGACTGGGCGCGGAGGGTGAGGCCGCGGGAGCAACGGCATCTACCGCGGCGGACGTCGCGGCAGCCCAGATCCTGGTTTAGACCTTCAAACGGATGGCCGCGACCGCGACGCCCGTTGACCAGTCGATCAGCGTGGGTAGGAGGCGGGCGTCGCGCGCTAGGTCCGCGCGGAAGGTCGCCACGCGCTCATGGTGCTCCGCGGGCCAGGTGGGGTGGGGGAGCAGGTCGTCCACGATGTAGAGGGCGCCGGGCGCGAGGTGGCGCAGCAGCAGGTCGCGGTCCTCGAATTTGCCGGTCATCCAATCGGCGAAGACGAGGTCGAAGGGCGGGCCTGAGTACCCGATCAGCCACGATCGTGCGTCGGCGACGGTGACCTGCGCGCGGGGGTCTGTACTGAGGACGTCGCGCGCCGTCGCGGCGGTCGTCGGGTCGACCTCGACGGTGGTCAGCCTCGCGTCGGGGGTCATCCCGGCTAGCAGCCACGCGGCGCCGACGCCAGTGCCGGTGCCGATCTCTAGGAAGCGGCCGCCGGGCTTGCTGGCGGCGAGCGTGCGCAGCAGCGAGCCGGTGTGGTCGTCGCAGGCCATGGTGAAGCCGAGCGCGGCCGCTGCGGCGCGCGCGGCGCGCACGAGCGCTGGCACGTCGCCGGGCGGCGGCGCGTCCGGCGGCGGTGCGTTACCAGGTGGCGGCGCGTCGCTGGGCGGCGGTGCGTCGCCGGGCGGCGGTGCGTCCGGCGGTGGCGCGTCGATCAAGGAAACCTCCGTCGATCAAGGGCGAATGCACGCGGAAAAGAGATCCAACCACGTGCGTTCGCCCTTGATCGACGGGAAAAGCGCGGGCCGCGCGCGGAGGCCAGGCGCGGCCGGACCGTGCGGACCGCGCGGACGCCGGACGCCGGGCGCTGGGCGTGCGGGGGGCGGGGACGCACTCTCGCTGTTAGCGGTCGAAGCGGGCGCAGGACACTACCGCCGCTGACTCGCCGGGCAGGTCGGCTGAGTCGTGGACCAGTGCCAACCCGGGCTCGGTCGCGACCAGGACGGAGCGGGCGGTGCCGTGCAGGTTGACCCGTTGCGGCGTGCGGCGCAGGTTGGTGACGACCACGCTGCGGCCGCGCCGGATCGCGAGGAAGCTGGCACCGTGCCAGACGTCGGAGCGGCGCAGCATCGGCTGTGACAGGTCGGGGTGCGCGCGCCGCATCGCGATCAGCCGCCGGTACAGGTCGAACATGTCGCTGTGCTCGCGCTTGTCCAGCTCTGACCAGTCGAGGCTCGACAGGGCTCGCGCCTCGTGGGCCGGCCAGTGCGCTCCGGTCTCGCCGGGCGGACGGGCCGCCCACTCCTCGCCCATCTGGATGACCGGCGTGGACGGCGCGGTCATCAGCAGGGTGGCGCCGAGTCGCAGCATGCCGGGGGAGAGCGCGGTCAGCGGCCGGTCGGTGCCGCCCACGTCGGAGTATCGCTGGCGCAGGATCGTGAACAGCTGCTCCAGCGTGCCGAACTCGGCCCGGTAGCTGCGGTCGAGCGGGTCTTCCGGCTCCCAGAGCGCGGCGAGGTCGCCGGGCGCGGAGCGCGGCGTGATCAGGCGTGCGCCGACGCGGTCTGAGCCGGCGATCAGTGACAGCGGGCGGCCGAGCCGGGCGGACATGGTCTCGACCTGGATGGTCAGCTCCTCCAGCAGCCGCATCGCCTGGCGGTCGATCAGCGTGTGCGCGGCGTCGAGCCGGATGCCGTCGGCGTGGTAGTCGCGCAGCCACATCGACACGTTGTCGACGATGAAGCTGCGGATGCCGTCGGCGTGCGGCCCGTCGAGCGCGAGCGTGTGGCCCCAGGTGTTGACGACGTCGGCGAGGTACGGCCCCAGTCGGGGCGAACTGGCCTCGACGTGGTCGTAGTGCAGGTCGAGCACCACGGCGATGCCGCGCGCGTGGCAGGCGTCGACGAAGCGCTTGAGGCCGTCGGGGCCGCCGTAGGTGGGGTGCGGCGTGTACCAACAAGCGGTGTAGTGCAGCGGCCCGCGCTCGACGTTGACGGGGCGCAGCTCGACCGCGTCGACGCCCAGCGCCGTCAGGTGGTCGAGCTTGTCGATCGCCGCGTCGAACGTGCCCTCCGGTGTGAACGCTCCCACGTGCATCGCGTAGACCACGCCGCCGGTCAGCTCGCGGCCCGCCCAGTCACCGTCTGTCCAGCGGAACGCCGCGTGGTCGTAGGTGCGGCTCGGGCCGTGCACTCCATGCGGCTGCCAGCGCGAACGCGGATCGGGCAGCGCGTCTTCGGAATCGCCCAGCAGGTACGAATAGTCGGCGCCGTGCGTGGCGCAGTCGACCTCGACACGCCACCAGCCGGCGTCTTGCAGGGTCATTGGATGGTCGGTTCCGGCGACCCGCACGCGCATCGTCGGCGCGTCAGGAGCCCACACACTGAACCTGGTCACGATTTCACCACCAGGAGCGCTACTGGATAGGCGGACAGCATGTCGGACAGCGGCACCCGCCGGGCTTGCCATGTGCGTCCGGTAAGCACATCGCCCCACCGCCCCGGCGCCAACGCCAGCTTAGTGCCGCCCCAGCCGCCCCGAAATGCCAACTTCACCGGCAATCTGGTGGCGATCACGACAACGCCGCCCCGATCGAAGGTGAACGCGTGCTCGGCGGCCGGCCCCTCGACGGCTACCGGTTCGTAGCGGTCGAACGGGTGATCCCGGCGGGCGCGGAGCACGCGGCTGGTGACATGGAGCTTGGCGGCGCCCGTGGCGTCGACGGGCGGCAGCCACCCGGCGTCGATCCGGCGCAACATTTCCCGCCGGAGGGCGAAGTCGACCGGCCGGCGGTTGTCGGCGTCGACCAGGGAGTAGTCCCACAGTTCCGTGCCCTGGTAGGTGTCGGGCACGCCTGGCATGGCGAGCTGCACGAGCTTCTGCCCGAGCGAGTTCGTCCAGCCGTACGGTGTGATCGTCGCGACGAACGCGTCGATGTCCGCGCGCAGGTCCGGGTCGTCGTAGGCCCGGTCGGCCGCCGCGTGCAGCGCGGCCTCTGCCGCCACGTCAGGGTTCGCCCAGCTGGTCGCGGCCTCCCGGGCGGCTTTTTCGAGGTACGCGTGCAAGCGCTCGCGCTCGACCGGCCACGCGCCCGCCACCGTCTGCCAGAGCAACAGCGCGAGGCTCGCGTCGGCAAGCGGCGCGGCCCGCGTCCACCGGCGCAGCGTCGCCGCCCATTCCGCCGGCATTTCTGACAGTACCGCCAGCCGCGCCCGCACGTCCTCGGAGCGTTTGGTGTCGTGTGTGGACAGTGCGGTCATGCCGCGCGGCCAGTCGCGTTGTCGCACGGCGGCCGCCCGATGGAACGCCTCCGGCGTTACGCCGAAGCGGGCCGGGTCACCGCCCACCTCGTTCAGCGCGACGAACCGGGTGTGGCGGTAGTACGCGGTGTCCTCCACGCCTTTGGCCATGACCGCGCCCGTGTACTGCTGGAACCGCTGAGCCAACTCGTCGGCCGGGTCGGCGAGACGGGTGCTGAGCGAGGCGAGCGCCTCGGCTAGGTCCGGCCGCCTCCGTACGGCTTCGGTGCGGGCGGAGGCGAGGTGGCGGGCGCCCGCGGGCAGGTAGGAGCGGTACACCTCGAAGGCGGCCGCCAACTCGGCGAGCGCCTCGGCGGCGTGCGGCACGTTGGGCGCGAGCTGGGCGAGGCGGCCCAGTTCGGCGGCCAGCAGGGTGGTGGCGGCGCGCTTCTTGCCCTGGTACCTGATGCCGGGCCAGGAGGGCTCACCGGCGAGCCGGTGCAGGGGCTCTTCGCCGTCCGGGTCGACGAACAGGCCGCACACCTCGCCGAGCGCGTCGTACCCGGTGGTGCCGTCGACCGGCCATTCGCGGGGCAGCTGCTCGCCCGTTTCCAGGATCTTCTCGACGAGCAGCCACGCGTGCGGCGCCGCCTTTCGCAGCCTCGCCAGGTAGCCGGCGGGGTCGCGCAGCCCGTCCGGATGGTCCACGCGGATGCCGTCCGGCGCCCAGCGCAGTACCTCCCGATGGGTGGCCTCGAAGACCGCCGGGTCCTCGACGCGCAGACCGGCCAATGTGGACACCGCGAAGAACCGCCGGTAGTTGACGTCGGTGTCACCGAGCCGCCACGAGATCAGCCGGTAGTGCTGGCGCCGGTGCACGTCCTTGGGTTCGCCGTCACCGGTGCCGTCGGCGATGGGGAAACGCGATTCCTGGTACACCAACTCGCCGTCGACGACCTTCAGGTCATCCAGCGCGTTCGGGTCGTCGGCCAGTACCGGAAGCCGGAGCGGACCGCGCGACCAGTCGATGTCGAACCAGCCCGCGAACCGTGACTCGCGCCCGCGACGCAGCACGTCCCACCAGGCCGCGTTCGCCGCCGGCACGGCGACGCCCATGTGGTTGGGCACGATGTCGACGACCAGGCCGAGCCCATGGGCACGAAGCGCGTCGACCAGCCGTTCCCGGCCCGGCTCGCCGCCCAACTCCGGGTTGACCCGGGAGTGATCGACCACGTCGTATCCGTGTGTGGAGCCGGGTGCGGCGGTGAGCAGCGGTGCGGTGTAGAGGTGGGTGGCGCCGAGCGCGGCGAGGTAGTCGGCGAGGTCGGCGGTGGCGTGCAGATCGAAGTCCGGCCGCACCTGGACGCGATAGGTGCTTGCCGGCTTCATCCTCAGACCGCCCGGTCGAGAACCAGCAATGAGCGCTCAGGCACGCGGATTCGCGCACCCGCACCCACCATCGCGGGTGTGGACGGCCCGGCGTCGGCGGTGTCGACGACCGTCTGCCACTTCTCGGCGTACTCCTCCGGTGGGAGCACGAAGTCGACCGGCTCGTGGTGGCCGTTGAAGCACAGCAGGAACGAGTTGTCACACTGGCGTTCGCCGTACCGGCCACGCTCCTTGATGCCGTCGCCGTTGACGAATACCGCGAGCGCCCCGACGTCGCTGTCCCAGTCGGTGCCGTTCATCTGCCGGCCGTCCGGTGTGAACCACTCCATGTCGGCGACGGGTGTGGCGGCGTTGCGCGACTGGACGAGGCGGCCGGTGAAGAAGCGCCGTCGCCGGAACACCTTGTGCCGAGCCCGGAACGCGGTGAGCCGCCGGACGAACTCCAGCATCTGCTCGTCCACATTGTCCCAGTCCACCCAGGACAGTTCGTTGTCCTGGCAGTACCCGTTGTTGTTTCCGTGCTGGGTGCGGCCAAGCTCGTCGCCGTGGCTCAGCATCGGCACGCCTTGCGAGAGCAGGAGCGTGGCGAGGAAGTTGCGCCGTTGCCGGGCGCGCAGCGCGAGAATGTTCGCGTCGTCCGTGGGACCCTCGACACCGCAGTTCCACGATCGGTTGTAGCTTTCGCCGTCCCGGTTGTCCTCGCCGTTGGCTTCGTTGTGCTTATCGTTGTAGGACACCAGATCCGCGAGCGTGAACCCGTCGTGGCAGGTGACAAAGTTGATGCTGTGGAATGGCCGGCGCCCATCATCCTGGTACAGGTCGGCCGAGCCGCTGATCCGGCTGGCGAACTCGGCGAGTACCGGCGCGGAGCGCCAGAAGTCCCGGCTGGTGTCGCGGAACTTGCCGTTCCACTCCGTCCAGAGTGGAGGGAAGTTGCCCACCTGGTAGCCACCGGGCCCGATGTCCCACGGCTCGGCGATAAGCTTGACCCGGCTGACGACCGGATCCTGCTGCACCACCTCGAAAAACGTCGATAGCCGGTCGACCTCGTAGAACTCGCGGGCCAGGGCGGCCGCCAGGTCGAAGCGGAACCCGTCGACGTGCATCTCCTCGACCCAGTACCGCAGCGAGTCCATGATGAGCTGCAGTGTCTGCGGGCCGCGCATGTTGAGGCTGTTGCCGCAGCCGGTGTAATCCAGGTACTGCTGCGGTGCGTTGTCGGCCAGCCGGTAGTAGGCGGCGTTGTCGATGCCCTTGAAGGCCAGCGTCGGTCCGAGATGGTTGCCCTCGGCGGTGTGGTTGTAGACCACGTCGAGGATCACCTCGATGCCGGCGGCGTGCAGCGCGCGCACCATGCCGCGGAACTCCTGCACCTGCTGCCCGAGGTGGCCCATGGCCGAGTATCCGTGGTAGGGCGCGAAGTATCCGATGGTGTTGTAGCCCCAGTAGTTACGCTTGCCCTGCTCGGCGAGGCGATGATCGTGCACGAACTGGTGCACCGGCATCAGCTCGATCGCGGTGACACCGAGCCGGGTCAAGTGGTCGATCATCACCGGGTGCGCGATGGCGGCGTAGGTGCCGCGCAACTCCTCGGGGATGTCAGGGTGCCGCCAGGTGAGCCCCTTGACGTGCGCCTCGTAGATGAGCGTGTCGTGGTACGGAGTCCGGGGCGGGCGGTCGTTGCCCCAGTCGAAGTACGGGTTGACGACGACCGCCTTCGGCATGTGCGGGCCCGAGTCCGCTTCCGACATGCGCTCCGGGTGTTCCATGTCGTACCCGTACAGCGACGGGTGCCACGACACGTCCCCGTCGACCGCTTTGGCGTACGGGTCGAGGAGCAGCTTGTTGGGGTTGCACCGCAGCCCTCGGCCGGGATCATAGGGCCCGCGCACGCGGAAGCCGTACCGCTGGCCCGGCTCCACGCCGGTGAGGAAGACATGCCAGACGAACGCGTCGACCTCGGTCAGCTCGATCCGCTGCTCCGTACCGTCTGGGGCGAACAGGCAGAGGTCTACGCCTTTAGCCACCTCTGAGTAGATTGCGAAGTTTGTGCCTACCCCGTCGTATGTCGCGCCCAATGGATAGCGGCGCCCAGGCCAAACCAGCATGGTCGCCAGGGTACGTCGGATGATCACCTCATCTCGGGCATAGACACATCATTCGATCCGCAGATGTGTCCCACGTTGCGTCGGCGCGCGGCGCCGCTCCGCACCGCGCGCGGCGCCTTTGCCGCCGATCAAGGGCGAATGCACGTGGTTGGATCTCTCTTCCGCATGTCTTTGCCCTTGATCCATGCAGATCTCCTTGATCGACGTCGCTTCGGGGCGTGCGCTGCGTCGCACGCCGAGGCGCGGCGACAGCCCTCGCCGCGATCTTGCAGTTGTCATGGCGGAATGCCCGGTTTGGGCCGTGACAACTGCAAGATCGCGGCGTCCGACGCCCCTCGGGCCTCGCCCGGAGGCGCCAGACCCGCGATCAAGGAAGCAACGCCGTTGAGTCAAGCGCGAGGCCGGACGGCGCGTTGCGCGGATCGGGACGATCCGGTCGGGTGGCGGCGCCTAGCGGCGCCGGGCCCGCCGCGGTGATCGGGTTTGACGCGGAGCCAGCGCCCCTGGCTCGCCGCCGCCGATCAAGGACATCTTCAGCGATCAAGGGCAAATGCACGCGGAAAGAGATCCAACCACGTGCATTCGCCCTTGATCGGCGGCAAGCACCCGGCAAGCGCGGGCAGCGCACACAGAGCGAGCCGCGCGGCGCGTGCGCACAGCGAGCCGCGCACGCGGAGCACGTCGCGCGCAGAGCGAGCCGCGCGCAGAGCGTGCGCAGGGCGGGCCGCGCGCGCAGAGCGGGGTCCGCGGGCGGAGTGCTGGGAAAGCGGAGCGTTACTGGTCGGGGCGGCGGGCTCGGGCTCGGCGTTTGCCCTCGTGCATGGCCTGCACTCGGGCGATCGGGATCGTGTGCCCCTCCGCCACCAGCGCTTCAGGAAGGTGCTGCGGCGACGGGAGCCGCTCGGCCCACGGGTTGGCGCCCGCCAGCAGCCCCGGCGCCGTGTGGATCGTGAAGTCGGCCGGCACCACCGACTCGACGTCGTCCCAGGCCACCGGAAACGACACTGGCACACCAGGGCGCAGGCGTGGACTGTACGCCGCCACCACCGTCGCGCCGCCCGCCCGGGTCGAGTCGATGAAGACCTTGCCGCCGCGATCCTCACGGATGAACGCCGTGGTCGCGAGCACCGGGTCGAGCCGCTCGGCGCGCGCCGCGATCGCCCGGGTGGCGGCCGCGGCGTCGTCGAAGGGGGTGTCCGCCACCGGTACGAACACGTGTACGCCCTTGGCGCCGCTCGTCTTGACCGCCCCGGCCAAACCTACGTCGGTCAGCGCCTGCCGGACCAGCAGCGCCGCCCGCACCGCCTGCCGGAACGCGGGAACGCCATCGCCGGAGCCCTCCGGCGGATCCAGGTCGAGCACCAGGTGCGTCGGCCGGTCTCGCCGCTCGGTGCGCATCAGCGCCGGGTGATACTCGATCGCGCGCTGGTTCGCGAACCACATCAGCGTCCGCCGGTCGTCGCACAACGCATAAGAGACGTCGCGGTGCGAGGACTCCGCCCACATCGTCACCGTCCGCACCCACTCCGGCGTGTACTTGGGCACGTTCTTCTGCATGAACGGCTTCTGCCCACGCAGTACCCGGATCACCGACAGCGGCCGGTCCCGCAGCTCGGGGATGATCCGGTCGTGCATCGCGTCGAGGTACTCGACAAGATCCCGCTTGGTCGCACCAGACCCCTCGAACAGAGGCTGGTCGAGATTGGTGAGCGTCACCTCGTCGCTGCTCATGCCCTCACCCTCCGGAACGGCGCGATCGTCTTGCGAATCACATCGAGAGCACCCCACTCGCCGTCGCCGTGCGCGATCTGGCTGAGCAGTTCGCGCAAGTGAAGCAGCGGCATCCGGTCGCGCCAACCATCATGCGGCCACGCGACCTCCTCGTACACGTCGAAGAATGCCTCGGACGGAGCCGGCCGGTCACACGACCAGATCATGCTCAGATCCACCTCAGGCCACGTGTACGAGACGGCAGGATCGATCAGCACGGGCAAACCCGCGGCGTCCGCGAGCACGTTGCCCGTCCACAGGTCACCGTGCGTGAGGGCGGCGGGCTGATCGGGTACTAGATCCGGCAGTCGATCGCACAGATGCTCCAGCGCGCGGCGGTCGTCGGCGTCGAGCGCGGCCGATACCAGCGGCTCGGTCAACCACCGCAGGAGGCGGTGCTCGGCGAAGAACGCGTGCCCGTCGTCGCTCCACGTGTTGGTCTGCGGCAGCCGCCCGAGCCATCCGTCGCGGTGCCAGCCGAACCGTTCGGACCCCGTCGTGGTGTGCAGCGTCCCCACCATGTGCCCCAGTGTCGCCCAGAACTCGGCGGTGTCGAGGCGCGGTTCGACCGGTTCGAGCACCAGGAGGTCGGCCGTCGCCAGGCGTACCCCCGGGGTGTGGACACCCGGTACAGCCGCCAGCGCCCGGAGGCCCTCAGCCTCGACGGCGAAGATGTCGGCGCCCGGGTCGTCGAGGGTCTTGGCGAACAGCCGCGTGCCATCTTCCCTGGTAGCGAGCCCGGCGTGGGCGACGACGCCACCGGCCGCCGGCTCCAGCGAAACGATGTCGGTGAAGCCGCTAGCGGCGAGTCGCGCGGCGAGGAGATCGGTCTCCGTCATCCCGCGATTGTGTCGTACCCCGTTGTTACGTTCGGCCCAAGAGGAGGGTGATTTCTTTGTTCGACACCGATGAGTCCGCACCCGCTGCGCCGTCTAACCGTTCGACACAGGAAGAAGGAGATGAGTCCGATGATCGCGAAGGTTGACCCGCTCACCGCCGCTCGCGCGGAAGCGCTGTTCACCAGCCACCTGTCCACCAGCAGCAGCCCCACCGCGGCCGACGTCGCCGACGCGATCCGCTCCGCGGTGCGCGCCCATGGCGGCACCCGTGGCTGCGCCGCCGACGTGGCCGCTGCCTATGGCGACCACCCCGAGATCGCCGCGCCGCGCATGCGGTGGGCCCGGGGCGTCGTCGACGAAATTTACGGCGTTCGCCCAGCGCCGGTCACCCCCGATCAGCGAAGCTGGGCATTGGTGGCATAACCCCTCCGGGAGCGAGGGAGTTGGCGCGGCGGCGTCTGGACTGAGGAGCGAAGCGGCGAGGGAAGGCGTCGCCCTTCAGCGCCGCACGACCGAGCGACCCACAGGCGCAGTAGGGAGAGATCCATGTTTGGCGACACGAAGGCGTTCAGCAGCTTCTCCGTCGACGACCTGGCCAAGGCCAAGGAGTTCTACGGCGGCACGCTGGGGCTGCGGGTGAGCGACAGCGAGTTCGGGGTGGTGTTCCTGCACCCGGCAAACGGCGATAGCCGCATCATGGTCTACCCCAAAGACAACCACGCACCGGCAAACTTCACGGTGCTGAATTTCCCCGTCGACGACATCGACCAAGCGGTCGACGCTCTTACGGCACGGGGCGTCCGCTTCGAGCGGTACGACGGCTTCAAGCAGGACGAAAAAGGCATCGTGCGCGACGAGATGGGCCCGGGTATCGCCTGGTTCACCGACCCGGCGGGCAACATCATCGCGGTGCTCCAGGAGAGCTAGACGCGGCTAGCCGTGGATGCGGCCCTCTGTCTCGGTCAGGCGGCGCCCGTGACCGCCCCACTGACTCGCGATGATCTCGGCCGCGATGCTCACGGCGGTCTCCTCCGGGGTCCGCGCACCGAGGTCGAGCCCGATCGGTGACGACAGCCGCCCCAGCGCGGCATCGCCGACACCGGCCTCACGCAACCGCGCGAGGCGGTCGTCGTGTGTGCGGCGGGAGCCCATCGCGCCGACGTAGGCGAGCGGCATCTCCAGGGCGATCCGCAACACCGGTACGTCGAACTTTGGGTCGTGTGTGAGCACGCAGACGACGCTGCGCTCGTCGAGCCGGCCCGCTTCCGCCTCGGCCGCCAGGTACTTGTGTGGCCACGCCACCACCACCTCGTCGGCCTCCGGGAAGCGGCGCTGGGTAGCGAAGACCGGTCGGGCGTCGCAGACGGTCACGCGGTAACCGAGGAAGGCGCCGATCCGGGCGACCGCCGCCGCGAAGTCGATCGCGCCAAAGACGATCATCCGGGGTCGCGGCGCGTACGACCGCACCAGCACGCTCAGCCCACCGCCCCGGCGCTGCCCGTCCGGGCCGTAGTGCAGCACGCCGGTACGCCCGGCGGCGAGCAGCCCGCGCCCGTCGTCGGTGGCGGCGTCATCGAGCCGTGCCGAGCCGAGGGTGCCGTCTCGCCGGTCCGGCCAGATCACCAGGTGGCGGCCGAGCCGCTCTTCCGGCCCTTCGACACAGGTGAGTACACCCACCGGCACCTGCTTGTCGATCGACTCGGCCACGTCAGCAAGCTGCGGAAAGGTCTCCCGGTCGACCCGTTCGACGTACAGCTCGATGGTGCCCCCGCACGTCAGGCCCACCGAGAAGGCGTCGTCGTCGCTCACCCCGTACCGCTGAAGGCGCGGTGGCCCACCGGCGACGGCCTCCTGGCAGAGCTCGTAGACCGCGCCCTCCACGCACCCGCCCGACACGCTGCCGACGGCCGTGCCGTCCGGCCCGACCAGCATGGTCGCGCCCGGCGGGCGCGGCGCGCTGCTCCACGTCGCGACGACCGTGGCCATGCCCACCGGCTTGCCCTCGCGCCACCACGGAAGCAGGTCGTCGATGACCTCACGCATGAGACCCAGTGTGCTCCTCGGGCGTGTCCACGTCACGATCGTCGGCTACGTCCTCGCACGGCACGATCCGCACCGGGTGCGCCGAAAGGTAGGGCCGGGCGCCCACGTCGCCGGTGGCCAGCCCCGCGACACCGGCCCAATGATCCCGTCCCAGCAGCACGGGGTGGCCGCGCCGGCCGGCGTACCCGGCCATGGCGAGGACGTCGGGCCCGGACAGCGCGACGAGCCTGCGCACGGCGGCGGCCGTGACTCCGGGTTGGTCGACCAGCAGCACGACGGCGGCCTCGGCGTCGGTGGCGGCCAGGGCCGCGAGGCCGGCGCGCAGCGACGAGCCCATGCCGGTCGGCCAGTCCGGGTTGACGACGGCTCGATCCAGACGGGCCTCGGCCTGGACCTGGTCGGCGGCCGCGCCGAGCACCACGACCACCGGTGCGCAACCGCCGTCGCGGAGGGTGGCGGCGGCGTGCTCGACGAGCAGCCGCCCATCGCGGCGGACCAGGGCCTTCGGCATCCCGTACCGCCGGCCGGCGCCAGCGGCGAGCAGCAGTCCAGCGGCGGTCACGGTCATACTCTATGCCGGTGGAACCCTTTCAGATCCACGTCGACGACGCGGTCCTCGACGACCTGGCCGCGCGACTGCGGCACACGCGCTGGCCCGACGCGGCGCCCGGCGAGCCGTGGTCGCAGGGCACCGACCTCGCCTACCTGCGCGACATCGTGGCGTACTGGGCGGATGGCTTCGACTGGCGTGCGCGAGAGCGGGAGCTCAACCGGTTTCACCATTTTCGGACGGTGGTCGACGGCGTGTCGCTCCACTTTGTACACGAGCGTGGGCGTGGGCGTGGTGGTGGGGTGCCGCTCATCCTGACCCACGGCTGGCCGAGCACGTTTCTGGAAATGCTGGCGCTGGTGCCGATGCTGGTCGAACGTGGCTTCGACGTGGTGGTGCCGTCGCTGCCCGGGTACGGCTTCTCGGAGCGGCCGGCGCGCACCGGCGTCACCACGCGGTACGTCGCGGGGCTGTGGCACCGGTTGATGCGGGAGCTCGGATACGAGCGGTACGGGGCGCACGGGTCGGACTTCGGATCGGCGGTCACCACGTACATGGCGCTGGACGACCCGTCGCCGCTCGTGGGGATACACCTGAGCAACCTCGACGTGGCGCCGTACACCGGGCCGGGATCGCGGCCACTGTCCGAAGAGGAGCGTGCGTACGTCGCGCACAACACGGGTTGGTGGCGGGCCGAGGGCGGCTACAAGGAGGTACAGGCGACGAAACCGCAGTCGCTCGGGTACGCGCTGACCGACTCGCCGGCCGGGTTGGCAGGGTGGATCCTGGAAAAGTGGCGGTCGTGGTCCAATTCGGACGGTGATGTGGATGGGCGCTTCGGGCGCGACTTCCTCCTGACAACCCTTACCCTGTACTGGGTGACCGGCAGCATCACCACCTCGATGCGAGACTATTACGACAACAGGTGGTCAGCCTCGCCGCTCGGTCCGGACGACATCGTGCGGGTACCGACCGCGGTGGCCGCCTTCGACAACAACTTCTCGGACGAGGGCGCCGCGCCGCGCGAATGGGCCGAGCGGCTCTACAACGTGGTCCGCTGGACCCGGATGCCGCGCGGCGGCCACTTCGCCGCAGCCGAGGAGCCGAAGTTGGTGGCGGACGACCTGACCGCCTTCTTCACCACAGTGAACACACCGCCCTAGCGGCGCCCGCCCGCGCGCGCCCGCCCGCGCCTGCGCGTCCCGCGCCGCTTTGCCCGCCGATCAAGGGCGAATGCACGTGGTTGGATCTCTTTTCCGCGTGCATTCGCCCTTGATCCACCCGGACTTCCTTGATCGCGGGTCTGGTGAGCTGCGTGGCGAGGCCCGAGGGGCGTCGGGCGCCCGCGATCTTGCAGTTGTCACGGCCCAAACCAGGCATTCCGCCATGACCACTACAAGATCGCGGCCGGGTCGCGTCGCCGCGACGCGGCGACGCGGCGCATGCCCCGAAGCGACGTCGATCAAGGAGATCTGCATGGATCAAGGGCAAAGGCACGCGGAAAAGAGATCCAACCACGTGCATTCGCCCTTGATCGGCGGAAAAGGCGCCTGCGGCGAGCCGCGCGGCCACCGTGCGGAGCCGCGCGCCGCGCGCCGCGCGGCGCGGCGGGCGGCCTGCGTTGGGCTGTTAGGGGGTCAGGTGGAGGGCTAGGAAGAGGTCGACGCGGTCGGCGAACGCTGTCAGATCTCTGCCGGTCAGGGCCTCGATGCGGCCGACGCGGTAGCGCAGCGTGTTGACGTGTACGTGCAGCCGCTCGGCGCAGCGCGTCCACGAGCCGCCGCAGTCCAGGAAGTCGCCGAGCGTCCTGACCAGGTCGGCGTCGTGCGCGCGGTCGTAGTCGAAGAGCGGCCCGAGCAGGCGCTCCCGGAAGGCGGCGCGCGCCTCCATCGGTACCCGGGCCAGCAGGAGTTGATATGACGCCAGGTCGCTGGACGCGACCACGGCCGTGCGGCCGGCGGCGGACCGGTATGCGTGTCTGGCCTCCTCGACGGCGCCCGCCAGCGTCGACGGGCCCGTTGCCGGACCGCTGACGCCGATCGCGAGCTGGCCCGAGCCCAGGCCGGGCGCGAGCGCGTCGATCGCCGTGCGCAGCGCGGCGGCGATGTCGGCGCCCGGTGGCGCCGCGACGAGGGCGAGCACCCCCGCCTCGGGCAGGGGTGTCACCACGGGGCGGTCGGTGACTGTGCGTAGCGCCTCTTGCAGTACCGCGAGGGCCAGCTCGGGCGGGGCGCGCAGGCCGGTCAGGTCGGCGACCACCGCGACGAGCGTCGCGTCGGGAGCGAGGCCGCACGACAGCAGCCCGGCCCGCACGTCGGCCGGCTCGGCGCCGGTCGCCAGGAGGTGGCCGAGGCCGTCGGCGAGGCGGTGTTCGACGCGGACGACCTCGTCGAGCTGGGTGCGTTCGAGTACCGCGAGGCTGGCGAGCTCGTCGAGGGCTTCCGGCGGGCGGTGCGTGTCGCCTTCGGCGGGACACGCGAGGAACCAGGATGCCAGGCGGTGTTCGGGCCGGCCGGGCACGGCGACGAGGTGGTATCGCTGGCCGTCGACGGTGACCACGGCGGGAAGCCGGCTGGCGGCCAGGAACGCCCGCGCGAGCGCCGCGGCCGGGGCGCCCAGCGGCGCGGTGCCGGCGATCAGCCGCCCGGCCGGTGACAGGATCCAGCAGGCCACGCCCAGGTCGGCGGCCATGGGCGGGAGTAGGTCGGCCAGGCGGGCACCCGCGGCCATCGCCGCCATAAGGCCACGCTGGCGCCCGAGTACCGAGGCGAGGCCGCTCGCGCGGTGCGCCCAGAGCGACTGGTTGACCTGGTCGACGATCTCCCGGAAGGACACCTCGACGGGTACCTCGAACAGCGGCACGCCGTGGCGCCGGCACGCGGTGACCAGGTCAGGCGGCACTGAGCCGTAAACCGCGTCGCCGGCACCGATCGCGGTGACCCCGCCGGCTGCGCACGCCGCGACGAACGCCTCCGAGTCGCCGGGCTCGCGCCGCCACATGAGGCCGGTCAGCACCACCTCGCCGCCGGCCAGATAGCGGCGCGGATCGGGGAGATCTGTCACGTATATCCGGTTCACCGGCCGATCGGCGCCCTGGTCTCCGGTGAGCAGGGCGAGCTTCAGCCGGGGCTGGTCGAGCAGCTCGTGCAGCAGCATCGCGGATCCTTCGGGCCGTTTGGAGGAACCTACGAAAACCATACGGCGACCGTGTATCGGTTTCGGTGTTGTCGCCGCTTCTACGACGTAACGGCCGACTGTTGTACTCGTCCAATGGGGGAACTCGCGCAGTTCAACGCCCTATCGGTAGCCGACGCGGAACACGAGCTGCTCGCCTGCTGTGCCGCTCCCGCGTGGGCCCGGGAGGTCGCCGCTGGCCGGCCGTACCGGGACGTGCTGGCGCTCCGCGCGGCGGGTGATCGCGCGGGGCGGCACCTGACCTGGGAGGACGCCGCGCAGGCCCTGGCCGCGCACCCGCGCATCGGCGAGCGGCCCGCGGGCGACGACCGGGAGGCGGCTTGGTCGCGCCGCGAGCAGGCCGGCGTCGCCGAGTCGGCCAAGGAGTCGCTCGCGGAGGCGAACAGGGCGTACGAGGAGCGCTTCGGGCATGTCTTCCTGATCTTCGCGACGGGCAAGACCGACGCGGAGATGCTGGCGGCCGCCCGGGAGCGCCTGGCGAACGACGAGGAGACCGAGCGGGGCGTGGTGCGGAACGAACTACGCAAGATCGCGTTGCTGCGGCTGGAGCGGCTCGTGTCATGAGCCTTTCCACGCACGTACTGGACAACGCCACCGGCACGCCGGCCCGGGGGGTGCCGGTGAGGCTGGAACGCCGCGACGGCGACAGCTGGTCGCCGGTCGCCGCGGGCGAGACCGACGCCGACGGGCGGCTGCGCGATTGGGTACCGGAGGGGGAGTGGCGGGCGGCCGTGTACCGGCTGGTGTTCGACACGGCCGTCCACCTTGGACCCGATGCGTTCTTTCCGGAGGTGGCGGTGGTCTTCCAGGTCGCCGACACCGGGAGGCACCACCACGTGCCGCTCCTGCTCAGCCCGTACGCCTACACCACCTATCGGGGGAGTTGACGATGAGTATCGTGCTGGGCCCCAACCAGTACGGCAAGGCGGAGACGCGCGTCGTACGGGTGGTGCGCGACGGCGCACGGCACGAGCTGCGCGACCTCAACGTCAGTGTCGCGCTGGCCGGTGACCTGGCCGGCACCCACCTCACGGGCGACAACACGGCGGTACTCCCGACCGACACCCAGAAGAACACCGTGTACGCGTTCGCGAAGCGGTACGGCATCGGTGAGCCGGAGGAGTTCGGGCTGCGGCTGGCGCGGCACTTCGTCGCGTCGCAACCGTCGATCGGCCGGGCGCGCGTGTCCATCGAGCAGTACGCGTGGCGGCGGCTCGGCCCGCACTCCTTCCAGCGCGACGGTGGCGAGACACGCACGTGTGCGGTCACAGTGGACAGTGACGGCGAGTGGGTGGTCTCCGGCCTCACCGACCTGGTACTGCTGAACTCCACCGACTCGGAGTTCTGGGGGTACGCGAAGGACGAGTACACGACGCTGCCGGAGACGAAGGACCGCGTGCTGGCGACGGCGGTGTCCGCGCGGTGGCTGCACGCCTCTTCCACTATGGACTGGGCGGCCTCCTACGACGGCGTGCGCGCCGCGCTCGTTGCCGCTTTCGTCGAGACGTACAGCCTGTCGCTCCAGCAGACCCTCTACGCGATGGGGCGTCGGGTGCTGGAGGAGCGGCCCGAGATCGCCGAGGTGCGGCTGGCCCTGCCCAACAAGCACCACCTCCTCGTCGACCTGTCGCCGTTCGGGCTCGACAACCCCAACGAGGTCTTCGTCGCCGCCGACCGTCCATACGGGCTGATCGAAGGCTCAGTGCTGCGTGCCGGCGCGTCACCGGTCGACGGGGCGTTCTGATGGACTTCCTGCGACCTTCCACATGGGACGAGGCGCTGGCGGCCAAGGCGGCGCATCCCGACGCGGTACCCATCGCCGGCGGCACCGACGTGATGGTGGAGCTGAACTTCGACCGCCGCCGCCCACCCGCGCTTCTCGACCTGACCCGGGTCGCACCGCTCACCGAGTGGGGCACCGACGGCGACCTGTTGCGGGTGGGAGCCGGTGTCTCGTACCGCCGGATCATCGAGGAGCTCGGCTCCCGGCTACCCGGCCTGGCGATGGCGTCCCGCACGGTCGGCTCGCCGCAGATCCGCAACCGTGGCACGGTCGGCGGCAACCTCGGCTCGGCATCGCCCGCTGGCGACGCGCACCCGCCGTTGCTCGCCGCTGGCGCGCTGGTGGAGCTGGCGTCGGTACGCGGAGTGCGGCGGGTGCCGGTCGATGGGTTCTTCCGCGGTCCGAAACGGAGCGTGCTGGAGCCTGACGAGCTGATCGCCGGGTTCCTCGTACGGCCGGGCGGGGCGCAGCAGTTCGCGAAGGTGGGCACGCGGAACGCGATGGTGATCGCGGTGTGTTCGTTCGCGCTGTCGCTGTCTCTTGAGACGCGGAGCGTCGGCACCGGTATCGGGTCGGCGGCGCCGACGCCGCTGCGGGCAACGGAGGCCGAGGAGTTTCTCTCCAGAGAGCTGGACTGGGAGGCGCGCGGCCCGGTGCCTCCATCGGTGGCGCAGCGCTTCGGTGAGCTGGTCGCCGCGGCAGCGTCGCCGATCGACGACGTGCGCGGCACCGCGGCGTACCGGAGCCACGCGCTGTCGGTGCTCGCACGCCGCACGCTCGCGTGGGCCTGGAAGGGGTTCCGGGAGGTCGGGCCATGAGTGCCGCGCGGCAACACCGGGAAGGAAATCGAGCATGAGGCTGAACTGCACGGTCAACGGGGAGGCTCGGCAGGCCGACGACGTGTGGGCGGGCGAGAGCCTGCTCTACGTGCTGCGCGAGCGGCTCGGATTGCCGGGCAGCAAGAACGCCTGCGAGCAGGGCGAGTGCGGCTCGTGCACGGTCTACATGGACGGCACACCGGTGTGCGCCTGCCTGGTCGCGGCGGGTCAGGCCGAGGGGCGCGACGTGGTGACCGTCGAAGGCATCGCCGACGGGCCCGTGCAGCAGGCGTTTCTGGCGGCCGGCGCGGTCCAGTGTGGATTCTGTACTCCCGGACTGGTGGTCGCGGTGCACGACCTGCTGGCCCGTGACTCAGCGCCGACCGACCCCGAGATCCGCGAGGCGTTGGCGGGCAACCTGTGCAGATGCACGGGGTACGAGAAGATCCTCGACGCGGTCCGGCTGGCGGTACAGCGATGATGATCATCGAGGGTTGCGCGGTGGCCACAGTGGACGCGGCCGGCACCGAGTACGCCGAAGGGCATGTCGCCGTCGAAGACGGCCGGATCGTCGCGGTGGGCGCCGGCCGGTACCCCGGACCGGGGGAGCGGGTCGACGGCACCGGCTGCCTCGCCACGCCCGGCCTCGTCAACACCCACCACCACCTCTACCAGTGGGCCACGCGCGGGCTCGCCCAGCAGGAGAACCTGTTCGGCTGGCTGACGGAGCTGTATCCCATCTGGGCGCGCCTCGACGAGCAGGTGGTGGCCGACACGACGGCCGCCGGACTCGGCTGGCTGGCCCTTTCGGGCTGCACGACCAGCTCCGACCACCACTACGTCTTTCCCAGCGGGGCCGGCGACCTGGTGGCCGCCCAGGCCAACGCCGCGGCCGAGATCGGGCTGCGCTTCCACCTGTGCCGCGGCTCGATGGACCTCGGTAAGTCAGCCGGCGGCCTGCCGCCCGACGAAGTGGTCGAGGACACCGAGGCGGCACTCGCCGGCACCGAGGCTGCCATTGACCGGTACCACGATCCGGCGCCGGACGCGATGCTGCGGGTGGCCGTGGCACCGTGCTCGCCGTTCTCGGCCACCGGGAAGCTGATGACCGAAGCCGCGGCGCTCGCCCGCCGGCGCGGCGTGCGGCTGCACACCCATCTCGCCGAGACCGTGGAGGAAGAGGAGTACTGCCGGGAGAAGCATGGCTGCACCCCGGTCGAGTACGCCGAACGGCTCGGCTGGCTGGGTGACGACGTGTGGCACGCGCACGCCGTGCATCTCGACGCGAGCGCTGTGGCCAAGTTCGGCGCCACCGGCACCGGGGTGGCCCACTGTCCCAGCTCGAACGCGCGGCTGGGCGCGGGCGTGTCACCGGTACCCGATCTGCTGGCCGCTGGCGCGCCCGTCGGCCTCGGTGTCGACGGGTCCGCGTCGCAAGAGGCGAGCCAGCTCGGTGGCGAGCTGCGACAGGCGCTGTACGCCGCGCGGCTGCGTAGCGGGCCGGCGGCACTGACCGCCCGGCAGGCACTGTCGGTCGGCACCATCGGCGGTGCGCGCTGCCTTGGCCGGTCCGAGGAGCTGGGTTCGCTCGAGCCCGGCAAGCTCGCCGACGTCGCGCTGTGGCGGATCGACGGCCTGGGTCACGCCGGCATCGACGATCCCGTGGCGGCACTGGTGTTCGGCCCACCGGCCACTGTGGAGCTGCTCCTCGTCGGTGGCCGGCCGGTGGTCGAGGCGGGACGCCTGCGCACCGCCGACGAGCGCGACCTGGCCCGGCGCACCGTCCGGGCGCACGAAAGGCTCCTGCGATGACCACTGTGGAGGCTGGCGTCGCCGGCGGGGTGGGCACGAGTCCCAAGCGCCCCGACGGTGGGCTGAAGGTACGGGGGGAGTTCGCGTTCTCCTCGGACCTGTGGGCCGACGACATGCTGTGGGGCGCGACGCTGCGCAGCCCGCACCCGCACGCCCGCATCCGTGGCATCGACATCACCGCGGCGGTCGCGCTTCCCGGCGTCTACGCGGTTCTCACCCACGAGGACGTGCCGGGCGCCAAACGGTACGGGTTGGAGATCGTCGACCAGCCGGTGCTCGCGATGGGCGAGGTGAAGTACCAGGGCGAGCCCGTCGCCGTCGTGGCGGCCGACCACCCGGAGACCGCCCGCCGGGCCGCCGCCCGGATCGTCGTCGACTACGAGGTGCTGCCCGCCGTCACCGAGGCATCGCTGGGTGTCCTCTTGCGACACGTGCCCATCCGCACCGGCGACCCGGATGCGACGGCTGACGTGGTCGTCACGGGCGAGTACCAGGTGGGCATGCAGGATCAGGCGTTCCTGGGTCCCGAGTCAGGACTCGCGGTGCCGGCCGAAGACGGCGGCGTCGACCTCTACATCGCCACGCAATGGCTGCACGTCGACCAGAAGCAGGTCGCCGATTGTCTCGGTCTGCCCGCCGAGAAGGTGCGGCTCACGCTCGCCGGTGTCGGTGGCGCGTTCGGTGCCCGCGAAGACCTCTCGATGCAGGTGCACGCGAGCCTGCTGGCGCTACACACTGGACGGCCGGTGAAGATGGTGTACGGCCGGGAGGAGTCGTTCTTCGGCCACGTGCACCGGCACCCGGCCACAATGTGGTACGAGCACGGCGCCACCCGCGACGGAAAGCTCGTGTACGTCAAGGCGAAGATCGTGCTCGACGGCGGCGCGTACGCCTCCAGCTCCACCGCCGTCGCCGCCAACGCCGCCACCCTGGGCATCGGCCCCTACGAGGTGCCAAACGTCGTGATGGACGCCTCCGTGTACTACACGAACAACCCGCCGTGCGGCGCGATGCGCGGGTTCGGCGCGGTGCAGGCGTGCTTCGCGTACGAGTCCCAAATGGACAAACTCGCTTCCGCGTTGGGTCTCGATCCGGTGGAAGTGCGGCTGCGTAACGCGATGACCACCGGATCGCGCATGCCCACCGGGCAGATCGTGGAGGGCCCGGCGCCAGTGGCTGACCTGCTGATCAGGGTGCGGTCGGCGCCACCGGCACCGGAAGGCAGCGGCGACCTCCGCGAAATGCCCGGCGGCGTATCGAATACGACGCACGGCGAGGGCGTGGTCCGCGGCATCGGTTACGGCATCGGCATCAAGAACGTCGCGTTCTCCGAAGGCTTCGACGACTACGCCACCGCGCGGGTCCGCCTGGAGCTCATCGGCGGCGAGCCGGCGGTACTCGTACACACCGCCGCCGCCGAGGTCGGCCAGGGCCTGGTGACCGTACAGGCGCAGATCGCGCGCACCGAGCTCGGTGTCGAGCGCGTGACGGTGGCGACCGCCGACACGTCGGTGGGCAGCGCGGGTTCGTCCTCGGCGTCCCGGCAGACGTACATGACCGGCGGTGCCGTGCGGGCCGCCTGCCAGGCGGTGCGGGCAGCGCTACTCGCCCGGGTCGGCGGCGCCCGCCTCGACGGCGGCAAGGTGCTGTCGGACAGTGGCGCGGTCATCGCCGACCTGGCTTCCGTCATCGGCGACGGGCCGATCGAGGAGACCGTCGAGTGGCGGCACCGGCCCACATATCCGCTCGATCCGGTGACCGGGCAGGGAAATGCCCACGTGCAGTACGCGTTCGCCGCCCACCGGGCCACCGTCGACGTCGACGTCGAACTGGGCCTGGTGCGGGTGGTCGAGATCGTGACCGCGCAGGACGTGGGCAAGGCGGTCAACCCGCTCGCCGTCGAGGGCCAGATCCACGGGGGCACCGCGCAAGGGCTCGGCCTCGCCCTCATGGAGGAGATTCAGATGGTGGACGGCATCGTGCGAAACCCGTCATTCACCGACTATCTGATCCCTACAATCCTCGATATGCCGCCGATGAAGGTCGACGTCCTCGAAATGGCCGACCCGCACTCGCCCTACGGGCTCCGCGGCGTCGGCGAGCCGCCGACGATCTCATCCACCCCGGCGGTGGTCGCGGCCGTCAGGGCCGCGACCGGCAAGGCGCTGACGCGGGTACCGGTGCGGCCCGAGCACATCGTCGGCTAACCCCGATGCGCGCCGCACTCGGCCGGCCGCTCCTGACGGGCGCGCTGATCGTCGGTCTCTATTACCTGGTACCGGTCGAGCCGGGCGTCAGCACCACCGTCATGGTCGTGCGCGCTCTCGCCACGGTCGTGGTCGGAGTGCTGATCACCTGGCTGATCGTCCACCAGGCGCGGCAGAGCATCCGCCATCCCGGAGAAGGTTCGCTGGCTGGCCTGCTGACCGCGATCGTGGGCGGCGTGGCGTTCTTCGCCCTGGCCGACTACATCACCGCGATCTCGGCGTCCGGGCAGTTCGTCGGGCTGACCACCAAGACGGACGCGCTGTACTTCGCCCTGGCCACGCTCACCACGGTCGGCTACGGCGACATCCACGCCGAGGGCCAGATCGCCCGCGGCGTGGTGGCCGCCCAGTTGGTCTTCAACGTGGTGATCATCGCGACCGGCGCATCGGTCCTGACCCGCGAGCTGAGCTCCCGCGCCCGCCACAATTAGCGCTACCGCGATGCCCGTCGAGGGCGGGTCGTGTAGCCGCGGAGGGTGAGACCGCGGGAGCAACGGCCCGGAGCGCGGCGGGCATCGCGGTAGCCCAAATATCCCTTGGAATAGATCCTTTAGGACGCGAGTAGCTCCTCGAACGGGGTGGGCTCGTCGAACGGGTCGATCACCGTCACCGGCTCGCGGCGAGAGATCTCACGTGCCAGCTCGCCCGTCGCCCGGGTGATGCGGCTCGCGAGCGCGCCCTGGACGGTCGCGCCGCCCCAGTCTTCCGGCGCGGCGAACACCGCCGTCGGCACGACGACCGCGTGCAAGTACGAGAACATCGGCCGCAAGGCGTGCTCCAGCGCGAGCGAATGGCGGGCCGTGCCCCCGGTCGCCGCGATCAACACGGGCTTGTCGGCGAGGCTGCCCTCTTCGACCACGTCGAAGAACGATTTGAACAGCCCGCTGTACGACGCGTTGAAGATCGGCGTGACCGCGATCAGGCCGTCGGCCCGCGCCACGGTGTCGAGCGCCTCCCGTAGCCCCGCCGGCGGAAAGCCGGTGAGCAGGTTGTTGGTGATGTCGTGCGCGATGTCGCGCAGCTCGATCGTCACCACGTCGACGCCCGGCCGCTCGCGGCGGACCGCCGCCGCGAGCTGGTCGGCAAGGAGCCGGCTGGACGAGGGCTGGCTGAGGCCCGCCGAGACGACCGCGAGGGTACGGCGTGTCATGCCGATGCTCCGGCGGCGTCTCGGGCGGCCTTCAGGGATTCGTGGGTGGGCGCGTCCGGCACGTGCGCCGGGCGCTTGGCGTCGAACTCGCGGCGCAGCACCGGTACGACCTCCTCGCCGAGCATGTCAAGCTGCTCCAGAACCGTCTTCAGCGGCAGGCCCGCGTGGTCCAACAGGAAGAGCTGGCGCTGGTAGTCGCCGAAGTGATCCCGGAACGTCAGCGTACGGTCGATGACCTGCTGCGGACTGCCGACCGTGAGCGGGGTCTCACGGGAGAAATCCTCGAGCGAGGGCCCGTGGCCGTACACGGGGGCGTTGTCGAAGTACGGCCGGAACTCGCGCACCGCGTCCTGCGAGTTCTTCCGCATGAAAACCTGGCCACCGAGGCCGACGATCGCCTGGTCGGCGGCGCCGTGGCCATAGTGTTCGTACCGTCGGCGGTACAGCTCGATCATGCGCTTGGTGTGCTCGACCGGCCAGAAGATGTTGTTGTGGAAGAAGCCGTCGCCGTAGTACGCGGCCTGCTCGGCGATCTGCGGGCTCCGGATCGAGCCGTGCCACACGAACGGCGGGATCCCGTCGAGCGGGCGCGGCGTCGCGGTGAAAGCCTGCAGGGGCGTGCGGAACTTGCCCTCCCAGTCGACGACATCCTCACGCCACAGCTTGTGCAGCAGGGCATAATTCTCGACGGCCAGCGCGATACCGTCTCGGATGTCCTTGCCAAACCACGGGTACACAGGACCCGTGTTGCCACGGCCCATCATGAGATCGACGCGGCCGTCGGCGATGTGCTGGAGGTACGCGTAGTCCTCGGCGATCTTCACCGGGTCGTTGGTGGTGATGAGCGTCGTGGCGGTCGACAGGATGATCCGCTCGGTGCGCGCCGCCACGTACCCGAGGAACGTGGTCGGTGACGACGGGACGAACGGCGGGTTGTGATGCTCGCCGGTCGCGAATACGTCCAGGCCCACCTCTTCGGTCTTGAGCGCGATGTCGACCATCGCCTTGATCCGCTCGTGCTCGGTCGGCGTGCGCCCGTTGGTGGGGTCCGGCGTCACGTCGCCCACACTGAACACTCCGAACTGCATCTCGATCAGCTCTCCCGCGGTAGCTCTCGGCCACTTACTTCAGTTTTGAACAATACCCGCCCACCCAACATTCCCACCCGCCGACCATCCTCTCCGCGCTCGTCCTGCGCCGGTCGCTCTTCCCACGGCTCGTGCTCTCCGCGCCGCGCGCTCTCCACTGGTCGCGCTGGTCGTGCGCTCCGCCGATCAAGAAGCCCTCGCCCTCCCGCCGCCCACAGGTGGGTGAAAGAGGGGCGCCCAGCCCACGCCCGTCCTTTCCCGCCGCTCCCCGGCGCCGCCCGCGCGCGACGGCGTGTCGCCGCGCCCGGCGCGTCGATCAAGGGCGAGTGCACGTGGTTGGATCTCTTTCCGCGTGTTTTTGCCCTTGATCCATGCGATTGCCCTTGATCGGCGCGCAGGGCGCGGCGACATGCCGCTGCCAAACTCACTCATACCCGGCGGCTGGCCCCGACCGCGCCGCTGATACAGCATGTTCGGGGAACTTGCTGTATCAGCGGCGGGTTGAGGGCGCACTTTCCCCGAATACGCGGCATCGGCCGTTCGCGCGGACAGGTCTGGCCGCCCGCGCGTAGGTCCGGCTGCGCGCGATCGGCGCCCTGCGATGCGGCGCCCGCAGGGCGTCGATCAAGGAACATCGCATGGATCAAGGGCAAAACACGCGGAAAAGACGATCCAACCACGTGCATTCGCCCTTGATCGGCGCGGGAGGGGACGCCGCGCGGCACGGACCGCCGGGCGGCGCGCCGGGCGGCGCGCCGGGCGGCGCCGGGGTGGCCAGGCCCGCCGGGCGGGCCGAGCAGGGTGGGCGGGGCGTGGCTGCGGTGGCGGCGCGGGGCGAGACGTCGGTGTGGGGGTGGGTGCGGAGGGTTAAGGGTGGTGTCGGGGCGGTTTCGGACCGCAGACCGCGGTTAGCGCCGTCTTATGCGTCTCTTAAGGCACGCAACTTCCTCAAACATGGTTCAACCAAGTTCGGCCCTCGGTACGTACACGTGGGACGGAGACGTATGCGCGAGCCGCGATATGGGCGATTTGGGCGATGGGCGAGGTGAGCGACGAATGCATTGAGTCCGATCCGAACCGGTGAAGGCAGGTCACTAGGTGCGACCGCGTGCGACGCGGATGTGGAAGGTCGGTAACTCTTGCTGAAAAAGAAGAACGACGAGCGGGACGAGGAGCGGGGTGAAGTGGCGGTGACGGTGGAGACGACTAGTAGTACGACGGGCGAGCGCCGGAAGCTGCCCAAGCTTCCGCTGCTCGGCGGTGGTGCGTTCCTCCTGTTTGGCCTCTGGGCCGCCAGCTCGACCACGGGCGGCGCGTTGGCCTCGGTGTACGTCTACGCGTTCTTGAACTTCTTCGCGGGCGTATTCACGCTGGTAGCGCTGTCGCTGACGGTCATGGCAGGTCTCGTGGCGACCGACCGGATCTTCCTGAAGATCGGTCACCGGGTCCTCTTCCAGGGCCTGCACCGCGCGACGGCGATTATCGCGATCATCTCGCTCGGGCTGCACGTGTCCATGAAGATCATGGAAGGGACGGCGACGGTACTTGACCCGTTCGTCCCGTTTGGCAACCTGGCGGACCCGATGTATGTCGGGCTTGGCACGGTCGCGAGCTACCTGATGCTCTCGGTGTTCTGGACCGGCATCATCCGGGCGAAGTTCGCCGGCAGCGGCCGGCCGTGGATGTGGCGCGCACTGCACAGTGGCGCGTACCTCGCCTGGCCGATCGCCCTCGGCCACGGCCTGAACGCCGGCCGGCCGGCCGCTACCTGGGTGCTCCTGAGCTACGGCGCCTGCGTGGCCGGTGTCGCGGTCGCGCTGCTCGTGCGCCTGTACGTGATGCTCGGCCGCCGTACCACCGGCACGACCATCGGGCCCAAGGCCGGTGTGGCCGTGGTCGGGGTCAACGTGGAGACCGCCGTCATGCCGCGCATCACCGACCCGATGATGCCGGCGCGGGCGGCGCGCGAGGCCGAGCCGGAGCCCGAGCCGGTTGCCACGCCCACCCGGGAGACCCGGGTCGTCAAGCGCGACACGATGGCCGGCGCACCGCGCGAGCGGTCGGGTCGCCAGGGGTACGCGGTTCCGCCGGTGGAGGAGACCAGGCGGGGCCGGAGCGCGGAGCGCTATGTCGAGGAGCCGGCCGCGGCACGGTCCGGTGGACGCGGCGGGCGCGCCGCGAAGGAGCGGACCGCTGAGGACGAGATGCGCTGGTCCACCGGCGAGCAGCCGCGCAGCGAGCGCCGCGGGCGGTCCGCGGAGGGTCGCGGCCGGTCGGCCGAGGGACGCGGTGGCCGGGGCGCCGAGCCTGCCGAGCGGCGGAGCCGCCCGGCGGAGCCGGAGAGCAAGCGAGGCCGCCGGGAGCGCGCCGCCGAGGATGGCGTCGACTGGTACGAGAGCCTGCGCGAGCAGCCCGCGGAGCGCGAAGCCGAGCGTGACCGGTACAGCCGGCCGCGGGAGGACGAGTACGCCTCGCGCCGCTCCTCGAGCCGCCGTGGCGAGCCGGACCCGGAGCGCTGGACCTCTCCCGCCGACGAGCGGTACGGCTCGGCAGCGGGCCGCGAGGAGTCTGGGCGCCGCGAGGAGTCTGGGCGCCGTGAGGGGTCCGGGCGCCGTGAGGACACCGGTCGGGGCGGCCGCCGCGAGCGGGCCAGCCGCCGCGACGAGCCGGTCGAGCCGGTCTCCGGTACCCGCTGGGACTCCGAGCGTCCGGTCTCGGGTGCTCGCTGGGACGCCTCCGACCGCCCGGTGTCCGGAGGGCGCTGGGACGCGCCCGTCTCCGGGGAGCGCTGGGACACGCCGGTGTCCGGCGCCCGCTGGGACTCGGCCGACCGGCCCGTCTCCGGCGAGCGCTGGGAGCGGCCCGAGCCGGCCGAGGACCGCCCGCGCCGCGGGCTGCGGCTGGTGCGCGACGACGAGGCCGAGTCCCCGCGACGCCGGTCACGTTCCGCGCGTCACAGCCAGGCTGACGAGTACGAGACCGAGCAACCACGCGAACGGCGCACCGGTCGTCTGGGCCCCTACCCACCGGCTCCGGCGACTGACATGATCGACTCCGCTGACCGGCCGCGCCGCGGCCGGCGCGCGGCCGGCGGCGAAGACCTCGACGTCGGCACGGGCGAATACTGGACTCAGCCGCGGGGAGGATACGGCAGGTGACCGGCGGCAAGGTTCCTGCTGTCGGCCGTGCTGGGCCGGCACGCGTGACCGCTGGCTTCGAAGAGTTCGGACGTCTCGACCTCTACGAGCACCAGGAGGTACACGGCGATCTGCGGCCCATGACGGCCGCCGAGCTGATGTCGCTCGCCGAGCAGATCAAGCTGACCGGTCGCGGTGGTGCCGGCTTCCCGTTCGCCCGGAAGATGAAGGCGGTCATCGACTCCGCCCAGCGGCAGGACAAGCCCATCGTCGTGGTGGTCAACGCCACCGAGGGCGAGCCCGCCGCCTGGAAGGACAAGGTGCTGCTGGCGCGCGCGCCACACTTGATCCTCGACGGCGCGTCGCTCGCGGCATGGGCACTCGAGGCCGACGAGATCGTCATCGGCGTGGAGAAGGACCACGTCGGGAGCAAGTCGCTGCGCATGGCCCTCGCCGAGCGGCGGATGCCGGCGCCGACCCGGATCGTGTCGGTGCCGCACCGGTTCATCTCCGGCGAAGGCGGCGCGTTGGTCCGGGGCATCAACGGCGAGGCGCACATCCCGCCCGGCCGCAAGATCCGTGCCAGCGATTCCGGCGTCAACGGGCTGCCCACCCTGCTGTCCAACGCGGAGACGTACGCCCAGCTCGCCCTCGCCGCCGGCCTCGGCCCGTACGAGTACTGCTCGGTCGGCACCGAGAAGGAGCCCGGGACGGTCCTGCTGTCGATCACCGCCAAGGGCAAGCCGATGGTGGTGGAGGCACCGACGGGAGTACCCCTGAAGGAGGTCCTGCGCATGTGCGGGACCACCGCGGGTCAGGGTCTGCTGCTCGGCGGGTACCACGGAAAGTGGATTTCGGTGGAGGCCGCGAGCCGCGCGGAGATCTCGAAGGCGAGCCTCACGGAGGTTGGCGGCACCCTCGGTGCCGGCATCATGGTCCCCCTGCCGGAGGACACCTGTCCTCTCGGCGAGGTAGCCCGGGTCATGCACTACATGGCAGCGGAGTCGGCCGGCCAATGCGGTCCCTGCCGCCTCGGCCTGCCGGACCTCGCGCGGACCGTGCAGAAGCTCTACGAGGGCGGCGGCGGCCAAGCCGCCGTCCGCGCCGCCGTCGGCGTGGTCAAGGGCCGCGGCGCGTGCAGCCACCCTGACGGTACGTCGCGGTTCGCGCTCTCGGCCCTGGACGTCTTCGCGGAGGACATCGCCGCACACGCGTTTCACGACGGGTGCGGGCGTCCGGTCAAGGGCATCCTGCCCCTGTCCAGCTCGCCCGACCACCAGGAGAACACCGGCGGCGTCGGCAAGCTGGTCGTCGACTGGACCCGCTGCGACGGGCATGGGCTCTGTGCGCACCTGCTGCCTGAGTTGGTGCGGCTCGACGGAAACGGGTACCCGGCCATCGCGGACACCCCGGTGCCCGAGTGGCTGGAGAAGGACGCCCGGCGCGCGGTCGACATGTGCCCGGGCCTCGCGCTGCGCCTGACCGGCGTGGAGTCGAAGCCCAGGCGCAAGACGAAGCCCAAGCCTCCATCCAGGGAAAAACGGCTCAGGTAGGACTAAATTGCAGGGGTGACCGAGATTCTCTCCGCTGAAGCCCGAGAGTTCGTCGCCGACCTGCACCGCCGGTTCGCGCCGCGCCGCAACGAGCTGATGGCCCGTCGGGCCGCGCGCCGGCAGGAGATCGCCGCCACCGGGCGCCTCGACTTCCTGCCCGAGACCGCCGAGATCCGGCTCACCGAGTGGCAGGTGCCGCCCGCGCCGGCCGACCTGAGCGACCGGCGCGTCGAGATCACGGGCCCGACCGAGCGCAAGATGGCCATCAACGCGCTCAACTCCGGCGCCAAGGTGTGGCTGGCCGACCTCGAAGACGCCAACACACCACACTGGTCCAACGTGGTCGGTGGCCAGCAGAACCTGTACGACGCCGTGCGCCGCACCATCTCGCACGAGACGCCGGAGAAGCGGTACGAGCTGGGCGGTGGCCCCTATCCCACGATCGTGATGCGCCCGCGCGGCTGGCACCTCGACGAGCGGCACCTGCCGGTGGACGACCAGCCGGCCGTCGGCGCGCTCGTCGACTTTGGACTGTACTTTTTCCACAACGCGCGGGAGCTGCTGGAGCGCGGCAGCGGGCCCTACCTCTATCTGCCCAAGATGGAGAGTCACCTCGAAGCCCGGCTCTGGAACGATGTCTTCACGCATGCGCAGGACGCGCTCGGCGTGCCGCAGGGCAGCATCCGTGCCACGGTTCTCATCGAGACGATCCCGGCCGCGTTCGAGATGGACGAGATCCTGTGGGAGCTGCGTCCGCACGCGTCCGGCCTCAACGCCGGCCGGTGGGACTACCTGTTCAGCATCATCAAGAACTTTCGCGATGCCGGCCCGTCGTTCGTGCTTCCCGACCGGGCGTCCGTGACGATGACGGCGCCGTTCATGCGGGCGTACACCGACCTGCTCGTCGCCACCTGCCACCGGCGCGGCGCGTTCGCGATGGGCGGCATGGCCGCCTTCATACCGAGCCGGCGTGATCCGGCGGTCAACGAGGTCGCGCTCACCAAGGTGCGCGAAGACAAGGAGCGCGAGGCGGGCGACGGATTCGACGGCTCGTGGGTGGCACATCCGGATCTGGTACCGGTGTGCCGCGAGGTCTTCGATCGAGCGCTCGGTGACCGTCCGAACCAGCTCGACCGGCAGCGCCCCGACGTCGTGGTGACCGCCGACGCGCTGCTGAACGTGGCGGCGACACCGGGCGCGGTCACCGAGGCCGGCCTGCGCGGCAACGTTTCGGTGGCACTGCAATACCTGGAGGCGTGGCTGCACGGCAACGGCGCGGTCGCCATCAACAACCTGATGGAAGACGCGGCCACCGCGGAGATCTCGCGGTCGCAGATCTGGCAGTGGATCCATCAAGGGGTACGCCTCGACGACGGCACCCCCATCACGGCGGAACTCGTGCGGCGCATCGGCGACGAGGAGTTGGCCCGGCTCGGTGACCCGGCACGGTTCAAGCATGCCCGGGAGCTGTTCGAACGGGTGGCGCTGGCTGACGACTTCGAAGACTTTCTCACCGTCCCGGCGTACGAACTGATTGACTGATCAAGTGGCACGCCTACCGGCCGACGTGTACGCGGAGCTCGATCGGCGGCTGGCGCCGGTCGACGCGGCGCTGGCGTCCCGGTACCCCGGCGACCGGGACGGGCGCCAGCCGGTGCACACCGTGTACGTGCCGGCGGACGCGTTCCGTGCCGGGTTGGCGGGGGAGTGGGGCGCGGCCGCCCGCGACGCGCTGGAGGCGCACCCACCGTTGCCGTTCGACGAGTCGCTGCGCGCGAGGGTGGAGTCCAAACTCGACCGGGAGCCGATCGAAGACCTGCGGATCGACTTCGAAGACGGGTACGGCGTGCGCTCCGACTCGGCCGAAGACGCCGCCGCACGGGCCGCCGCCGCGGCGCTGCGTGCGGAGCAGGCACCGCCGTTCGTCGGGCTACGCGTCAAGAGCCTCGAAGGCGCGACCCGGCACCGGGCGATCCGCACGCTCGACGTGTTTCTCGACGCGTATGGCGGGTTGCCGCCAGGATTCGTGGTGACCCTGCCGAAGGTGTCCGTCGCTGAGCAGGTGGCGGCCATGGCTGTCCTGTGTGGATTCTTCGAACGCGCACACGGTCTGGAGAGCGGGGTGCTGTGCTTCGAGGCGCAGATCGAGACGCCGCCCGCCGTGCTCGGCGTCGACGGCACGGCGACCGTTGCCCGCCTCATCGCGGCTGCTGACGGCCGGCTGACCGGGTTGCACTACGGCACCTACGACTACAGCGCTTCGGTCGGGGTGGCCGCCGCGTATCAGAGCATGGCCCATCCCGCGGCCGACCATGCCAAGGCGGTCATGCAGGTGGCAGCCGCCGGCACCGGGGTACGGCTGTCCGACGGGTCGTCAAACGTACTGCCCGTCGGCGATACGGCCGCGGTGCAGGCTGCCTGGCGGTTGCACGCGGGACTGGTGCGGCGCTCCCTGGAACGCGGGTTCTACCAGGGCTGGGACCTGCACCCGGCACAGTTGCCGACCCGGTTCGCGGCGACGTACGCGTTCTTCCGGGAGGGCGCGCCCGCCGCGTGGGACAGGCTGACCGCGTACCGGGAGCGGCGTGCGTCCGGGGTGCTCGACGAGCCGGCCACCGCCCGGGCGCTGGCGGGCTTTCTGCGGCGCGGGCAGGACTGCGGCGCGCTCGACCCGGACGAGTACGACCGCGCGATCCTGGAGACGGTATGAGCTATGACCTGGTGCTGCGGTCCCGGCGGGTGGTCACGCCGGAGGGAGAGCGACCGGCCACTGTCTACGTCCACGATGGACGGATCGCGGCGGTGGAAGGGTACTCGGACGACGGTCTTGATCTTGAAGATCTGGTGTTGCTGCCCGGCCTCGTCGACACCCACGTGCACGTCAACGAGCCCGGCCGCACCGAGTGGGAGGGGTTCGCCACCGCCACCCGGGCGGCCGCGGCGGGTGGGGTCACGACCATCCTGGACATGCCGCTGAACTCGTTGCCGCCCACGGTCGACGCGCTGGCCCTGGACATCAAGCGCAAGGCGGCCACCGGACAGTGCCATGTGGACGTCGGTTTCTGGGGCGGCGCGGTGCCGGGCAACACGGCCGACCTGCCCGTGCTGTACGACGCCGGGGTGTTCGGGTTCAAGGCGTTCCTCATCGACTCCGGCGTACCGGAGTTTCCGCCGCTCGACGCGCGCGGCCTGCGCGAGGCGATGCGCGCGGTGGACGCGCTCTTCGTCGTGCACGCCGAGGACCCGCTGGTCGTGGGTCCGGCGCCAGCCTCCCGCCGGTACGCCGACTTCGTGGCCTCCCGCCCGCCGGCGGCCGAGGTCGGCGCGGTGTCGCTGGCCGCTTCGGTGGCGCGGGACACCGGTGGGCGGATGCACATCCTGCACCTGTCGGCGGCGGACGCGCTCGCGCCGGGCGTGACGTTCGAGACGTGCCCGCACTACCTGACCCTGGCATCCGAAGACGTGCCAGACGGTGCCACCGAGTACAAGTGCTGCCCGCCGATTCGCGACTCAGCCAACCGCGAGGCGCTGTGGGAGGGGCTCGCGTCGGGCGCGATCGACTGCGTCGTGTCCGACCACTCGCCGTGTACTCCCGACCTGAAGCGCTCCGGCAGCGGTGACTTCGCGGCGGCCTGGGGTGGGATCTCGTCGCTGCAACTCGGCCTCTCTCTGGTGTGGACGGGCGCGTCGGCGCGCGGCTTCGGCCTCGCCGACGTGGCGCGGTGGATGGCCCAGCGCCCCGCCGAGATCGCCGGGCTGCGACGCAAGGGCCGGATCACACCCGGGTACGACGCCGATCTGGTCGCGTTCGACCCTTCAGCGGAGTTCACAGTGGACGCTGGCGCGCTGCACCACCGCAATCCCGTTACGCCGTACCACGGCCGCACACTCCACGGAGTCGTTCGTTCGACATGGTTGCGCGGCGTGCTCGTCGACTTCGCGTCCCCGCGAGGGCGCCTGCTCGTGCGAGGTGACTCATGACCCGATGGGACCACCTGCCCGATCTGGCGTCCCGCCGGCTCGGTGGCGGTGTCGTCGCCGCCAACGACGAGCTTTTCGCGGCCGCCGACCACCTGGTACTGGACGAACCACCGTCGTTCTCCGCCCGCACCTTCGGCCCCAAAGGGCAGGTGTACGACGGCTGGGAGACCCGCCGGCGCCGCGAGCCCGGCCACGACCACGCGATCGTCCGGCTCGGCGCGCCCGGCATAGTGCGCGGCGTCGTGGTCGACACGTCGTTCTTCACCGGCAACTACCCGCCGTACGCCTCTGTGGAGGGTTGCTGCGTCGACGGCCACCCCGGCCCGTCGGAGCTGTCGGAATGGTTTCCGCTCGTGCCGCGCTCGCCGTTGGCGGGCGACAGCCGCAACGAGTTCGTCGTGTCCAATGTGGAGCGTCGCGTCACGCACGTGCGGCTGTCTATCTACCCTGACGGCGGGGTGGCGCGGCTGCGGATACACGGTGAGGTCGTGCCCGATCCCCGCCTGCTGCCGGCGGTGATCGACCTGGCGGCGATGGAGCATGGTGGCCAGGTCGTGGCGTGCAGCAACATGTTCTACGGCCCGCCGCACCAGCTCATCGCGCCCGGGCTGGCGCGGGTGATGGGGGAGGGCTGGGAGACCGCCCGCCGCCGCGACGACGCCAACGACTGGGTCGTGGTCAAGCTGGCGGCACCGGGGCGGGTGCGGCTGGCCGAGCTCGACACCAGTCACTTCAAGGGCAACGCGCCCGGCGCCGCCAGCCTGCGCGGCCTCGACGCCCGCACGGCCGACATGGACCATCCGGCGGCGTGGGCCGAGCTGCTACCCCGCATCCCCCTCCAGCCCGACACCCGGCATCGCTTCCCGCTGGACGAGAGCCCGGTGGTGTCACACGTCCGCATGGACATCTACCCCGACGGTGGCATGGCCCGCCTCCGCCTGTGGGGGGACCTGACCGACGACGCCCGCACGACGCTGACGTCCCACTGGCAGGCAACCTCCGCGCCCCCTCCTTCTCCCGCTCCGGCCCTCTCTCCCGCCGATCAAGGGGCCCCGGCCCGGCCCGCCGATCAAGGGCAAACGCACGCGCTTTGATCTCTTTTCGCGTGTATTCGCCCTTGATCCATGAGGTTCTCCTTGATCGCGGCGCCCGGATCGGGCCGCTCCGCGACGGCGTCGTCGAGGGCAGCGCGGTCCGCCGGCGGCCCGCGCCTAAGCGAATGATCCCAAGGGGTGATCTGGTCCAAACCGGGATTTGAGCTACCGCGATGCTCGTCGTGGCCCAGACCGTAGCTCCCGCGGCCTCACCCTCCGCGCCCCTCACGCCATCCCCTTCTTCGCCGCCGCGCCGCGCCCGGAAGCCGCGTTGTCGCGGCTGCGCGGGGCGTGATGTCGCGGCGCCGAGCGCCGCACCCGCCGCACCGATCAAGGGCATTTGCATGGATCAAGGGCAAGTGCACGCGGAAATGAGATCCAACCGCGTGCGTTCGCCCTTGATCGGCGGGGATGGGTGGCGCGCGGTGGCCGCGCGGCCCGCCAGCGCCAGCGCCCGCGGCCTGCCAGCGTCCACGGGCTGCGGGCTGCGGGCTGCGGGCTGCGGGCAGTGCGGCACGGGCGACGGGGCCTGCGTGGCGGGCGGCACGCGTGCGGGTGGCGCGACGTGGGGGGTGTGGCGGGATGCGGGGGAGGGGATGGGGTGGCGGGGGGTATTCAAGAGGTTGACTGTCGGTGGTGGGAGTGGGTAGGTTCTTCCGGAATCCTTTCGGAAATAGCGGCTCAGGGAAGCGGAATGAAGATCAGTGATGCCCGGGTGATCGTCACCAGCCCGGGGCGCAACTTCGTCACCCTGAAGATCGTCACGGACGAGGGGGTGACCGGCGTTGGCGATGCCACGCTCAACGGGCGTGAGCTGGCCGTCGCCGCCTATCTCAACGAGCATGTCGTGCCGCTGCTCATCGGGCGCGATCCGCACCGCATCGAGGACATCTGGCAGTACCTCTACAAGGGAGCGTACTGGCGGCGTGGGCCGGTGACGATGACAGCTATCGCCGCTGTCGACACCGCGTTGTGGGACATCAAGGGCAAGGTGGCCGGGCTGCCGGTGTACCAGTTGCTGGGCGGGCGGTCGCGTGAAGGCGTGACGGTGTATGGGCACGCCAGTGCGGACACTGTGGACGGTGTGCTCGCCGAGGTGGCCAAGTACGTCGCCGACGGGTACAAGGCGGTGCGGCTACAGGCCGGGATACCGGGACTGTCCGGTGTGTACGGTGTGCACACCGGGCCGGGAGTCTATGAGCCGGCGTCGGCCGCGGTGCCCGCCGAGGCGGTCTGGTCGACGGAGCGGTATCTGCATCATGTGCCGTCGTTGTTCGAGCGGGTCCGTGACGAGTTCGGCCCGACGCTCAAGCTGCTGCACGACGCCCATCATCGGCTCACCCCCATCGAGGCGGCGCGGTTGGGCAAGAGCCTGGAGCCGTACGCGTTGACCTGGCTCGAGGATCCCGTGCCGGCCGAGCTGCAGGAAGGGTTCCGGCTGATCCGGCGGCACACGACGACGCCGCTGGCGGTGGGCGAGGTCTTCAACAGCGTCTGGGACTGCCAGCAGCTCATCACCGAGCAGCTCGTCGACTACATCCGCACCACGGTCGTGCACGCGGGCGGCATCAGCGCGTTGCGCCGCATCTTCGACCTGGCGGCGCTGTATCACGTGCGCAGCGGCTCGCACGGCGCCACCGACCTGTCGCCGGTGTGCATGGCGGCGGCGCTGCACGTCGACGTGAGCATCCCCAACTTCGGGCTGCAGGAGTACATGCCGCACACCGAGGAGACCGACGAGGTCTTCCCGCACGGGTACCGGTTCGAAAACGGGTACCTGCATCCGAGCGAGGCGCCGGGGCTGGGCGTCGACATCGACGAGGAGCTGGCCGCCAAGTATCCGTACCGCCCGGCCGCCCTCCCGGTCAACCGCCTGGAAGACGGCACCCTGCACAGCTGGTGAGTCAGAGCAAGGGACATTGGGCTACCGCGACGTCCGCGGCGGTCCAGGCCCGTTGCTCCCGCGGCCTCGCCCTCCGCGGCTACACGACCCGCCCGGCGCGTAGCAGCGAAATCCCGGATGTTGCTGCCTCCGGGCGCGGTTGAGGCGACAAAATCGGGGATTTTGTCGGGATCTTTAACGTGACTGGGCGCGGAGGGTGAGGCTGCGGGAGCGACGGTCGGCCCCGCGACGGGCATCGCGGTAGCTCGGATGTCGGTCCTGGTTCTGGGCCTGCCCTTGCGCCGCGAAGGATTGTCGATCAAGGCCATGCGCGTGGATCAAGGGCGAATGCTCGCGGTTTTGAGATCGAACCGCGTGCGTTTGCCCTTGATCGGCGGCAGAGGGGCTAGGCGATTGGTTGCCACCAGCCGTCTACCGCTGGGGGTTCGGCCACCTGGACGCGCTCGCCTGGGCGGGGCACCGCTAGGCGGGCGTCGACCGCCTTGGCCTCGCGCCACACGAGGTCGGCGGGCTCGCTCCAGCCGTGGAACGCCAGGTTGAACGTCGCCCAGTGCACCGGGATCAGCAGCCCGCCACGCAGGTCGAGGTGGGCCTGGACGGCCTGCTCAGGGTTGAGGTGGATGTCGGGCCAGGCTGGGCTGTACGCGCCGATCGCCATCAGCGTCGCGTCGAATGGCCCGTGCTCGGCGCCGATCGCACCGAAACCGTCGAAGTATCCGGTGTCGCCGCTGTAGTAGACCCGCTGCGTCGCGCCGGCGATCACCCACGAACTCCACAGGGTGCGGTCGCGGGCGAAGGCGCGTCCCGAGAAGTGCCGGGCCGGCGTGGCGGTGAACCGCAGCCCCGCCACCTCGACGCTCTCGTTCCAGTCGAGCTCGACGATGCGGTCGCTGGGCACGCGCCAGCGGTCGAGATGGGCGCCCACTCCGAGAGGTACCAGGAAAGGAGCCGACTGCGACCGCGCGAGCGTGCGGATGGTGCGGAGGTCGAGATGGTCGTAGTGATCATGAGAAATGATCACGGCGTCGATAGGCGGCAGGGCCGCGAGCGGCACCGGCGGCGGGTGCAGCCGCCGCGGGCCCACGAACGAGAACGGCGAGCAGCGCTCGCTCCAGATGGGGTCGAGCAGCACGCGGCGGCCGTCGACCTCGACCAGCGCGGACGCGTGCCCGTACCAGGTGATGTGCAGGCCGTCGACGGGCGTCGCGGCGCTCTCGCTGACCAGCGGCACAGGAAGTTGCGGCTTGCGCCGCTGCTTGCCGGAGCGCCACTCGCGGTAGACCTCGCCGCCTGATGGGCGCGAGCTTCCGGGCACGGTGTTGTGGAAGGCGCCATCGCGGTACTGCGCGGATTGGCCCATCCGGGTGGCGCGCTCGCCCTCGGGCCGCGCGCCCAGGGACGCCGGTAAAAGACTCACCACGCAACCGTAGCTCTACTGCAACCCACCACCCGGCCCGACATCTTGACACAATGATGCGGTGTACGACTTCGATGTGCTCGTCCTCGGCTCCGGCCCCGGTGGACAGAAGGCCGCGATCGCCGCTGCCAAGCTAGGCCGGCGGGTCGGCGTGATCGAGCGCCGGCACATGGTGGGTGGGGTGTGCATCAACACCGGCACCATCCCGTCCAAGACCCTCCGGGAGGCCGTGCTCTACCTCACCGGCATGAGCCAGCGAGAGATGTACGGCCAGAGTTATCGCCTCAAAGATGACATCACGGTCGCCGACTTGGCAGCCCGCACCCAGCACGTCATCGGTCGCGAGATCGACGTGATCCGCAGCCAGCTCGCCCGCAACCGGATCCGGCTGCTCACCGGCACGGGCGTGTTCGCCGACGAGCACACGGTGCGGGTGGTGGAGGACAGCGCGGGGCGAGACACCAAGGTGACCGCCGAGAAGATCATTATCGCCGCGGGGACGCGGCCGGCGCGTCCCGCCGCGGTCGAGTTCGACGAACGCACCATCATCGACTCGGACGGCATCATCAACCTGGAGAACATCCCGCAGTCGCTCGTCGTGGTGGGCGCCGGGGTGATCGGCATCGAGTACGCGTCGATGTTCGCGGCGCTGGGCACCAAGGTCACGGTGGTCGAGCGGCGCGAGCGGATGCTCGAGTTCTGCGATCTGGAGATCATCGAGGCGCTCAAGTACCACCTGCGCGACCTGGCGGTGACCTTCCGGTTCAGCGAGGCGGTGGCGTCGGTCGAGCGGCACCCGCGTGGCGCGATCGCGGTGCTGGAGAGCGGCAAGCGGATCGCCGCCGACGTGGTCATGTACTCGGCCGGGCGGCAGGGGATGGCCGACCAGCTCTCGCTGGAGGCGGCCGGGCTCAGCGCCGACAATCGCGGCCGTATCCAGGTCGACGAGCACTTCCGCACCCCGGTTTCGCACATCTACGCGGTCGGTGACGTGATCGGGTTCCCGGCGCTGGCGTCGACCTCCATGGAGCAGGGCCGGCTGGCCGCCCACCACGCCTGCGACGAGCCGGTGCGCGCGATGCACCAGCTCCAGCCGATCGGCATCTACACGATCCCGGAGATCAGCTTCGTCGGGCGCACGGAAGAGGAGCTGACGGGGGCGGGCGTGCCGTTCGAGACGGGCATCGCGCGGTACCGGGAGCTGGCGCGCGGGCAGATCATCGGCGACTCGTACGGGATGCTGAAGCTGCTCGTGTCGCCGGACGATCGGACGCTGCTGGGAGTGCATGTCTTTGGCACCGGGGCGACCGAGATCATCCACATCGGGCAGGCGGTGATGGGGTGCAACGGGACCATCGACTACCTGGTCGACACGGTGTTCAACTACCCGACGCTCGCTGAGTCGTACAAGGTGGCGGCGCTCGACGCCATGAACAAGATGCGGCATATAGATCGCTTGCGTGACTGACCTTCCCGTCTCACGAAGAAATGTGGGAGCAACGGGGTGGTAACGCGTGGCGGACAGGATGTTGTTGATCTTCGTTCGCCTCGTGGAGGTACTCCTTGTTGAAGAAGATATCGATTTCAGCGCTCCTACTGCCCGCTCTCAGTGCCGCCCTCACCGCAGCCGTCGTGATCACCGTGACCGCCAGCGACCCCGAAACCCCCGAGAACACCGTCAGCGGCGTGGACCTGGACAACGGCGTCGAGAGTGTCGCCTACCGCCAAGCCGTCGCCGCCGCCAAAGCCAGGAAGCCCAAGGTCACTGTCATCGGCACGGGCGGCACGATCGCCGGTGTCGCGACGTCGCGCAGCAGCTTCACCGACTACCGCGCTGGGCAGATCCCGATCGCGGACATGGTCGGCCAGCTCCAGCCGGAACTCGGCAACGTCGCCGACGTGACGACGGTGCAGTTCGGCAACAAGGGCTCGGGCGGATACACGATCGCCGAGTTCCAAGCGCTCACGCTCGCCGTCCAGAAGGCGCTCAAGGATTCTGACGGTGTCGTGGTGACCAGTGGCACCGACACGATGGAGGAGTTCGCGTACTGGCTGGATCTCACGGTCCGCGACCAGAAGCCGGTGGTCATGACCGGCGCGATGCGTCCGTGGGCGGCGGGCACGGTCAACGGGCCGCAGGTGATCGGCGCGGACGGGCCGGCCAACCTGTACAACGCGATCGTCCTCGCCGCCAGCCAGGCCACGTACTGCTACGGCACCGTGCTGATGCTGGGCGACGAGTTCCACGCGGCGCGCGACGTCACGAAGACCAGCGCGTACCGGATGGACACCTTCCAGACGCGAGAGTTCGGTGTACTGGGCTGGATCGACGGGCCGAACATCAAGGTCGGGCGGGCGCCGTCTCGGGTAGCGGACTGTGACCTGAAGCAGCGCTGGCTGACCCCGTTCAACGTGGCGAAGGTGGCGCCGGAGGCGCTGCCGCGCGTCGAGGTGGTGACGAGCTACCAGCAGGCGGGCGGTGAGGCCATTACCGCGTTCGCGGACGCGGGCGTCAAGGGCATCGTGACCGCGGGCACCGGTGCCGGTGGCGTGTCGGCGGCTCAGACGGCGGCGCGTACGGCGGCCGCGGCGAAGGGCGTCGTGTTCGTATCCACCACGCGCACCGGCTCAGGGTCGGTGTACGGCGGGAGCACCACGCAACCGATCGTCGCCGGTGACGACCTTCTGCCGCAGAAGGCGCGACTGCTGCTGTTGCTCAGTCTGGCGTTCGCGCCGGGTGATGTGGAGAAGGTTCGTCAGTGGGTGACCACTTTGGGCAACCCGGAGTGGCATACCGTGGACTGATGGCGGTTGCCGAGGAGCTGCGCCGGCGCTATGCCGACGCCCTGCGGGGCGAAGGCGGGATCACGCGGCCCGAAGTGGCCGCGGCGTTCGCGGCGGTGCCGCGCGAGGCGTTCGTGGCGAGCGGGTTCCACGCGCGGGACGGTGGTTGGGTCGCCCCGGACGACGAGGGCTTTCTCGACGCGGTCTACACCAACGACGTTCTCGTCACCAAGATCGTCGACGGGACGCCGGTCAGCTCCTCCAGCCAGCCCTCGCTGATGGCCGCGATGATCGAGGCGCTCGACCTGGCGCCCGGCATGTCCGTGCTGGAGGTGGGGGCTGGCACCGGATACAACGCCGCGCTGATGTCGGCGGTCGGTGCCCGCGTCACCAGCATCGACGTGCAGCCCGACGTGCTGGACCGGGCGCTCGCCGGCCTCGCCCGGGCAGGAGTGTCCGATGTGGAGCTTCATGAGGGCGACGGATACGAGGGAGTTCCTGGCAGGTACGACCGGATCGTCGTCACGGTCGGGATCAACGGCGTCTCTCCACAGTGGTTCGACCAGTTGGTGCCGGGCGGCTTCGTGCTCGCGCCGGTGGCGCACGCCGGCCACCATCCGGTGCTGCGGGTGACACCAGGTGAGGGAGCGCGCGGGATGTGCGCGGCCGGGTTCATGGCGGCGGCCGGGCCGCTCGGCGCGGCGTACCCGTGGAAGCATCCGCAGCCGGCCGGCCCGCTACCGGATCCGGTCGTCATGTTGCCGCCGCGGTTCGAGCCGCCGCTCGACGTCTTCCGGTACCACGATCTCTGTTTCGCCTGTGGCGTCTGGGATTCCCGCGCCACGCTCGCGCACCGGGGAGACAGCACGGCGTGCGCGGTGCTGGACGAGACCGCCGCCGCGGGCGCCGCTGTCAGTTCGGATGGCGCGATCGGGGGCAGCGGCGCGCACGCCGAGGAGTACGCCGCTCGCTTGGCCGCGCTGCTCGACCGCTGGCAGGACGCCGGCGAGCCAGCGGTCGCCGCGTGGCGCGCCGACCTCGCGCTGTCCGGTGATCCCGACCGTCCAATTTGGATACCGCGAGAGTGGCGTTACCAGGACTTCTGACGGCGCTGCCGCCACGGCCGGCCGTCGGGGTCGTAGACCATCCGGTACACCGGCATCGCCCACAGCCGGGTGCGCCGGGGCAGCGCCTCGGGTTCGTGCGGCACCAGCCGGCCGGGTGGGCGTGGCCCGCGCTTGCCGCCTTCGTGCCAGGCCTGCAGCGCCCGCGCCGCCTCGGTCACCGCGCGCACGGCCGACTCCGGGTCGACCAGGTCGGCGTCGGCGGACGGCTCCCGGTCGAGATGCTCGCGCAGGAGCCGCAACCGGAGGTCGCGGGCGAAGACCCGGGCGCCATCGCCGAGGCCGGCCGGGTCGGCAGGCTCGCGCTCGTCGCGCGTTTCGTCGAGTACCGCGCACGAAAGCTCGCTGTCGTGTGTCCACGATCGACGGTTGAAGTTGTCGCTGCCCACACTGGCCCATACGTCGTCGACGACGCACACCTTCGCGTGCACGTACACGGGCGTGCCGGCGTGGTTCTCCACGTCGAACGAGTGCACCCGGTCGCCGCCGGCGGCCCGGCACACCTCCAGCGCCTTCGCACGGCCCACCTGGTTGGGCGGCCAGGCGAGCCGACCGTCCACATCGGGGTACCGCGGCACCACCACGATGAGGTGCAGGTCCGGGTGGCGGGTGAGCGCGTCGGCGAACAGTTGCGCCACCTCGCCGGACCACAGGTACTGGTCCTCCAGGTAGATGAGTCGTCGCGCCCGGCGGATCGCCTTGGTGTACCCGCGAGCCACGGTGCGCTCGCCCTTCGGCGCGAAGTCGTACGGCGGCCGCATCGCGGCGTACGTGCGCATGACCTGCACGGCGTGCGGCCCCGACGGCGGCGGGTCGGGCGGCTGGGGCGGCAGTTTCTCGGCCGACAGGTCGGCGTGGCTGAGCCAGTCGCGCAGGTGTGCCAGGGGGAGGTGGGTGTCGAGCGAGGTGGGGTCGTTCCAGCGCTCCCGGAACACCTGGTCGAGCGCGCCCACCACCGGCCCCTGGAGCCGCAGTTGCACGTCGTGCCACGGTGGCCGGTCGCCGTACCGGGTCGACATCCGCACGGCCTGCGGGTCACCGTGGTGGTCGGCGTCGTCGCGGCGGCTGTGGCACAGGTCGATGCCGCCGACGTACGCGACGTCGCGCTCGACCCGGCCGGGATGGCGCAGCACGACGAGCTTCTGGTGGTGCGAGCCGCCCCGCCGCACCCGCTGGTCGAGCAGTACCTCGCCGCCCGCCTCCTCGATGGCGTCGCCGAGGTGCCGGTTCTCCTCCTCGCTGTACTGGAGCGCGTCCAAATGTGAGCGCCACATCAGCCCTTTGACGACCACGCCGCGCTTGGCGGCCTGGCAGAAGAGCTCGGCGATCGTGGGGCCATTGGGGCGCATGAGCTGGTCGGGGTCACCGCGCCAGTCGGTGAAGTAGAGGTGATCGCCCGCTTCGAGCGCCTCCACATCTGTCACAAGCTGGTCAAAGTACGAACTGCCGTGAATTAGCGGCTCGGCGGTGTTTGATCCAACCCAGCCGGGTACTGCCGTATATGGGTTGCCGCGCTCGGGGGGCGTGAGGAACCAGTCGTCGGGTGGCACGAAGCCAGGATTACCCAGGCGCCGTGCCGCCCTACCGTCAAAGGCACATCAACGACCAGCTAGGGGGCGACCACGATGAGCAGCGAGACCCTTCCCACCAAGGCACAACAGCCCGTCGAGTCCGAGCGTGGCCTGCTGATGGTCCTGCTGGTGATGGTGTTGCTCGGCGTTGCCGGTGTGTTCCTGATTTCCTGATCAGGTGTGCGGCACGCGCTCGGCGGGGATCACGCCGAGGCGGCCAGCCTGATAGTCCTCGAACGCCTGCATCAGCTCCTGGCGGGTGTTCATCACGAATGGGCCGTAGTGGGCGACGGGTTCCCGGATCGGCTCGCCGCCCATGATGTACAGGTCGAGCACCTCGCGCGAACCGGCGGTGACCCGGATGGCGTCACCACTTCCATGCACCGCTAGCTGCCCGGTCTCGATCGGGCGGCCGTCCGCGCCGATCGTTCCTTTGCCGGCGAGCACGTAGACCAGCGCGTTGTAGTCCTGCCGCCAGGGCAGGTCGAGCGCCGCGCCCGGCTGGAGCGTGACGTGCGCGATCGTGATCGGCGTGTGCGTCGAGCCGGGACCGGTCACCCCGGCCAACTCGCCCGCGATGACCCTGATCAGCGCCCCGCCGTCCGGGGTGGTGAGCAGGCCGGACTGCTTGCCGCGGATGTCCTGGTAGCGCGGCGGGCTCATCTTCTTGACCTTGGGCAGGTTGACCCAGAGCTGCAGGCCGTGGAACAGGCCGCCGCTCACGACCAGGTGCTCCGGCGGCTTCTCGATGTGCAGGATCCCGGCGCCGGCGGTCATCCACTGGGTGTCGCCGTTGGTGATCGTGCCACCGCCGCCGTTGGAATCCTGGTGGTCGAAGACGCCGTCGATGATGTACGTGACGGTTTCGAAGCCCCGGTGCGGGTGCCACGGGGTGCCCTTCGGCTCGCCGGGGGCGTAGTCGACCTCACCCATCTGGTCGAGGTGGATGAAGGGGTCCAGCTCGCTGAGCGGTACACCGGCGAAGGCCCGGCGGACGGGGAACCCTTCGCCCTCGTAGCCACTGGGCGCGGTGATCATGCGGCGGACCGGCCGATAGGCCGTGGCCGCGGGATCGAGTTTCGGCAGGCGCGGGAGGACGAGGACGTCGTCCACGGTGACGGCTGGCATGTCAGTTCTCTTTTCCTGGTGCGGACCTCAGCTGTTTGCCCAACCGGCTGAAGATCTTGGCGAGGTGGGCGACGTCGGTGTCGTCGAGGTCGTCCATGAAGTGGCGGCGCACCGACGCGAGGTGGTGCGGCGCGGCCTCGCGCAGCACGCGCAGGCCCTCGGCCGTCAGGACGGCCTCGCTACCCCGGCGATCGGCGGGGCACGCTTCGCGGGCCACGAGCCCGCGCTTTTCCATCGAGCCGATCTGGTACGTCAGGCGGCTGGGCGAGAACACCAGCCGGCTCGCCAACTCGCCCATGCGCAGCCGGCGGCCCGGGGCCTCGGAGAGCAGCACGAGCACGTGGTAGTCGTTGAACGTCAGGCCACTGCTGGCCCGCAGGTCTTCTTCGAGCCGGGTCATCAGCAGTTGGCTGGACTCGATATACGCCCGCCAGCCAGCCAGTTGGGTCTCGGTGAACGGCTCGGCCATGCCCCGAGAGTACTTCAAATTTTAATGAGCTACCAGCTCTGGTCGACCTCGGTGGCTCCCGTGAGCCGCAGCTTGCGCTGGGCGCGCTGGTAGAACGTGGTGTGGCCGAGGCGTACCACGTTGGCGGCCGCCGGCACCGCGGTGACCTCCAGCACGTCGCCGGGGCCCAACTCGCCCACGACCGCGCCGTCCGCCTCGATGCCGATGGCGCCGCTCGCGGGCAGCACCTTGAGCGCCACCTTCTCGCCCTCCGAGAGCACCAGCGACCGGTTGTACGCCGAGTGCGGCGCCACCGGGGTCACCACCAGGCCCTGCGTGCGCGGCGACACGATCGGGCCACCGGCCGAGAAGCTGTACGCGGTCGACCCGGTCGGCGTGGCGACGATCAGCGCGTCGGCGACGTAGTGGATGAAGGGGCACCCCTCGACGTACAGCGCGATGGCCGCCATCGGCCCGCCGGGCCGGCGGACGAGCGCGACCTCGTTGAAGCCGACCGTCTCCTGGCCCTTGAAGGTCGAGCGGACCGCGGACCGCGCCTCGACGGTGAACTTCCGGTCGTCGATCGCGGACAGCGCGCTGGGCAGCTGCGGCACGTCGATCTCCGCCAGGAAGCCGAGCCGGCCCATGTTGACGCCGAGCACGGGTGCGCGGGCGCCGCGGGCCAGCCGCATCGAGCGCAGCATCGTGCCGTCGCCGCCGAGGCTGACGATGAGATCGGACTGGTGTGCCAGCTCGTCGGCCGGTACTGGGATGGCGCCGTCGGTGCGCGCCACCTCCTCCGGCAGGCCCAGCAGCTTCGCCTGCCGGCCGCGGACCCAGGTGGCGATGGTCGACATGGCGGCGCGGCTGTCCCGTTCGGGGTGCAGCACCAAGCCGACCGTGCGGATCATCGTGGTGTCCGAGAAATCACGGACAAACGGTATCAGCGACGCTCTCGGGGGAGCGGGGGCGAAATAGTGCCTCATCGCGCGGGAGTACGTTATGCGGTCCGCTACCGATCAATGGGCGGTTCACCAATTTTCCGGTTACGGTTCGAAACCGTGGATGACCTGGACTTGCTGGACTGGCGCGAACAGACGACCCGGATGTACCTCTCCGACCTCGACCTGACCGGCTTCCGGACCGCACGCGATCTGCTGTTTGCCGGTCACCCACAGTCACCAATTCCTTCGTTGGCGCGCTCCGGATTCCGCGGGCTCCGGTACTTCCCACGGCGCGATGAGGCGGTCGTCGATGTTCCACTCCGGCCGGCGCACGGCGCGATGGAGATCGACACCGGCGGGCCGGACGGTGTCGTGCGGTACCGCCGGGTGGCGATCGCCGAGACGCCGTGGGGACCGCTGACGCTCTGGTGGATCGAGGCGTACGGCGGCGGGCTGTTCCTACCGTTCCGGGACGGGACGTATCGGGACGAAACATATGGTGGCGGGCGATACCTGACCGACACCGTCAAAGGCACCTTCGGTCGCGGGGTCAGCGTGCTGCCCGGGTCGCGCGTGCGGCTCGACTTCAACTACGCGTACAACCCGAGCTGCGCGTACTCCGACCAGTGGCTGTGTCCACTAGCGCCCGAGGAGAACCGCTTGCCCGCCCCTATCGAGGCGGGCGAGCTCCGCTACGTCCCATGATCAAAGCTTCATTCAAGTCGCCCTTATGACTTGAATGAAGCTTTGATCATGGGTTGGCCGCCTGCCAGGTCATCCTCGTTAGGAGCTGGCGCGCCTGTTCGCTGTGTTCGGCGTCGACCATGATCGCGTATTGGGACGCCTGCAGCGAGCTGGTCGACGTGAAGTCGCGGCGGCCACCGGTCAGCGCGTGCGCCACGCCGCCGAAGACGGCACCCCAGAACGCGCCGATCAGCAGGCCGGCGAGGATCACGCCCACCCAGCTCGACGTGCTGAAGATGCCGAAGAGCAGCCCGATGAACAGACCGAACCAGGCACCGCTGGCCGCACCGGCGAGCGCGGCACGCCAGATCGTCAGGCGGCCCAGCACGTTTTCGACCAGCCGAAGGTCGGTGCCCACGATCGCGGTGTTCTCGACCGGGAACTCGTTGTCGGACAGGTAGTCGACCGCGCGCTGCGCGGAAGGGTAGTCGCTGTACGTCGCGACGGAGACGGTTGGCCGGATGGCGTCCGCGGGCACGGCTTTGTCGGGCGTTGCGGGAAACCCGCTGGGTGATGGTGGTATCTGTCCAGTAGTCACTTTTGCCTCCTCCGATCCAACCTTGCCGAATTCCCCGCCGGCTGTCTGGGCAAACGGTGAGATCGGTCCGGGTTACCGTGGGCGCCATGCCGCCCTTGCTCGCTGTCGCCCACCGCGCCGGCAACGACGTCGCCGGACTGCGGGCCGCCCTCGACGCGGGGGTCGACCTCGTCGAGGCCGACGTACACCTGTTCCGGGGCGCGTTGGAGATCAGGCACCGCAAGACGCTCGGGCCGCACCTGCTGTGGGACAAATGGGAGCTGGTCCGCCGCCGCAGCATCGTGCTGCCCGAACTGTCCGACGTGCTCGACGCGGCCGCTGGCGACCCGCGGCTGATGCTCGACCTGAAGGGGCCGGCTGCGGCGGTCGCCCCGAAGGCCGCCACGCTGCTGCGCGAGCGGATGCCGTCGGCGGCGGTGACGGTGTGCACGAAACACTGGCGGATGCTTGACTCGTTCGAGCCGCCGGTGCGGCGGGTGCTGTCATCGAGCAACCGGGCCTCGCTGGGTCGGCTGATCCGGCGGTTGCGGCGGCAGCCTGAGTACGGCGTGTCGATCCGCCTCGGGCTGCTGACCCCGCCGGTGGTGGCGGAGCTGCGCCGGTACGTCGAGCAGGTCATGGTCTGGCCGGTGGACACGCCTGCGGCCCTGGCCCACGCCCGGCGGCTGGGCGTGACAGCGGTAATCAGCAAGGACCTGGCACTACTCCGCGAAGTCCTGACCTCCCGCTAGCCGCGCCCGCGCGGCGCCGAACGTTGCCGCGCGGGCGCGGCCCCCAGCGCCCGTGGCGCCGCCGGGCGGCGCCTTTCCTCGTCGATCAAGGGCAAATGCAGGCGGTTGGATCTCTTTTCCGCGTGCGTTCGCCCTTGATCCACGCAGATGGCCTTGATCGGCGCTGTTGCGGTAGGCGATCTGGCGCGGCGTCCAGGGGCGCCCACCGCAACCGCGCGGCCGGGTGCCGCTCGGCGCCGTGGGTGGCCGGATTGTCCCGATCCGCGGAGCGGACCCCTCGGGCTGTGAACAGTTATGGCTGCGATAGCAGCCATAACTGTTCACAGCGTCCCGGTGCAACGGCGAGCTTGCGCCCTTGACGGCGTGGCATCCGTAACCCACGCCGGGTGGACGGTCGGCGTCACCTTGGGTGGCGCCTCCGCATGGCCACGGGCTTGCCGCGATCTGGACGCCCGCGGCGTCCGTGGCGAGTTGGTGCCCCGGAGGGCACACAGTCATCGGCGGCGCTGCCGCGAGGTTCGATGGACGCGGTGAGGGCGCTACCGGGCATACGGCCTATCCGTGCGGACGCGCTGGGCGCGGCGCATCGGGCGCGCCGGGCATGGGCCCTGTCGCTGTGGGCGCGGCGGGTGCTGGGCGTGGTGGGTGCTGGGCGTGGTGGGTGCTGGGCGTGGCGCGGTGGGTGCTGTCGGGCACGGGCCTGTCGCTGTGCGGACCTCGCCGATCAAGGCCATCCGCATCGATCAAGGGCGAACGCACGCGGAAAGAGATCCAACCGCGTGCATTCGCCCTTGATCGGCGGAGAGAGGTGGCGCGGCGGAGTCGCCGCTGGAGGGCTACGGGTGGGTGAAGATGCCTATCGCGTCGTAGGCGTGCCAGGAGCCGGCGGGCTTGTCGATGGTCAGGGTGTTTTCGCCCGGCGCCAGCGCCGCCCTGGGGAGCGCCAGCTCCACGTACGAGGGTTTGAGGACGGTACCGGGGAGCGTCGCGTCGCCCTCCAGCGAACCGCGAGTGGCACCCTTCTCCAGCGCCACGTCGCGCACCGGCGTCCCGTTCAGTGCGATCGTCACCGTACCCGGATTCGTGGCGTGCGTGTCGATCAGCCAGATCGCGAGCCACGGGTCGGCGGCCGGGACGGCGTCGAGCCCGAAGCGCAGCGTGAACCGGTGCGCCTTGCGTCCGGCCCAGGCGTCGGCGGGGCCGGGGTGCAGGTAGGCCCAGTCGGTTCCCGGTGCGTGTACGCCGTGTGTGAAGTCGACGTCGTTGGGGAACCGGGTCGGAAACTGCGCGTACCCGTTCGGTGCGAGCGCCAACTCCAGGCTCTTGTGGTCGAAGCTTCCCACTGTCGCGATAGGAGCGCCGCTCACCGCCACCGACTCGACACTGGTGCCCGTGACCGCCGAAGACGGGCGGCTGCGGCGTCCGGCGGCGTCGACCGTGACGATCCTGTACCGGACGCTGCGCGCCCTCCCACCGAGGCCACTGTGGACGAACGTGGCGTAGACGGTCTGTGCGAGCAGCGCCTCGTCGGCGCCGTCGACGGAGGCGTAGATGGCGTAGTGGTCGACGAGCGGGTGGTACGCCTCGCCCTCCCAGGAGAGCCGGATGCGGCCGAGCTCTCCGGTGGCGCGCAGGCGGCGCACGACGTCGGGCATGGTCACACCTCTCGGTTCAGGGCGGGCCGGCCGGCCTCGGTGACGAACCGCGCCGCCGTCGTGACGAGCGCGCCGGGCCGGGTGACGTACGGGACGGTCTTGAACTCGCTGGTCAGCTCGGTCGGGGTGAGCCGGCCGGTCAGGTACCCGCGCCGGGCGTTGTACAGCTTGACGTGCGGGTTGCCGAGCCACAGTGGACCGAAGCTGTCGGTCTCGGCACCGTCCCCATCGGACCCGATGGAACCGCCCACCAACTCCACACCCAGCGTCGCCGAGTCGGGATCGCGCCAGTCGGTCTTGAGCTCGGCGGCCACGTGGCGGTGGATGTCGCCGCTCAGCACGACGGGTGTCGCGGACGAGCGCTGGAGCGCCGCGAAGAGCCGGTCGCGGTTGGCGGGGAAGCCGTCCCACATGTCGTTGCTGTACAGCTCACCCGGGCCGGTGTCGCGGTCGATCTGCGCCATCACCACACCCGTGGAGAGCAGGTTCCACGTGGCGCGGGTGCGGGCGATCCCCTCGTACAGCCAGCGTTCCTGCTGAGCGCCGAGGATCGTGCGGTCGGGGTTGTGGCGTTCGGGAGAGTTGTCGGTGACCACGCCTGCCGGGTACGTGTCGCGGTACTGCCGGTTGTCCAGCATCGTGAACTCGGCCAGCCGGCCCCAACCGAGCCGCTGATACAGGGCCATGCTCGGACCGTCCGGAAGGGACACGGCGCGCAGCGGCAGGTGCTCGTAGAACGCCCGGTACGCCACCGCACGCCGGCGCAGGAAGTCGGCGGGCGTGATGCCGGTCTCGGACCACTCGTCGGCGTAGTTGTTCTGCACCTCGTGGTCGTCGGTGGTGACCAGCCACGGCACGTGCGCGTGGATCGCCTGGAGGTTGGGGTCGGTCTTGAAGAGGGAGTACCGGAGGCGGTACTGCGAAAGCGTCACGGTCTCGGTGTTGTGCTCGGGGGCCGGCATCGGCACGCCCTGCCGCCACAGGTTGTTCGCGTTGATGGCGTACTCGTAGATGTAGTCGCCGAGGAAGAACAGTACGTCGAGGTCCTCGGTCGCCATGTGCTCGTACGCGGTGAAATGGCCGTGGTACCAGGCCTGGCAGGAGGCGGTGGCGAAGCGCAGCTCGGTGGGGGTGTCGCGAGGCCCGGGTGCCGTGCGGGTACGCCCGACGGGGCTGATCTCGCCGCCGGCGCGGAACCGGTAGAAGTACTCGCGGTTCGACCGCAGCCCGCGGACCTCCACATGCACGGTGTGCGCCAGCTCGGGCGAGGCGAGTGCCTGTCCGCGCGCGACCACCCGGCGGAACGCGGCGTCGTCGGCGACCTCGTAGTGCACTGTGTACGGACGGCGCGGCATGCCGCCGTGGCCGTCGGCCGCGAGCGGTTCCGGTGCCAGGCGGGTCCACAGCACGACGCCATCGGGCAACGGGCTGCCGGACGCGACGCCGAGCGTGAACGGCGCGGGTGGCACCTTGCCGTCGTAGCCGGCGGCGGCCGGATGGCCGGTGCCGAGCACGACGGCCGCGGTGCTGACCCCGGTGAGGGCCAGGAACGACCGGCGTTCCAAGGGGATCACGGGCTGCCTCCAAAAGGGATGTCGACGACGGTGCCGCTGCGGCGGGCCTCCTCAGCCGCCCAGACCACCCGGTGGCCGGCGAGGCTCTGCCGCGCGTCGGAGCTGAGCAGGGTCGGGTTGTCGGTGGCCAGCGCGGCGACGAACGCGTCCGCGAGCGCGTCGTCGGCGTCCTGGTGCCCGGTCGGTGCCGCGTCCGGCGCTCCGGTGTGGACGACCTCGACCTCGCCGCTGACGAAGTCGTGCACCGTCAGGCGGTGGCCGTCGCCCTCGACATAGCCCCGGCTGCCGAAGACGCGGGTCTGCCGCTGTGCCAGTGGCGTGAACGCGGTCATCGTGAACGACGCGGTCGCCCCGGACGGGAACTCCATGTTGACCACCTGGTGGTCGACCACGTCGTTGTCGCAGGCGTACACGCAGCGGCCGTACGGGCCGTCACGGAGCGCGGCGAGCACGCCTTCGGTGGTGGTGTCGTCGGTGACGGCGCCCAGCGGCCACCTCTCGCGCTCGGGGTCGCCGAGGCACGAGAGGTAGAGGCGGGTCGCCGAGTACGGGCAGTCCGGCTCGACGGTGCATGTCACGCACCGGTCGCTGGCGCCGGCCGGCCGGTGTTCGGGCCGGAAGTGCGAGAGCCGCCCGAAGGAACTGACCCGGGCGGGCACGTCGCCGAGCACGTACATGATCCAGTCGATGTCGTGGCAGGACTTCGTGAGCAGCATCGGGCCGGACTCGGCTTCGCTTCGCCAGTTGCCGCGCACGAAGGAGTGCGCCTGGTGCCACCAGCCAACCGGTTCCAGATGCTGAACATTAATGGGATCGCCGATCCGTCCACTGCGGATAATGTCCCGGATCGCACGCGTGTAGGGCGTATAACGGAGGACATGACCGACGGCGAGCATGACACCACCACGCTCGACCGCCTCGACGATGCGCACGCAGTCGGCTTCGGTGGTCGCCATGGGCTTTTCCAGCAGGATGTGATAGCCCAGGCTGGCGAAGCGCACGGCTGGCTCCGCGTGGTCGGCGTCCTGGGTCGCGATGACGATGCCGTCCGCGAGCCGCCCGGCCGCTGCCAGCTCGCGCCAGTGCGTAAAGGCGCGCTCCGGGGGTATCCCGTGCTCGGCGGCGAATCTGGCTCGGCGTACCGGATCGGGCTCAGCCACCGCGACGACGCGTGCCCCGCCGGTGGCCTTTGCCCGGCGGGCGTATCCGGCGCCGCGCAGGCCAGCGCCGGCGACGGCGAGCGTCACCATTTATGCAAGATCCTTTCGAAAGTATCTTGCAATAGAGTTGTCCCTGTCCTGAGCCGTGTCAAGAGGTGCCGGTGAGCGAACGTCCACTTCATGGGGGCGACCCCTCGGTGTTACGCCGCATCAACGCGGCCGCCACCCTGCGCGCGCTGCGCGGCGCCGGGGAGCCCACCCTGACCGAGTTGGCCGGTGCCGTCGGCCTGTCCAGGCCCACCACCGAAGGCGCGCTCGTCGAACTCGCCGGGCGCGGCCTCGCCGAAGAGGTGGCCCCCCAGCAGGGCAAACGCCTCGGGCGGCCGGCGAGGCGATACAGGTTCCGGGCCGAAGCCGGGTACGCGCTGGGTGTCGAGATAGCGACGGACCGCACGCTGCTCTTCCTGACCGACCTGGACGGGCAGGTGGTCAGCGCGCACCGCGAGGCCCTGGCGCCCGACGCCCCCGCCCGCGACCGGCTCGCCGCCGTGCGCGCGGCCGTGCGCGCCTGCCTCGCCGCGGCCGGCATCGGCCGCAAGCAACTGTGGGCGGTCGCCGCCGGCACGCCCGGCGTGGTCGATCCCGAGGGGACCATCGCGTACTGCAACGTGGTGCCCGAGTGGCAGGGCTTCGAGTTGGGCCGGGAGATGGGCCGGTCGTTCAACTGCCCCATCCTCGTGGAGAACGACGCCAACCTGGCCGCGGTGGCCGAGCGCTGGCGCGGTGCCGCCCGCGACGTCGACGACGTCGTCTACGTGCTCGCCGGCTCGCATACCGGCGCGGGAGTGCTGATCGGCGGCCGGCTGCACCGGGGCAGGTGGGGCGCGGCGGGCGAAGTGGGCGTACTGCCCGTGCTCGGCCTGCGCGACACGGCGGCGGTGCGGGAACGCACCGGCCTCAACGCGATGGCCGCCCGCATGGCGCCCGGCGTGGCGGCGATGGTGCTCGCGTTCGACCCGGAGATGGTGGTGGTCGGCGGGCCGCTCACGCTGACGGGCGGCGACCTCGCCGGCGCGCTCGCCAGGCACGTGCCCCCGCTGTGCCTGAGCCCGACCCGGATCGCACCCTCCGAACTGGGTGACGAGTCAGTGGCGCTCGGTGCCGTCCGGCTCGCCCTCGACCGCATCGAGACCGACCTCATGCGGGTGGATTGACCAGGGCTCCTACGGTGGTGCGGTGACCTTTGGGGACTGGATCGCCTCCGACAGCTGGATGGACTACCGGCAGCAGCGAGCGCTGCGGGAACTCGACGACGAGGTGGCGTCGCTCAATTCGACGATCTCGATCCAGTTCCAGGAGAGCAGCCGGCTGCGGTCCGAGCTGAGCAGCCTGCGCGGTTCCGTTGAGGAACGGCTCACCCGGCTGACGCGCGCGTTCGACGCGTTCGTGGAGCTGAGCGACCTGCGGATGATCCTCGCGCTCTTCACGCCGCCGGCCCTGGTGCGGCATCGCGCCCGCACGGTCATAGCCGCGTCGAGCGAGGGCACCGAGGCCGGCGCGGCGTCGTTCGAGGACGTTTCCGGGTACTGGCTGGCGCCCGCCACGAAGGCGTTGGTGGCCCTGCTGCGCGGGGAGAGCGCCGGCGAGCACCTGGCACTGGCGCAGGAGCGCGACGAGGGGCGTACCGCGCTGCTGCTCGCCGTGGCGACCGCCGTGGCCGGACGCGCCGACCTCAGCACGTCCTGGTTGCCGCGTGCGCTGGGCACCCTGTCGCCTGGTTCCCCGATCAGTCGCGCCCAGCGAACACTGTGGACGGAAGCGGCGGCGGGCACGTTCGGCCCAACCGGCCAGGATGTGTTGGCGGAGCGGCTCAAGGCGCTTGTCGACGGGCTGCCGCCGGAGCGCTCCCATCTCGTAGGTCAAGCCTGGCGGCAGCGCGTGGACGCCATCCAGGCCTTCGCGCCCAAGCTGCCGTCCACACTGGACCGCGTCCCTGACGCGGCGGACGCGCTCACAGCAGGCGTCCGCCTGGAGCGCCTACGCGACCTCTGCGCGACCGCGCCAGCCCCGGATGCGGCGGCCGGTGGGGATGGGCAGCAGGCACTTGCCGAGGTGTTGCGGGCGCTCGTTGACGAGGGCAGTGCGGAGGAGGTCGCGCTGCTGCGCAGGGCAACCGAGCTGCGCGCCGTCCTCGAAGACCGCCCGGTCCCGGAGTCGTGGAACGCGCCGCTCTCGCCGCCGCTGGAGTTGCTGGAGGAAGACGCGTTCCGCGCCGACGGCTCGCCACTTGCCCGGCTCGCCCGCACGGCAGGCGCCGGCTGGCTGTTGTCGGCCGGGGAACGGCTCGCGGAGGCGGCGGCGGTCGACCCACCGGCACAGGCCACCGCGACGATCGAGCGGGTCTCCGTCCGGGTCGGCGTCGACGGCGTAGACGAGACCGACCTGGCCAGCGCCCTACGGGTGGTCGAGACCCGGTACCCGGACGAGCGGGTCCCGACGAGGGCGACCATCGCGACGCTCGTGGCGGGCGGACTGCTGTGCCTCGCGGTGATCGGCTGGCCGCACGTGCTGGCCGTCCTGAGTGTCCTCACTGGACTCGTCGTCGTGGGTGTCGGAGCCAAGCGCTGGCACCGGGAGTCGCAGAACCGCGCGCACCGTCGCGCCACGCGCGCCACCGCATTGAACGCCGTGCGTCACCGGGCCGACCAGGCCGTCGCCGACCTGGGCACCCTGCGCGACTCCCTAACGGCGGCCGGCCACCGCGCCACCGACAACCTGGCGACCCTCCGAAGCACCCTCACTTCGTGAGCGCAGTGATCAGGGCGTCCCTGAAGTCGTTAGAGCGACTTGAGGGACGCCCTGATCACGGGGATGGGGGGATGCGGTGGGCGGCTACGAGGGCGTCGGGGCGCTCGCGGAAGGGGCCCGCCCAGTCACTCAGGTACCGCTCGGCGAACGTGACGCCGCTGCGCACCACGCCGTCGAGCGGGTCGAGCAGGTCCGGCCCGTCCGGGGAGTCGATGCCGGCGTCGACCCGCGCCCGCAGACCCTGCCGCGCCAAGCCGAGCAGCGCCTCCACCAGCGCGCCCACCGAGTGGCGGCCGGCGAGCGCGTCGAGGCCCTTGGCGGCCACGTCGCTGGTGGCGCGAGCCAGGTCTGCGGCGGTGAGGTCGCTGAGCAGCGCCAGCGCGGCCCGGCGAGACGGTGCGTGGTACGCCAGGCCGACCACGAACGCCGGCCCCGCCGCGAACGCGGACCAGCCCAGCCCGTCAAAGGCGCGCATCTCCAGCGTGTTGCGGGCGCGCACGTGCGGCCAGACCTGGCACAGGTGCGCCCGCCAGTCGCCGAAGGCAGGTCGCGTGCCGTCGCCGAAGCCGTCGCGCATCAGTTCGGCGAACGTCCGGTCGGGTGCGGCGGTGTACCCGCCGTGCGTGTGGCGGTAGATCATCGGCAGGTCGAGCGCCCAGCGGAGTACATCCTCTGTGGACACGTCAGGGGCGGTCGCGAAGCCGAGCACCCCGCACCGGGCCGGATCCACGCGCTCCCACATGCGCATGCGGTGCGAGAGCACTCCCGCCGGCTGGCCGTCGTCGAGAGGTGAGTTGACGAACAGGGCGGCCGCGATGGGCGCGACCTTCGCCAGCAACCGCAGCTTCTCGCGGAAGTCGACCGGTGACAGGAAGTCCACTGTGGTCTGCGTCGACAGGGTGAGCCCCATGACCCGCTCGGCGTAGGAGGCGGGCGGGCCGAGCCGGCGAAAATAGTCGCGCATGATGCCGATCCGGGGCTTCGGCGCCCACGGGATGCCCTCGGGAGGCGGGAAGGGCAGCAGCGCCCCGAGCAGGATCGACAGCCCGAGCCGGCGAGCGACGGACGAGACCGCGAGCATGTCGCGGCGGGCCGCTCCTACCAGGTCGGTCAGCGAACGGTACGGGGCCGACGAGTACTCGATAGCGCCGCCCAATTCCAGCGACACCTGCGCGCCACCGGGCAGCTCGACGCCGACCAGCGCGCCGGCTTCGTCCATCGGGGTGCCGCCGAGTTCCTGGCGGAGGGCGTCGAGGAAGCCGTGCGCGCGGTGGTACCCGACGTTGTGACCCGTACGCGGGTCGACCAGGCCGCACTCCAACTCGATGCCGATGCGCTCCTCGCGGGCGGGGGTGAAGAGGGTGGCGAGGTCGGTGAGGGTCAGCTCGGGCTCGTCACGCATAGCAACGACCTGACCACACTCCGGCACTCCACCGCAAGAGTCAGAGTCGGGTCGGGTCGGTGTTGGCGCCGCAGAGGACAAGTGCGACCCGCTCGCCCGTCGCGGGCGTGTAGGCGCGCGTCAGGAGGGCGGCGTAGGCGGCGGCGGTGCCGTGTTCGACGAGGACGCGGTACCGGTCCCACAGGGCGCGCCTCGCGGCCACGATGTCGTCGTCACTGACCAGCAAAGAGTGCACACCGGTGCGGACGGCCACCTCGTACGCGATCGTGCCCACGCGCCGGGCACCGAGCGAGTCGGCGGCCACCCCGGAGACTTCCACGTCGGCCGGGGCGCCCGCCGCGAGCGCGGAGTGCAGCGTCGGGCACGTCTCGGGCTCGACGGCGACCACCCGGGCGCTCCCCTCGAGCGCGGCCGCTACGCCGGCCATCAGGCCGCCGCCACCGACCGCGATCAAGACGGTGTCCACATCGGGCACCTGTTCGAGCAGCTCCAGCCCGAGCGTGCCCTGGCCGGCGCACACGTCGATCTGGTCGTAAGCGTGACAGAACAGGGCGCCATTGTCGGCGGCGCGCTTGGTGGCAGCCTCGTACGCCTCGGCGTACTCGTTGCCGTGCTGGACGACGGTGGCTCCGCGGCGGTGCAGCGCCTCGATCTTGACCGGTGGCGTGGTGACCGGCACGAACACCTCGGCCGGCAGGCCGAGCGTCTGCGCGGCGTAGGCGACGGCGCCGCCCGCGTTGCCGCCGGACGCCGCGATCACGCCAGCTGCGGGCACGTCGCCGGCGAGGATGCGGTTGAACATGCCGCGTGCCTTGAACGAGCCGCTGTGCTGCAGGAACTCCAGCTTCAGCCAGAGCGCGCCGGGCTCCGCCTCGACCACGGGCGTGCGCCGGATATAACCGGCGACGCGGGCGGCCGCCGCGACGGCGTCATCACGTGTGATCACGACTGCGACGCTATCGCGGAAGCCGAAGCGGGCGCGGAAGCCGGAGCAGAACCGGGCGCGGGAGCAGGAGCGAGCGGGGGCCGGCGCAGCATCAGGGACAGTACGGACCCCCCGATCGCGAGGGCGCCCGCGATGTACCAGGCCATCGCGTACGTGCCGAGCTGGTCGCGAACCAGGCCCGCGCCGGTCGCCGCCAGCGCGGCACCCACCTGGTGCGACGCGAACACCCAGCCGAAGACCACCGGGCCGTCGGCGCCGAAGTACTCGCGGCAGAGGGCCACGGTCGGCGGGACGGTGGCCACCCAGTCGAGGCCGTAGAAGATCACGAACACCAGCATGCTCGGCTGGGCGGTCGCCGCGAACAGGCTGGGCAGTACCAGCAGGGACAGGCCGCGCAGGGCGTAGTAGGCGCCGAGCAGTACCCGGCTGTCGACCCGGTCGGTGAGCCAGCCGGACGCGATCGTGCCGGCGATGTCGAAGAGCCCGACCAGCGCGAGCAGGCTCGCCGCCGTGGTCTCGTTCATGCCGTGGTCGTGCGCGGCCGGGATGAAGTGGGTGCCGACCAGGCCGTTGGTGGTGGCGCCACAGATCGCGAAGCCGCCGGCGAGCAGCCAGAAGGCGCGAGTGCGGGCGGCCGCGCGGAGCGCGCCGAGGGCGCGCCGGGCCGCTCCTCGCCCGTCCGCCGGCGGCGCGGGCTCATCTGAAAACGCGCCGTAGGCGGTCACCCCGACGTCCGCCGGGTGGTCGCGCAGCCAGAACAGCACGGGTACGACGACGGCCAGTGCCGCCAGGGAGACGATCAATGCCGCGGTACGCCATCCGCGCGCCTCTACCACCGACGCCAGCAGCGGCAGGAACACGAGCTGGCCCGCCGCCCCGCCCGCGGTCAGCACTCCGGTGACCAGGCCGCGCCGGCGCACGAACCAGCGGCCCGTCACGGTCGCCACGAAGGCCAGCGCCATCGAGCCGGTGCCGAGGCCGACGAGGACGCCCCAGCAGAGGATGAGCTGCCAGCTCGCCGTCATGAACACGGTCAGCCCGCTGCCCGCCGCGACCAGCAGGAGGGCGGCGCAGACGACCCGCCGCATGCCGAACCGGTCCATGAGCGCCGCCGCGAACGGGGCGGTGAGGCCGAAGAGGAGGAGGTTGACGGAGACGGCGGCGGAGATCGTGGCCAGCGGCCAGTGGAACTCGGCGTGCAGCGGATGCAGGAACACCGACGGGGTGGCCCGGAAGCCAGCGGCGCCGACCAGCGCGGCGAAGGCCACGACGGCGACGATCCAGGCCGGATGGAGGCGGCGGTCTTGGTTCACTGGAACCAGTGTTCGGGTCGTGATCCGCCCTGACGAGTGGCCCACAAGCCATCATGCGCAAGAATTGGGCCATGGCCCGCCATCAGATCGCCGTCCTGGCCCTCGACCATGTCGTGGCGCTCGACCTCGGCACGCCGGCCCAGGTCTTCGGCGCCGCGCGAGACGCGTCGGGCGCCCCGCGATACAAGATCCGCACGTGTACGCCCACCGGCGGGCCGGTGCGCAGCGTGGCCGGGTTCCAGGTGCTGCCCGACCACGGGTTGGAGATCATCGAAGAGGCGCAGACCGTGGTCGTACCCGGCATCCACGGCGGCCCGCCGATGACCGACGGCACGATCGACCCGGCCGTGTCGCGGGCGCTCCGTGCCGCTCACGCCCGCAGCGCCCGCATCGTGTCCATCTGTACCGGTGCGTTCGCGCTGGCCGCGGCGGGCCTGCTCGACGATCGCCCGGCGACCACTCACTGGTACCACGCGGAGCGCTTCCGCGACCTGTACCCGAACGTCAAGCTGGACCCCGACGTGCTCTTCGTCGACGACGGCGAGGTGCTGACCTCGGCCGGTGTCGCCGCGGGCCTCGACCTGTGCCTGCACATCATCCGCGCCGACCACGGCGCGGAGATCGCCAACCGCGCGGCCCGGCGCTGCGTGGTGCCGCCCTGGCGCGACGGCGGCCAGGCGCAGTACATCGAGCGTCCGGTGCCCGTCGCCGGCGCGGCCGGCACGGCGCCGACGCGGGCGTGGGCGCTGGACCGGCTCGGCGACCCGCTGACGCTGGCCGCGATGGCGGGGCACGCCCGGATGAGCGTGCGCACGTTTACCCGGCGGTTTCGCGAGGAGACCGGCGTGAGCCCGGCGCGCTGGCTGCTGGGCCACCGCACCGAGCGCGCCCGTACCTTGCTGGAGACGACCGACCTGCCCGTGGACCAGGTCGCGCGGCGGGCAGGCTTCGGCACGCCGGCCGCGCTGCGCGCCCAGTTCCAGGCGTCGCTAGGCGTATCGCCGGCGGCCTACCGCCGCACCTTCCGCGCTCCTACCCCTTGACCAGACCGCGGGTGTCCACCGGAGTGGGGGTCAGTAGGGCTCGGGTGTCCTCTATCGCCCCGTCCAGCAGGGTGTGGAGCATGCGATCGGGGTCGTCCACGCACGCCTTCGCGATGCCCTCGACCGCGTACTCGACGGTCATGGGTGCGCTGCGGCGGCGGAAGGACTCCGGGGAGATGGCTATGCCCTCGGCGAAGCGGCGGGCCCAGCGGGCGGCGTGCGGTGCCCGGGCCAGCGCGTCGCGCGTGGTCTGCTCCAACTGGCTGGGCGAGCGGCCGTCGAGCTCGGCGAGGATGCGGTCGCATGCCAGCACCGACACGGCGAGCACGTTCTGCCGTTCGGCGCCGACGACGGGCAGTGCCGTCGTGGCGGCCCGTTGCGCGATGCGGGCGTCGACGTGCAGGTCGTCGCCGGTCAGCCCGATCACGGACGGAACCAGGGTGGCCAGCCGCTGGCGGCCGGCATCGGTCGTGTAGTCGTTGACCAGCCGCGCGAGGCCGGCCAGCAGCGGGTGCGTGCAGGCCGGGTGGTCGTTCCACGGCTCGCCGGCCAGGAACGACGCCAGCTCCATGAAGCAGGCGCCCTTGCGCGGATTGCGGTGCTTGCCCCGAGACAGGACCGGCACCACGTCGGGGAGACGGATCTCGGCGGTCCACATACCCTCAGTGTGCCCCTTCACCGTCTCCCTGGCATCCCTTCCGTTCTACCGATCGGTAGGGGAGTATCGGGCGATGGGAGCGGTCCGGACCGTCCACGGCGCCTGCAACCTCTGTGAAGCCATTTGCGGGCTGCGTTTCGAGATTCGTGATGGGCACATCACGTCGATCACCGGTGACCCCGACGATCCATTGTCGCGCGGGCACATCTGCCCCAAAGCGGTCGCGCTCACCGACCTTCAGGGCGACCCTGACCGGCTGCGCCACCCGGTGCGCCGCACGGCCGACGGCTGGCGCGAGATCACCTGGAAAGAGGCGTATGACCTGGTGGTCGACAAGCTCGTCGAAGTACGCGAGCGGCACGGCACCAACGCGGTCGCCGTGTACCTGGGCAACCCCAGCGTGCACAACTACGGCATCCTCACGCACGGCCGGCACTTCCTCGGCCTGCTGCGCACCCGCAACCGGTACGCCGCCACCTCGGTCGACCAGTTGCCGCACCAGCTCGTCGCGTACTGGATGTACGGGCACCAGCTGCTGCTGCCGATCCCCGACATCGACCGCACCAACTACTTCCTCGTCTTCGGCGCCAACCCGCTGGCCTCCAACGGCAGCCTCATGACCGTGCCGGACGTCCGGCGCCGGCTGGCCGACCTGAAGGCACGGGGCGGCAAGGTCGTCGTCTTCGACCCGCGGCGCACCGAGACGGCGACGCTGGCCGACGAGCACCACTTCATCCGGCCGGGCACCGACGCGGCGCTGCTGCTCGCGCTGGTACGCCTGGTGTTGAAGGAGGACCGCGCCAAGGAGTACGTCGAGGGGCTCGACGAGGTGCGCGAGGCGGTCGCCGAGTTCACGCCCGAGCGCGCCGCGGAGGTCACCGGCGTGCCCGCCGAGGCGATCGAACGGATCGCCGCCGAGTTCGCCGCCGCCGACGGTGCGGCCTGCTACGGCCGGATCGGTGTGTCGGTACAGCGCTTCGGCGCCCTGTGCCAGTGGGCGATCCAGCTTCTCAACGTGGCCACCGGCAACCTCGACAAGCCCGGCGGCACGCTGTTTACGAAGCCCGCCGTCGACCTGATCGGCCGCGGCCTCGTCGGGCGGGGCCACTACGACAAGTTCCGCAGCCGGGTGCGGGGGCTACCCGAGTTCGCCGGGGAACTGCCCGTGGCGGCGCTCGCCGAGGAGATGCTGACCCCGGGCGACGGCCAGATCCGGGCCCTCGTCACGGTGGCCGGCAACCCGGCACTGTCCACACCGAACGGTGCGCAGCTCGACCGGGCCCTGGGGCAGCTCGACTTCATGGTGTCGGTGGACTTCTACGTCAACGAGACCACCCGGCACGCCGACGTGATCCTGCCGCCCACCACCGCGCTCGAACACGACCACTACGACCTGATTTTCCACACGTTCGCGGTGCGCAACACGGCACGGTACTCGCCGCCGGTGCTGCCGAAGCCGCCCGGCTCGAAGGACGACTGGGAGATCTTCACCGAGCTGGCGCGGCGGTACCGCAAGCGAATCGGCGCCAAGATGACGCTCGCGCGGCGCCTCCAGATGCGGGCGCGACCGCACCAGCTCGTCGCTCTCCTGCTGCGACTCGGCCCGTACAAGGTGAAGCTGCGCACGCTGCGGCACCGACCGTCCGGTGTGGACCTCGGCCCGCTGCGGCCCAGCCTGCCCGGTGGGCTGCGCACCAAGGACAAGCGGGTGCACGCGGCACCGCCCGAGCTGGTCGCGGCGCTGCGCGAGGCCACCGAAGAGCTGTTGGCACCGCCCGCACCCGGCGAGCTGCGCCTGATAGGCCGCCGGCACCTGCGCAGCAACAACTCGTGGATGCACAATTACCCCCGGCTCGTGAAGGGCCGCGCCCGCCACCACCTGCTCATGCACCCCGACGACCTGGCCGCTCGCGGGCTGGCCGACGGGCAGCGGGTGCGCGTGACGTCGCGGGTCGGCGAGGTGGAGGTCGAGGTCGCCGCCACCGACGACGTCATGCCCGGCGTGGTGAGCCTGCCGCACGGCTGGGGCCACCGGCACCCCGACGTACGGCTCACGGTGGCCAGTCGCACGCCCGGCGTGAGCGTCAACGACCTCACCGACGACGCGTACCTCGACGGGCTGTCCGGCAACGCCGCGTTCAACGGCGTACGGGTGACGGTGGCGGCCGCGCCGTCACACGCCACGTCACACGGTGGGGAGGTTGGCTGAGCCCGTTCCATGAGGAGGGGGCATATGAGCGTCGACTTCGAGACGATCAAGAACAACCAGCGGGCAGGGTGGGAGACAGGCGACTACCCGCGGGTCGGAAACACCTTGCAGATCATCGCTGAGCTGCTGGTGGAGGCCATCGACGTCCGGGCGGGGGATCGGGTACTGGACGTGGCGTGCGGCCAGGGCAACGCGGCTCTCGCGGCGGCCCGGCGGTTCGCCGAAGCGACCGGCGTCGACTACGCCGCCAACCTGCTCGCGCAGGGGCGGGAGCGGGCCGTGGCCGAGCACCTGCCGGTGACGTTCGAGGAGGGGGACGCCGAGAAGCTGCCGTTCGACGACGAGTCGTTCGACGCGGTGGTGAGCACGGTCGGCGTCATGTTCGCGCCGGACCACCAGAAGGCCGCCGACGAGCTGGTCCGGGTCACGGTGCCGGGCGGGCGGATCGGGCTGGCCTGCTGGACGCCCGGCGGCATGGTCGGGCAGATGTTCAAGACCGTGAGCGGGTGGGCGCCGCCGCCGGCAGGGGTGCGCCCGCCGACGCTGTGGGGTACCCCGGAGCACCTGACCGAGCTGTTCGGCGACCGGGTCGAGTGGACCGCGCTGCACCGCCGCGACTACGTGTTCCGGTACCACTCGCCCGAGCACTTCTCGGAGTGGTTCCGGCGGTTCTACGGGCCGATCACGCGGCTCTCGGGGACGCTGAGCGAAGCCGACCTCGACCGGTTCGCCGACGACCTCGCCGGGGTGGCCCGGCAGTACAACAGGGCCGACGACGGCACCGTGGTCGCGCCGTCGGAGTACCTTGAGGCGGTCGGCGTCCGCCGCGCCTGAACCTGAGGGGTGGGCGCGAATGCTCACGATCCGCCTGCTGGGGGCGCCGGCCATCGAGCGCGATGGCCGGCCCACCCGTCCGCCGCGCGGTCGCAAGGCGTGGGCGCTGCTGGCGTACACGGTGCTGTCGGACCGGCCCCAAGCCGGCGGCAGCTCGCGGAGCTGCTGTTCGCGGACGCCGATGACCCGCTCGGCGCGCTCCGCTGGACGCTGGCCGAGCTGCGACGGGCGCTGGGCGTGCCGGGCGCGCTGGCCGGCGATCCGGTGGTGGCGGCGCTCGACGGCGCCGAGGTCGACGTGCTGGCCGGCGAGCCGCTGCCGGACGCCGAGGGTGACCTGCTCGACGGCGTGCACCTGCCGGCGTGCCTGGAATTCGAGTCGTGGCTGCTGGTGGCGCGCCACCGGGTCGCGGCGGCCGTGGAAGCGCGGCTGCGCGAGGAGGCCGTCGCGCTGCTCGCGGGCGGCCGGGCCGGAGCAGCCATCCGGTACGCCTCCCGCGCCGTCGCCCGCCAGCCGCTCGACGAGGGCAACCACGAGCTGCTCGTGCGCTGCCTCGCGGCGGCCGGCGACGAGGCCGCGGCGCTCCGGCAGGTGGCGATCTGCGAGGACCTGTTCCGCCGCGAGCTGGGCGCGAAGCCGTCGCCAGCGGTCCGCGACGCCGCCCGCCTCGGCGTCGGCTCGGCGGCAGGCGCACCGTTGCGGGGACGAGCGGCGGCGGTCAGCCAGCTCGAAGCCGGACGCGCGGCCATCGTGGCCGGCGCCGCCGACGCCGGCATCCAGTGCCTGCGCCGGGCCGCCACCGAGGCGGCGCGCTGCCGCGACACCGCACTCCAGGCGCGGGCGCTGGCCGCGCTGGGGTCGGCGCTCGTGCACGCGGTGCGGGGCCGCGACAACGAAGGCGCCGTCGTGCTGCGGGAAGCGGTCGAGGTCGCCGCCCGCTCCGGCGAGCGCGCGACCGCGGTCACCGCCCGCCGCGAGCTCGGCTTCGTCGAGGTCCAGGCTGGCCGCAGGGGTACCGCCGACGCGTGGCTGGCCCAAGCGCAAGAGCTGGCCGAGACCGACGCGGAACTGGCCGCTGTACTGGCCATCCGCGGCATGAGCGCCTCCGACGCGGCAAACTATCCCGTGGCGCTGGCCCAGCTCGGCGAGTCGGTAGAGCTGGCCCGGAGCTGCGGTGACCAGCGGCAGGAAGCATGGTCGGCTGGCGTACTGGCACGGTCGCACCTGCTGCGCGACGACCGCAGCCAGGCGGCGGCCGCGCTGGCACGCTCGCTAGAGTTGGTACATCAGCAGCGGTGGATGGCATTCCTGCCCTGGCCCCAGACGCTGCGCGCCGAGCTCGACCTGCGCGGCGGCGACCTCGACGGCGCCGCCGACGGGTTGGAGCAGGCGTGGGCGCTGGCCTGCCAGTTGGGCGACCCGTGCTGGGAGGGGATGGCCGGCCGCGGCCTAGCGCTCCTACACGCCGGACGGGGCGACCCGGCGAGCGCTGGCGCGTGGCTGGACGAGGCGGCACAGCGCTGCAACCGCGTGCCGGACCGGTACCAATGGGTGCACGGTCACGTACTGGACGCCGCGGCGGCAGCGGCCCTGGCCCGTGGCGACCACGACCGTGCTCGCCGGCTGGTCGACGCGCTGTGGTCGCTGGCGGCCCGCTGTGACCTGCGCGAGCTGGTCGTGCGCGCCCATGTTCACCGGTACCGGCTGGGCGACGGAGCGGCCCTGAACGCCGCCCGCCTACTAGCCGCCAACATCGACAACCCCGCCCTGTCTCCCTTACTAACGTCCATCTAGGTAGGGGCTAGGTATACCTAGGGCCTCCTGGCAGGGTGGGGGCGCTCAAGATAGGTAACGGCGTCCGATGTCTCCGCACGCTTGCCGGCCGAGTATTGATCCATCAGCGGTAAGCAAACAAGGAGACAGTAGTGATGATGGTTCACCCGGATCTGATGCTCGCGATGGCACACGACCGGCAGCACGAACTGATCGAAGAAGCGGAGCGGGGCCGCCTGCTGGCCTTCGCGCTGCGCGTCCGCCGCCAGCGGCGGGCGCACAAGGAGCCGGTGCGTGGCGCACCCGCCGGTACCCTGGCCTCGTGCGACCCTCGCGCGGTGGTGCCAGCCCGGTGATGATCGGACGCGACCGCGAGCTGCGCCGTTTGGTGCAGCTCGCGGCATCGCGTGAGCCGGCCGTTGCCGTCGTCGCTGGTGAGCCCGGCATCGGCAAGACCCGGCTGGTACAAGAATTGCTCGACACGCTCCCCGAGGAGACCGTCGTCCTGGTCGGCCATGCCGAGCCCGGCTCGCTGTCCCGGCCGTACGAGGTGCTGCTGGACGCGATCGACGGGCGGCCCGAGGTCGGCGACGAGCGGCTCGCGGGGCTGTCTGACCCGGCCCGCAGCCCGGTCGAGCGGCTGCACGCGGGCCTCGCGATCGTGGCCGACCTGGTCGGCGACGCGCCGGCGGTCCTTATTTTCGAGGATTTGCACTGGGCCGACTCGGAGAGTGCGGCGCTGTTCGAGCGGATCGCCGACCAGCGCGGCCCGCGCCTGCTCATCGGCACGTACCGGCCTGATGAGGTGACCCGCCGCCACCCGGTCGCGGGGCTGCTCGGCCGGCTGGAGCGCCGGCACGCCGTGGCCCACGTGCGCCTCGACCGGCTCACTCCCGCGCAGACCGCCGCGATGCTGGCCGCCGCCACCGGGGCGCCCGCCCCGCTGCGCGCCGTGACCGCGCTGCACCACCGCACCGGCGGCAACCCGTTCTTTCTCGAAGAGCTGCTGCGTGACCTGCCGCAGGGCGACCCGGAGACGCTGGCCGACCAGCCCTTGCCGTGGAGCCTCGCCGAGCTGCTGCGCCGGCAGGTCGACGACCTCGACCCGATCACCCACCGCATCGTCGAGGCCGCGGCGGTACTCGGGCACCGCGTGCCCTTCGACCTGCTGGCCGCGGTGAGCGGTGCCGGTGAGGACGAGCTGATTCAGGTACTACGCGACCTGGTCACCCGGGGTGTGCTGGTGGAGTCCGGCGATGACGAGTTCCTGTTCCGGCACGCGTTGGTGCGCGAGGCGATCACCGATCAGATGCTCGGCCGCCAGCGGCGTCGCCTGCACGAGGCGGCACTGGACGCGCTGCTCGCCGGCGGCGCCTCCGACCCGGCCATGGTCGCGCACCACGCCCGCGCCGCTGGCCGGTACGACGACATGCTCGCCGCCGCTCGCCGGGGCACCGCGCTGTACCTGTCGATCGGGTCGGCCTACCAGGCGCTGCAGCTCGCCGAGATGGGCCTCGACGAGGCACCCGACGACACCACGCTGCTCGCCGGCGCGGCTCGGGCCGCCTGGCTGGCCGGGCTCCTCGCCGACGCGCTGAAGTACGGCACCCGCTGGCACGACGCGGCCGCCTCGACCACCGACCGGGCCGAGTCGCTGTACCTGCTTGTCCGCCTCGCGTGGGAGTCCCGCGAGTTCGCCCGCATGACCGAGCTCACGCACGAGATCGAGGCGCTCATCGAGGAGCTGCCGCGCGGCGGCGCCCAGGCGCGCGCGATGACCGCGATCGCCCAGTCGACGATGCTGCGCGACGAGTTCGAGGCCACGCTCGACTGGACGGACCGCGCCGTGGCGCTCGCGGACGAGTTCGATCTGCCGGACGTGCGGCTCGCGGCGCTGGTGGAGAAGGGGTCGGCGCTCGCCGAGCGGCCGCAGACCGCCGCCGAGGGGCGTGCGATCCTCGCCGGGCTCGTCGACGAGGCGGAGAAGCGCGGCGACTGGGTACTGGCCGCGCGAGCGCTCAACAACCTGCTCCAGGAGGAGCCGGAAGACTCCCCGGAGGTGCTCGCCGAGCGGCTGGAGCGCATGCGTGTCGACGCCGAGCGCGCCGGCTTCGAGTCCCTGGCCGTCGCCGCGTACTTCCAGGGGCGTGCCCGGCTGGCGATGCGCGCGGGCGACCTGCGTGCGGCGATCGACGCGCTGGAAGACGGGCGCGAGCAGGACCGCGGGTACCTGCGGCACGGCCGCTGGGCGGACCCGCACGCCGTCTTCCTCGCCGGGCTGTCCCTGGAGGCCGGCGATCTTGACAAGGTCGAGCAGCTCGTGGCCGACCTGGAGGCGGTGCCCAACCTGCCGGCGCAGTCAATACCCGGGTTGGTGTTCCACCTCGCCGCCCGTCGCGGCCAGGCGGCCCGCGCCGATGCAGCGCTGGACGCCTACCTGGCCGAGATGGCGAAGCAGGACTGGCGCAGCGGCTCGACGGCGCACGACCTGGTCTCCGCCGCCCTGGCGTTGGGGCTGCCGCCGGCGCGCCTTTCCGAGCTGGCCGAGGCGCTGCTCGGCGAGACGGTGTGGGACGCGTTCCGGACGCTGGTGGACGCGCAGGTCGCCGAGGCGTACGGCCGGCACGCTCCAGCCTTGGAGGGGTACCTGTCCATCATCGACGCGCCGGTGCTGTGGCCGGCGATCCAGGGCACGGTGCGCGTCGGGGCGGCCCGCTGCCTGCTGGCGGCCGACCGCCGGGAGGAGGCGGCCGCGCAGGTGGCGGCCGCCGAGCCGCTGCTGGCGGGGTGGGGCGGCTGGCGGGTGGCCCAGCTCGACCAGGTGCGGGCCCAGCTCGGCCTCGCCCCGGTGGACGCCCCTGACGCGGTGACCGGGCCGGGCGCGCTGACCCCGAGGGAGCGCGAGGTGGCGGTGCTGATCAGCGAGGGGCTGACCAACGCGGAGCTGGCCCGGCGGCTCTACATCTCGCCGAAGACCGCCGCCGTGCACGTGTCGAACATCCTCCGCAAGCTGGGCGTCTCCTCGCGCACAGACGTGGCCTCCGTGATCACGGCTCGGGGTCGGTGACGTCGGCGTAGGTGGCGTCGAGCGCCTCCGCCGCCGCGTCCGCGTCGACCGCGATGGCGACGCCGTGCGCGCCGCTGCCCAAGGTGATGGTGCGGCCGCGCAGGCGCTCGTCGGCCACCACCGGCCAGGCCGTCATCGAGCCGAACGGGGTGATCGTGCCGCGCTCGTACCCGGTGGCCTCCTTGGCGCTCGCGGCGTCGGGCATGGACAGCCGGCTGACGCCGAGCAGCGTGCGCAGCTTCGGCCATGAGATGACCCGGTCGCCGGGGACGAGGACGAAGAGGAAGTCGCCGTCGCCACGGCGCACGACGATGGTCTTGACAACGTCGATCACATCGACGCCGCGGGCGGTCGCGGCCTCGGCGACGCTGCGGACAGGTCCGTGGTCGATCACGCGGTACGCGATTGCGGCCTTGTCGAGGGCCTCCGTGGCGGCGGACATGGCAGCACAGTACAGGCGATCTCGTCGGCCAGCCGGGCGGTGATGAGCGCCGCCTCCTCGGTGGCGCCGCGGATCTCGGCGTCGAGGACCCGCAAGGTGCTGCCGGCGAGCCGCTCGCCCGCCTCGCGTGCCTGGTCGAGCGCGATGAGCGCACCCTGCAGCGACAGCCGGGCGGCGTGCACCTCGGCTATCGCGGCCTGCAGATGGACGTCCGTCACCGCTTCTCGCCTCCCGACTCAGATTTCTGACTGCGCGACCGATCCCCACAGCGAGAACGACGCACGCCGTGTGCGTCAGGTTCGAGGCGACCCCGTGATCCTGGAAACCGGCCGCGTCATTCTTAGTACGTGTCCCGCTCTGCCGTCACAGTACGTAATTGGACCTCGGGCAACTGCTGAGTGCGCTGCGAATGCTGTGGGTAGATCGCATCGGCACCTACGGTCGTTTGGAAACGGATGGCGGCGAACCTTGTCCAGTTTTGACGGTAAATTTGACGTGACGTACGTCACATTACCAATTTACTGCGGGCAATACCGACTCATTACGGAGTGTCGATGAGTCGTTGCGGTATGAAGGAACCAGTGAGTAACTTCCGGATCGATGGGTAACCGTCGGATTCATGGCAGGCAACTTTCCGTAGTACGTCGACTACTCCAAGGTTGAACACGTGTCCAACGATTTCCGCGCACCGGACGAGTGGGAATGCCGGGTGTTCATCGCGGTAGCGGAGACGCACGGTGCGGAGGCGGCTGCCCAGCGCCTGAAAGCCCTGCGGGGCGGGCGGTACGAGCGCCAGTCGGTCGAGAAGATCCTCAAGAAGATCGAGTCGTGGGTCGGCGAGACGCTGCTGGAGCGCCACGCCGACCGCAAGCTCTATCCGACCGACCGTGGCCAGGAGTTTCTGGAAGCGGCTCGCGCGGTGGTCACCCAGTACCAGGTGATGCGTGGCGAGGGCACGGGCCGGAAGTTGCCGACGCTGGCGTGCATGCCGCACCATACGCATTTCGTCGCCCTCGCCGAGAACATCCTTTTCGACGCGACGCCACAAAGCACCGAAAAGATCGTCGTGGAGTACCTCCAGCAGAATCATCGCGGCGAGGGTGAGTTTCACCGTCACGCGGTTACCCGGCTTCGGGAGAACGTCTACCAATTGATCATTGGACCCCGCGTCACCGATACGAAGACGTATGACTCCACGACGCTCTACCACTGGCAATTGGAGGCCATGGTCGACCGCGACTTCCCGGGCGAGGAAATGCCGCTGGCCGACCTGGTGACGAAGTACCGGATGCTTGTTCCACCCGGCGATATGCGATCCCGCCGGCTGCTCGAAGACAGCATCGCGAAATGGGGGATCGACGATCCGGGCCCCGAGGTGCGGGTCGCCGGCGAGACGTACGAGGTCGGCACCAGCGTGATGCGGCTGCGCAACGAGTACAGCCGGCGCCGCGGCGACCGCCGCGTGGTGGTCGTACCGTCTGACGTCGCTCTCGCGTTCAAGGAGGGCATGGAGTTCGGCGGCCGCCACGCGGACCGGTTCAAGTGGGTGCCGATCAGGCACGAGGGCCGGTCACTGCGCATGGAGGTGTGCGTGACGATCCGGCGCGGCAACCGCGACAAGCTGGGCGGGATCGTGGCGGCGCTGGCGACAGCGGTCGAGCGCCTCAACGCCACGCCCAACCAACCCGGCCTGAAAGGCTAGACCAGGGGGCGGACCTCCTCGGCGGCGAAGCGCACGAAGCCCTCGGGATCGGGGTCGTCGCTGGTGGGCTGGAGGATCACCGAATCGGCGCCCGCGTCGGCCCAGCGGCGGACCGCGCCGGCCACGGCCTCCGCGTCGCCGGTCACCGTCACGTCGGCGTCGTCCGGGTACTTCCAGCGGCGGCGCTCAGCGGCCATGCGCTCGGCGGCATCCGGGCCGGTCGCGGCGTGCAGGTAGACCACCACGCGATGCGGTGTGTCGCCCGTCCGGCCATCGTCGATCAGGGCACGCGCACGGCGTACCGCATCAGCTGTCGTGCCCCCGGTCAGGATGGTGCCGTCGGCGGTCTCGCCCGCGAGCCTCAGCGTGCGCGGTCCCACCGCGCCCATGTAGACGGTGGGTGACTGGTCCGGCGGCCATTGCAGCTCGACCCCGTCGAGCCGCACGTAGCGGCCCTGGGTCGACACCCGCTCGCCGCGCAGCAGCGCGCGCAGCGCGATGGTGTACTCCCGCAGCAGCGTCATGGGCGACTCGACGCGCGCGCCCACCTGCGCCATCCAGTCCTGCACGCCGTGGCCGACGGCGATGTCGACGCGCCCCGGAAAGAGCCGGTGCAGCGTGGCGGCCTCCATGGCGGTGAGCGCGACGTTGCGCAGCGGCACCGGCAGCAGGCCCACGCCGACGCGCAGCCGCTCGGTCCAGGCGAGGGCGGCCGAGGCGGTGGCGATGCCGCTCTCCCAGAAGCAGTCTTCCCACAGCCACAGCTCGTCGAGACCGGCTTCGTCGGCGGCACGCGCCACTGAGCGCAACCGCTCCGGCGGGAGGTAGGGGAGGAACACCGCGCCCAAGGTCGTCATGCCGCCATTCTGCCCAGACCCTCCGACAGTTCGTCGAGAGCCCGTACGGCGTGCGGCGCGCCGACGCGCAGCCAGATCGCACGGGCGCGCCGGAACTGGTCGGCGGCCTTGCCGTGGTCGCCCAGGATCGCGGCGCACCGGCCCAGCCCTTCCCGCGCATTCGCTTCCGCGCGCGGGTTGCCCGCTCGGCGGCCGAGCGGCAGGGCACGCCGGTACCGGTCGAGCGCCGCTTCCGGGTCGTCTTTGGCGAGGAGCAGGTCGCCGAGATTCGACAGGGCCTCGGCCTGGCCCAGGTGATCGCCGGCGCCGCGGAAGAGCGCCAGAGCCTCCTCGTGCCGGCGTTGCGCGGCACCGTGGTCACCGGCCAACCGGCTGACCACACCCAGCTGGTTGAGCGCGTCGGCCTGGCCCGGGCGGCTGCCGAGGTCCCGGTACAGCGCGAGCGCACCGGTCAGCGAACGCTCGGCCGCCGGCAGGTCGCCGGTGCGGCACGCGACGACGCCGAGGTAGTTGAGGGCGTTGGCCTGACCGGGCCGGTAGCCGAGTTCACAGTGGAGGGTCAGGGCCTCGGTCAGCACGGCGGTGGCGGCGGCGTACCCGCCCGCGTGGCAGTGCGCGATCCCGAGGTAGTTGAGCGCGCACCCCTGACCGTGCCGGTCACCCAGCTCCCGGTGGACGGCCAGCGCCCGTTCGAACGCGTCGATCGCCGGCGGGTACTCGCCGGTGAGCAACTGGAAGGCGCCGAACTGGCAGAGGGCGGTCGCCTCGCCGGACCGGTCGTCCAGGTCGCGGTGGATCGCGAGCGCCTGCCGCATCGCGTCGAGCGCGGCGCGGTGGTCGCCGATCTGGTAACGAACCACGCCCAGCTCGTCCAGCGCGTCGGCCTGGCCGCGCAGGTTTCCCAGCTTCTCGTAGCCGGCGACCGCCTCGGTGAGCCGATCCGCCGCTCCCCGCTGGTCACCGGTGCGCCGCTGGACGTGCGCCAGCTGGGTCAGCGTGCCGGCGACGCCGAGCCCGTCGCCGGCGCGCTCGAACAGATCGAGGGCCTGCAGCAGCGCGTGCTCGGCGGAGAGGTACCGCCCGGTCAGCCGGTACACCTCGCCCAGGTCGAGCAGCGCGCGCGCCTGGGCACCCCGGTCCTCGACCCGCTCGGCGGCCAGCGCCGCGGCCTGATGGAGCGCGGTCGCCCGATCCCAGGGCCCGGCGGCGCGCAGGTACCCGGCCATCGCCGCGGCCAGTGCGGTCAACCGGTGCCCGGCGGAGATCGGCAGCGCGGCGGCGCAGGCGAAGACGTTCGCGGACTCGACGCGCATCCACTGCAGCGCCTGCTGGCGGGCGGGTGGCGGGCAGTCGCTGCCGCGGGCGAGGCGCTGATCCGCGGCCTGTGCGGCCCGCTGGTAGTGCGCGGCCAGCCGGTCGAGGGCCGCCTCCCGCTCGGCGCCCGCCTGATCGGATAAGGCCTGCGCGTACTGGCCGATGAGGTCGTGCAGGCGGTACCGGCCGTACACCGGTTGGTCGACGAGCCGGTCGCGGTACAGCGCCTCCAGGTGCCGCCGCGCGTCGTCGGGCGCGGTGCCGCCGAGCGCCGCGGCGGCGTCCTGATCCAGGTCGATGCCCGGGTGCAGGCCGAGCCGGCGGAAGAAGCGCCTTCGGGCGGGCGGCAGCCGGCGGTACGACAGGTCGAACGCCGCGCCGACGGCGACATCCTCGGCGCGCAGGTGGTCCAGGCGGCGGGTCGCGCGGGCCAGGTCGGCCACCAGGTCGCCGACCAGCCATCCCGGCTCCGGACGGATGCGGGCCGCGAGCAGGCAGATGGCCAGCGGCAGGTATCCGGCCAGCCGGACCAGCTCGGCGACGGCTTCGGCTTCCTCGAGATCACGATCGCGCCCGGCCGTCGCCGCGAAGAGCGCGACCGCGTCTTGCGGCGGCAGCGTTTCCAGCGCCAGCGGTACTGCCGACTGGCTGGCGCCGAGGCCGAGGAGCCGGCGCCGGCTGGTGACGATCACCAGGCAACTGCCCGCGCCCGGCAGCAGGGGCTGGACCTGCGACCGTCCGGCGGCGTTGTCGAGAACGAGGAGAGCCTTCCGTCCCGCCATTCGCTTGCGCCACAAGGCTGTGCGGGCGTCGAGGTCCGTCGGGATCTGGGACGGCCTGGCGCCGGTCGCCAGCAACAGGTCGAAGAGCGCGCCGGCGGGCGGGCGGTCGCGGCGCCCCGCGGTGTACCCGTGCAGGTCGAGGAAGAACTGCCCGTCGGGGAACTGGTCCGCGAGGCAGTGTCCAGCATGGACAGCCAGTGCGGTCTTGCCGACGCCGGGCATGCCGTCGATCGTGTACACCGGAATCGTCCGGCCGCACTCGGCGTGCTGCCGGACGCTCTCGACGAGGCCGCGCAGTTCGCGCTCGCGACCGGTGAAGGCGGCGGTGTCGCGCGGCAGCGTGTTGCCGGCCGAGCCGGCGTCCGCGCGTGGCATCCGGTCGATGATGTACTGGTTGCCGGCCGCCTGATAGACGCGATCGCTGCTGCGCGCCTGGAGATTCCGGTCGGCGGTGGTCATCACAGGAGCCCGGGTAAGTGTGGCCGATGTGCGGCGGCGGGACGGTCGCTTGTGGACAGCGTTGTCACGATCACAGATACCACCCCTTGAGCAGAGAGTTACTTCTTGACTACGGTACGAGAACAAATCGATAGTGGTTCGTTGTGTCGTGTATTCATTCATGTTGATCTCATTGGAATCGGGAACCCACGAGAAATGTGTGTATTACTGGGTTCTCGGGAAACCGGAGGTAACGTATGACCGATCCGATCATGGTCGCCATTGCCACGGCGATAGCCGGCAAGCTGGCCGAGGGAATTTCGGATGCGAGCCGTGCCGCCTTCGCTTCTTTGACCCGGGCGGTACGCGGCAGGTTGCGCGGGGATCCGGCGGATGCGGCGGCGCTGGAAGCGGCGGAAGCCCGGCCTGACGACGCGGCTCTCGTCGAGAGGCTGGCGGCGGCGCTCGACGAGGCGTGCGCCCGCGATCGGGCTTTCCGAGATGAGCTGACTCTCCTGTGGACAGCCGCACGCGACGGGGGTGTCACCAACACGATCGGCGGAGCCGTGCACGGGCCGGTCGTGCAGGCCCGCGACGTGCACGGCGGAATCAGGTTCGGCGGCGCGCCGGGGCCATGAGTGTGCATTTTGGCGCTTGCTCGGGTGGCGGGCCATGAGCGGCAACATCATCGACGGCGACGCGGGCGGTCCCGTGGTGCAGGCCGGCACCGTCCACGGTGGAGTCCACCTGCACGGCACCCTCGCGAGTGCACCGGTGCCGCACCAGCTCCCCGCGCAGCCACCCCATTTCGTCGGGCGCGAGCCTGAACTGGCCGCGATCGAAGAACTGGTCGGGCGATCGCGCGCCGGTCCCGCGCTGGTGGTGGTCAGCGGCGTCGGCGGCATCGGCAAGTCAGCACTCGCTCTTCGCTGGGCGCACGAGGCCCGCGACCGGTACCCGGATGGCGACCTGTACGTCGACCTTGGCGCGTTCGACGCGGCCGGCCCGGCGAACCCGGGCGCGGTCCTCGGGCAGGCGCTGCGGTCGCTCGGTGTGCCCGCCGAGCGGCTGCCCACCGGCACCGCCGACCTGAGCGCTCTGTTCCGCACCGTCACGACCGGCAAGCGGCTGCTGATCGTGCTCGACAACGCCGTCTCGGCCGCGCAGGTGCGGCCGTTGCTGCCCGCGTCGGCGTCCTGCGCGGTGCTCGTGACCGCACGCTGGCGCCTCGGCGGCCTGCTGAGCGACGGCGCCGCCTTCCTCGCCGTCGAGCCCCTTCCGGCCACCGCGGCCACCGAGTTGCTCGCCCGCGCGATCGGAGCCGACCGGGCGGCCAGCGACTCCGCCGCCACCGCCGCGCTGGTACGCCTGTGCGCGGGCCTGCCGATCGCGCTGACCGTCGCCAGCGCGCGACTGGCCACCCGGCCCGGCTGGCCCGTCAAGCGGATCGCGGACGAGCTGGCGCAGGAGCACCGGCGGCTGCGCGGCCTCCAGGGCGTCTTCGACATGTCCTACGCGGCGCTGCCCGGCCCGGTCGCACGCTGCTACCGGGCGATCGGCGTGCACCCGGGCACCGAGTTCGGCTTGCCCGTGGTGGCGGCGACGCTCGGTGTCGACGAACTGGAGGCGGGCGACCTGCTCGACATCCTCGTCGAGGCCAGCCTCGTGGCGGAGGTCGCGGGGGAGCGGTACCGGCTGCACGACCTGGTGCGGTTGCACGCCCGGCAGCGAGCCGAGGCGGATCCGGAGGCGGCGGCCATCGAGCGGCGGGCGCTGGAGTGGTACCTGGCGGGCGTGATGGCCGCCGACCGGCTGCTGACACCGCACCGGCGGCGCGACCCGGCCGACCCCTTCACTCAACTCGACACGGGCGCGGTGCGGCACGCCGGTCACCGGGAGGCCCTGGACTGGCTGGAGGCCGAGCGCGTCAACGTGATCGCCGGAATCCAACGCGCCGCCCGCGACGAACCGCTACTCGCCTGGCGGATCGCCGACGCCATGTGGGCGCTGTTCCACTTCCGGCGCCACCACCACGACCGGATGCTCGTCGACCGGATCGCGGTCGACTGCGCGCGCCGGCTCGGCGCTCCCGATCGCGAGGCGGCGCTACTGCGGCGGTGGGCGCACGCACACGTCGACGCCGGCCGGGTCGACGAGGCACGGGAGCTGTTCGAGCGCAGCGCGGAGATCTGCCGCGAGATCGGCGACCGGTACGGCGTGGTGGCGGCGCTCGAAGGGCTGGGGCTCGTGGCGTTCGCCTCGCGGCGGTACGCCGATGCGGTGGCCCACTTCGACCGGCAGGTGGGGCTCTGCCGCGACATCGGCGAGCACCGCCGCTCCGGCATGGCGTTGAAGTACCTGGGCACCGTCCACAATGAACTGGGCGACCACCGGGCGGCGCTGGAACGGCTGCGCGAGGCGGCCGGTGTGTTCGCCGGTCTGCCCGCCCCGGACCCGTTCAACGCGGCCCGGATCCGCACCGAGACCGGTCGGGCGCTGGCCGGCCTCGGCGAGAGCGCGGCAGCCCGCGAGGAGCTGACCGCCGCGCTCGGCGAGATGCGCCGGCTCGGCTCGCCGCGTGGCGTCGCCGGTGCGTTGTGGCGGCTGGGCGAGCTGGCACTGTCCTCGTCTGTTGCTCCGGTCGGCTCGGGTGGCGCGGCTCGTGCGCAGCTCGGGCCCGGCGGGCCGGTTGCCGAGGCCCGTGCGCAGCTCGTCGAGGCGCTGCGGCTTTTCGAAGACTTGGGGGACGCTGAGGCCGAGCCGGTGCGGCGGTTACTCGCCAGCGTCCCACCAACCGAGGCTGATCCGGACGGGGTGGCGTGACCGCAGGCCGGCCAGGTCGTCCGCGCAGAGGGTCACCGACGTCGGCTGCCGGTGGCCGATACGCCAGCCGGCGAAGACGACCGCGTCACTCAACGCCTCGACCGGATTGCCGGTCGCCAGCCAGCCGTGCAGGAACGCCGCGAACAGCGAGTCTCCAGCGCTCGACGTGTTTCGCACACCCAGCGGCGCGACAGCTCCCGCGGTGACCAGCTGCCCGTCCCGCAGCCCCAGCATGCTTCCGCGCGGGCCGCGGCCCACTCCCGCCATCGCGGCGCCCGGGTGGCGGGTCAGCACCTCGGCGATCCACTGCCGGGGCGGGCAGGGCAGGCGCTCGTGGCTGCAGAAGATGATGTCGGCCACGTCCAGCCACGGCTGGTAGTACGGCTCGTCGAGGTCGGCGATCACGTTGACGTCGACCGCCACCGGTACGCCACGCAGCACCGCCGGTGGCAGAAGCGCGCGGACGAAGTCGGTGTTCGTGAGCACAGCCAGGTCCGCGCCGGCCAGCGCTTCGACGAAACGATCCTCCGGGTACCGGACGGTGTTGACGACGCTGAGATGCGGGTACACCATCCGCCTGCCGTCCGGCGCGACCAGGATGACGCACTGCGACGAGGCCGGCCCCTCCACCACCGCCGGGCCGTCCAGGCCGGCGGAGCGCAACTGTCCACGCAGGACGGAGCCGACCGGGTCGGCGCCGACGACCGTGCAGAGCTCGACGTCGTCGCCGAGCGACCGGAGGATCGTGGCGATCTGGGCGCCGGCGCCGCCCGGGCCGGTATCGACCCATGGCGGGCTGACCACCGGCTCATACTCGACGGGGAACCCGGAGACCGGCAGGTGTACGGCGAGGCTCGACACCCCGGCGACGACAATGCGACTGGCCATGCTTTTCACTCCTTGATGAGCGTCGGTAGTGGGACCGGAGCGGCCGCGCAGGCGGTTTCGGGCTCGCGCAGGCTCATGAGGCGGTACATGTGGGTGCGCAGCAGTCCGGCGGCCCGGCCGGGTTCGGAGGTGAGCGCGTTCGCGGCTTCGCTGGCCTCGCTCGCTTTTTGGGTGGCATCGCTGGTTTTCTCGGCCGCCTCGCGGAGCTGGGCGGCGAGGGGGCGATCGGGTGCCAACATCGGCGTGAGCGCGACCGGCGACCCCGGCGCGGTGTGAGTCGCCGGGCCGCCCGCACGCAGCACGGGCACGCCCGCACCCGCCGCGTACGCGGTCGCGGAGCCGTGGTCGCCGACGAGTACGTCAGCCGCCGCGACCAGGCCACGCCAGCTCGTCGGCTCCACGACCAGCAGGCCGGCACGCCGCTGCTCTCGCAGCCAGCCGAGAACCTGGCGGGTGCCGTGCCCGTACCAGGCCGCCGGATGCAGCACGGCCGCGACGTCGTACTGGCCGGAGCGCAGTAACTCCGACACGACGCCCCAGCCGCGCGCGAAGAGCGACTCGGGCCCCCACGTCGAGGTGACCGCCACGAGCGGGCGCTTCACGCCGAGCGCGTCCCGGTACCGGTGCTGGTAGGGGCGGCTTGCGCGCAGCCGGTCCAGGCACAGGTCGCCGGTGACGACCGCTACCGGAGTCGCTTGTGGACAATGCCGTTCGAGAACCGGCAGGAGGTTTCGGTGCGGCAGTGCCACCGCGGCCGGCACCACCCGCCCGTACCAGGTGAGCCAGGGCGGGCTCAGGCCGACGACCATGTTGCTGGCCGGGCCGCCAAGCGCCGGCGGCGCCAGCTTGTTGTTCGGTACGCCGTGACCGAGCGCCAGCACCGGCCCGTGCAGCTGGTGCACGCTGCCCGAGTCGGCCGCCAGCACGAGATCGAAGTCGGTGTGCGTGGCCTGGTGCCAGCCGATCGTGATCGCGTCCAGGGCCCGCAGTCGCTCCGGCACGCCGCCCGCGAAGAGATCCGGCGCCTGTGCGAAGACCACCTGGACCCGCTGATCCGGTTCCAGCAGCTCCACCGCGTCCAGCACGTATCCCAGACACGCGAGGGTGTGCACCACCGCCAGTACCGTGCGCTCGGTGGGTACCGTGCGCCACGCCGCCGCGTCCCGCCCCACCGGTACTCGTAGCCATTCCATGCCGAGAGGGTGCGACCCTCGGTCGGACAGAAATCCGGACGCGAACCCGGACACGTGGGCCATGCGACACTGGGGGTTGTTGGCGGGAGGTTGCGAATGGACCTTCGACTCCTGGGAAACGTCGAGATCGCATCTGCTGGATCGGTCTTCTCGCTCAGCCGATCCGCGGAGCGTTGCGTGCTCGCCACCCTCGCCTTCAACGCAGGCCGGCCGGTGGGGATCGGCACCCTCATCGACAACATCTGGGGCGACGAGCCACCCGCGAAGGCCGACGAGACCGTCGCGACCCATGTGCGCGCCGTGCGGCGAATCCTCTCCCAGGCCGGCGGCGACCGCCAAATGATCCGCAACCACCGCCCGAGGGCGTACGAATTACGGGTCGATCCGTCCTGGGTGGACTACCACCGGTTCCGCGCCGGTATCGTCTCGGCGGCTCGGCAAGGCGACAACGCGGAAGCCCTCGTCGCCTACGAGCGCGCTTTCGACCTGTGGCGAGGCGAGCCGTTGGCCGGCATAACCGGCGACTGGGCCGACGGCCGCCGCCACGCGCTGCGCACCGAGCATCTCGACGCGCTGTGCGCCCTCCTTGAGCTGCGACTCAAGCTAGGTGAGTACGCCATCGTGGCGACCCAGGCGCGGCAACTCGTCCACGACTACGCGACCGAGCGGGTCCTGTCGCTCGCCATGCGCGGGCTGGCGCACGCGGGGTACCGCGCCCTGATCCCGGACCTTCTGACACAGGCCCGCGAACGCATGTGGCAGATAGCGAAGGTGCGGCCAGGCCCCGAGATCGAGGCGCTGGCGCGGCGGCTGGCGACCGGTGGTGTACCCGTGACGGTGGAGCAGCCGGCAGCGACGTCGACGCCTGTGGCCGGCGTCCACATGACCGCCACCCACAACGGCATGGTCTGGCAGTCAGCCGGCGACCAAATCATCACAGAGGGTTAGCGCTGCGATCCTCCCGATTTCGCGTCCTATCCCTCTTTGTCTGAGGTAGCCTCCTCCGCGCTTGGGGTGCTTGCCCCACAATGGACGATCACCTTCTGTGACGGTGCGTCACTTTCGGTGATCTAGGCGCGCATGAGGGAGTGACTTTTGGCCGGAGCACTTTGGCTGCTGGCAACGGCATCCGCCGCCGTGGACGTGGCATCCATCATCCAACCTGGGTATGTGCACTGGGAAGTCTTCAAACTGATAGCTCAGATGATCCGCTGATCGGTGGGGTCCGGCTGCCAGCCATCAGCCGGACCCAATCCGGTGGCGCGTGGGCTGGTATACAAGAGCCTCACGTCCAAGAAGGCGGGTCTTCGGTGAGCCAACGGTCTGACTGCGTTTTCTGCGCCATCGTCGCAGGCGAAGGACCCGCTCGCGAGGTGCTGCGGACCGACAGGATCGTCGCGTTCTTTCCGCTGGACCCGGTCGCTCCGGGACACACCCTCGTAGTGCCGCACTCGCACGCCCCCGATATCTGGTCCATCGATCGAGACACCGGTCATGCGCTCATGGACGCCACGCTCGAGATCGCCGAAGCCGTCCGGCGGGCGCTCCCCATAGACGGTCTTAACGTGATCCAGTCAAACGGCGAGGCGGCCACGCAATCGGTGCCGCACCTGCACATCCACGTCGTCCCCCGGCAGTGGGGAGACGCCATGGATATCGGCTGGCCATCGAAGACCAACTGGGGCGACGGTGCGATCGACGCCGCGCAGGACAAGCTCCGTGCCGTGCTGGGCCAGCGATGAGCAGCAACAGGAACGACGCCGACTTCGACCCGGAAGACCTTCGCAAGCATCTCGAACTCGTGCAGGCCGTCATCGCCCGACTGGCGCAATCGTCGACCGTCGCCAAAGGATGGACCCTGACCATCGCCGGCGCGGTCTTCGGTTTCTCGTCCTTCGGCGAGCGGTGGTACCTGACGCTTCTCGGGCTCGCCGTGATCCTGCCGTTCTCGGTGCTCGACATGTACTACCTGCACGAGGAGCGGCTCTTTCGGCGCCTGTACAAGGGCGTCTGTGACGGTGCGGTGCCATCGTTCTCGATGGACAAGGACGAGTTTCAAGGGTCCGTCGACTCCAGGGCCAGGATCTACTTCTCCTGGTCGGTGATCGGTTTCTACTCCCCGCTCGCCGTCGCCGGCGCCGTCGTATCACTAGCCGCGCTACTGGGCGCCTAGAGACCTTCCGGATCGGGCCGATCGCGTCCGCGCTGCCACGGCGAGCGGCTTGATCAGCGGGACAGCGGGCGCCCCCGGCTACCAGGAAGGCGGGTTGCGGGACACGGCGGGCGGCCCTGGAGCGACGGCGCCGACCGCGACGGCCGTCAGGTCAGTTCACGCCGCATCCAACCCCGGGTGGATGCCTGCGCTGCTTTGCTCTGCTTGCCCGGAGGAAACACCTCCAGCTTCCGATAGGAAGCTGAGCAAGACCGGCTCGGCCGGTGTGGCGGGTTTGTGGGAGCACGCAGGGTGAGGTCGCGGGAGCGACGGTAATGACCGCGGCGGACGTCGCGGCAGCTCAAAGTCGAATCCCGAAGGCCTACAAGATCCGCCGGTCGCGCCCGCCGATCAAGGGCGACCGCATCGATCAAGGGCGAATGCACGCGGAAAAGAGATCGAACCACGTGCATTCGCCCTTGATCGGCGGGAGAGGGCGGGATCGCCAGTCCGCGAGGGACGGGCGCTCGGCTCCCAGGGTCGAGTCCTTGCCGGGGCCCGGGTAGAACCAGGTCTCGTCGGGGAGGCGGTCGAAGAGCTTACGTTCGACGTCGTTGATGAGCGACACGAAGTTGGCGGCGTCTCCGCGCGTGTTGCCGACCCCACCGATCGGAACCACCGGGTCAGGCGATGGAGCCAGGCGGGGCAATCCATACCGCCGGCTGGCTCGTGACCTTGACGATTTCGTCGAAGTCGTGGTCGTAGTGCACGAGTGAGAGACCATTCAGCTCAGAGGTCGCGGCAAGGAGCAGATCGACCGCACCGGCTGAGCGGTGGGTGCCACGAGCGGTCATGGCGGCCTGGACCTCGGTCGCACGGCTGAAGACCCGGTCGGGCATGGCGATCCACGTGAAGGTCGCGCCAAGTAGCTCAAGCCATTCCTCTCGGTCGGCTTTGGACCGAGCGCTGTGCAGAAGTTCGAGTTCGGTAATCGGACAGATACCCATGACACCAGCGGTGATCTGTGGCTGCCACCGGGCACGGACCTCACCATCGCGCAGTAGCCGGACCACTGCGCTGGTGTCGATCAGGAAGCGGGCTGGGGTCATGCGCGGTATGTGGTCTTGTCCAGCAGTTCGTCGAACGTGCCGGTCTCTCCGAGCTCTGCGAGGCGAGCCAGGGCCTTTGCCCGTCGTAGCTGGTTAGCCGCCTGGCGTAGGGCAGTGTTGATGGTGTCCTTCTTCGTCTTGGTGCCAAGCAGCACCGACGCCTCCGCGAGGGCGTCATCGTCAACATCGACAAGCACCTTTGTCATAGTTGATCATCTCCCGTATATACCGAACTGCGGCCGAGTATATCTCGTGCGGGCGCGGGTGTGATCCCCCGACGCCTGGTCACCAGCCGCGGGCTCGCCACTCTGGGATCGAGTCGCGCTCGGCTCCCAGGGTCGAATCCCTGCCGTGGCCCGGATAGAACCAGGTATCGTCAGGGAACCGCCCGAAGACTTTCGCCTCCAGATCGGTCATCAGCGAGTCGAAGTCCCGCGGATTTGTTGTCCGGCCAGGACCCCCGGGGAAGAGGGAGTCGCCGGTGAAGAGGTGGGGGACGCCGGTTGGGTCGCGGTAGAGCAAGGATATCGATCCTGGCGTGTGCCCGACCAGATGGATGACTTCCAGGGTGCAGTCGCCCACCGACACCGTTTCACCGTCGGCCACCGTCTCGGACGGTACGGGGAGCTCGCTGGCGTCGGCGGCGTGGGCGACTGAGCGTGCGCCGGTCGCCGCGATCACCTCTTCCAACGCTACCCAATGGTCCATGTGCTGGTGTGTTGTTACCACTGTGGACAGTCCACTGTCGCCAATCAAGGAAAGCAGGCGCGGCGCCTCGTTGGCGGCGTCGATGAGAGTTTGCTCGCCGGTGGCGCGGCACCGCAGAAGGTATGCGTTGTTGTCCATCGGGCCGACGGACACCTTGGTGATGGTGAGCGCGTCAAGCTCGCGGACGTCGGGCGGGCTGCCGGGGCTGACGTCTCCGGTGTAGGGCATTTTCACATCCAAGCGGGCACGGACGGCAGCGGGCCGTCGGGGATGACGCGCAAATTGTCGCCGGCGGAACGGCCGGACAGCCAGCCGGCGAGGGCGTGTGACGGGCCGGCGACGACTGGAACGCCGGCCGCGTCGCCAGCGTCGTCGCCGGCGGGAGCGGGGCGCAGGGACAGGTCGTGGCCGAGCTCGTCGGGGCGCAGGATCAGGGTGGGGGCGTCGTGGCGCTTTCCGAAGCCATTGAGGAGCTCGCGGAGCAGGTGCTGGCTGAACGCGTCGGGCCAGTCGGCGGTGGTGTATCCGGCGTCGAGGTCGACGTGGTGCACCTCTACCTCGCGCAAACGGTCCCACACCACGATGGTCGCGGGCACTTCGCGGCCGCCGAGCTTTTCGATGGTCGCCGCCCAGGCGGACGCGGGCATGTCGGCGGCCAGCTCGGCGAAGCGGGTGGCGGCCGCGCGCACGTCTTCGACCTGCTCGGCGAGGGGACGGCCGGCGCCGGCCTCGATGTCGGCGGCGCGGGCTTCCGCGCTCGGGTACGCCGGCGTGCGAACGCCGGTGCGTGCCCAGTTGAGCAGGTTGACGTACGCGTCGGCGTTGCGCGCGAGGTGGGTCAGCACGTGCCCTCGGGTCCAGCCCGGAAGTGACGACGGTCCGGCGGCGTCGCCGAGGGTGGCGGCGGTGCGCAGCAGCCGGTCGGTGGCCTGGTCGAGCTGAGGCAACAACACGAGCGGATCAGTGGTCATGCGCCGCCTCCCGCCGCCGCCACAAAGCGGGTGGTGCCACCTGAAGACAGCAAGGACAGCGACCAGAGGGACTGGCGGCTACAGGGAGGCTCAAAGGGCGCATGATCCGCGCTCGCGGAGCGGGCGCCAGCTAGCTCGGTCACACCCCCGACCCTACAGAAATCAGTTCCCCCCAGCCCGGCTTGACCTTACTGTCTCTTCAGACGCGTCACGAAGGCCCGAGAGGAGGTGAGGACCGAAATGAGCTTCCTCGCCTCGACCCGCCCGCAGCGATAGGGCTTCCTTTCTCTCACAAAGGTTTTCCGATGACGTTCGATCTGACGTCCCTTGGTTGGGATGACTCGTATCCGAAACTAGACAACCACCATCGTCCGGGCCGCGTCGTCCGCGCGGACCGTGGGATCTGCACCGTGCTTTGCGCCGATGGCACGGTGCGGGCCAGCCTCGGCGGAGGCGTGATGGCGGCCGCCGCACACGATCCCGCCAACCTGCCGTGCGCCGGAGACTGGGTGGCTGTGCGCGCGTGGCCCGACGACCGGCTGACCATCGAGTCAGTGTTACCTCGTCGCACCGCCATCGTCCGGCGCACATCCGACAAGGACTCGACGGGTCAGGTGCTCGCCGCCAACATTGACGCGGCCGCTGTCGTCGAGCCCATGCATCCAACGCCCGATGTCGGGCGGATCGAGCGTTTGTTGGCGCTCGCCTGGGATTCCGGCGCTCAGCCTGTCGTCGTACTCACAAAAAGCGATCTGGCGGCGGACCCGGATGCTGTCGCCGCGGACATCGCGGCTTTCGCACCTGGTGTGGATGTTGTCGCGGCGAGCGCGCCGCGCGGCGATGGCCTGGAGCGCCTGCGGCCGCTGGTCGCGGCCGGGCGCACGCTCGGCCTGCTCGGTCCGTCGGGCGCGGGCAAGTCCACGCTGGTCAACGCGCTCGCGGGCGCGACGGTCATGGGCACACAATCAATCCGTCGTGCGGACGGTAAAGGCCGGCACACGACCACATATCGGGCATTGATTCCTGTACCGGGTGGAGGGGCGATCCTGGACACGCCTGGTGTGCGGTCGGTCGGGCTGCTCGACGGGTCGGAGGGGCTCGACCAGGCGTTCGCCGATGTGGCGGAGCTGGCGGCTGAGTGCCGGTTCAGTGACTGTCGCCACGAGGACGAGCCGGGGTGTGCGGTGCGGGCGGCGATCGAGTCCGGCGACCTGGCGCCGCGGCGGCTCGCGAGCTGGCGGCGACTGCAGCGGGAGGTCGCGTTCGAGGCGCGCCGGAGAGACGTCCGCCTGGCCGCTGAGGAGCGCGCGCGGTGGCGCCGGATTCACCGGGAGGTGCGTGCCAGGCATCGCCCGTGAGGTGCGGGAATGCCCTCGCGCGGGAAATTGTCGTACCCCGGGACTAGAGTTGCTCCGGCAGTTACACGTGTTCGAAAACCTTCTCCCGGGGGCAGGTAGTGTCCGACCGACTGATCATCCGTGGCGCGCGCGAGCACAACCTTCGCGACGTCAACCTCGACCTGCCGCGCGACGCGATGATCGTCTTCACCGGGCTGTCCGGATCGGGCAAGTCCAGCCTCGCCTTCGACACGATCTTCGCGGAGGGGCAGCGACGTTACGTGGAGTCGCTGTCGTCATACGCGCGGCAGTTCCTCGGGCAGATGGACAAGCCCGACGTCGACTTCATCGAGGGCCTTTCGCCCGCCGTGTCGATCGACCAGAAGTCCACGTCGCGCAACCCGCGTTCGACCGTGGGCACGATCACCGAGGTCTACGACTACCTGCGGCTTCTGTTCGCGCGCGTGGGCGAGCCGCACTGTCCCAAGTGCGGGCGGCCGATCTCGCGGCAGACGCCCCAGCAGATCGTCGACCGCGTGCTCGCGATGGACGAGGGCACCCGTTTCCAGGTGCTCGCGCCGGTCGTGCGCGGCCGCAAGGGTGAATACGTCGACCTGTTCGCGGAGCTCCAGTCCAAGGGTTACGCGCGCGTGCGGGTCGACGGGGTGGTGCACCCGCTCACGGAGCCGCCCAAGCTGAAGAAGCAGGAAAAGCACACCATCGAGGTCGTGATCGACCGGCTCACCGTCAAGGCGAGCGCCAAGCAGCGGCTCACCGACTCGGTCGAGACCGCGCTGCGGCTGGCGGCGGGCGTGGTGATCCTCGAATTCGTCGACCTGCCCGAAGACGACGAGCACCGCGAGCGCACCTTCTCCGAGCACCTGGCCTGCCCGTACGACGACCTGTCGTTCGAGGCGATGGAGCCGCGCAGCTTCTCCTTCAACGCGCCCTACGGCGCCTGCCCCGAGTGCACCGGCCTCGGCACCAAGAAGGAGGTCGACCCCGAGCTGGTCGTGCCCGACGCGGAGCGCACGCTGCGCGAAGGCGCCATCCAGCCGTGGGCGACCAACCAGACCCTGGAGTACTTCCTGCGGCTCCTCGAAGCGCTCGGTGAGGCCGAGCACTTCAACATCGACACCCCGTGGCGCGCGCTGCCCGCGCGGGCGCAGAAGACCATCCTGTTCGGCGTCGAAGACCAGGTTCATGTGCGGTACCGCAACAAGTACGGGCGGGTCCGGTCCTACTACACCGGGTTCGAGGGCGTGGTGCAGTGGCTGGAGCGGCGGCACTCCGACACCGAGTCCGATTGGTCGCGCGACAAGTACGAGGGGTACATGCGCGACGTGCCGTGCCCCGCGTGTGGCGGCGCCCGGCTCAAGCCAGAGGTGCTGGCGGTCACCATCGACGGCCGCAGCATCGCCGAGGTCTGCGGGCTGTCGGTGGGTGACTGCGCCGAAATGCTCGGTTCGCTGGTGCTCAACGACCGGCAGAAGATGATCGCCGAGCGGGTGCTCAAGGAGATCAACGCGCGGCTGCGGTTCCTGGTCGACGTGGGTCTGGACTACCTGTCGCTCGACCGGCCGGCGGGCACCCTCTCCGGCGGCGAGGCGCAGCGGATCCGGCTCGCCACCCAAATCGGATCCGGCCTGGTCGGCGTGCTGTATGTGCTCGACGAGCCGTCGATCGGCCTCCACCAGCGCGACAACCACCGGCTCATCGAGACACTGGTCCGGTTGAAAAACCTCGGCAACACGCTGATCGTCGTCGAGCACGACGAAGACACCATCCGCACCGCCGACTGGATCGTCGACATCGGGCCGGGCGCGGGCGAGCACGGCGGCCGCATCGTCCACACCGGATCGGTGGCTGACCTGCTGGCGAGCGAAGAGTCCATCACCGGTGCCTACCTGTCGGGCCGGCGGTCGATCCCCACTCCGGGCATGCGGCGCATGCGCATCCCCGGGCGCGAGCTGGTCGTGCAGGGCGCGCGCGAGCACAACCTGCGCAACCTGACGGTGGCGTTCCCGCTCGGGCAGTTCATCGCGGTCACCGGTGTGTCCGGGTCGGGCAAGTCGACCCTGGTCAACGACATCCTGTACACGGTGCTGGCCAACCAGATCAACGGCGCCCGCATGGTGCCGGGGCGGCACACCCGCATCACCGGTCTCGACGAGGTCGACAAGGTGGTCGGCGTCGACCAGTCGCCGATCGGGCGCACCCCGCGCTCCAACCCGGCCACCTACACGGGCGTGTTCGACCACATCCGCAAGCTCTTCGCCGAGACCACCGAGGCGAAGGTGCGGGGTTACGGGCCGGGGCGGTTCTCGTTCAACGTCAAGGGCGGCCGGTGCGAAAACTGCGCCGGTGACGGCACGATCAAAATCGAGATGAACTTCCTCCCCGATGTGTACGTCCCCTGCGAGGTGTGCAAGGGCGCGCGATACAACCGCGAGACCCTCGAGGTGCACTACAAGGGGCGCACGATCTCCGAGGTGCTGGAGATGCCGATCGAGGAGGCGTCCGGGTTCTTCGAGGCGATCCCGGCGATCCACCGGCACCTCAAGACTCTGGTCGACGTGGGGCTCGGATACGTGCGCCTGGGCCAGCCGGCACCGACGCTGTCCGGTGGCGAGGCGCAGCGCGTCAAGCTGGCGTCCGAGCTGCAGAAACGGTCGACCGGCCGCACGGTGTACGTGCTCGACGAGCCGACGACAGGCTTGCACTTCGAAGACATCCGCAAGCTGCTGCGAGTCCTGGAGAGCCTGGTCGACAAGGGCAACACGGTCATCGTCATCGAGCACAACCTCGACGTGATCAAGACGGCCGACTGGCTGATCGACATGGGTCCCGAGGGCGGTCACAAGGGCGGCACAGTGATCGCTACCGGTACGCCCGAGGAGGTGGCCGAGGTGCCCGAGAGCCACACCGGGCAGTACCTGCGGCACGTGTTCGGGCTCGACGGCACACCGACCGGAGGCGCGGAGGCCACGTCGCGCGCCGCCAAGGCCAATGGGGTGGCGAAGAAGGCGACGTCGCGGTCGGCATCCGGGGCGGGCTCGTCAGCCTCGTCGGCCTCGTCGTCCGGGGCCGCTCCGGCGGCTGGCGTAGCCGCGGGCGCGTCCAAGACCAGGGCGGCGTCGAAGACGGCGGCGGCTGCCTCGAAGGCGGTGCCAGCGTCGAAGGCTGCGACGGCATCGAAGGCAGCGTCAGCGTCGAAGGCGACACCGGCGTCGAAGGCGACGCCGGGCTCGAAGAGCGCGGCCGGGGCGAAGGGGGCGGCTGCGTCGAAGGGCGAGGCTCCCGGTGCGGCGAAGGCCGCGAAGGCGGCGGCGCCGAAGGCTCGGCGCGCTCCGGCCAGGTCTCGGGGCTAACGCCCGGTTCTGTACAACGTCGCCGCTCTGCGCGGGCGTTGCGCTGGTGGTTGCGCTTGTGCGCCGGCGTTGCGCTCTGTGTGCTTGCGCTTGCGGCGGGACTGGCGCTGCGCGCTGGTGGTTGCGCTCCGCGCGGGCCTTGCGCTCTGCGTGCTTGCGCGCTGGCGGTTGGGCTCCCCTCTGCGCTGCTGCCTCTTCTCGCCGATCAAGGGCGAATGCACGTGGTTCGATCGCTTTTCCGCGTGCGTTCGCCCTTGATCGATGCGAACGGCCTTGATCGGCGGGCTTCGCGGCGGTCTCGACCACATCCGCCTCGCGGCCTTAAGCCGGGCGGCCTGGCGTCGCGACGCTGGCGCGGTGTGGGATGCCGCAATTTCCGGGAAAGTGCGCCTTCCGACCGGGTCTGATCCAGCAAGTTCCCTGAAGTTGTCGTAACGCCGCCGGGTCCGCGGGCCGCATTGGGCTGGGTCGCCCGTGTGTCGATCTCCGGCGCCAGATATCAGGGGCATAGCGGTCGGAGCGACCGCGCCGCGCTCTCATTCCGGCGGGTCCGGCGGTCTGGTGGCTCGGCGATCAAGGAGATCTGCATGGATCAAGGGCGAATGCACGCGGTTCGATCGCTTTCCGCGTGCATTCGCCCTTGATCGATGGGAGGGGCGGCGTGTCGCGCGGCGTGTCGCGGGTGGGCCATGGACGGCCAGCGACCTGGCCGGCGGCGGGGGTATTCGCCCGCGATCGGGCGGGTTATATGCCGGTTATATGCCGGCCTTGTCGGTGCGGGCTGCGGGCTGCGGGCTGCGGGCGGACGAGCGGCGGCGGGGCAGCGGGCGCCGGGCGGCGGGCTGCCGGCGGCGGACGGCGGGCGGCGATCAAGGGCATCTGCGTGGATCAAGGGCGAACGCACGCGGAAAAGCGATCGAAGCACGTGCATTTGCCCTTGATCGGCGGGGAGAGGGCGGCGCTATCGCGCGTCGCGTCGCGTCGCGTCGCGTCGCGCTGGGCTGGGCTGGGCGGTGCGCGGCGCCCTTGATCGGCGGGGAGAGGGCGGCGTTGCCGCGGGTCGTGCGCCGCGATGCGACGCGCGATGCGACGCGGCGGGCGGCGCGGCGGGCGGGGCGGGGCGGCGTTGCCGCGCGGCCCGCCGCTCGCCGCGGTGCGGCGCGGCGGGCGGGGCGGGTTCGGGGGAGTGGGCTAGGGGGTGGGGTGGAAAAGGGCGTACGGCTCAAAGTGAACCGATCGGGGTGACGCTCCGTGTCTATTGGCGTGGTCGCGTTCAACAGGAAGGGTGAGCCATGAGCGAGGAACAGCCGGTGATTGATCCGGCCGTCACGAGCCGGCGGGTGCTGCTCGCGGGCGCGGGTGCGATCGGCGCCACCGCTGTCTTGGCGGCTTGCGGCACTGATCCCGATGAGGATGCGGGCAGCGGCAGTCAGTCACCGACCGCCACGCAGGGTAGCGGTGGCGGGGCGCTGGCCAAGACGAGCGAGATCCCCGTCGAGGGTGGCACGATTTTCGCGGCGCAGAGCGTCGTGGTGACTCAGCCGGCGCAGGGGGAGTTCAAGGCGTTCAGCAGTACCTGTACGCATCAAGGGTGCCCGGTCACCAGTGTCGATGGCGGCACGATCAACTGCAACTGCCACGGCAGCAAGTTTTCCATTGAGGACGGCTCCGTGAAGAAGGGGCCGGCCACCAAGCCGCTGACCGAGCGTCAGCTCAACGTCGAAGGCGAGAACATCACGCTCGCGTAGGAGTGTCACTGGTGCGGGCTAGGCTGATTGCGTGGCCGACCCCGCAACCTACCGTCCCGCGCCGGGCACCATTCCCGACGCTCCTGGGGTCTACCGCTTTCGCGATCCCAGCGGCCGGGTGATCTATGTCGGCAAGGCGAAGAGCCTGCGCAGTCGGCTGAATTCGTACTTTGGGGATCTGTGGCACCTGCACCAGCGCACCCAGCAGATGGTCACCACCGCGGCGTCGGTCGACTGGGTCACGGTGGGCAGCGAGGTCGAGGCGCTCCAGCTCGAATACTCCTGGATCAAGGAGTATGACCCGCGGTTCAACGTGAAGTACCGCGACGACAAGTCATACCCGTTTCTTGCTGTCACGCTCGACGAGGAGTACCCGAGGCTGCAGGTGATGCGCGGCGCCAAGCGCAAGGGCGTGCGCTACTTCGGTCCGTATTCTCACGCGTGGGCGATCCGCGAGACGCTCGACCTTCTCCTGCGGGTCTTCCCGGCGCGGACCTGTTCTTCCGGTGTTTTCAAGCGTGCCGGCCAGATTGGCCGGCCCTGCCTGCTGGGCGACATCGGCAAGTGTTCGGCGCCGTGCGTCGGGCGGGTGTCCGTCGAAGAGCACCGCGACATCGTCCTCGACTTCTGCGACTTCATGGCCGGGCGCACCGACGCGATGGTGAAGCGGCTGGAGCGGGAGATGATGGCCGCGTCGCAGGAGCTGGAGTTCGAGCGGGCGGCGCGGCTCCGCGATGATCTGGTGGCGCTGCGGCGGGCGATGGAGAAGCAGACCGTGGTGCTGGGCGACGGCACCGACGCCGACGTGGTGGCGTTCGCGGAGGATCCGCTCGAAGCGGCGGTGCAGGTGTTTCACGTGCGGGGTGGGCGGGTGCGCGGCCAGCGCGGCTGGGTCGTGGAAAAGGTCGAGGATCTGTCCACCGGAGATCTGGTGCACCATTTTTGCAGCCAGGTCTACGGCGGTGAGCACGGTGAGAGCGATGTGCCGCGGGAGATGCTGGTGCCGGCGCTGCCCGCCGACGCCGACGCGCTCGCCGACTGGCTGACGCAGCATCGGGGCAGCCGGGTGAGCCTGCGGGTGCCGCAGCGTGGAGATAAGAAGGCGTTGCTGGAGACGGTGGCGCGCAACGCGGCCGAGGTGCTGACGCGGCACAAGCTGCGGCGGTCCGGTGACCTGACCACCCGCAGCAAGGCGCTTGAGGAGATCGCCGAGGCGCTCGGGATGTCGACGGCGCCGCTGCGCATCGAGTGCTACGACGTGTCGCAGATCCAGGGCACCGATGTCGTGGCGAGCATGGTCGTGTTCGAAGACGGGTTGGCGCGTAAGAGCGAGTATCGGCGGTTCGCGGTGCGGGGCGCCACGGACGACCTGTCGGCGCTGTCTGAGGTGCTGCGGCGGCGGTTCGCCAGATATATAGAGGCGCGGGCCGAGATCGGCGAGCTGGACGCGGAAGAGACGCCCGGCATCGATCCGACGACCGGAAAGCCGCGCAAGTTCGCGTACCCGCCGCAGCTCGTCGTGGTCGACGGTGGGCAACCACAGGTGGCCGCGGCGGCCGCGGTGCTCGCGGACCTCGGGATCGACGACGTCGCGCTCTGCGGTCTCGCTAAGCGGCTGGAAGAGGTGTGGCTGCCCGGCGACGATTTCCCGGTGATCCTGCCGCGAGCGTCCGAAGGGCTGTATCTGTTGCAGCGGCTGCGTGACGAGGCGCACCGGTTCGCGATCACGTTCCATCGGCAGCGGCGGTCGAAGCGCATGATCACCTCTGGGCTCGACGGTGTGCCGGGGCTTGGCGAGGTGCGGCGCAAGGCGTTGCTGCGGCAGTTCGGGTCGTTGAAGCGGCTGGCCGCCGCCACGCCCGAGGAGATCGCCGAGGTGCCGGGTATCGGACGGCGAACAGCCGAAGCGATCGTGGCGGCGTTGAACGCACCTGCCGAACCCACCCCATAGGATCTAGTGGTGCACGACGACGCCCGGCGGGACGATCAGGAAACCGAGCTGGTGGTGGTCACCGGTGTGTCCGGCGGCGGCCGCAGCACGGTGGCGCGGGCCTTGGAAAATGTCGGTTTTTACGTGGTCGACAACCTGCCCCAGGCGCTGATGCTCGACATGGCCGAGCTCGCGCAGAAGGCCGGTGGCGCCGCCCAGCGCACCGCGATGGTGCTCGACGTGCGGAGCCGGGCGTTCTCCGCCGATCTGGTCGGTGCGATCCGGGCGCTGAAGGAACGCGGGTTCCAGCCGCGGGTGGTGTTCGTCGACGCCGACGACGAGGTGCTGATCCGGCGGTTCGAGAGCGTGCGGCGGTCGCATCCGATGCAGGGCGACGGGCGGCTGGCCGACGGCATCGCGGCCGAGCGCAAGCTGCTGGAGGAGGCCCGCGACCAGGCCGACGTGATCATCGACACCAGCCACCTCAACGTCAACCAGCTTCGGCGGCGCGTGGAGGAGATGTTCGGCGGGGAAGACGCGCGCCGGCTGCGGGTCACCGTGCTGTCGTTCGGGTTCAAGTACGGCCTGCCGCCTGACGCCGACTTCGTGCTCGATGCCCGTTTCCTGCCCAACCCGTACTGGGTACCGGAGTTGCGTGAACACACGGGTCGTGAGGAAGAAGTGAGCCAGTACGTGCTGGGGCAGCGGGGCGCGGTGACGTTCGTGGAGACGTACGCCCGGCTGATCAACGCGACGGCGCCCGGCTTCGAGCGGGAGGGCAAGCGGTATCTGACCGTGGCGGTCGGATGCACCGGTGGAAAGCACCGCAGCGTCGCGATCGCGGAGGAGCTGGCCACGCGGCTGCGCCACGCCCGCCTGGCCGCCAACGCCCAGCACCGCGACCTGGGGCGGGAATGAGCGGACACGCCGCCGCGGGAGCACCAACGGCACCCGGGGGCGCCGGACGGCGTACCAAAGTTGTCGCTTTTGGAGGCGGCCACGGGCTCGGCGCTTCGTTACGGGCATTGCGCCGCACCGCTCCTGATCTTGATTTGGACATCACGGCTGTAGTCACCGTCGGTGACGATGGCGGATCCAGCGGTCGCTTGCGTGCGGAGCGCGGCGGCCTGCCACCGGGCGACCTGCGCCAGGCCCTCGCGGCCCTCGCCGACGACGACCGCAAGCTGACCGCCGACCTCTTCCAGCATCGCTTCGAGCCGCCCGGCCCGCTCACCGGCCACACCGTGGGCAACCTGGTGCTGCTCGGGCTGATGGAGCTGCTCGGTGACCCGGTCGAGGCGCTCGCGCAGGCCGCCGGCATGGTCCGGGCGGTGGGTCGGGTGCTGCCGATGTCGTGCCAGCCGCTGGGCATCGAGGCCAACGTGCGCGGCGCCGATCCGGCGCGCCCCGACGAGGTGGTCATCGTGCGCGGCCAGCACAACATCGCCGTGACACCGGGCCAGGTCGAGTCGGTGCGGATCACACCGGCCGACGCGCCCGCCTGCCCGCAGGCCGTGGCGGCGATCACCGACGCCGACTGGTTGATCTTCGGCCCGGGCAGCTGGTACACGAGCGTGATCCCGCATCTGCTCGTGCCCGAACTGGCCGCGGCGATCGTCGCGAGCCCGGCCCGCCGGCTGGTCACCCTCAACCTGGCGGAGGAGAGCGAGACCCTCGGACTGTCGCTCGCTGACCACCTCGCGGCCCTCCGGTGGTACCTGCCCGCCCTGAAAGTCGACACGGTTCTCGCCGACGGGAAAGCGGTAGGCGACCCCGAACCCGTGCGGCATGCGGCAGAATCTCTGGGTGCGCAACTCGCGGTGGCGCCCGTGGCAGCACCGGACGGCACCGCTCGGCACGATCCCGGCGCTCTCGGCGCCGCATTGGTGCCGGTATTGGCCTCCGGTCGTTAGACCCAAATAAAGCACGCAGAGATATCCAGAGACCCAAATAAAGCACCTCACAGATGTCCAGGAGATGACACCGAAATGGCGATGACCGCGGCGGTCAAAGACGAGCTGAGCCGGGTCGACGTACCCAAGCCATGCTGCCGTCGGGCGGAGATGGCCGCCCTGTTGCGCTTCGCTGGCGGGTTGCACATCGTCTCGGGGAGAGTCGTCGTGGAAGCCGAGCTCGACACCGGCAACGTCGCGCGCCGCCTGCGGCGCGAGGTTGCCGAGGTGTACGGCTACCCGAGCGAGATTCACGTGCTGGCGTCGGGCGGCTTGCGCAAGGGCAGCCACTGGATCGTCCGGGTCGTCAAGGACGGCGAGGCGCTGGCCCGCCAGACCGGGCTGCTCGACGTGCGTGGCCGTCCGGTGCGCGGCCTGCCTTCGCACGTGGTGTCGGCGGGAGTGTGCTGCGCGGTGGCCGCCTGGCGGGGCGCGTTCATGGCGCACGGCTCGCTGACCGAGCCCGGCCGCTCCTGCGCGCTGGAGATCACGAGCCCGGGGCCGGAGTCCGCGCTGGCGCTGGTCGGTGCCGCGCGGCGGATGAGCGTCACGGCCAAGCAGCGCGAGGTGCGCCACGTCGACCGCGTGGTGGTCAAGGACGGAGACGCGATCGCCGCGCTGCTCACCCGCATAGGAGCGCACTCCAGCGTGCTCGCGTGGGAGGAGCGCCGGGTACGTCGTGAGGTGCGGGCCACCGCCAACCGGCTGGCCAACTTCGACGATGCCAACCTGCGGCGTTCCGCCCGGGCGGCGGTGGCCGCCGCGGCACGGGTCACGCGGGCGCTCGACATCCTGTCCGAAGACGCGCCCAACCACCTCACCTCGGCGGGCCAGCTGCGGCTGGAGCATCGTCAGGCGTCACTGGAAGAGCTGGGTGCGCTGGCCGACCCGCCGCTGACCAAGGACGCGATCGCGGGACGCATCCGCCGGCTGCTCGCGCTGGCCGACAAGCGCGCCCGTGACCTGGGCATTCCGGACACTGAGGCGGCCGTCACACCTGAGATGCTGGTCGGCTGACGTGGACCCCGGCCCCGGGTCGGCACCGCAACTCGGATAGGGTCGAGGTGCAACGGCGACGGGGCCGAAACACTCTCCGCCGGTTATGGCTTCCGCCCGGCGGACCAGAACACGAGGAGATGGACCTGTGACCATCCGGGTTGGCATCAACGGCTTCGGCCGTATCGGCCGTAACTTCTTCCGGGCGGTGCTCGCCTCCGGCGCCGACATCGAGCTCGTCGGCGCGAACGACCTCACCGACAACGCGACGCTTGCGCACCTGCTCAAGTACGACAGCATCCTGGGCCGCCTGCCTTACGAGGTCAAGGCCACCGGCGACGAGATCACCGTCAACGGCAAGACGTTCAAGGCGCTCGCCGAGCGCGACCCGGGCAAGCTGCCCTGGGGCGACCTGGGCGCCGACGTCGTCATCGAGTCGACCGGCTTCTTCACCGACGCCACCAAGGCCAAGGCGCACATCGACGCCGGCGCCAAGAAGGTCATCATCTCCGCCCCGGCGAAGAACGAAGACGTGACGGTCGTCATGGGCGTCAACCACGAGTCGTACGACCCGGCGAAGCACTCGATCATTTCGAACGCGTCCTGCACCACCAACTGCCTCGCCCCGATGGCCAAGGTGCTGCACGACTCGTTCACCATCGAGCGCGGTCTGATGACCACGATCCACGCCTACACGCAGGACCAGAACCTGCAGGACGGCCCGCACAAGGACCTGCGCCGGGCCCGCGCCGCCGCGCTCAACGTGGTGCCGACCTCCACCGGTGCCGCCAAGGCGATCAGCCTGGTGCTGCCGGAGCTCAAGGGCAAGCTCGACGGCTACGCGCTGCGCGTGCCGATCCCGACCGGCTCGGCGACCGACCTCACCGTGACGCTGGCCCGTGAGGTCACCGTCGAAGAGGTCAACGCCGCGGTGAAGGCGGCCGCCGAGGGCCCGCTCAAGGGCTTCCTCAGCTACACCGAAGACGAGATCGTCTCGGCTGACATCGTCACCGACCCGGCCTCCTGCATCTTCGACGCCGGCCTCACCAAGGTCATCGGCGACCAGGTCAAGGTCGTCGGCTGGTACGACAACGAGTGGGGCTACTCGAACCGCCTCGTCGACCTGGTCAAGCTGGTGGGTTCCTCGCTGTGACGATCAAGACTCTCGACGATCTTCTCGCCGAGGGTGTGCAGGGTCGGCGCGTGCTCGTGCGCGCCGACCTGAACGTCCCCCTCGACGGGTCGACGATCACTGACGACGGCCGCATCCGCGCGGTGCTGCCGACGCTGGTCGCCCTGCGCGACGCCGGCGCCGCGGTGATCGTCATGTCCCACCTGGGCCGTCCGAAGGGCGCGCCCGACCCGAAGTACACCCTCGCGCCGGTCGCCGCTCGCCTCGGTGAGCTGCTGGGCGCGCCGGTCGCGTTCGCGGCCGACACGGTGGGCTCATCGGCGGTTTCGATCGTCGAGAGCCTGAGCGCGGGGCAGGTGGCCCTGCTCGAAAACCTGCGCTTCAACGCGGGCGAGACCAGCAAAGACGAGGCCGAACGCGGCGCGTTCGCCGACCAGCTGGCCGCCTTCGGCGAGGCGTACGTCGACGACGCGTTCGGCGCCGTCCACCGCAAGCACGCCAGCGTGTACGACGTGCCGGCGCGCCTGCCGCACTTCGCTGGTGGCCTGGTGCTGCGCGAGGTGCAGGTGCTGGCGCGCCTGACCGGCCAGCCCGACCGGCCGTACGTGGTGGTGCTCGGCGGTTCGAAGGTCTCCGACAAGCTGGCCGTCATCGAGGCGCTCCTGCCCAAGGTCGACAAGCTGCTCGTCGGCGGCGGCATGTGCTTCACGTTCCTCAAGGCCCAGGGCCACGAGGTCGGCAAGTCGCTGCTCGAAGCCGAGATGATCGACACCTGCCGCGACCTGCTCGACCGTGCCGCAGGCCGGATCGTGCTGCCGGTCGACGTGGTGGCGGCGACGGCTTTCGCGGCCGACGCTGATCATGACGTCGTCCCCGCTGACGGGATCCCCGCTGACCGGCTTGGCCTCGACATCGGCCCGGAGAGCGTCGCGCTGTTCGCCGAGGCGGTCAGCACCGCGAAGACCGTGTTCTGGAACGGCCCGATGGGCGTGTTCGAACTCGCCCCGTTCGCCGCCGGCACCCGCGGGGTCGCCGAGGCGATCGCCAAGATCGACGGGTTCTCGGTCGTCGGCGGCGGTGACTCGGCCGCGGCGGTGCGCACGCTCGGGATCGACGAGACCGCGTTCGGTCATATCTCGACCGGTGGCGGTGCGTCATTGGAGTACCTGGAGGGCAAGACCCTCCCCGGCGTCGCTGCTCTGGAGAAGTGATGGCTGCCCCCGCTCGCCGGCCCCTGATGGCCGGCAACTGGAAGATGAACCTCAACCACCTCGAGGCCAACCTCTTCGTGCAGAAGCTGGCGGCCAGCCTCAACGAGCAGCAGCTCAGCGACGTCGAGGTCGTCGTCCTCCCGCCGTACACCGACATCCGCACCGTGCAGACCCTGGTCGACGGCGACAAGCTGATGATCGGATACGGCGCGCAGGACCTGTCGCCACACGCCAAGGGCGCCTACACCGGTGAGATCTCCGGTGCGATGCTCGCCAAGCTCGGCTGCCAGTACGTCGTCGTGGGGCACTCCGAGCGCCGGCAGTACCACCACGAAGACGACGCGCTGGTCAACGCCAAGGTCAAGACGGCACTCGGGCACGAGATCACGCCGATCCTGTGCATCGGCGAGGGCCTTCCGATCCGCGAGGCGGGCGAGCACGTCGCTCACTGCGTGAGCCAGCTCGACGCGGCTCTCGACAAGCTCAAGGCCGAGCAGGTGGCCAAGGTCGTCGTGGCGTACGAACCGGTGTGGGCCATCGGCACCGGCAAGACGGCGACGCCGGAAGACGCCCAGGAGGTGTGTGCCGCGATCCGGGCACGCATCGCCGAGAAGTTCGGCGCCGAGACCGCGGCCGTCGTGCGCGTGCTCTACGGAGGCTCGGTCAAGGCCGTAAACGTCGCGAGCATCATGGCAAAGCCGGACGTCGACGGGGCCCTCGTCGGCGGCGCGAGCATCGACGCCGAGGAGTGGGTACAGATCTGCCGCTTCCCGGAGCACGTCAGCCGCTGACGTTCGGCTATCCTTGGTCCGCTCCCATTTCGAGAGGATTGACCGCCGCCATGCCGATCGCGTTCGCATACACGTTGATCGTGTTGCTTGTCATCACGAGCTTCCTGCTCATGCTCCTGATTCTGCTGCACCGCGGTAAGGGTGGCGGCCTGTCGAGCATGTTCGGCGGTGGCGTGAGCACCAGCCTGGCCGGCTCGTCGGTCGCTGAGAAGAACCTCGACCGATACACCATTTTGGTGGGCATCGTGTGGTTTGCGTGCATTGTCGGCCTGGGCCTCTGGCTCAAACTCGCGATGAACAGCTAGTCCCACCAGCACCACTGGTAGTCGTAGACTCTGCGCGCGGTCCGTTTTCGGGCCGCGCGTAGAGTTTTTCCTTTAGAGCCTCATTCCGGTCGAGAACCCCCCTCCATCGACAGGAGCGAAGAGTCGTGCCACATGGCAGCGCCATCCGAGGCACCCGAGTCGGTTCCGGTCCCATCCGACCCGTCGAACGGTGCGAACCAGCCCCCCGACGCGAAGTCACCTACTGGTGCGCGAAGGGCCACTCGTTGGAAGTACTGCTCGCCGCTGACGCCCCCGCGCCGCCGACCTGGGACTGCCCGCGCTGCGGCCAGCAGGCCGGCCAGGACGCGCAGAACCCGCCCGGCCCGTCGCGCGCCGAGCCATACAAGACCCACCTGGCGTACGTGAAGGAGCGGCGCTCCGACGCCGATGGCGAGGCGATCCTCGCCGAGGCGCTGGCAGCCCTCCGCCACCGCCGCGGCGAGCTCTAGCGCCCCGTGATCATTGCGTCATTCAAGTCGCTATGACGCCTTGAATGACGCAATGATCACGGAAGGACGTGGCTAGCGGAGGCTGCGTAGGCGGGGAGCGACCTCGGCGGCTGCCGCGCGGTCCAGGAGCCACAGGGTGCGCTCGACGCCGTGGACGCCGGCCGCCGGCACCTGCACCGGGCCGCCGCCCGCCATCGCCATGCCCACCGCCTTGGACTTGTCGGTGCCGGCCGCGACCAGCCACACCTCTTCCGCCGTGTTGATGGTGGGGATGGTGAGCGTGGTGCGGATCGGCGGCGGCTTGGGGCTGCCACGCACGGCGCTCACCGGCCGTGTCTCGTACGCCACCGGGTGCTCGGGGAAGACCGAGGCCACGTGGCCGTCTTCGCCGACCCCGAGCATGAGCACGTCGAAGTGCGGCAGGGCGGCGTGACCCGGCTTGGCAGCCGCGGCGAGCGTGTCCGCGTACCGGGCGGCGGCCGCCTCCGGATCGGCGCCATCGGGACCGTCGGAGGCCGGCATCGGGTGCACCCGGGCCGGGTCGAGCGGCAGCGCGTCGAGCAGCGCCGCCCGTGCCTGGGTCTCGTTGCGGTCGGGGTCGCCGGCGGGCAGGAACCGCTCGTCACCCCACCACACGTCGACCCGCGACCAGTCGACGGCGTCACTGGCGGGCAGGTCGCGGACGGCGCGGTACACCGCCGCGGCGACCCGGCCACCGGTCAGCACCACGCCCGCGCTGCCCCGCTCGGCCTGCGCGTCGATCAGCTTGATGATCAGCCGAGCGGCCACCGCCTGCGCGAGGACGTCTGGGTCGGCGTGGACGACGACGCCGGTCTCAGCCATTGACGCCCGCATTGACCGGGCCCACCGCGCCGACATTGCGCTTTTCGACGGCCGGGTCCTTCCACTCGTGCACCCGCTTCGGGGGCCGGCTGTTGAGCCCCGGCACCCGGGCGAAGGCGCTCAGCGCCTCGGCGTACACGCCGTCGGCGTCGAGCCGGCGCAGCTCCTCGGCCAGTTCGTCACCCACCGGCCGGCGGACCAGCGGCAGCGTGCGGTCGGCCTGGCCGGTACGCGTGAAGATGGCGCTGCTGTCTTCGCGGGTGAGCGTGAGCACGTCGCCGTTGGCGCACTCCAGCGCGACCGAACGCATGCGCGGGAACGAGGTCGTCGGCTCCAGCCGGGGCCGGATGCCGAGGCGGGCGGCCAGCCAACCGGTCATGATCGCGGCGGTCGGGTCACTCTCCGGCGCCACGATCGTCGCGCTCGTGACCTTGGCTTCGACGGTGTCGAAAGCGCCGGCCAGCAGGGTGCGCCACGGGGTGATCCGGGTCCAGGCGAGGTCGGTGTCGCCGGCCGCGTAGTCGACGGCCCGCTGCCGCAGGGCGCCGACCCGGTCGGCGGCCATCGCGCTGTCGGTGATGCGGCGGTCGGCCACGATGCCCAGGTAGTCGTTGGCGATCCGGTCCGGCGGCTCGCCGTGCCACCAGGTGACCACCGGCACGTCGGGTACCAGAAGCGGCATGACCACCGACTCGGCGTGCAGCGCGAGCCGGCCGTACATGCGCATGACCACGGCCTCGCACGGGCCGAGCCGCCCACCCACGACGATCTCGGCGTCGAGCCGGTTGTTGGGGCGCTCGAAGTCGTCGCGCACGACCATCAGCAGCCGGCACGGGTGCGCGGCCGCCGCGATCGTGGCGGCCGCCTCGGCCTCGCGTACCCGCTTCTCGTCGACCACGACGATCAGCGACAGTGCCATGCCGCTGGCCACGCCACCAGCGCTGCGCCGCTCCGCGGACAGCGCCTTGACCACCTCGTTGCCGGTGGTGTCCCAAAGACCAATCATCCTGAGCTCCTGGTTCGCTCGCTACGCTCGCTCATGCACGCCTCCAGTGACGGCCCTCGCGGGCCAGCATCTCGTCGGCCGCGCGCGGCCCCCACTCGCCGGACCGGTACTGCTCGGGCTTCACGCCCTCCCACGCCTCTTCCAGCGGATCGACCACATGCCAGCTCTGCTCGACCTCGGCGGCGTCGGGGAACAGCGTCCGGTCGCCGATGAGCACGTCGAGCACCAGCCGCTCGTACGCCTCCGGGCTGGACTCGGTGAACGCCTCGCCGTACTGGAAGTCCATCGCGATGTCGCGCAGCTCCATCGTGGTGCCCGGCACCTTGGAGCCGAACTTGAGCACCACGCCCTCTTCCGGCTGGACCCGGATCACGAGCTGGTTTTCGCCGAGCGCCTCGACGTCGGCCGGGTTGAACGGCAGGTGCGGCGCCTTCTTGAACAGCACCGCCACCTCGGTGACCCGGCGCGGCAGCCGCTTGCCGGCCCGGATGTAGAACGGCACGCCGGCCCAGCGCCTATTTTGGATGCCGAGCCGCACCGCCACGTACGTCTCCGTGTTGGAGTCCTGCGGCACGCCCTCCTCTTCCAGGTATCCCTTGGCGCGCTCGCCGGCGACCCAGCCCTGCAGGTACTGGCCGCGCACCGTGCCGGCCTTGATGTCCTTGGGCAGGCTGATCGCGCGCAGCACCTTCAGCTTCTCGGCGCGGATCTCGGCGGCGTCGAAGCTGGTCGGCTCCTCCATCGCGACCAGCGCCAGGAGCTGGAGCAGGTGGTTCTGGAGCACGTCGCGGGCGGTGCCGGTGGCGTCGTAGAAGGCGGCCCGGGTGCCGATGCCGACGTCTTCGGCCATGGTGATCTGCACCGAGTCGACGTACTTGGAGTTCCACACCGGCTCGAACAGCGAGTTGGCGAACCGCAGCGCCATGATGTTCTGGACGGTCTCTTTGCCCAGGTAGTGGTCGATGCGGAAGACGTCGGGCCCGGTGAAGACGTCGTCGACGAGGTCGTTGAGCGACTTGGCCGAGGTCAGGTCGGTGCCGAAGGGCTTCTCCACGATCACCCGGCGCCAGCCGCCGCAGCGCTCGTTGTCGGCCATGCCGGTGCGGGCGAGCTGCTTGAGCACGGTCGGGAAGGCCGACGGCGGGATCGACAGGTAGAACGCCGCGTTGCCGTGGATGCCGTGCGAGTCGCGCAGCTCGTCGAGCGTCGAGGCGAGGTTGTCGAACGCGGCGTCGTCGTCGAACGCCCCGCCCACGAACTTCATGTTGCCGGAGAGCCGCGCCCACACCTCCTCGCGCCACGGTGTGCGCGCGTGCGCCTTGGCGTGCTCATAGGCCATCGACTCGAAGTCGCCATGCCCCCAGTCGCGGCGGGCGAAGCCCAGAACCACGAAGCCGGGTGGCAGCAGACCCCGGTTGGCCAGGTCATATATGGCGGGAAGAAGCTTCTTGCGAGACAGGTCGCCGGTCACCCCGAAGATCACCAGAGCGCAGGGCTCCGGGATACGTGGCAGCCGGCGATCCTGTGGATCGCGCAACGGGTTACCCACGGACTTATCCTCTCAGTTTCCCAAGGCCCGGGCGGCGTCCAACAGTTGAACGATCCCTGCTGCGCGCTCGGCCAGGTCGAGACGCACGATCCGGCGTCCGTCTCGCGCCAGCTCCGCGCGGTCTGCGGCGGCCTGCGCCGCCTGAAGATCGCCGAGTTGGTACTGGTCAGAAGCGACCGCCCCGGTGATCTGAAGATGAGTGCCGGCCGGCGGGCGGGGCTGCGGCCCCCAGCCGAACGCGACCGGACGGCCGGCCACCTCGGCCAGCAGCGGCCGCAGCCGCGCGACCTGGGCATCGGCGACCGGATCGAGGTACGCGGTGATCGACAGGTATCCGTCGGGGCGGCTGCCGAGCAGCAGCCCGCCAAGCGCTTCGACGACGCTCCCGGCGGACGTCCCGTATCCGGTCACCGAGCCCTCGGTGAACGTCTCCCCGATATGCGGGGCCGGCGTCGCCGAAGGAGTGGATCGCTGAGGGGTGAGCCCGATGGCGTGCTCCCACACCAGGAACTGGGCGCCCAGCGGCCCGTTGACCGCCACGTCGGGCCAGACGCCGCCGCCTGGCACCGTGCCCGCACCCAGCGAGCCACCCACGGTGACGGTGAGGGTCCGGTCGCCGGCCACCGGGGCGGCCGGGTCTTCCAGTACCACGGGCAGGACGCCCAGCGACGCGGCCAGCAGCCGGCCGACCCAGTCGGTCAGGCCGATCAGGCCGGTGCCGTCCGATACCACCGCGACCGTGTCGTAGCCGGCGGCGAGCGTCGAAGCCAGCGCCCGCGCGGGGTTGTCTTCACCCCGCGCCAGCGCGGCCGACAGCTCGCTGGCCTGGTCGACCAGCTCGGCCACGTCGACACCCGCCAGCGCCGCCGGCACGAGCGCGGCGGCGCTCAGCGCCGAACGGCCGGCGGGCACCACGTCGTCGACCTGGACGAACCGGCGTGCGGCCTCCGCCTCGGTCAGGCCCGAGTCGAGGAACGCGCTCAGGTATGCCCGGCGGATCGCGTCGGTGACGTCGGACGCGGCGGTGACCACCACGACCGTGCGGTCGAGGCGGTCGCCGAGCGCGCGTTCGACAGGGCCGGGGTCGGCCGTGTCCAGAGCGGTCAGCGGGCGCCCGAGCGTGCGCGTGATCGCCTGAGCGGCCAGCGACGGACCCACCGCCACGACGTGGTCGAGGTCGGCCACTTCCTCCGCCAGCTCAGCCAGCAGCGGAAGCAGGGGGTCGAGCCCGGGCGGCCCGTGATCCGCCGTCAAGTCGGCGCCGAGGCGGCTGGCTCGCCAAACAGCGAGCCCGGCCGCCGCCTCGACTTCCTTCACGTCCCTGTACCTTTACTTGCTCGTCTGGAGCTGACCGTCGACGGTCTGGAGCAGCTCCAGCCAGCTCTGCTCGAACTTCTCGACGCCCTCGCGCTCCAGCGTCTCCACCACGTCGTCGTAGTCGATGCCGAGCTGCGCCAGGTCGTCGAGCACCTTGCGAGCCTGCGCGTACGAGCCGGTGACCGTGTCGCCGCGGGTCTCGCCGTGGTCGGCGTACGCGTCGATGGTGGCCGCCGGCATCGTGTTGACGATGCCGGGAGCGACCAGCTCCTCGACGTAGATGACGTCACGCATGGCCGGGTTCTTCGTCGAGGTGGACGCCCACAGTGGACGCTGCGGGTGCGCGCCCGCGTCGGCGAGCGCCTGCCACCGGTCGGAGGAGAACACCTGCGTGTACCGCTCGTAGGCCAGCTGCGCGTTGGCGATGGCGGCCTTGCCCTGCAACGCCTTCGCCTCCGCCGAGCCGACCTTGTCGAGGCGCTTGTCGACCTCGGTGTCCACACGGGACACGAAGAACGACGCCACCGAGCCGATCTTGGTCAGGTCGTGGCCGTTGGCCTTGGCCTGCTCCAGGCCGGCGAGGAACGCCTCCATCACCTGCTGGTACCGCTCGAGCGAGAAGATCAGCGTCACGTTGACGCTGATGCCCGCCGCGAGTACCGCCGTGATCGCCGGCAGGCCCTCGACGGTCGCCGGGATCTTGATGAAGAGGTTCTGCCGGTCGACCAGCCACCACAGCGCCTTGGCCTCGGCGACCGTCTTCTCCGTCTCGTGCGCCAGCCGCGGGTCTACCTCGATGGAGACCCGGCCGTCGACGCCCGCCGAGGCGTCGTACGCCGGCTTCATCACGTCACACGCCCACCGCACGTCGTACGTGGTCAGCATGCGCACGGTCTCCTCGACGTTGACCCCGCGCACGGCGAGGTCGCGCACCTGCCCGTCGTACGCCTCGGCGTCGCTGAGCGCCTTGGCGAAAATGGTCGGGTTGGTCGTCACGCCGACCACGTGCTTTTCCCGACGCAACTGATCGAGCCCACCGGACTCCAGCCGCACCCGGGAGAGATCGTCGATCCACACCGCTACACCAGCGGCGGAAAGCTCACCAAGCCGGTCCGTCATAGTTTTACGCTCCCTCAGTTACCGGTCGTCGTACCTGTGATGTCGCCGACGCGGGACAGCGACGCGTGCGCCGCGGCCACGACCCGGTCGGGAGTGAAGCCGAACTGCTCGAACAGCACCTGGTACGGCGCGCTTGCCCCATAGTGTTCAATGCTGACGCATTCCCCACTGTCGCCCACGATGTCGTGCCACGACATGGCGATCGCGGCCTCGACCGAGACGCGGGCCTTGACGTCGCTCGGCAGCACCGAGTCGCGATATGCCTGGTCCTGGGCGCGGAACCACTCCTGGCAGGGCATCGACACGACCCGGGTCGGCGTGCCCTCGGCCTCCAGCCGCTCGCGGGCGGTCAGGCAGAGCGCCACCTCCGAGCCGGTGCCGATGAGGATCACCTTGGGCTGGCCGCCGGACGCCTCGGCCAGCACGTATCCGCCCTTGGCCACGCCCTCGGCCGGCGCCAGCTCGGTGCGGTCGAACACCGGCAGCGCCTGCCGGGTCAGCGCGAGCGCGGTCGGCCGGTCGGTGTGCTCCAGCGCCAGGCGCCACGCCCACGCCGTCTCGTTGGCGTCACCGGGGCGTACGACGTCGAGGCCGGGGATGGCCCGCAGCGCGGACAGGTGTTCGATCGGCTGGTGGGTCGGGCCGTCTTCGCCGAGGCCGATCGAGTCGTGCGTCCAGACGTAGATCACCGGCAGCTTCATCAGCGCGGCGAGCCGCACGGCCGGCCGCATGTAGTCGCTGAAGACAAGGAAGGTGCCGCCGTACGGGCGGGTGCCGCCGTGCAGCACGATGCCGTTGAGGATCGCGCCCATGCCGTGCTCGCGGATGCCGAAGTGCAGCGTGCGGCCGTACTCGTTGCCGGGGAACTCCTTCGTCGCGTGCTCGGTCGGCACGAACGAGGGCTCGCCCTTCATCGTCGTGTTGTTGCTCTCCGCCAGGTCGGCCGAGCCGCCCCACAGCTCGGGCAGCACCGGGGCGAGCGCGTCGAGCACCTTGCCGGACGCCGCGCGGGTGGCGATGCCCTTGGCGTCGGCCGGGAACTCCGGCAGCGCCTCGGTCCATGCCTCGGGCAGGCTGCGGGTGGAGAGGCGGTCGAAGAGGGCCTTGCGCTCGGGGTTGGCGGTGGCCCAGGCGTCGAACTTCTGCTGCCACTCGGCGTGCGCGGCCCGACCCCGGTCGACGACCTCGCGGGCGTGGGCGAGCACCTTGTCGTCGACGGCGAACGACTGCTCCGGGTCGAAGCCGAGCAGCTTCTTGGTGGCGGCCACCTCGTCCTTGCCGAGCGCCGAGCCGTGCGACTTGCCGGTGTTCTGCTTGTTGGGTGCCGGCCACGCGATGATCGTGCGCAGGGCGATGAACGAGGGGCGGTCGGTCTCGGCCTTGGCCCGCTGCAGGGCGGCGTGCAGAGCCTCGACGTCCTCGTGGTACTCGCCCTCTTCGGGGTGACCCTTGCGCCAGTTGACCGTCTCGACGTGCCAGCCGTACGCCTCGTACCGCGCCGCGATGTCCTCGCTCTTGGCGATGCGGGTGTCGTCTTCGATCGAGATCTCGTTGTCGTCCCAGACGAGGATCAGGTTGCCGAGCTTCTGGTGGCCGGCGAGCGCGCTGGCCTCGTGGCTGATGCCCTCTTCGAGGTCACCGTCCGAGGCGAACGCCCAGATGTGGTGGTCGAACGGCGACTCACCGGGCGCCGCCTCCGGGTCGTACAAGCCCCGCTCGCGCCGCGCCGCGAACGCCATGCCGACCGCGTTGCCCACACCCTGGCCAAGCGGCCCAGTCGTGGTCTCGACGCCGACCGTGTGCCCGTGCTCGGGGTGACCCGGGGTGAGCGAGCCCCACTGCCGCAGGGACTTGAGGTCGGAAAGGCTCAGGCCGTAGCCCGACAGGTACAGCTGGATGTAGAGGGTCAGGCTGGAGTGGCCCATGGAGAGCACGAACCGGTCGCGGCCGGCCCAGTTCGCGTCGGTCGGATCGTGCTTCAGCAGCTTGTTGAAGAGCAGGTACGCCGCCGGGGCCATGCTCATCGCGGTGCCGGGATGACCGTTGCCGGACTTCTCCACGGCGTCCATAGCCAGCGTCCGTACGGTGTCGACCGCTTTGCGGTCGAGCTCTGACCAGGTGAGAGATGTTTCGTTCGCGGTCACGATGTGTGCTCCTCGGCAATGCGTCGACCCTCTTGCGTTGACCCTATCTACCCGTGCTAAACGTCTGCGCCCGGATCTCACGCCACGTCCGTTCACGAGCTGTGACGGGGCACACGCCCGGTTCTTCTACACGGGGTAGGAGTCAGTGCGGATCAACCCTGCGCGTACCCTGTCGGTCGGCGCGCTGACCTTGCTGGTCGCACGCCATCCAAGCGCCCGCGACGCCGGAAGGTGGCCTGGTTACGTGAGCATGATCACCGAGCGCCCAGCCCCACCGGCGGGCGTCGTCGATCCGCGTCCGGTCGCCCCGCGTGACCTCGCGCGGAGCCGCACGCGGTCCCGTCCGGACGTGGCGGCGGTGGTCAAGGCGTACGTCGCGCTCACCAAGCCGCGCATCGTCGAGCTGCTGCTCGTGACGACGGTACCGGCGATGATGCTCGCCGCCGACGGCCTGCCGTCGTTGTGGCTGGTCGCGGTGGTCCTGGTCGGCGGCTCGCTCGCGGCCGGCGCCGCCAACGCGCTGAACTGCTATATCGACCGCGACATCGACCAGGTCATGAAGCGCACGTCCCGCCGCCCGCTGCCCGCGCACCGGGTCGCGCCGCGCAACGCGCTGGTCTTCGGCCTCGTACTGGGCGTCGTGTCGATCGCGCTGATGGCCGCCTTCACCAACTGGCTGGCCACCGGGCTGACGCTCGCCGCGATCATCTACTACGACGTCGTCTACACGCTGTGGCTCAAGCGCTCGACGCCGCAGAACACCTTCTGGGGTGGCGCGTGCGGCGCGGCGCCGGTGCTGATCGGCTGGGCGGCGGTCACGGGCGGGCTGTCGCCGCTCGCATGGGCGCTGTTCGGTGTCGTGTTCTTCTGGCAGATGCCGCACTTCTACGCGCTGGCGATCAAGTTCAAGGACGACTACGCGCGGGCGGGCATTCCGATGCTCCCGGTGGTCGCCTCGGCACGCCGCGTCAATGCCGAGATCCTGATCTTCGCCTGGCTCACGCTGGCGACGTCACTCGCGGTCTGGCCGCTGGGCATGAGTCTCGTGTACGGAGTAACAGCGCTGGTCTTCGGAGCGCTCTTTGTACTGGAGGCGCACCGGTTGGTCGGTCGTTCCCGGCGGGGAGAGCCGCTCCGTCCGATGCGCCTGTTCCACTGGTCGACGACGTACCTGACGATCCTCTTCGTCGCGGTCGCCGCCGACGCGCTCATCTAAATTGTCCTTTTCGAGGCGAATCTCCGCAGTTACGGGTCGACTTTTTGGCACCCGGCAATAGGTCTGATTTGCCGTCCCGGCGTTTACCAAAATGTCCGGAAAAATCGGGCGAAAGTGTCGCCTGGTCGAGGTAAACGTCTGGGTAATTGGCATCACAAATAATTGTCGGTGCCCCGCGCCAAGCCTCTGCGTCTGCATAGGCTTCGGCTCATGGCAGATGGTTCCGATACGAAGCTGGCTACTGATCCGACTGCTCCGGCGTCGACCCCTGCGGGTCTCGTCGCGGGCATTCGGGCGTTCGCCGCCGGGCACGGGGGAGCTAAGGCGGTCATCGAGTACGTCGGCAAGCGTGGCGCACGAATCGTCCTCGTGGGGGAAGACGGCGTGTGGGCAGACCAGTTCGCTGAGGCCACCGACGTGGCGCGCACGGCATGCGTCAAGGCAGGCGTCGAGGTGGAGAACGAGTGGGAGCGCGAGCTCATGGACCAGATGCGGCCGAGCAACGACCTCTGGCGCTCGATGGGCCGGCGCAATCTGGCCCGCTGACCCGTGACAGTTAACGTCGACCCAGCGGCCCGGGAGCGATCCCGGGTCGCTCTCGTTACGTGCGCCGAACTGCCCGATCTCGACCCCGACGACCGGTTGCTGATCGAGCCCCTGCGCGCCTTCGGCATCGAGGCGACCCCGGTCGCCTGGGACGCGACCGGCGTCGACTGGTCGTCCTTCCGCCTCGCCGTGCTCCGCTCTCCCTGGGACTACACGGCACGCCGCGACGAGTTCGTGGCCTGGGCCGCCGGTGTGCCGTCTTTGGCGAACCCGGCCGACATCGTCCAGTGGAACACCGACAAGCGCTACCTGGGCGACCTGACGGCGGCTGGCGTCCCCGTCGTACCGACCGCGTGGGCCACCGACGACACGTGGACCCCGCCGGCCGGCGAGGCGTACGTGGTGAAGCCTTCGGTCGGTGCCGGCAGCGTCGACACCGGCCGGTACCGCCTCGGCGACCCCGACGAGGCGCGGCTCGCCCGCGAACACGCCGCCCGCCTGATCGCCGCCGGCCGCACCGTGATGATCCAGCCGTACCTGCCAGCCGTCGACACGTACGGCGAGACCGCCCTGCTGTACCTCCCCGACGAGTCCGGCAAGCTGGCGTTCAGCCACGCCATCCGCAAGGGCGCCATGCTCGACGGCCCCGACACCGGTGCGACCGGCCTCTACAAGGAAGAGACCATCAAGCCCCGCGTGCCGATCGACGCCGAGTTGGCAGTGGGCGAGCAGGCGCTGGCAGCGATCCCCGGCGGCCCCGACCGCCTGCTGTACGCCCGCGTCGACGTGATCCCCGACGAAGCCGGCCGGCCGCTGCTGGTAGAGCTCGAGCTGACCGAGCCTTCCTTGTTCCTGGCCACCGCCGAGGCCGCCCCCGCCCGCCTAGCCAGGGCAATCGCCTCCCACCGCTAACTCCACCCCGCATTTACGTGATCAGGGCGTCCCTCAAGTCGCTAGAACGACTTGAGGGACGCCCTGATCACGTCAGTGGTGGGGTTGCGGATCTGGGAGGCATCTGCTTTGGTCTATGTCTGGCTTTGGTTGCTTTGTGGAGGTGGATCTAGGTGAGGGTGGGTACGCGGGGTGTGGTCGCGCTTGTGGTGCTGTGTGCGGCTGCGGCCGTACCCGCTGTCGCCAACGGGGAAGCGGCGCCCACCGTGTCCGCCGCTGCCGCGCCCACCGCGGACGCCCGCTCTGTCACGCTCGTCAGCGGCGATCGCGTCACCGTCACCGCTGGCGACAAGGCGTCGGTCTCGCCCGGCGAAGGGCGCGAGGACATGCGGTTCGTGACTCGGCGGGACGGCGACCATCTGCACGTGATTCCGGCCGACGCGTTGGCGCTGCTGCGAGCGGGCGATCTGGATCCGCGGCTGTTCGACGTCACCACCCTGTTCGAGTTTGGCTATGACGGACTGGCCGAGTTGCCGCTCATCGTCACCTACGACGGGACCGACGCGCGGGCCCGGGGGCGGGAACGAGTGGCCGAGGGCGGTGCGCGGGTCGTGCGTGATCTCGTGCCGGTGGAGGGGCACGCGGTCGCGGCGGATACTGACAATCTCACCGACTTCTGGTCGACGTTCACCGTTGGGGGGCCGGCCGAGCGGCGCATGACGATCGGTGTCGACGCGATCTGGCTCGACGGGCTGCGCCAGCCGGCCCTGGCCGAGAGCGTGCCGCAGATCGGCGCGCCGGCGGCGTGGGCGGCCGGCTTCGACGGCACGGGCAGCACGGTCGCCGTACTTGATAGTGGTGTGGACGCGGGTCACGCGGATCTGGCGGGCCGGGTGACCGCGCGGCAGAACTTCACCGACGGTAACGAGGACGACAAGGATCACACGGGTCACGGCACGCACGTGGCCGCGACGGTGGCCGGTGCCGACGGTGTGGCGCCGGGCGCCCGGCTGCTCGACGGCAAGGTGTGTGTCGACGGTGGGTGCGCCGAGTCGTGGATCGTCGCCGGGATGGAGTGGGCGGCCAAGCAAGGCGCCACGGTCGCCAACCTCAGCCTCGGTGGCCCCGACACCCCCGGGCTCGACCCGGTGGAGCGGGCGGTGCAGGTCCTGACCGGCACGCTCTTCGTGGTCGCGGCGGGCAACATCCCGGGCGCGGGCACGATCTCGTCGCCGGCCACGGCGGACGCGGCGCTCGCGGTGGGTGCGGTCACGAAAGCCGACCGGCTCGCCGACTTTTCCAGCCAGGGCCCGCGCGCCGAGGACGGCGCGCTCAAGCCGGACATCACCGCCCCGGGCGTCGCCATCACCGCCGCCCGCAGCGCCGATTCGACGCTGCCGGGTGACACGCACACCACCCTGTCCGGTACTTCCATGGCCGCCCCACACGCCGCTGGCGCCGCCGCGATCCTCGCTCAGCGGCGTCCCGACTGGACCCCGGCGCAGATCAAGGCCGGGCTGATGGGTGCGGCAAAGCCCGATCCGGCGCTGAGCGTGTTCGCGCAGGGTGCCGGGCGGCTCGACGTGGCCGCGGCGGTCACCCGGACGGTCACCGCCGTGCCGGCGAGCCTCAGCTTCGGGCGGCAACCGTGGCCGCACGACGACGACACCCCGGTCGCGAAGACCGTCACGTACCGCAACGACGGCACCGAACCGGTCACCCTCACGCCCGCTGTCGACGGGCTGCCGGCCGCCATGGTCACCGTCGAGCCGGCCGCCGTCACCGTGCCGGCGGGCGGCACCGCCGAAGTCACGGTCACCGTCGACGGGCGGGTGGACGGGGCGAACGGGTTGCTCACCGGCCACCTGACGGCCGGTGACACGCACACGCCGCTGGCGTTCGACCGTGAGGTGGAGAGCTACGAGGTCACGGTGGCGCACCTGGGCCGCGACGGCGCACCCGCAGAGGGGTACGTGACGGTCCTGGCGAGCTGGGACGGCAAGATCGCGCGCACGCTGCCCGCCTCCACCGGTACCGTGCGCACCCGGCTGCCCAAGGGCCGGTACACGGTGCTCAGCGCGATCACCGCGCCGGACGGTGCCGGCTATGCCACGACGATGCTCGCCCAGCCCAGCCTCGACGTGGGCGGCGCCGTGACCATCACGCTGGACTCGCGAACGGGCCGGCCGCTGTCGGCGTCGGTGCCGCGCGCGGATGCCGGCCAGGCCTTCGCCGAGGTGGCGGCCAGCGCCATCGCCACCGGGCGCACCGTCGAGGTGGGCACGCTCGGCCGCACGTTCGCCGGCCTGTACGCGGGCGCGGTCGACGCCAGCACCGCAGAGGGCTTCGTGTCGCGCGTGACGGCGACGTTCGAGGCGCCCGACACGGCGTACCTGCTGGGGTGGCTCACCGAGGATCACATGATCACGGGGATGGCGCAGGAGTTGACCGCCGCCGACCTCGCCACGGTACGGGCCGACCACGGTCACGAGGCGTCCGGCACGACGGGACGGAAGCTGGCCTGGCCGGTACTGCCCGACGCGCTGATGGGCGGCTTCGCGCATCCGCTGGCGTTCGCGCTGCCGTCGACCCGCACCGAGTACTACAACGCGGGCGGGCGGATGCGGTGGTTCCGGTCGTTCGACGAGATGACCGCGGACGAGTACGTCACGACCACCGTCGCGCCGCCGCTTTCCTACAAGCCCGGTCAGGCGTACCAGGAGCAGTGGAGCCGCGGCGTCTTCGGCCCGACGGTGGCGTCACCGGCGTACGAGCACCAGTGGGTCACCCGCACCGGTGACAAGCTGCTCGTGCTCGCCCCGCTGTACGGCGACGGGGTGGGTCGGGCCGGGTACTCGGGCATCGCGACGGGCCGCATCACGCTCTTCCTCGATGGTGTCAAAAACGCCGAGCTCAGCGAGCTGAACGGGGAGTTCGAGGTGCCGCCCGAGCCAGCCGACTACCGCCTGGAGATGGTGGCGCAGCGGTCAGGCCCGGCGACGCTGTCGACCGAGGTACGGGTGGCGTGGACGTTCCGGTCCGGGCATGTGGAAGGTGCGGAGGCGGTGCGGATGCCGCTGTCGACGGTGCAGTTCGCGCCGCCGGTCAACAGCGAAAACGCCGCGCCCGCCGGCCAGCCCGCCACGATCCCCGTGACCGTGACGCCGCAACCGGATTCGGCGGCCGCCCCGAACGCGTCGCTGCGCGTGGAGGCGTCGTTCGACGACGGCAAGTCGTGGGTCGTCGCCACGCGCGCCGGCAACGCGGTCGTGCTGCAGCACCCCGCTGGGCCCGGTTACGTATCGCTGAGGGCGGTGGCGGAGGACGAATCAGGCAACACGGTCGAGCAGACGGTGATCCGCGCCTACAAGCTCGCTTGATCCTCCTTGATACGCAGCTGCCTAAAGCCGACTGATGTATTGACGCCAACGCATCCTGTGGCAGGGTTATAGCGGGTTGCCCGGCTCGCGACTGGGCGGCTCATGTCTTCGGGGGGTTCGGCGGCCGAGATATTCCTCGGGGATTCCTGCGCGTAGGTCCGGAAGTGCCAACAAGCAGAGCGCCTCGGCAACGCATCCAGCGAGGTCCTGGTGTGAATTCACCAAGGGGGAATACAGACCCATGAGAATCAAGAAGGCGATTGCCGCTGCTGCGGCATTCGCAGGCGTCGCGGCGGTCGGAGTGTTCGGGGCCTCGGCGCCCGCCGCCGCCGCGCCCGGCAATGGCGTGATCGAGTACGGCGAGTTCGTGCTGTGGGAGCACTCCAACTACGGTGGGGCGCTGTACGACAGCAATGGAAACCTTGCTAACTACAGCGGGTACTTCTTCGTCAACTCGGGCACCCAGCTCAACGACCGCGCGAGCAGCATTGCCAACTATCACCAGACCCGGAGCCTTCGTACATACCAGCACGCCAACTACACCTACCCGTACATCTCGGTCCTCCCGTACGGGCAGGCGTCAGGCAACGTCAGCTGGGCGTACTACAGCCTGGGCAGCTTCAACGACAACCTGAGCTCCCACTTGTTCTTCTAGCTCTAGTCGCGGGGCGCGCGGCGCTCCGGGACATGGAACGGTGAGAGGCGGTGTCCCGTCCAAGCCACGGCCTGGCCGTGGCCGGGCGGGGCACCGTTAGGGCCCGTTGGCCAACACGCTCCAAATATGAATTCGCGCAGAATATTTCATTACAACTGCGAACGGTGTATCACGTCCCATCGAGGAGATCTAAATGATTCCAGTCCCGCAAGGGCGACGGTCATCCACATGGGGCGCCATCGCCGTCGCGGCGCTGGTCGTCGTGTTGGTTGGCTGCACCAAAGACGCCTCAGATGACGCGGACGAGCCGGCCATCGACGCGGTCCCGGTGATCCGGTCGTCTTCGGAACTGGTTCTCCCATTGGATGACTTCGCACAGACCGAAGATCAAGAACACGCCATTACCGACGCTGTCAACATTCTGGGTCGGCAGTGCATGAAGCGTTTCGGTCTTGACTGGCCAGCGGCGCGGGTGTCAGGCTCGTTCGAGGTCGATCCGTATGCCCGGCGTTATTCGATCATTGATGTGGAGAAGGCGTCGGTGGAGGGTTATCACGCGGTCGACATCATCAAGCGGCAGCGCGCCCTCGCCGAGCTGGACGCGAATGCTCCGACGCCGTCGAGGGAGGCGATGAACGTGTGGGCGGGACGCGGGCAGAGCTCGTACAACGGGGAGCCGGTGCCCGCCGGCGGCTGTGCGAAGGAGGCGACGGACAAGCTCGCCGGGGGTGTGCGGGAGGCCGACCTGGCGCTCGTGCAACGCCTCCAGGTCGAGGCGCGGGGGCGCACGATGGCCGACAGCCGGGTGGTGAAGGTCTTCGCGGCGTGGAGCGCGTGCATGAAGGATGAGGGTTTCAGCTATCCCGATCCGTTCGCGGCCAACGACGACCAGCGGTGGCAGAGCGAGACGATCAGTGCGGAGGAGACCGCGACGGCGGTCGCCGACGTGAAGTGCAAGGACAAGGCCAACGTGGTCGGGACGATGCTGGCGGTGGAGCGGGCTTACCAGCGGCGGCAGGTCGAGCAGCACGGCACCGAGCTGACCGCGGTCAAGGCGTACGTGCAGGCACGGGCGGCCACAGCTGGGCGGGTGCTGGCCAGCGGCGGCGCTTGATGGCGACGCCCGACGAGCCTGGGCGGGCCGACGAGGCGCCCGATGCCGGCGAGGTGGCCGAGGGGGCGCCGGCGGTAGGTTCGGTGCTGGCGCGGCGGCAGCGCTGGCTGACCTGGGGCGCGGCCGTGGTGGCGCTGCTGTGCGTAGCCGTGCTCGGCCTGTCCACGCTGGTCCGGTCGCCCGCGCAGGTCGCGGCGGAGACCGAGGCGCCCGAGCGCACGGTGTTGACCGCGGTCGTGGAGCAGCGGTTGCTCGAAGACACAGTGGTGTTACGCGGCACGGTGGTGCAGACCCGCCCGGTGGAGATCCGCCCGGCCGCGGTCTTCGAGGCGGAGCGGATGGTCGTCACCGGGGTCCGGGTCAAGGCTGGGCAGCGGCTGGCCAAGGGCGCGGTGGTTGCCGAGGTGTCCGGCCGCCCGGTCGTGGTGCTGCCGGGCGCGTTTCCCGCGTATCGAGACATTCGCCCGGGCGCGCGAGGCAAGGACGTCGCGCAGTTGCAGGCGGCGCTGCGCAGCCTGGGGTACCGAGTGGCGACGGAGACGGTGTTCGGGCCATCGACGAAGGCGGCGCTGACCCGACTGTACGACGCGCTGGGCTATCCGGTGCCGACGACGGGTGAGGCCGACGCGCAGGCGGTGCGGGCCGCCCGCGCTCAGGTGACGGCGGCCGAGCGCGCGCTGCGGCAGGCGCAGGCGGTGGCCACGCCGGCGCCGGGTACGTCCAGCGTGGCCGACGCCAAGCAGGCGCTGACGCAGGCGAAGGCCGACCTCGCGGCGCTGGTGGCGCGCACCGGGCCGATGTTGCCGATGGGCGAGGTCGCGTTCGTGCCGCGGTTTCCGGCGCGGGTGGTAAAGGTCGACGCGGTGGTCGGCCAGGAGGTGACCGGGACGCTGGCCGTTCTCGCGGTGGGCGACGTGGTGGCCGTGGGCACCCTGGCCGGAGCGGATCCACAGGGTGTGGTGGTCGACCTGCCGGTGCAGATAAGAGCCGGCGAGAGCGGCGAAACCCTGCCGGGCAAGGTCGTCGCGGTCGGTGAGGCGGCAGCCGCGATGGCGGCCGCCCCGGGCGGCTCGGGCGAGTCCGGTGACTCCAGCGGCGGGACGGTCCCGACCGGGTACGCCGTGGCGGTGGCCGGCGATGCGCAACTCGACGAGGCACTGGTCGGGCAGGGGGTGCGGCTCAGCATCGTCGTGGCCAGCTCGGCGCAGCCGGTGCTGGTGGTGCCGGTGGCCGCCGTTTCGGCCGGCGCGGATTCGCAGGCGACGGTCACCGTCGTCGCGGGGGCGGACGAGCAACGCACGGTGCCGGTGACCGTTGGGCGCACTGGTGACGGATACGTCGAGGTGTCCGCACCCGCCGGTCAGCTCCAGGCGGGCGACCGGGTCGTGGTGGGGCAGCGGTGAGCACTCCCGCGGTCGAGTTCGCCGGGGTCGGACGCACCTATCCCGGCCCGCCGCCGGTGCGCGCGCTCCAACCCGCCGACTTGATCATCGAGCAGGGGCAGTACGTAGCGGTGGTGGGCCCCTCCGGCTCGGGCAAGAGCACGTTCCTCAACCTGATCGGCCTGCTCGACACGCCGACCACCGGCCGGTACCGTCTCGACGGCATCGACGTCGGGCAGCTGTCCGAACCGCAACGCGGCGCCCTGCGCGGACGCCGGATCGGCTTCGTATTCCAGGCGTTCCACCTGATGCCGCACCGCACCGCCACGGAAAACGTGATGCTCGCGATGCTCTACACCGGCGTCCAGCACGGCGAGCGGGCTGCCCGCGCAGCAGACGCGCTCGCCAGTGTCGGGCTCGCGCACCGCGTCGCCGCCCTACCCACCACCATGTCCGGCGGCGAGCGCCAGCGCGTCGCGGTGGCGCGGGCCCTGGTCAACCGGCCCAGCCTGCTGCTGTGCGACGAGCCCACCGGAAACCTCGACTCGGCCACCGCCACCGCCATCCTGGACCTCTTCGACGACCTGCACCGCACCGGCGTCACCCTGGTGGTGGTCACCCACAATGACGACGTGGCGGTCCGCGCCCAACATGTCATCACGATCCGCGACGGCATCCTGGAGGAGCGCCGTTACCCCACCGAGGCGCGGCCGTGAGGGTGCTGGGCCGGTGGCGCCGGCCGCACGCCGTGCCGCCGGCCCGGATCAGCACCCGCGACCTCGTCCGAGAGGCGCTCGCTGGCGTGCTGCAACGCCCGGCTCGCTCCACCTTGACAACCCTGGGCACTGTCGTCGGCGTCGCGACGTTCGTGGCCGTGCTCGGCCTGACAGCCACCACCGGCGCCCAGATCAGCAAGCGGTTCACGGTGCTGGCGGCTACCGAGGTCACCGTCGAGGACATAGCCGCCGACGCGGATCTGGAAGGCCCTCCGTTCACCCCCGACGCGGAGTCCCGGGCGCTGGCCATCGACGGCGTCGACCAGGCTGGCGTCTACTGGTTCGCCGGCAGCCGCCCGGTCGGCAGGCTGCCTATGGCAGACTCCGCCAAACTCGACGCCTACCCTGTCGTGGCCGCCAGCCCCGGTGCCGTCCTCGCCATGCGCCCCACTCTGGCCGCCGGCCGCCTCTACGACGAGTTCCACGACGGCCACCGGCAACACGTCGCCGTACTCGGGCAGGCCGTCGCCCAACGCCTCGGCATCACCCGCCTCGATACCCAGCCCGCCGTCTTCGTCGACGGCGTGCCCCTCACCGTCATCGGCATCGTCGCCGATGCCCAGCGCCACGGTGAGCTGCTGCTCTCGGTCACCGTCCCGCGGGCCACGGCGGAAGACCTCTGGGGACCGCCGGCCAGCGGTGATCCCACGCGCATGATCGTCGAGACCCGGCTCGGCGCCGCCCAGGTCGTCGCCGCGCAGCTCGCCGTCGCTCTGCGTCCCGACGCGGCGAACCGGCTACGCGTCACCGCGCCGCCCGACCCACGCAGCCTCCAGGAAGGCGTCGCCGCCGACCTCAGCGCCCTGTTCCTCTTGCTCGCCGGGATCTGCCTGGTCATCGGTGCCGTCGGCATCGCGAACACCACGCTGGTCGCCGTCCTCGAACGCGTACCGGAGATTGGCCTGCGCCGCTGCCTCGGCGCCCGCGGCCGGCACGTGGCTGCCCAGTTCCTCACCGAAAGCGCCGTCCTGGGCACCCTCGGCGGCCTTGCCGGCACCGCCCTCGGGGCCACCGCGGTCGTCGCCGTCGCGGTCCTGTGGGAATGGACCGCCGTCCTCGAACCCTGGGCCGTCCTGCCGGCGCCCGCCCTCGGCACCCTCACCGGCATCGTCGCCGGCCTCTACCCGGCCCTGCGGGCCTCCCGCATCCCACCCATCCAAGCCCTGCAGCGATAGGAGAGCCATGAGCCGTACTGTCGCGGCCACGATCGGTCGCCTGACCCTCGCCCTACTCCTGGCCACCGCCCTGGCCGGCTGCCCCAGCGGTGACTCCAGCGACGACCCGACCCCGTTCGAGTCGCCCAGCCCCGCCGACAGCGCGCACCTTCCGCCACTGCCCGGCGAACCCAGCCCGACGTAGCCCCGCAACGCTCACTTCACGGAGTAGTCCGCCGATCTTGCGGGTGTCATGTCGATGAGCCTGGTTTGGAACCTGACATCGGCAAGATTGGCGAGCAGGGCCAGCGTCGCGAGCCACACCAGCGAGGCGCCGAGCATGTGGGCGCCCACGAGAATCTCGGGAAGGCCCGTGAAGTACTGGACCAAACCGATCAACCCCTGCGCGAGCTCGACCGCGACCAGTACCAGAGCCGCCTTTGCGGCGCGCTGAGCGCCGATGCCCCACAGCGCCAGCCACGCCGCCACCGAGAGACCGATCAGCAGGAACACGAGGTCGGCATGGACCTGGGAGATCGTCTCGGCGTCGATGTCGATGCGGGCGGCGCCGTGGTCGCCGGCGTGCGGGCCGCTGCCGGTGACCCACGTGCCCACGGTGATCGTGGCCGTCGTGACCGCCACGATCACCCAGCCGAGTGCGCGCAGCGGCCCCGGGATCGCCTCAGGCGTGACCGGCGCGCGGAGGGCACGCCAGAAGGCGTAGGCCGCGATCAGTACCGCCATCGAGCCGAGGAAGTGCACGCCCACCAACCACGGGTTGAGCGTGGTCAGCACGGTGAGCCCGCCGATCAGGATCTGCGCGAAGACGCCGAAGACGACCGCGCCGGAGAGCCACACGAGCCGGCGCTGGCGGGGCCGCCGCCGCAGGGCGCCCACCAGGCAGGCGATGGCGACACCGACGACGACGACGCCGAGCAGGCGGTTGCCGAACTCGATGGCGCCGTGGATGCCCATTTCCTGGTTCGCGGTGTAGGACTGGTCGGTGCATCTGGGCCAGGTGGGGCAGCCTAGGCCGGAGTCGGTCAGCCTTACGGCGCCGCCGGTTACGACGATGGCTACGTTGGCTACGACGGAGGTCAGGGCTAGGCGGGGGAGCACGGTCACTATCCTACGTAGTAGTTGCGGTGGGGTGCGGGGGG
>NZ_BSDI01000011.1:224128-247602 GCF_027923225.1 Phytohabitans aurantiacus
GCGGGGGGCGGGGACGTGCCCCACGTCGTCCGTCAGGCTTGAAGCCGTCGTGTGCCACGTCCCCGCCCCCCGCACCGACGTGGGAGGTCTCCGTCCGGGGGTTAAGGGCGATGGGGTGACCCGGTTCACTTGGGCGCGGGTTTGCGAGGGCTCGGGGAAATACGTAACGTTGGCGTTGTGAAAAACGCGGCGGCGCTGTCTGAGCTCCAGCCGGTGGCTGACGGGCGCACGCGCGACCGGGTCGCCAGGCTGCTGCTCGAGCACGGCTCCGCCACCGCGGCCGAGCTGGGCGCCGAGCTGGGCTTGACGCAGGCGGCGGTTCGCCGCCATCTCGACGCGATGCTCGCCGATGGGGCGGTTGTCGCCCGCGAGCGGCCGGTGCGCGGTGCGCGTGGCCGTGGCCGCCCGGCGAAGCTGTTCGTGCTGACCGACGCGGGCCGGCAGGACTGCGGGCGGCACTTCTACGACGGCATGGCCACGGCGGCGCTGCGCTGGATCGCGCGCACGGGTGGTGCAGAGGCCGTCGAGGCGTTCGCGACCGAGCAGGTCTCCGGGCTGGAGGCCCGCTGCCGGGCGGCGCTGGAGGGCGCCGGCGACGACCCGATCGCGCGGGCGGAGGCTCTCGCGGCCGCCCTGACAGCGGAGGGCTACGCTGCCAGCGCGTCAGCGATCGCGACCGGCGGGCAGCTCTGCCAGCACCACTGCCCGGTGGCGCACGTGGCCGCCGAGTTTCCCCAGCTCTGCGAGGCCGAGACGGCGGTGATCTCCCGCTTGGTCGGCACCCACGTGCAGCGACTGGCCACGATCGCCCACGGTGATGGCGTGTGCACGACGCACATACCAGCTCAACCAACCATGGTGAGGAATAAGTAGTGACCGAGCAGATGACACAAGCAGAGCAGCTCGCCGTGCTCGGCAATTACGAGTACGGCTGGGCCGACTCGGACGTCGCCGGCGCGTCGGCACAGCGTGGCCTCAACGAGGCCGTGGTCCGTGACATCTCGGCCAAGAAGAACGAGCCGGCCTGGATGCTCGACCTGCGCCTGAAGGGCCTGCGGCTGTTCGGTCGGAAACCGATGCCCAACTGGGGCGCCGACCTCACCGGCATCGACTTCGACAACATCAAGTACTTCGTGCGGTCGACCGAGAAGCAGGCCGCCAGCTGGGACGACCTGCCCGAGGACATCAAGAACACGTACGACAAGCTGGGCATCCCGGAGGCCGAGAAGCAGCGGCTCGTGGCGGGTGTGGCGGCGCAGTACGAGTCCGAGGTGGTCTACCACAAGATCCGTGAAGACCTCGAGGAGCAGGGCGTCATCTTCCTCGACACCGACACCGCTCTCAAGGAGCACGAAGACCTCTTCAAGGAGTACTTCGGCACGGTGATCCCGGTGGGCGACAACAAGTTCGCCGCGCTCAACACCTCCGTGTGGTCCGGTGGCTCGTTCATCTACGTGCCGAAGGGCGTGCACGTCGAGATCCCGCTCCAGGCGTACTTCCGGATCAACACGGAAAACATGGGCCAGTTCGAGCGGACGCTGATCATCGTCGACGAGGGCGCGTACGTGCACTACGTCGAGGGCTGCACCGCGCCCATCTACTCCTCCGACTCGCTGCACAGCGCGGTCGTCGAGATCATCGTGAAGAAGAACGCCCGCTGCCGGTACACGACCATCCAGAACTGGTCGAACAACGTCTACAACCTGGTCACCAAGCGCGCCGTGGCGCACGAGGGCGCGACCATGGAGTGGATCGACGGCAACATCGGCTCCAAGGTCACGATGAAGTACCCGGCCGTGTGGATGACCGGCGAGCACGCCAAGGGCGAGGTGCTGTCGGTGGCCATGGCCGGTGAGGGCCAGCACCAGGACGCGGGCGCCAAGATGGTGCACGCCGCGCCGCACACGTCCAGCACGATCATCAGCAAGTCGATCGCGCGTGGCGGTGGCCGCACCTCGTACCGCGGCCTCGTGCAGGTGCTCGAAGGCTCCTCGCACAGCAAGAGCACCGTCAAGTGCGACGCGCTGCTCGTCGACACGATCTCCCGGTCGGACACCTACCCGTACGTCGACATCCGCGAGGACGACGTGGCGATGGGGCACGAGGCGACCGTCTCCAAGGTCAGCGAGGACCAGCTCTTCTACCTGATGAGCCGGGGTCTGACCGAAGACGAGGCGATGGCGATGATCGTGCGCGGCTTCATCGAGCCGATCGCCAAGGAACTCCCGATGGAGTACGCCCTGGAGCTCAACCGCCTCATCGAACTCCAGATGGAAGGAGCGGTCGGTTAATGACCGACACTCTCGCCGCACCCCCTAAGACCAAGTCTCAGGCCCTGCGGTCATACGACGTCGCCGACTTCCCGGCCCTGACGGGCCTGGAGGAGGAGTGGCGCTTCACGCCGCTGCGCCGGTTGAAGGGCCTGACCGGCGCCTCGGCCGCCGCGAATGCTCCGGCCATCGGGTACTCGGACCTGCCGGCCGGTGTCACGGTGTCCACTGTGGACAAGGGTGACCCCAGGATCGGTTCGGTCCTGGTGCCCTTCGACCGGATCAGCGCGCTGGCGTACGGCGGTTTCGCCGAAGCCACGCTGGTCACAGTGGCCGCCGAGGCCGTGCTCGACCGGCCCGCCGTGGTGCGCGTGACCGGTGACGGCAGCCTCGCTTTCGGGCACACCTTCATCGAGGTCGGGCGGTTCGCCGAGGCCACGCTGGTGGTGGAGCAGACCGGTTCGGTCACGCTCGCCGACAACGTCGAGGTGGCGGTCGCCGACGGCGCCAAGCTCACGCTCATCACGGTCGCCGACTGGGCGCCCGACGCGGTGCAGGCCCAGCACGTCAAGATCAAGCTGGGCCGCGACGCCAAGGTGACGCACGTGCAGGTGTCGCTGGGCGGCGACCTGGTGCGGCAGTTCACCAGCGTCGAGTACACCGGGCGGGGCGGCGAGGCCGAGCTGTACGGGCTGTACTTCGCCGACGCCGGCCAGCACCTGGAGCACCGCCAGCTCGTCGACCACAGCGTGCCGGACTGCCGCAGCTACGTCGGCTACCGCGGCGCGCTGCAGGGCGATGGCGCGCACACCGTCTGGGTCGGCGACGTGCTGATCCAGGTGCAGGCGACCGGCACCGACACGTACGAGATCAACCGCAACCTCGTGCTCAGCGATGGCGCGCGGGCCGACTCGGTGCCGAACCTGGAGATCGAGACCGGCGAGGTCGCCGGCGCCGGCCACGCGAGCGCGACCGGCCGCTTCGACGACGAGCAGCTCTTCTACCTGATGGCCCGGGGCATCCCGGAGGGCGAGGCGCGCAAGCTGGTCGTGCGCGGCTTCTTCGCCGAGCTGATCAACAAGATCCCCGTCGAGGAACTGCGCGAGCGGCTCGGCGACGCGATCGAGGCCCGGCTGCAGAAGGCGGGCGCATGATCCGGGTCTGCTCGGTAGAAGAGGTCCCCAAGGGCAGCTCGGTCAGCGCCGACGTCGACGGCACCGAGATCGCGGTCGTGCACGCGGAAGACGACAACTTCTACGCCATCTACGACCAGTGCTCGCACGCCGAGGTGCCGCTCTCCGAGGGCGAGGTCGACGGCTGCACGCTGGAATGCTGGCTGCACGGCTCGCGTTTCGATCTACGGACCGGCGAGCCGACCGGGCTGCCCGCCACCGAGCCGGTGCCCGTCTTTCCCGTCGAGGTCCGCGACGGCGAGGTCTTTGTCAGTCTCACGCCAAGTAACGGAGTTACCCCATCATGAGCACCCTGGAGATCCGCGACCTACAGGTGTCGGTCAAGCTGCCTGAGGGCGACCTGAAGCCGATTCTCGCCGGGGTCAACCTCACCGTTAGGGCGGGGGAGACCCACGCCATCATGGGCCCGAACGGCTCGGGCAAGTCGACGCTGGCCTACTCCATCGCCGGTCACCCCAAGTACGAGATCACCGGCGGGTCGGTCACGCTCGACGGCGAGGACGTGCTGTCCATGTCCGTCGACGAGCGGGCGCGCGCCGGGCTCTTCCTCGCGATGCAGTACCCCGTCGAGGTACCGGGCGTCTCGGTGGCCAACTTCCTGCGTACCGCCAAGACCGCCATCGACGGCGAGGCGCCCAAGCTGCGCACCTGGGCCGGCGAGCTGAAGGGCGCCATGGAGCGCCTGCAGATGGACCCGGCGTTCGCCCAGCGCAACGTCAACGAGGGCTTCTCCGGCGGCGAGAAGAAGCGGCACGAGATCGTCCAGCTCGAGCTGCTCAAGCCGAAGATCGCGGTACTCGACGAAACCGACTCCGGCCTCGACATCGACGCGCTGCGGGTGGTCAGCGAGGGCGTCAACCGCGTCCGCGCCACCGGCGAGACGGGCCTGCTGCTGATCACGCACTACACGCGCATCCTGCGGTACATCACGCCCGACTTCGTGCACGTCTTCGTCGGCGGCCGGATCGTCGAAGAGGGCGGTCCCGAACTGGCCGAGAAGCTCGAAGCCGAGGGCTACGAGCGCTACCTGGCAGGTGCCGGACCGGCTAAGGTCTGAAGGGCTTTCCCATGACCACGATCGCGATCCCGCAGGGCATGCCGCAGTACGACGGCGTGCCGCGCTTCGACGTCGAGAAGGTGCGCGCCGACTTCCCGATCCTGGGTCGGGAGGTCAACGGGTACCCGATGGTGTACCTGGACAGCGGCAACACCTCGCAGAAGCCGCGCCAGGTCATCGACGCGATGCGGGAGCACATCGAGCGCCACAACGGCAACGTCGCGCGCTCGGTGCACCAGGTCGGCACCGAGGCGACCGAGGCGTACGAGGGCGCGCGCGCGAAGGTGGCTCAATTCATCTCGGCGTCGACGCCGGATGAGATCGTCTTCACCAAGAACGCGACCGAGGCCATCAACGTGGTGGCTTATGCGTTCTCGAACGCCGCTCCCGGCTCCCGGTTCGCGCTGAAGCCGGGCGACGAGATCGTGATCTCCGAGATGGAGCACCACTCCAACATCGTGCCGTGGCAGCTTCTGTGCGAGCGCACCGGCGCGAAACTGCGGTGGTTCAGCGTCACCGACGCGGGTCGGCTCGACCTGTCCTCGCTGGAGGAACTGGTCAACGAGCGCACCAAGATCGTCTCGTACGCGCTGGTGTCCAATGTGCTCGGTACGATCAACCCGGTCTCCGCGATCACCGCGCGGGCCCGCGAGGTCGGCGCGTTCGTCATGCTCGACGCCTCCCAAGCCGTGCCCCACATGCCGGTCGACGTGACCGACCTCGGCGTCGACTTCATCGCGTTCACCGGGCACAAGATGTGCGGCCCGACCGGCATCGGCGTCCTGTGGGGCCGCCACGAGCTGCTCGCCGAGATGCCCCCGGTACTCGGCGGCGGCTCGATGATCGAGACGGTGTCGATGGAGCGGTCGACGTTCGCGCCGCCGCCGGCCCGGTTCGAGGCGGGCACCCCGCCGATCACCGAGGCGGTCGGGCTGGGCGCTGCCGTCGACTACCTCACGGCGCTCGACATGCGGGCCGTGCAGTGGCACGAGAAGGAGCTGACGGCGTACGCGCTCGACGCTCTCGCCACGGTGCCCGGCCTGCGCCTGTTCGGCCCCAACGTGCCCGTGGGCCGAGGTGGCACGCTTTCTTTCGCGCTCGACGGGGTACACCCACACGATGTGGGTCAGATCCTCGACTCTGTCGGTGTGGAGGTGCGGGTCGGCCATCACTGCGCACGGCCGATCTGCCAGCGGTACGGCGTACCGGCGATGACCCGCGCGTCGTTCTACCTCTATACGACCGTGGAGGAGGTCGACGCTCTCGTGCGCGGCTTGGAGCAGGTGCGGAAGGTGTTCGACTGATGCAGATCGACCAGCTGTACCAGGAGATAATCCTGGACCACTACAAGCACCCACACGGCCGTGGCCTGCGTGAGCCCTTCGGTGGGGAAGCGCACCACGTCAACCCGACCTGTGGCGACGAGGTGACCATCCGGGTCGCGACCGACGACGGGTCCTTTTCGGACATCTCGTACGACGGCATGGGCTGCTCGATCAGCCAGGCATCGGCCAGCGTGCTGCACGAACTGCTGACCGGCCGGGCCACGGGTGAGGCGTTCCAGGTGGTCGACGGTTTCGTCGAGCTGATGGGCGGCCGAGGGCAGGTCACGCCCGACGAAGACCTGCTCGGCGACGGCGTGGCATTCGCTGGTGTGGCCCGCTACCCGGCCCGGGTGAAGTGCGCGTTGCTACCGTGGATGGCGTTCAAGGACGCGGCGGCACGGGCGGGCGTCGGCCCGTCCTCGCAGTCGTCGCAGTCGTCGCCGTCGGTGGCGGCTCAAGAGGCTCCAGAGGTGAAGGCATGAGTGACGTGACCAAGGCCGCGGTCGGTGACATCGAAGAGGCGATGAAAGACGTCGTCGACCCCGAGTTGGGCATCAACGTCGTCGACCTGGGCCTCATCTACGGCGTCCACGTCGACGACGACAACATCGCGACCATCGACATGACCCTGACGTCAGCGGCCTGCCCACTGACCGACGTGATCGAAGACCAGACCCGGTCAGCCCTGACGGGCGGCCCGGGCGGCGGCGTGGTGAGCGACTTCCGCATCAACTGGGTCTGGCTCCCGCCATGGGGCCCCGACAAAATCACCGACGACGGCCGCGACCAGCTCCGCGCCCTGGGCTTCAACGTCTGACCCACTCCCTCTCTCCCGTGGCGGCTGCGCCGCCCCTGTGCCCGCCGATCAAGGGCGAATGCACGTGGTTGGATCTCTTTTCCGCGTGCGTTTGCCCTTGATCGATGGAAATCTCCTTGATCAACGCCGTTGCTGCCAGAGCAGCAATAACTGTTCAAGATCTCGGCGAATGAACCAAACTCGACGGCGTTGTCTCCCTGATCGGCGGCGTGGGCTAGGCGCCGTGCCGGTCAGGGCCGGCCGTGGCGGTCAAGGCCCGCCGTAGCGCCGTCCGGGCCGCCGGTCTCAGGGCCCGCCGTGGCGCGCGGTCCGGCCCGCCATGGCGCGCTCGGTCCGGACCGCCGGGCGCGTGGTCCGGGCTCGCTGACGCCGGCCGGCGGTCGGACGCCTGATGTCGCCCGCGCGCCCTGCGCCGCCGCGTCTCGCGTCCTGCGCGGGAACAGCGGAGCTGTGAACGTTTATGGCTGCCATAGCAACCATAAACGTTCACAGTCCTTTTAGGACGGACGCCACTTCGGTCGCTTCCGGGAGGCCGAGGTCTTCGAAGATCGCCAATGCGCGTCGCCAGTACTCCCGGGCCGGCTCGACGGCGCCGCGCTCCCGCTCGGTCAGGCCGAGTTCGTACAGCGTCGCCGCCACGCTTCGGCGCTCGCCCGATCGTTCGCCGATCTCCAGGGCCTCCCGCAAACAGGCCAGCGCCTGGTCGCTCCGGCCCTGCTTTCGGTGTACGCGGCCGACGTAGGTCAGCACGTCCGTGACGCTGAGCGTGCCGAGCGAACGCAGCTCGGCGAGGCTCTCTTCGTAATATCTCAGCGCCGCGTCCAGCGCCCCCTGCTGTTCGTACACTCCACCGAGGTTGGCGAGGCTGGCGGCGGCGTTGCGGCGGTTTCCGTTGGCTTGGAAGATCGCAAGTGCCTCCTGGAGCCCCGCCACGGCCCGCTCGTACGAGCCTAGCCTTCCGTACACCTCGCCAAGGTTGTTGAGGCTGATCGCCTGGCTGTGCCGGTCGTCGAGCTGCCGGCTGATCGCGAGGCTGCGTTCCAGGTACTCGGTGGCTTCGGTGAGCTGCCCGAGGCTGTCGTGCACGAGCCCGACGCTGTTGAGGCACGCGGCCTGCCCGGCGAGGTTACCGACCGACCTGTACCCGTCGAGTCCCGCCCGCAGGCACGATAGCGCCTCGGCGTACTCGCCGCGCATCTCGTGTGCGGCGCCCAGGTCGCGGCAGGCGTGCGCCTCGGCGGTACGGTCGCCGGAGCGCTGGGCGATGGCGCGGGCGGCCTGGTTTACGCCGAGCCAGTCGTTGAGGTAACCGCGCACGTGGAAGAACCCGAACAGTGCCCGCGCGAGCGAGGTGGCCGCGCCACCGTCCACTCTGGACGTGGCGGCCACCTGCCGGACCGCCGCCACCAGGTTGGGGCGTTCGGTCTCCAGCCACTCCAGCGCCTCGGCCACGTTTGCGAACGTCGAGCCGGGCGCCGCCAGAAGCCCGGCGCTGTCGGGGCGGGGATCGGCCGGCCGCAGCAGTCGAAACGCCTGCCACGCTGTCGCGGCGTACCAAGCGAGCAGGCGACCGAAGGCCGCGTCACCGCCGTCGAGGGGAAGGTCGCGGCCGAAGAGGCGGACGAGGTCGTGCTGGCGGTACCGGCCCGGTGCCGGGCACTCCAGCAGGTGGCAGTCCGCGAGCCGTTCGAGAAGGAGCTCGGCGTCGGGGCGATCGAGTAGGGCGGCGGCGGCCGGTACGCCAAGGTCGGGTCCGTCGGGCATGGACAGTAACGGCAGCGCGGCTGCGGCGGCCCGCTCGCCGGGGTCGGTGCTTTCCCGCAGCAGCTCGTGGCTGACCTGGAAGCTGGATCGTACGCCCAGCTCGGCCACCTGGAGTTCGTCGAGGCGGCGGCGGGCGTCGGCGAGCCGGTCGGCGAGGGCGCGCACGGGCCAGCGGGGACGGGCGGCGAGGCGCGCGCCGGCGATCCGCAGCGCGAGCGGCAGGTGGCCGCAGCGCCGGGCCAGCAGCCGGGTGGCGCCGGGGTCGGCGGCCACCCGATCGGCGCCGGCCAGTCGCGCGAGTAGCCGCACCGCTTCGGGCTCGGGCAGCACGTCCAGGTGCACGAGAGCAACACCATCCAGTGTGGACAGTACACGTCGGCTTGTCACCACGGTCGCGGCGTGCGGTCCGGCGGGCAGCAGCGGGCGCACCTGCGTGGCGTCGTGCGCGTTGTCCAGTACCACCAACAGCCGGCGATGCGCGACGGCTGCGCGGAACGCGGCGCTGGCCTCTGCCTCGGACGTCGCGTCTGTCTCGCGGACGCCGAGCGCGCGCAGGAACCGGCCGAGCACGTCGAGCGGCGCGAGCGGCCGCAGGCCGGCCGTCGCGCCCTGCAAATCGGCGTAGAGCTGGCCGTCAGGGAAGCGGTGCGCGAGCCGGTGCGCGACGCGGACCGCGAGCGCCGACTTGCCCACGCCGCCCGGCCCCGCGATCGCGACGACCGGCGCGGGCCGCAAGGGTGAGCCGGCCAGCCGGGCGCGCGCGTCGGCCAGTTCGCGGTGGCGGCCGGTGAAGTCGGCGACGTCGGGCGGGAGCTGGCGCGGCACCGGGCCGGGCGGCGCGTCGAGCGTGGGGTCGGCCGACAGGATCTGGCGGTGCAGCCGCTGGATGGGCGGGCCGGGCTCGATGCCCAACTCGACCACGAGCCGCTCGCGCAGCCGCCGGAACGCCGCCAGCGCCTCGGCCTGCCGCCCGCTGCGATAGAGGGCGAGCATGGACAACTCGTGCAGGCGTTCGCGGAGAGGCTGCTCGGCGCCGGCCGCGGCGAGCGCGGAGAGCGCGTCGGCGTGCCGGCCGAGGGTGAGCTGAGCGGTGGCCCAGTCTTCCAGTACCGCGAACCGCCGCTCCGCCAGGTCGGTCAGCACCGAGTCGGCGCTGGCGCCAAGCTCGATGCCGTCGAACGGGCGCCCGCGCCACAGCGCGAGCGCGCGCCGCCACGACTCGGCCGCGGCCGGCAGATCGCCGCGCGCCGCGGCCCGGCGGCCCGCGCGCGTGAGGGCGTCAAAGACCAGCAGGTCCAGGTCGTCTTCGGCTATCTCGATCCGGTACCCGTTGGGGCCAGCCGTCAGGCCGGTGATCCCCAGCGAACCGCGCAGCGCCCAGATGTGGGTGCGCAGCGCGGTGGCCGCGGTCCGGGGTGGCTTCAGCGGCCAGAGCGCATCGGTCAGCACCGTGGGGCTGACCGGTTCGTTGGCGTGCAGCAGGAGCAGGGCGAGCAGGGTGCGTGGCTTCGCGGCGGTGAGCCGAAGCGGCCGGCCGTCGATCGTGTCGATCTCCAGCGGGCCGAGGACGCGAAACCGGACCATCCTCCCACCGCACATGGAACGTGCCGTTTCGACAAGCCCTTGACGAAAATCGGTGGCCCTGAGGCGTCGGGTAAGCGCAGAATGCGGACATGATCGAGCCTTCACCCCGTGGTCCTGTTGTCGCCGCCGTCGCCGGCGCGCGACAGCAGCGCGCTCCGCGGCCGGCTGCGATCCCACCCTTCCGGTCGTGATCGGGGGGTTCGTCGATGGCATGATCGCTGGGTACGGCGTGGCCGTGCCCGTGGGCGCCATCGCGATACTGATCATGGGGCTGGCCGCTCGGACGTCGTTCCGGGTCGGTGCCGCGGCCGCGCTGGGCGTGGCGACGGCGGATGGCCTGTACGCGGCGGTGGCCGTGATCGGGGGAGCCGCCCTCGCGGGCGTCATCGAGCCGATCGCCGGCCCGATGCGCTGGGTGGCGGCGGTGGTCCTGCTGGGGCTGGCCGCGTACACGGCGGTCACCGCGGTGCGTCACCATCGCGACCCGGCTCGCGCGGCCCGGTCCGACGCGGGCCTGGCGACACCGTTACGGGCGTTCGTCGGACTGCTCGGCCTGACCGTGCTCAACCCGATGACGATCGTCTACTTCGGAGCGTTGGTGCTCGGGCGGCAGGCGTCGGACGGGAAGAGCGCGGCCGGTGAGGTGATGTTCGTGGTCGGCGCGTTTCTGGCGTCGGCGAGCTGGCAACTGGTGATCGCGGGTGGTGGGACGCTGGTGGGGCGCCTGCTGACGGGTCCACGCGGCCGCTTGGTGACAGCGCTGCTCTCAGCGACGTTGATCGCCGCCCTGGCCGCCACCATCCCGTGATCAGGGCGTCCCTCAAGTCGCTCTAACGACTTGAGGGACGCCCTGATCATTGAAGGGCTCAGCGGGCGTAGAGCTCCAGCTCGTATATGGAGTATCCGTAGTTGGTGGCGCGCTTCACGCCGGCGAAGCGCACGTAGCGCGCGCTCGTCGGGGTGAACGACGCCACGTCCGTGCCGCCGTTGCCGGCCGCCGTCGACCACACCGAGCGCCACGTCGACCCGTCGGCCGACACGTCGATCCGGTACGAGGTCGCGTACGCGCTCTCCCACCGCAGGATCGCGCGCCCCACCGACTTGCTCGATCCAAGGTCGACGGTGAGCGTCTCGTTGTCGCTCCAGCCGCTCGCCCACCGGCTGGCCGGGTCGCCGTCGACGGCGCGGGTCGCCGCGAACGAACCCTCCACACTGGACGCCGTCACGGGGCGGCCGGCGGCCAGGTTGCTGACGTCCTGCCCGCGCCCGGCCGGGAACGAGACCACCTGCTGGTACGTCGGGCGGTTCTGCCAGGCGATGATCGGCGAGGTGATGCCGCCGAGCGGTGACTGGACGATCGCGTCGGCGCACCACTGGTCACCGGCTGAGCAGTGGTCGTCGCCCGGGTACACGGTGCTGGCCGGCTGCGCGGCGGCCGTGCGCAGCGTGTCGAGCAGCATTGTCCGGCAGGCGACCAGGCTGCCGCCGCCGCAGTACGTGCGGCCGAGCCCACCGCTGACCGGGTCGCCGAGCACGGCACGCAGGTCCTTGTCGACATACCCCCACCACCCGTACTGGAACGAGGAGCCCTTGTGTGCCTGCGCCTCGTTGGCCGATGAGGGCAGGTTGGACACGTCACCCTGCTGGTGCCCGGACGGTGACTCGTTGACCTGCAAGGCGTTGACGAGCGACTGGTACAGGTCGGCGCCGAGACCGGACTTGAACTGGCCGTTGACGAGCAGCGGCCACCAGGCGTCGAAGATACGGATGGCGGCGGCGTGCTGGTACGTCTTCGAGCCCGCCGCGGTCTCCTTGCGGATAGCGCCCGCCTGCCGCCATGCCTTGAGCTGGCTGACGGTCGTGGCGAGTGACGAGTCGGTGATGGCCTGGCTTTCCACCACCCGGATTAGCTCGTCCAGTACCTCGATGCCGCGCAGGTCCACTGTGGCCGCATGCTCGACGAGCTTCAGAACCCCTGCCCGGTCGAGCTTCTGGCCGGCGGCCAGCGCGCTTTTCACCGGGGTGTCCAGCAACTCGCCGCGGTGCACCGAGCCGAAGCTGAAGTTTCCGTCGGCCGCGCCGAAGTCGGCCGCCGCCTTGTTGTTCCAGGAGACGTAGTAGTCCTGGTTGATCGACTGTGGATGGGCGCTCGCGGGGGCGTACCCGGTCCAGGCGTACGAGGCGGCCATCGGCAGGTTCGGGTTGGATCCCGTGGCGCGGATCGGGTTGCGCCCCGAGTTGAAGTACGCCGATTGCGTGGAGTTGACGTAGAACCAGTTGAAGGCGTATTCCACGTTGGACGCCGAGGTGATGAACGCGTTGGCGCTGCCCATCACCGACGGGTCGTTGAACATCTGGAAGCCGATCGCCGACTGCGCCTCCCGCCCATACGTCGACCGCAGGTGGGTGAACGCGTACGGCTTGCCACCGACCATTCCGCGCCACGCCACGAGCCCGAGCGCGGTGCGCCAGGCGACCAGCTTGTACGAGCCGGCTGGTGTGGAGTCCGCGGTGGTGGGTTTCCACGAGTTGACGTGCGACAGATCCTCCATCGCCACGCACTGCCCGTTGTATGTATACCGGTTGCTCGCCACCGTCGGCGTGCTGCCGTCGGTCGTGCACAGCGGCAGCGCGTACGTGTCGGTGATGTCGTGGATGGACGATGTCGCGCTCCACGCGTAGTCCTGCCCGCGTCCCAGCAACACGTACAGGTTGAGCCCAGCGAACGCTACACCGCGGGCGCTGATGCCCGGTCCCTGTAGCTCCTGCGCCATCAGCAGTTGCGGTGAGAAGTACCCGGTCTGAGGCCCGAAGACGGCGATGGGGTTGCCGGTGGTGGTGTGCGCCCCGGAGATGACGACGGCGTTGGACATGCCCCGCTGAGGGCTCCCGACGCTGAGGCTGGCGAGCGCCACGGCACCATCCGACGCGGACCCCGTTTGACCGGTCACCACCGGCTCCGGCACAGCCGATCCCGCATCTGGCATGACGACACTGGGCGCGTCGTCCGCGGCCGAGCCGTACGGGAAACTCTGTCCGTTGTGGAGTGTGAGTACTGTCTCCGGGTCGTTCTGCGAACGGAACGCCCGCCACACCGCGTCACCCTCGGTGGCGCCGTACTTGGCCCGCGCGGAGATCCGTACCAGCGCCGACTGCATCTCGGCGCCGCCGCCCCCACCGAACAGCCCGCCGACGACACCGGCGATCGCGACGAGGTCTGTCATCGTGAACTGCACCGGGCCGCCCGCGTTCGTGACCGAGTCGAGATGACCGGTAAGCACGTACTCGCCGGGGCAGTAGCGGCCGTTCATGCAGGCAGCAATGTACGCGTTGATGCCCGCGATGTAGTTCTGCACGTCGATGTAGAGCTGCTCGGCTCTGCCGCCCTGCGCGCGCAGGGCGTTGATCTGGGCCTGGAGGTCCGCCTCGGTGTAGGGCGAGTTGCGCCAGACGCTCTGCTCCAGCGCGCGGTTGCCCGGGGCGCCGCCGGCGAACGGCGTCAGCGTGCCCCGCCCGACGTGCCGCAGGAGGTCCATTGTGAAGAGTCGGTCCTCGGCACCGGCGTACCCGGCACCGAACATCGTGCCGGCGCGCGTCGTGCCGGTGATGTGTGGCGTGCCCGTTGCTTTGTCGCGCACGACGGTGACGTCCGAGCGCGGCTGGTAGGTCCGTTCAGCCTGGCCGGCGGGCACGCCGAACGACGCGTTGTTGAAGTACGAGGGGATCTGCTCGTCGGTGAGCCCGGCGTAGTTGTAGACCAGGTTCGCGTACTTGTCGAGCTGGTCGGCGGAGTGCGCCGGCCGGGTGCCGAACGCCTGGTGACCGAGGATCTCGACGAGCGTCGCGTTGCCGTTCTGTCCTGGCGGCAGGATGTCAGCACACTGCTCCAGGCAGTAGTCGTTGGGCACCAGGACGGCGGCGCTCGCGGGCGGGCCGGTGAGGACGACGAAACCGGTGGCAGCGGTCAGCGCGAGGGTGCTGGCGGCGTGGAGGAGAGCGGATCGGCGCATGGCGGTCCTCATGACTGTGAATATGTGAGGAACATTCGTGTACCGGATAGTAACCTCATCTGACCTGTGATAGATAGAGGCAATGTCGTCGATTTCCCGGGTGCTCGCCGTCGCCGCGCTGCTGGTCGTGGGCGGTGCCGCGCCGGCCTCCGCCGCCCCACCGTCCACCGGCACCTTCTCGGTGCTTACCTACAACGTCGCCGGTCTCCCCGAGGGCCTGTCGAGCGGCAACCCCGCAGCGAACACGCCCACCATCGGGCAGCGCCTCGGCGCGTACGACGTCGTGCACGTGCAGGAGGACTTCAACTACCACGCCGCCCTGTACGCCAACGATAACCATCCACATCGGACGCCCACGAGCGGCGGCGCCGGCTTCGGTGACGGGCTCAACACGCTCTCTGACTACCCGTACTCCGACTTCGTCCGCGACGACTGGAACTCCTGCAACGGCACCGATTGCCTGACGCCCAAGGGGTTCACGTGGTCGCGCGTGCGGTTAGCCGAGGGCGTGTACGTCGACTTCTACAACCTGCATCCCAACGCCGGCACCACCGACGCCGACCTCGCCGCCCGGCGCGCGAACATCAGCGAGCTGTCCAGCTACATCCAGGCCAACTCGGCCGGAAACGCGGTCGTCGTCATGGGTGACACCAACACTCGGTACACGCGGACCGGCGACAACATCCGCGAGCTGCTCAACGCCAACGGGCTCACCGACGCCTGGGTGCAGGGTGTGCGCGGCGGCACCCCACCGGCGGCCGGCAGCGACGCGCTCGTCTGCGACGACGCCAACGTCACCAACGACTGCGAGGTCGTCGACAAGATCCTCTACCGGGGGAACCGGTACGTCACGCTCGCGCTCGACTGGTACAGCAACGAAAACGCCGACTTCCGCACCGCCGACAACAAGATGCTCTCCGACCACTACCCGATCGCGGCCGGGTTCCGCTGGACGCTCAACCCCAACCTTCAACTCAGCGACTCGTTCGGCGGCCCGCACGGCACCCCGTACACCGACGTCGCCTCCGTGCCCACCGGTCAGCGCGTCACCCAGGTCGGCATCCGCGCCGGCTCCCGCGTCGACCAGGTCGGGCTTGTTGTTGGTGGGATCTCGTACAGCCACGGCGGCACCGGCGGCACCGCGGCCAGCCTGACGCTCGCGGCGGGGGAGCGGCTCGCGTCGGTCACCCTCAACGCCGGCCAGAAGGACGGCCGCACCAGGATCTTCTACATCCGGTTCGTCACGAGCGCCGGCCGCACGCTGAGTGGCGGCACAGCCACATCGGACACCGTCACCTATACGGCGCCCGCCGGCTGGCAGATCAGCGGCTTCCACGGCCGGTCCGGCACCGAGCTGGACAAGCTGGGCGTCATCTTCACCCCAGCCGCCTGAGCGCTTCCCTGCTCGACAGTGGCGCGAGGCGGTGCGACTCCACAAAGGACCGCACCGCCTCGGGGTCCGTCTGGCTGTATTCGCGCAACGCCCATCCGATCGCCTTGCGTACGAAGAAGTCTCGGTGACCGGCCTGGCGGGCGCAGTACCGGAACAGCCGTGCCGTGTCCGTGCCCTCTTTGTAGCCGAGCTGATGCAGGATCGCGGTGCGCACTAGCCACATATTCTCGTCCGTGCTCCAAGCGTCCATCGTGGATAGCAGCGCCGGGTGCCGCGACACGAGCGTGCCGACCAGATGCGCCGCCAGTGTGTCCACAGTGTCCCACCACGACTTCGTGATGATGAGCTCTCGCGCGGTCGCCAAGAAGTCCGCCGAACACACGCGTGCGTGCCGTCGCAGCCAGCCGCACGCGAAATACTGGTACTCCCGCTCCGGCAACGCCCAGCACGCCGCAGCGACGTCGCGCAGGTCGTCTTCCGCCGGACGCGGCAGGTCCGCGAGCGCCGCCCGCGCCAACGCCTTCTGCGCGGGCGACGGGATCCCAAGAAACGCGAACTGCCCGCGCATGTACGCGGCCATCGGCGCCGCCTTCGCGGGGTCGCGCGCGTCACCGTACGCGCTGGTCAGGCGCTCCATGACCGCGGAGGCGAGCGGCGTCATGCCCCGATCATGCCGTACGGTCGGCGCATGGGTGGGCGACCTGCGGCAGGTGGCGGGCGCTGGGTCGAGGTCGACCCAGCGCGCCTGGCCAAGTGGATCGGAGGCTTCGCGCGCCGTCACGGTCCGCCGAGGTCCAGCATGCTTTCCGGGTACGCCATCCGCCTGACCGCCCCGGACGGGACGACCGCCGACCTGCACTCACCCCCGGGCACGGGCCCCATCGCCGTCGCTGACGATGTCGAACTGGCCGCCTTTCTCGCAGCCGTCGAGGCTCCCCGGCGGATCGGCCTGCTGCTGGCGCGCGCGGGCTCGATGGCCGTGGGCGTGGCAGACGGCGACAAGTTGGTGTCGTCCAAGGTGGAGACACGCTACGTACAGGGCCGCACAGCCGCGGGCGGCTGGTCTCAGCAGCGGTACGCCCGGCGGCGCGCCAACCAGGCCAAGGCCTCCGCGAACGAAGCGGCTGACTTGGCGGTCAGGCTGCTCCTGCCCGAGGCGGCGTCGCTGGCGGCGCTCGTGTGCGGCGGCGACCGCCGCACGATCGACACCATCCTGTCCGACCCCAGGCTCGCCCCGCTGATCCCGATCCGCGCCGACCGCCACCTTGCTGTCGCCGACCCCCGCCACGCCGTACTGGTAGAGGCCGTGACGCTCTCCCGCGCCGTCCACATCCTCCTCCACGACCCCTAACAGCCCTCCCACCCTCGCCCGCCCCGCCCCGTGCGTCCTGCCCGCGCGCCCCGCGTCGTGCGCCGCGCCCCGCGTCGTGCGCCGCGCCCCGCGTCGTGCGCCGCGCCCCGCGTCGTGCGCCGCGCCCCGCGTCGTGCGCCGCTCGCCCAGCCCCGCGCCGCTCGCCCCGCCCCGCGCCGCGCCGCGCCCGGCCCCGCGCCGCCCCCCGGCCCCGCCCCCCGCCCGCGCCGTACGCCGATCTTGCAGTTGTCATGGCGAATTGCCCGGTTTGGGACGTGACAAGCGCAAGATCGGCGCAGGTGGTGTGCTGGCGCCGGGGCAGGGCCTGCCGGCGGCCGCCGATCAAGGGCGATCGCATGGATCAAGGGCGAATGCACGTGGTTTAGAGATCGAACCACGTGCATTCGCCCTTGATCGGCGGGGAAGGCGCGGCGTGCGGGGCGGGGAGGCGCGGTGTGCGGGGCGGGGGAGGCGCGGTGTGTGGGAGGCGCGGCGTGCAGGTGGGGGCAGCCTAGATTGGGCCGCCGAAGGTGTCGCAGGTCTTGGGGTCGCCGGAGTCGTAGCCGGTGCGGAACCAGCGTTGGCGCTGCTCAGAGGTGCCGTGGGTGAACGAGGACTCGTCGATCCGCCCGCCGGACTTCTTCTGGATCGTGTCGTCGCCGATCGACGCCGCCGTGTCCAGTCCCTCCTGGATGTCCTGCTGGGTGATGCTCGTGAAGATCTTCTGGCCGCTCTCGTCAGTGGTGCCGACGGCGTTCTTGGCCCACGCGCCCGCGTAGCAGTCCGCCTGGAGCTCCATGCGCACCGACAACTCGTTGGCGTTGTTCGGGTCGCGTTGCTGCTGGCGGCGCACCTGGGCCTCGGTGCCGAGCAGGTCCTGCACGTGGTGCCCGTACTCGTGAGCCAGCACGTACGGCTGTGCGAACTCGCCGGACGCGCCGAGCTGCTGGGCCAGTACCTCGTAGAACGTGAGATCGATGTACACGTGGTCGTCGGCCGGGCAGTAGAACGGCCCGACGCCGGAGTCGGCCGAGCCGCAGCCGGTGCTCACCGCACTGCTGAAGAGCACCGTGTCGGCTGGCTGGTACGCCTTGCCGAAAGCTTCCGGCAGGGCGACCTGCCAGTACGCCTGGATCGAGTTGACGTACAGCGTGTTGCGGCAGTCGAGCTGATCCAGGGCGTTCTCGGCCGAGCATTTCTGCTCTAGAGCCGTGTTGTCGCCCCCGCCGCCGTCGGTCGCCGCGTTGAGGCCGAGGCCACCGCCGGCCAGGGCGACCAGAAGGGCCACCACGAGACCGACCCATCCACCCTTGCCGCTCGGCAGCGGGATCGGCATCCCGCGCCCACCACCACCGGAGCCACGCCGGTCTTCGACCTGGCTGGTGTCGATGTTGGCATCCTCGTTGAGTTCCACGGCACTATCGATACCCGATGATCTTGTTCTTTAGTCGGTTGGGTGCCCGCGCCACGCCGGGTAGAATCGCCGCCGTGCTCTTGTGCGAAGACTGACCGCCCCGCACCGGCCGGTGAAGCGTCCCCGCCGGTGCTTCCGCGTGCCCAAGAGTCAGTCTTCGATCCGAGAGTGAGCTTTCCGCGATGATCACCGCCACCGGCCTGGAACTACGTGCTGGCGCCCGCATCCTCCTGTCCGGCGCCACGCTGCGCGTGCAGCCGGGCGACCGGATCGGCCTGGTCGGCCGCAACGGCGCTGGCAAGACCACCACCCTCAAGGTGCTGGCCGGCGAGGGCATGCCCTACGCCGGCAACGTCGAACGGCGCAGCGCCGTCGGATATCTTCCGCAGGACCCCCGTACAGGTGACCTCGATGTCACCGCCCGCGACCGCGTGCTGTCCGCGCGCGGGCTCGACGAGCTCCTCGCGGAGATGAAACGCGTCGAGGCCAGCCTCGCCACGGGCGACGAGCGACTTCTGCGCCGGTACGGCACGCTCGAGGACCAGTTCGCCTCCCTTGGCGGGTACGCCGCCGAGGCGGAAGCCGCACGGATCTGTGCCAATCTGGGGCTGCCCGACCGGGTGCTCAACCAGACCATCGGCACGCTCTCCGGCGGTCAGCGGCGCCGGATCGAGCTCGCGCGCATCCTGTTCCGTGACGCGGGCGAAGACGGGCACGGCATCCTGCTGCTCGACGAGCCGACCAACCACCTCGACGCCGACTCGATCACCTGGCTGCGCGGGTACATGGCGGCGCACAAGGGCGGGCTCGTCGTGATCAGCCACGACGTCTCGCTGCTGGAGGCGGCGGTCAACAAGGTCTGGTACCTGGATGCCAACCGGTCGGTCGTCGACATGTACAACGTGGGCTGGAAGGCGTACCTGGAGCAGCGCGAAACGGACGAGCGGCGACGGCGCCGCGAGCGCGCGAACGCCGAGAAGAAGGCCGGCGCCCTCATGGCGCAGGCCGACAAGATGCGGGCAAAAGCGACCAAGACGGTCGCCGCGCAGAACATGGCCCGGCGGGCCGAGCGGCTGCTCTCGGGCCTGGAGGAGGAGCGGGTTGGCGACAAGGTCGCCAAGGTCCGGTTCCCGACGCCGGCGGCGTGCGGACGGACCCCGCTCACCGCGAGCGCGCTGTCCAAGTCGTACGGGTCGCTGGAGATCTTCACGGACGTCGACGTGGCCGTCGACCGGGGTTCCCGGGTGGCCATCCTCGGGCTGAACGGTGCCGGCAAGACCACGCTGCTGCGCATGCTGGGCGGGCTGCTGGAGCCGGACACCGGCGAGGTCCGCGCGGGACACGGCCTGCGGATCGGGTACTACGCGCAGGAGCACGAGACACTCGACATCGATCGAACCGTGCTGGAGCACATGAGAAGCGCGGCATACGAGCAGTCCGACACCGATCTGCGCAAGATCCTCGGGGCTTTCCTCTTTTCGGGTGACGACGTCGACAAGCCCGCGGGCGTGCTTTCCGGCGGCGAGAAGACGCGGCTGGCGCTCGCCACGCTCGTCTGCTCGGGCGCCAACGTGCTGCTGCTCGACGAGCCGACGAACAACCTCGATCCGGTGAGCCGCGAGCAGGTGCTCGACGCGATCGCCCGGTACCCCGGCGCGATCGTGCTGGTCACCCACGATCCGGGTGCGGTGCAGGCGCTCAAGCCGGACAGGGCGATCCTGCTGCCCGACGGCGACGAGGATGCCTGGAGCGACGACCTCCTGGAGCTTGTCGAACTCGCTTAGCGATACGTGTGGGGCGCTAGATGCTCAGTACGCGGGATGCGATCCCGGTGAGTGCGACTGAGTACGTTTTTCACGGGCGTCGGGTTGCCGACATGGGTGTGCGTGTCGGTTGGCGAACAGAAGATATCTAGCGCATGATCGTTCGAGGCGGTCTAATAGGTGGGACCGCAATGAAACCGCACAGTCTGGGACGTGAGGAATCAACATGGCAGCCACCGGCACAGCCACCAGCACAGAGAAGGGTCGCCGGATCGTCGGAGCCGAGCGTCAGACGCTAGCCAAGGACCTGGTCAAGAGGTATACCTCGGGCGAGAGCATTCGCGCCCTGGCGGCGTCGACCGGCCGTTCCTACGGGTTCGTGCACCGGGTGCTTACGGAGTCCGGCGTTCAGCTCCGTCAGCGGGGCGGCGCGCGGCGCCGTAAGAAGGCGTGACCGCACTTTCCGCTGTTCGGCACCGTGCCGCTGCCGGGAACCCCCGATGACCTCCGGTGGCGGCGTACGGCTGGAATGCGACGGGCCGGTGGCAACTGTTACGTTGTCCCGGCCCGACGTCCTCAACGCCCAAACACCTGAGATGTGGTTGGCGCTGAGCGAGTTCTCACGAGACCTGCCCGGTGATGTGCGGGTCGTTGTCGTGCGCGGCGAGGGGCGAGCCTTCTCGGCGGGGCTGGACCTTTCAGTGGCTATGCGCGAAGGGGTGAATTCTTTCACCGAGTTCGCGCGCCTGCCCCCTGAGGAAAGCGCCGATCGCATTCACGGCTTTCAAATGGCATTCACCTGGCTGCGGCGCCATGACATCGTTAGCATCGCGGCCGTGCAGGGTCACGCGATCGGCGCCGGATTCCAGCTCGCACTAGCGTGTGACATGCGCGTTCTCGCCGATGACGCGCAACTGTCGATGGCCGAGGTAACTCTCGGTCTGGTTCCCGATCTGGGCGGCACCAAACGCCTTGTCGAGTTGATCGGGTACGGGCGGGCGCTGGAGGTGTGCGCGACGGCCCGGCGTGTGGGCGCGGCGGAGGCCGAGCGGATCGGCCTGGCCAACGTCGTCGTGCCCCGAGCCGACCTCGACTCCGCTACCGCAGACCTGGTAGCGGCCGTCCTCGCCGGCCCGCGCAACGCGGTCGTGGAGCTGAAAGCCCTGCTCACGGGCGCTGCCGACCGCTCCTACGAGGAGCAGGACCGGGCCGAGCGGGAGGCACAGGTGCGCCGCTTCCGCGATCTGGCCGGGGTCGGAGAGTAAGGACCTGATCGGGAAGAAACCGCTTACCGGGTGAGTTTTGTCGTAGGGACAGAGGAGACTGTCCCTACGAGCTCACTGGAGGTGGCAGGTGTCTTACGGTGCCGGATGGGGGATGTTGCGGTCCATCCGCGCCCGAGACGAGGTCAGCGGCCATCAGCTCGCGCGCGGCACGGGCCGGCGCATCCTCGCGTTCGCCCAGCCTTACCGCTCCGACATCGTTGTCTTCCTGATCACGGTGGTCATCTCGGCCGGCATCGGGGTGGCCACGCCGGTGCTCGCCGGTGATGTGGTCAACGCGATCACCCGCGGTGACTCCGGCGCCGGCACGACGGTGGTCCGGATCGCGTTCCTCATCGCCGGCCTCGCGGTGGCCGACGCGCTGCTGTCCCTGGCACAGCGGTGGTATTCGGCGCGCATCGGCGAGGGCATCATCCTCGACCTGCGCACCCAGGTCTACGACCACGTCCAGCGGATGCCGCTCCAGTTCTTCACCCGCACCCAGACCGGTGCCCTGGTCAGCCGGCTCAACAACGACGTCCTTGGCGCGCAGCGGGCGTTCACCTCGACGCTGTCCGGCGTGGTCAGCAACGTGATCCAGCTCGTGCTCACCGCCGCGGTCATGTTCACGCTGTCGTGGCAGATCACCACGCTGTCGCTGGTGATGCTGCCCCTGTTCATCATCCCGGCCCGCCGGGTCGGAAAGCGGCTCGCCGAGATCACCCGCGAGGGCTACGACCTCGACGCGAAGATGAACGCCACGATGACCGAGCGGTTCGGTGTGGCCGGTGCGCTGCTGGTCAAGCTCTTCGGCAAGCCCGAGGCCGAGGCGGCACGGTTCGGCGAGCGAGCCGCGCGGGTGCGCGACATCGGCATCCAGTCCGCGATGTACTCCCGCACCTTCTTCGTCGCCATGCTGCTCGTGGCGTCGCTGGCGCAGGCGCTCACCTACGGCCTCGGCGGCTGGCTCGCCGTCAACGGCTCGGTCAGCGCGGGCACCGTTGTCACCTTGGCGCTGCTGCTCACCCGGCTGTACGGGCCGCTGACCGCGCTGTCCAACGTCCGGGTCGACGTGATGAGCGCGCTGGTCTCGTTCGACCGGGTCTTCGAAGTGCTCGACCTGGCACCGAGCATCGCGGAAAAGCCGGACGCCGTCGACATCCCGGCGGGCGCGGGCCGGCTGGAGTTCCGCGACGTCCGCTTCCGGTATCCGTCAGCGGCCGAGGTCTCGCTCGCCTCACTCGAAGAGGTGGCCACACTCGACCGCACGGTGACCGAGCCGGTGCTGCGGGGCGTCTCGTTCGCGGTCCAGCCCGGGCAGATGGTCGCCCTGGTCGGCCCGTCCGGCGCCGGCAAGTCGACCACCTCGATGCTCGTGTCCCGCATCTACGACGTCACCGACGGCGAGGTGCTCGTCGGCGGCGTCGACGTCCGCGACGCGAAGCTAGCATCGCTGCGCGACACCATTGGCGTCGTCACCCAGGACTCCCACCTCTTCCACGAGACCATCGCCGACAACCTCCGGTACGCCAAGCCGGAAGCCACCGACGACGAGCTGTGGTCCGCACTGCGCGGCGCACAGGTGGAAGAGTTGGTACGGTCCCTGCCCGACGGGCTCGACACGGTGGTGGGCGAGCGCGGCTACCGGTTCTCCGGCGGCGAGAAGCAGCGCATCGCGATCGCCCGCCTGCTGCTCAAGGCACCGTCGATCGTGATCCTCGATGAGGCCACCGCACACCTCGACTCCGAGTCCGAAGCGGCCGTCCAGCGCGCGCTGTCGGTGGCACTGAGCGGGCGCACCGCGCTGGTGATCGCGCACCGGCTCTCGACCGTGCGCAACGCCGACCAGATCCTGGTCCTCGACGACGGCAAAATCGTCGAGCACGGCCGCCACGACGACCTGGTCGCCGCCGGCGGCCTGTACGCCGAGCTGTACCGGACCCAGTTCGCCGTAGCCGATTCCCCCGCCCCGTACACCGACGCCGTAGGCCCCGAGCCCGTCGTAACCGTCCCCCGCCGCACCTTCCCCGACGACGCCTAACCCTCCGCCCAGGCCCTTCGCGCTTGGCCGTCCGCGCTTGGCCGTCCGCGCTTGGCCGTCCGCGCTCGGCCGTCCGCGCTCGGCCGTCCGCGCTCGGCCGTCCGCGCTCGGCCCTCCGCGCCGATCAAGGGCAAAAGCGCGGCTCTTCGCCCCGATGTGTGGGTTGGGGTCGGGTTGGTGATTGGGGCACGCCGTTGCCTGGCCTAGGTTTCGGACTGTCTGACGGTTCG
>NZ_BSDI01000012.1 GCF_027923225.1 Phytohabitans aurantiacus
GGCGACAACGACGGTGTGCTGAACGGCAACCAGATCTACGTGCCGATCCAGGTGCCGATCAACATCTGCGGCAACGGCGTTGGCGTGCTCGGCGTTGGCGCGGGCATCAGCGGGGCCTGCTTCAACGGTGCCGCGCACGACGTCGAGGAGTCGAAGCGCACCGAGGGGCTGGCGCAGGTCTCCGGTGACAACGACGGTGTGCTGAACGGCAACCAGATCGCCGTGCCGATCCAGGTGCCGATCAACGTCTGCGGCAACGGCGTGGGCGTCCTGGGCGCCGGCATCGGCGTCAGCGGTGCCTGCGTGAACGGTGCCGCGTGGGACGTCAACGACGACGACAAGAACGGCAACCACCACCACTACAAGAAGAACAAGAAGGACGGGGCCTCCGAGGAGTCCCTGCCCCTGGTCGGCGACCTGACCGGTGGCCTGAGCAGCCTGCCCCTGAGCGGCGCCTCGAGCGTGCCGGTCGCGGGTGACCTGGGCAGCGGCGTCAAGACCAGCAAGGTGAACGTCGGCGGGGTCGACCCGATGGCGCTGCTGAGCCAGGTTCCCACCGCCTGAGCCCAGCGGCTCCTGACGGAGCTGTGATTTCCTTCCCGTACCTGTAACACCGAGGGCCCCCGCCACCAGCGGGGGCCCTCGCCTATGTACAAGAGTGGTACCCTAACGATCGTTCAGGTGCATCGGGAGGGGGTTGGGGTGGCGGTTGACGACGAGGCGCTCGAGCGGCTGCGCAAGCGGGCCCTCGCGGGTGGCGCGGAGAAGTACCACGCGGCCAACGCGGCCAAGGGCAAGCTCTTCGCCCGCGAGCGTATCGCGCTGCTGGTCGACGAGGGATCCTTCGTCGAAGACGGGCTCTACGCCAACGCCCTGGCCGACGGGCTTCCCGCCGACGGCGTGGTGACCGGCGTCGCGACGATCGGCGGCCGGCAGGTGTGCCTGATGGCCAACGACTCCACCGTCAAGGCCGGTTCCTGGGGCGCCCGCACGGTCGAAAAGATCATCCGGATCATCGAGCGGGCCTACACCACCAGCGTCCCGATGGTGTATCTCGTGGACTCGGCCGGTGCGCGCATCACCGACCAGGTCGACCTGTTTCCGGGGCGGCGCGGCGCCGGGAAGATCTTCTGGAACCAGGTGCGCGCGTCCGGCTCGATACCGCAGGTCTGCGCGCTCTTCGGCCCGTCGGCCGCTGGCGGGGCGTACATCCCGGCGTTCTGTGACGTGGTGGCGATGGTCGACGGCAACGCCAGCATGTATCTGGGCTCCGACCGCATGGTGCAGATGGTCACCGGCGAGAAGACCACGCTGGAGGAGATGGGCGGCGCGTCCGTCCACTGTAAAGAGTCGGGCGTCGGGCACTTCCTCTGCAAGACGGAGGCGGAAGCGCTCGACACCGTCAAGCGATACCTGTCGTACCTGCCGGACAACTGGACCCAGCCGCCACCGGCCGCCCCGGTGAAGGCCGCACCAGCCAACATCGACCTCGCCGCGCTCGTACCGGCCAGCGAGCGTCAGGCGTTCGACATGCGCCGGTACACCCGCGGGATCCTCGACGAGGGCAGCTTCTTCGAGATCCAGGCGCTGTGGGCGCGCGAGCTGACGATCGGATTCGGCCGCCTGAACGGCGAGGTCGTTGGCGTGGTGGCCAACAACTCGATGTTCAAGGGCGGCGTGCTCTTCGTCGACTCCGCCGACAAGGCGACCCGCTTCGTGCAGCTCTGCGACGCGTTCAACGTGCCGCTGCTGTTCCTCGCCGACGTGCCGGGGTTCATGGTCGGCACGGCCGTGGAGAAGGAGGGCATCATCCGCCACGGCGCGAAGATGATCACAGCGATCGCCGAGGCGACGGTACCCAAGATCTGTGTCGTCGTGCGCAAGGCGTATGGCGCTGGCCTGTACGCGATGGCTGGCCCGGGTTTCGAGCCCGACGCGACGATCGCCCTGCCCACCGCGAAGATCGCGGTCATGGGCGCGGAGGCGGCCGTCAACGCCGTCTACGCCAACAAGATCGCCGCGATCGAAGACGAGTTGGAGCGCGCCGCGTTCGTCGCGGCGAAGCGCGAGGAGTACGAGCGCGACATCGACATCGTGCGGCTCGCCAGCGAACTCGTCGTCGACACCATCGTCGAGCCCGGTGAGCTGCGCGACGAGCTGATCCGGCGCTTCGTCGCCGCCCGCGGCAAGGAGCGGCACTTCTCCCGGCGCCGGCACGGCGTCACACCTGTCTAGGGAAGGGGCGGACCATGCTCAACGAGGAGCACGAGGCGCTGCGACAGAGCGTGCGAGACTTCGCCCGCGAGGTGGTCGCGCCGGTCATCGCCGAGCACTACGAGCACCACACGTTCCCGTACGACGTGGTGCGGCAGATGGGCAAGATGGGCCTGTTCGGCCTGCCGTTCCCCGAGGAGCACGGCGGGATGGGCGGCGACTACTTCGCGCTCTGCCTGACGCTGGAGGAGCTGGCGAGGGTCGACTCGTCGGTCGCCATCACGCTGGAGGCGGCGATCTCGCTGGGCGCGATGCCGATCTACCGGTTCGGCACCGACGAGCAGAAGGCGCACTGGCTGCCGAAGCTCACCAGCGGCGAGGCGCTGGCCGCGTTCGGCCTGACCGAGCCCGGTTTCGGGTCCGACGCGGGCGGCACGCAGACAAGGGCGGTCCTCGACGGCGACGAGTGGGTCATCAACGGCTCCAAGGCGTTCATCACGAACTCGGGCACCGACATCACCGCGCTCGTCACGGTGACGGCCGTGACCGGTGTCGCCCCGGACGGCTCCAAGGAGCTGTCGACGATCATCGTGCCGTCGGGGACGCCGGGCTTCACGGTGCAGCCGGGGTACTCGAAGGTCGGTTGGTGCGCGTCCGACACCCATGAGCTGACGTTCGAAGACTGCCGGGTGCCGGCCGCGAACCTGCTGGGGGAGCGCGGTCGGGGGTTCGCACAGTTCCTGCGGATCCTGGACGAGGGGCGGATCGCGATCGCCGCCCTCGCGGTGGGGCTCGCTCAGGGCTGCGTCGACGAGTCCGTCAAGTACGCCAAGGAGCGGCACGCCTTCGGCAAGGCGATCGGTGATTTCCAGGCGATCCAGTTCAAGATCGCCGACATGGAAACGCGGGCACACACCGCACGGCTCGCGTACTACGACGCGGCCGAACGGATGCTCGCCGGCCAGGACTTCAAGCGGCAGGCCGCCATCGCCAAGCTGTACGCCAGCGAGAGCGCGGTGACGAACGCGCGCGAGGCGACCCAGGTGCACGGCGGATACGGGTTCATGAACGAGTTCCCAGTGGCCCGGTTCTGGCGGGACTCCAAGGTCCTGGAGATCGGCGAAGGCACCTCCGAGGTACAGCGCATGATCATCGCGCGTGACCTCGGGCTGTGAGATCTGTCGGGTATCCGAAGGCCCTCCCGTCGTTGAGGCGACGCACCGCTCCTCAAGGTCAGTACTGACCCGTAGTCTTCCGGCCATGACCCCGGATCATGCGCCTGACCAGGGCAGCACCGCGTTTTCCGCGGCGCTGCGGGCCAAGCGTCGAGCCGCTGGCCTCACCCAGGCCGAGCTCGCCGGGCGGGCCGGGGTCGGTGTGCGGACGGTACGTGACCTGGAGCGCGGCCGGTCCCGACCCCAGCGCACCACCCTCGACCTGATCGCGACCGCTCTCGGCCTCACCGGCAAGGAGCGGTCCGGCTTTCTGGACGCGGCGCGCGGGCAGGGCACCGAGACGCCCACCGTGCCAGCCATGCCGGCGGCGATCGGCTTGCCGCAGACGGGCGAACTCATCGGCCGCGACCTGGACGCGTCCGAGGTGGCGGCGCTGCTCACCGGTATCGAACGCCAGACGGTGAGCCTGGTGGGCCTCGCCGGCGTTGGCAAGACTGGCCTCGCGCTCACCGTCGCGCATCAGGTCACCGAGCAGCACCCCGGTGGCGTCGCCGGCATCCTGGTGTCCGAGGTGTCGACGCCCGGCGACGTGCTGACCGCGATCGCCTCGGTCTTCGGGGTGGGCAGAGCTGCCGACCTGGCCGCCCGGCTCGCCGCTGGCCCCGCGCTGCTGGTGGTCGACGCGATCGAACGGGCACCGGGTGCGGTGGCCGAGGCGCTCAACTGGCTCGGCGCGAGCGCGCCCACGCTGCGGGTGCTGGCGACCGGCCGGCACCCCATCGGGCTGCCCGGCGAGCGGGTCTGGCCGGTGGCGCCGCTGGAGGTACCGCCGGCGGACGTGGGCGCCGACCTGGAGACGGTCGCGCGGTACCCAGCGGCCGCCCTTTTCCTGGCACGGCTGCGGCAGGTGCGGCGGGAGCCGCTCGAACCGGCCGAGGTGGGCGCGCTGGTCGGCCTGGTACGCCGGCTCGGTGGCCTGCCGCTGGCCCTGGAGCTCGCTGCCGCGCGAGGCCGGGTGCTCGACCTGAACGAGATCCTCAACCGATACGGCGACCGCGTGCTGGACCTGGCGGGCCCCGCACAGCGGACCGCGAAGGAAGCCGTGACGGTCAGCCTGCGCGACGCGGTCGCCGCGAGCTACCGGGTCCTCGAAGCCGAGGAGCGGCGGGCCGTCCGGCGACTGTCCGCGTTTCGCAACCGGTGGTCGGTCGAGTTGGCCGAGGCTGTACTGGCCGACGACGCCGGCAGTCTCGCTGGTGACCCGGTTCCCTTGCTGGACCGGCTGATCGCCCTTGGCCTGGTGAGCGTGCGCGGTTCGGGGCCGTTCCGGTTCCGCCTGCTCGACGTGGTGCGCGACTTCGCCACCGAGCGCGCGGCCGCCAACGGCGAGCTGGGCCGGGTCCGCCGCCGGCACGCGGCCGTCTTCGCCCGTCTGGCCGCCCGGACGGCTCCCGAGCTGGCCGGCGCGAAGTTCTCGGTGGCGGTCTCCCGGCTCGACGACGTCGCGAGTGACCTGTGGGCCGCGCTGGCGTACTCGGCCAACGACGACCCGCACACCGCACTCCAGTTGGCGGCGAGCCTGCCGCGCTGGTGGCGCTTCCGGGGGCGGGACGTCCCGGGTAGACAGTGGCTGCGCCGGCTGCTCGACGACCCGCGTACCGCCGACGCCGACCCCGTCGTGCGGGCGTGGGCCGGCGTGGGGCTGGCGCAGCTCGCGATCGAGCACGGTGCCGGCCAGGACGAGCTGCCGGCCGTGGAGGCGGCGCTGGCGGAGTTCCAGCGTGCCGGCCACCTGACCGGCGAGCTGGCGGGGCGGAGCCTGCTGTGCGCGCTCTGGATGGCGAACGGCGGCTACGACGAGGCGCGCCGGCACGGTGAGGCCGCGCTGGCACTGGCGACAAAAGCCGGCCGGGTACGCGACATGGCGGTGGCACAGAACAACCTCACCTGGCACGAGATCCGGGTCGGCGACCTGGGTGCCGCCCGGCGCCGGCTGGCAGCGGTCGACCGGCTGGCCGCCGAGTGCGGCGAGCCCCGCCTGCGCGCCCTCGCCTGGTCGAACCTCGCCGAGGTGGCGCGCCTCGACGCGCGGTACGCGGAAGCCGAAGCCCTCGCCCGGCGAGCGGTGACCGCGCTGTCCAAGATCGGTGACCCCGGCCAGCGCCGCCGCGCCCTTGGCACGATCGGGCTGGCGCTGGCGCAGTCCGGCCGCCTCGACGAGGCGACCGCTGTGCTGGCGGAGATCCGGGGACTCGTGGCCGCGCCGGAGACCGCGTCCGGCTCCCGTACGGGGGAGAGCGGCGAGGTCGCCGCGGTGGAGGCGATGCTGGCGCTCCAGCGAGGAGACCGGCGGCTGGCGGCGGAGTGGTTCACCGTGGCGGCCCGCGCGTACGCCGGCGACCGTGATCTGCGTGACGTCGCCGAGGCGCTGGTAGGGCTGGTGGCGAGCACCGACGAGCCGGACGCGAAAATGGCGGCCCGGGACTGGCTGTCGTCGATCTGCAAGGAGGGCGGCATCACGCTGCTGCCCCGCGAGCGCGCGCTGGTCGACAAGTAACCAGGGGGCGGGAAGCAGCGAGCGGGAGGGGCCGCAGCGGCGCGGGCGGAAACGCCCCCCGACAGGGCACCCCCTCTATATCCGCCCGCGCCGCATTCCCCGTGGCGCCCTCCCGGACCCGAACGCTAGCCACCTCTGCCAACCGAAATGTCGGCTTACGGGGTGTTTTGCAGGTGTAGTGAATGTACTTCTGCCGGTCTTCCTGCCGGTTGTCCGGCAGCGGCATTCCAGTCCGTTATGCCTCGACCACAGCGTGCTCTGGAGCATGGCCCGAAGCCGTGCTTCCGGCGGTGGCGCACGGGTGCACGGCGTCGCGGATCGTGCGCAGCGCGTCGAGGAAGGCCGATAGCTGAGCGGGCTCCAGTTGCCCGGTGAACCACTGCTCGATCAGCTCCAGGTGCCCCGGCAGGATCTCGTCGAGCCGGCTCAGCCCAGCTTGTGTGATCACCGCGTACGAGCTGCGGCGGTCGGCCGGGCAGGCCCGGCGGCCGATCAAGCCGTCGCGCTCCATCCGGTCTACGACGCGCGTCACACCACTCGTGGACAGCGATGTCTGTGCGGCCAGGTCGGTCATCCGGAGCTGGTGCCCGGGTGACCTGGCGAGCCTGGTCAGCACCTCGAACTCGACCGTGGAGAGCCCGTGTGCGCAGAACTGAGCGGCGAACCGGGAGTTCAGCCCCGCGAACGCCTCATACAGCAGACCGACGGCGGTGAGGCGCTCGTCTTGGAAGTGCTCACCCATGAGACACAGGTTAGCATCCCTTGACACGGGGAATATTGCCGTGCGTATAGTTGCTACGGCAGATGTAGAACCGTCAAGTAATTTATCTGGAGGATTCCGATGACGGACACGACCGCCGTGACGCGAGAGTTCGAGGGCCTGACCATCCCCGCGCCCGGCACGTACGAACTCGACCAGGCGCACAAGCGCGTCGGCTTCATCGCTCGCCACATGATGGTCAGTAAGGTACGCGGCGAATTCGTCGATGCCCAAGCCACCATCACGGTTGCCGAGAACCCGCTGGAGTCCTCGGTCACCGCCACGATCCAGGCGGGGAGCATCAGCACCGGCGCGGCTGACCGCGACGGCCACCTGGTCAGCGGCGACTTCCTCGACGCGGAGAAGTACCCGACCCTGGCGTTCCGCAGCACCGGCGTGAAGTCGCACAGCGGCAACAACTTCGTGCTCGCGGGCGAGCTGACGATCAAGGACGTGACCCGGCCGGTCGAGCTGGAGGTCGAGTTCGAGGGCGTCGGCCGCAGCCCCTTCGGCACCGACATCTTCGGTTTCACCGCCAGCACCGAGATCGACCGCGAAGACTTCGGCCTGACCTGGAACGTCGCCCTGGAGACCGGCGGCGTGCTGGTCGGCAAGAAGATCAAGATTGAGATCGAGGGCGAAGGCATCCGCCAGTAAGTCTCTTTTCCCGCGCCCCGGTGACCGATTTCACGGTTGCCGGGGCGCCATCCGTTGAGCGTGAGAAGTTGGACTTAGAGCATCACGACGCTTACAAGCGGTGATATCTGTCTGTTTTGTCCCTAGCCGAGGAGAGGCAGTGCTCCTAACGTGAAAGTTCCATCGCGCTGACCTCGGCAGGTTGTCCGAGGATGGCGCTGTAAGGCCGTGCGCGCCGGGAGGACACATGGGGAAAGACGTCTCGACGGGTGCGTTCTCGCGGGAGGACCGTGCCCGGTACCGGCAGAAGGTGCGCCGGTGCCTCGACGTCTTCGCACTGATGCTCGACGACTTCGGGTTCGACGCCGAACGCCCGACCACCGGCCTGGAGATCGAGCTGAACCTGATCGACGCGGACGCCGAGCCGGCCATGCGCAACGCGGAGATCCTCGCCAACCTCGCCGATCCCACCTTCCAGACCGAGCTGGGCCAGTTCAATCTCGAACTCAACGCCCGGCCCCGCCTCATCGAGGGCGACGGGTTCTCCGACTACGAAGCCGACCTGCAGGCCAGCCTCGGTCGCGCGGAGCACCGCGCGGTGAAGGCCGACGCCACGATCGTACTCATCGGCATCCTGCCCACGCTGACCGCGCGCCACCTTGTGCTGGAGAACCTGTCGACCAACGAGCGGTACCGGGTGCTCAACGACCAGATCGTCATGGCCCGCGGCGAAGACATCGAGCTCGACATCAGCGGCGTCGAGCGGCTACAGACCGCCACCGACTCCATCGCCCCCGAGGCCGCCTGCACCAGCGTGCAGTTTCACATGCAGGTCTCCCCGGAAAACTTCGCCAGCTACTGGAACGCCTCCCAGGCCATCGCGTCGGTCCAGGTCGCGCTGGGCGCCAACTCGCCGTACCTCTACGGGCGCCAGCTCTGGTCGGAGACGCGCATCGCCCTCTTCGAGCAGTCCACCGACACGAGGCCGGAAGAGCTGAAGGCCCAAGGTGTACGCCCACGAGTGTGGTTCGGCGAGCGGTGGATCACCTCGATCTTCGACCTCTTCGAGGAGAACGTGCGGTACTTCTCGCCGCTGCTGCCCATCTGCGACGACGAGGACCCGGTCGAGGTACTGCACAACGGCGGCGTGCCGCACCTGGGCGAGCTGCGCCTGCACAACGGCACCGTGTACCGGTGGAACCGGCCCGTGTACGACATCATGAACGGCCGACCGCACCTGCGCGTCGAAAACCGGGTACTGCCAGCCGGTCCCACGGTCATCGACATGCTCGCCAACGCCGCGTTCTACTTTGGACTGACCCGCGAGCTGTCCGAGGCCGACCGCCCGATCTGGTCGCAACTCACGTTCAGCGTCGCCGAGGAGAACTTCCACGCCGCCGCCCGGCGGGGCATCGAGGCGACCATCCACTGGCCGCGCGTCGGCGAGATCCGGGTCACCGATCTGGTACTCGAGTCGCTGCTGCCCAAGGCGTACGCGGGACTGGACCGCTTCGGCGTCAGCCCGGTCCTGCGAGACCAGCTGCTCGGTGTCATCGAGCAGCGGTGCAGGACCGGGCGGAACGGCGCCGTCTGGCAGACCGAGGCGGTGTGGGCCGCCGAGCGCAGGCGCGGGCTCGACCGGAGCGCCGCGCTGCACGACATGCTCCAGCGGTACACCCGACTCCAGCGCACCAACGAACCCGTACACACCTGGCCCGTCGAGTGACCTAGATCCCGGCGTGGACGGTGCCGGGAGTGGTGTTGCCGCGGCGTACCAGCAGCGACACCAGCGCGGCACCGAGGGCGATCACCGAACCGACCACCAGAGCCGTCTGGAACCCGGACATGAAGGCCAGGTGGCTCCCGGTCGTGATGGCATCGGCCAGCGGCTGGGGCGCACCGGGTGGCACCGGCGCCACGCCCTGCGCGACGTACTCCTCGGCCGCCGCCAGCCCGGGCGCCACGTCGGCCGGTACGCCGGCACCGGTCAGCTTCTCCAGCAGTACGTCGCCGACGCGGGTCGCCAGGACGGTGCCGAAGACGGTGGTGCCCAGTACGCCACCGAGCTGGGCGGCGGTCTGCTGGATGCCGCCCGCCAGGCCGGCCTGGTGTGCCGGGGCGTTGCCGACGATCGCTTCGGTGCTGCCGACCAGTACCAGGCCGAAGCCCATGCCGATCACGATGAACCATGGCCAAAGGGAGAGGTAGTCGGCCTGTACCGAGATCCGAGATAGCGCGAAGAGCGCGACCGCCGTGAGCAGCATGCCCCCGACGAGCGGTGGGCGCGGCCCGTAGCGCGCGGTCAGCGCGCCGGCGATCGGCGACGCCACGATGAACGTCGCCGTCATCGGCAGCAGCCGCACACCCGCGTCGACCGGGCTCATGCCGTGCACCTGCTGCAGGTACAGGGTCAGGAAGAAGAACGCGCCGAAGAGCGCGAAGAAGCCCAGCATCGCGAGCACCGTGCCGGCCGAGAAAGACCGGTCGCGGAAGAGGCCGAGCGGCATCAGCGGGTGCTTGGCGCGCTGCTCCCGTACGAGGAAACCGATGCCGAGCACGGCGGCCGCCCCGAAGAATCCCAGCGGCAGCGGGTCGCCGAAGCCGTGCTCCTGCGCCTTGATCAGGGCCCAGACCAGGCTGAACAGGGCCGCGGAGAGCAGCGCGACACCGGGCAGGTCGAACGAACCGGTCGCCTCCGGATCGCGGGACTGCCGCACCACCCAGAGGCCGATGGCGATCGCGATCGCCGCGACGGGAGCGTTGAGGAAGAACACCCACTCCCAGCTCGCGTTCTCGACCAGGAGGCCGGCGACGATGGGCCCGCTGGCGATCGCCAGGCCAGAGGTGCCGGCCCAGATGCCGATCGCCATGTTGAGCTTCTCGGCAGGGAAGGCGTTGCGCAGGATCGCGAGGCTGGCCGGCTGGAGCAGCGCACCGGCGAAGCCCTGCATCACCCGCCAGAAGATCACCATCTCGATCGAGCTGGAGAAGCCGACGGCCACCGACGCGACCGCGAAGCCGGCCACGCCGATGAGGAACACGGTCTTGCGGCCGAAGCGGTCGGCGAGCCGCCCGGCGACGATCAGGGATACGGCCAGCGCCAGCAGGTATCCGTTGGTGACCCACTGCAGCTGGGCGAAGGTGGCGCCCAGGTCGCGGGCGATGGCCGGGTTGGCGATGGCCACGACGGTCGCGTCGAGGCCGACGACCATCACGCCCAGTGCCACGGCGAGCAGCGTCAGCCACGGGTGGCCGTGGCCAAGCCGGCTTGACTGCCGTACGCGCGGCTCCAGCCGCTCCATCGTTGCTTGCGTCATGCGGTGAAATCTGTCAGTCAACGACAAGTGTCGTCAACAGACTTGCGTCACCTTGTGACTAGTGTCATGACGGGAATAAAGTCATGGCGGTACACTGCCCACATGACCGTTGGTGCTCCTGGGCTTCGGGAACGTAAGAAGCAGCGCACCCGCGAGGCGCTCATCGACGCGGCACTCGACCTCTTCGGTAACAAGGGGTTCGAGGCGACCACCGTCGACGAGATAGCCGATGCGGTCGAGGTGTCGTCGCGGACGTTCTTCAGGTACTTCGCGTCCAAGGAAGACGTCGTGATCAGCCTGATGGCGCAGCAGTGGGCCGACATCTACGACGAGCTTGACCGCCGGCCGGCGGACGAGCCGGTGCTCACCGCGCTGTGGCGTGCCTGCCTCATCGTCCTGCGCGTCTACGAGGCAGACGGCATGAGTCCGAACTCGTCCAAGTTCGCGTGTCTGGCGCAGCTCGTGCAGGACAGCCCGTCCGTGCTCGCCCGCAGCCTCGAGCTGTGCAGCCAGCAAAACGACGCCCTTGCCCGGCGGTTGGCGCAGCGCATGGGGGTCGACCCGATCACCGATCCGCGACCCGGTCTCGTGGCCGCCGTCGGGGCGACCGCCCTCCAGGTGGCGATCCGGGCGTGGCGCGAGCACGAGCCCGACAAGCGGGTGTCCGAGCTGGCCGACCGCGCGTTCGAGCTGCTGCAGGGCGGCATCAACTACCCCGCCGCCACCGCCTGATCACTGCGCGGTCTTGCCGCGGCGCTGCCTTCCCTTTGGCTTCGGCTGCTCCTCGGTCGCACCGGCTTGCTCCGGCCAGATCGGCGCCTTGACGGCCGCCTGGCCGCGGGCCGGCTCGGCTTCCTTGTCCTTCGCTGTTTCCTTTGTTGCCGTATCCGATACGTACGCGCGTGCTGGCGCATACGCGTCGTCGGCGAGCTCCACACGCGGTGTCTGCGCGGGTACGAGAGCGGGCTCCGGCTTCGTGTCAGCCGGTTGCTTATTGATGGCCGGCTTGTCGTCCGGCTGCTCGCTGGTGGGCTGGTTGTTGGCGGGCCATTCCAGGGCGGCCAGCTCGGCCTCGGTGGGCTGGCGGTGGACGCGCTGCCAGATCGCGGTCATCAGCGCCGACCCGGCAAGACCGGCGATCACCGCGTACGGCGCGATGAGGTGCGCGGACAACTGCTCGGCGCGTACGCCCACCAGCTTCGGAGCCGCCAGGATGTACGCCGCGGCCACGAGCAGTGGCCCGATCCCGCCCGACACCGCCGTCCCGACGCGCCCGTCGCCACGGCGTGCGGCCGGCCAGGCGGCGAGCGCCCCGATCACCACCGCCGAACCGAGCGACAGGCCGGCACCCGGCAGGTAGATGTTGCGCACCCAGTACGTGCTGTCGTCAGAGGTCATCTGCCACACGCCGAGCTGCGCCGCGGCGAGCCCATCACCTGTGACGACACCGTCGATCACCGCCACGATCGCCAGCAGCCACAGCCAGCTCGTGGTCGCGAGCACGTTGGCCGCTACCGCCCTGGTGGCGACCGCCCACACGGCGATCAGCAGGCCCAGGATCACCCCGACAGCCGCGTATCCGGCCGCGATAGTCTGCGGCGAGAACGTGTCGGCGCGCGATGCCTCACGCGCTGGTACAGCCACCAGCGCCACCGTCACCAAGCCACCGACCGCCGCCGCGACCGCGAGCGCGATCCGCCACAGGCCGGTGCTGAGCGGCGTGTCCACAACGGACCGTGTCCGCGCCGGCACGCTCAACCGGTCGGCGCAGACCACACCGATCACCGTGGAGGTCGCCGCGATCCAGGTCGCCCAGGCCAGGCTGGCGACCCACGCCGCCTCGCCAGCGGCGTCGGTCGCCGGCAGCCACGCGATGATGCCGAGCCCATAGCCCAGCCCCAACTGCGCGGCGGCGGCGCCCGCGGCGCTGCCGATCGCGGTCGCGACCGATCCTTTCCAGCCTCGTACGGCCATGCCGGGCAGCGTAACCGGCGGTCGCTACCGGGGCGACTCGGCAACGTATCCCTTACCCGACAGCGTTATGGCAGTACCTGACAGTGACAACCACCGCACTCGTCCCACGCGCCTGTGCGGCGTGTGGTGGGCACACTGCCTGGCGTGGTTGTGCGGCGGCGCGCCCGTGGCCGGCGCACGAACGGGCGAAACGCCCGATAAGTTGGCGCTGAGCAGTCGCACTCCGAGAGGACGCGCAATGGCCGACGACCGCGACGGGGCCCGTTCCGCCGACGAGACCCAGCAGTTTGACCCGTTCGCAGACGATGTCGACGAGCCAGAGGCGCCAGGCGGCAACGACAAGCCCGCCACCCGCCCAGCCACCGACGAGCCCGCGACGGCCGACGAGCCCGCGACGGCCGACGAGCCCGCCCCTGCTGATGAGACGGCGCTGATGGACGCTGCTGGGTCGGAGGCGAGTGCGCCGGGCGACGAGACTGTCGCGATGCCGGCGGCAGCGGGCGGGAGTGATGAGCGGGAGCCGGCCTCTGATGAGACGGCGCCGATGGCGGCGGCGCGCGACTCGGGGCGCGGCGCCGAAACGGCGCCGATGGCGGCGGTTTCGCCCGATGAGACGGCGCCGATGGCGGCGGCTGATGAGACGGCGCCCATTCCGGCTGGTGCCGGTGGCTGGTCGGGGCGGGCGGGGGTGCCGCCGCCGGATGCCACCGCTATCCGGGGGCCGGTCCCGTCCGACTGGGAGCCGGTGCCCGGTGACGAGCGCCGCTGGTGGATGCCCATCCTGCTGGGCTTCATCGCGTTGTTGCTACTCGGCGTGCTGGTGGTCGGCATCTGGCTGATCATGCGGGCCAGCGACTCGGGTACGGGTGGCGAGACGCCAGCGCCCTCGCCCTCGGCGGTGCCTACGACCGCCGCCGCTCCCACCACGCCCGCCCCGACGAGCGCGCCGGCGACCACCACGAGCGGCCCAGTGTCCGTCGAGGTGCCGAATGTCGTCGGCCTCACGCAAGCGGACGCGCAGGCTCAACTGGACGCCGCCGGCCTGCCGTACCGGCTGGAGTTCCGGCAGTCGGACCGTCCCACAGGTACTGTGATCGACACCGATCCAGCTGGCGGCATGACGGTGCCGGAAGGTACCCAAATCGTCTTGGTCATCGCGGAGCCGGCGCCGACGTCCGCTTCGCCGACCGCGGCGGCGACCAGTTCGGCGGCCGAGCCGTCCCCCACCTCGTAGCGACCGATCACCAGCGTCGGCGGCGCATGCCCATCATGGTCAGACCGGTCGCCGCGAGCACGAGGCCGGCCACTCCGGACAGGATCAGGGAGCGGCGGTACCCGGTGGTCGAACCCACGTCCTCCTCTTCGGCGGCGGCTCGCACCGGGGCGGCGATCGGGGTGACCACCGGTGTGGCGAGTCGCGGTGTCGGCGTGGCGGGGTAGACCGGATCGCCGAGGCCGGTCGTGGGCTCGCCCGGCCCGGCCGCGACCGGATCTCGAACCGGCCCGGCCAGGCCCCCGCTGGGGGTCGGCATGATCGGTGACGGAGATGTCGCGCCGGGGATCAGAGGTCCGCCGGGCGGGGCGCCGAGCCCGCTGGCGGGCGCTTCGGCACCGTTCGGTGGTGGTGCGATGGGCGTGGGCGGCCACGGATATGGCGACGGTGAGTCCGGTCCTCCGCCGTTGGGGTGCGGCAACGGCCACCACGGGTCGTCCCAGTGGTGGTGGTCCTGCCAATCAGCTGGCGGCTCGCCCGAAGTCTGCGGCCCTCCACCGTCCGCGGCCGTGATGCCGTCTCCACCGCCTGAGCTGAGTGAGGCGATCACCGACAGCGGTTGCGTGCCCGCGACGGCCGCGGCGACAACCGCCAGTGCTGCCGCACCGACGAAGGCGAGGCGCACCGATATTCGGCGCGCCTCGAAGCGATGTGCGCGCGTGCTCGGCTCGTTGAGCATGCCGTCCCCCCGTTTGGGGGTCCGGATCACGGCGGGTTAGGACCTACTTGGGTGGATGAGTACCAGTCTAGGCGGGCGGCCGGGTGGCCGGCTGCCGAACGGGGGAGCGTCACCGGTAGCGGCTGGGAACCCCTACCTGCCGTACTGCTGCGGGACGCCGGGAGTTGCGGGTGCGGATGTCCGGCGCCGAGCCGACCGTCCTGAGACCGCTGATCCTTACGAAGATCGAGCGCCGCTCGACGGCGTCGCCGCCTGCGTTCAGCTCGTATCCGTCCAGCCACACCCAACCGTCGTAGGTGGGCCAGTCGTGGACGCGGATCACGCGGAAAAGGAGAGGCTCGACGAACTGGACGCTGGCCTCGCGAGTCACATGGAGGATGTCACCGGAGCGGGGTAACACGTCGACTCCTGTCCGAAGCTGCCGTTTTCTACCAAATTACCCATGTTGTCAGGTAACTGCGCACCACCCCCGGGGTAGTCCGGTCAGGTGGTTCTCTTGGCTGGCAGGAGCCGGTGGAGGCCGCCTGGCCAGCGTCACTTCCGGTCCGCTACAGCACCCGCCGCCGCAGCTTGTAGGCATGCAGCGGCGAGAAACTGGTCGCGAACCGTAGACGAACCGTCCGTCAGCGTGGGGCTGATTGGGCGGCCCGCCGTACAGGCGCCTCCCAGTAAAGTCATATGTCGTTTTTGATCGGCATGGCCCTCTCGTCGACAGATCTTGTCCAAGACGGTGAGTGATCCTAGCCCTACGCACAGGGTGCACCATCAGCGTGATCAATGCAAGTTGCACTTTGGGGTGTGTGCACTGGGTTTTTAGGGCCCAATTGCTGCTTGATGTCCGGCCCGGAAACGCGCAAACTTAACGCGGTTCCGCCCCCGCGCCGGTACCCTTCTGCGTTTCCATCGCGAGTGAGCCGCCCGCCATTTGCAACCGTAGACCGGCTCGTCGCGTCGCCGCCTTCCATCACGGCACCACTACCGTGACGGGTGCGCGATGGGGGTGGGACCCTTCCCAACCTGCCCCTTCCGGAGGTGACCGTGACCGAGCGACGCAGCCCGACGATCCGCCGCCGCCGTCTCGGTGCCGAGCTGCGCCGCCGGCGAGAGGCGGCCGGAGTGACCATCGAGACCGTGGCGGAGCGCTTGGAGTGCTCCGCTTCGAAGATCTCGCGCATCGAAACCGGCCATACGAGCGCTACTCCGCGTGACGTCCGGGACATGTTAGGTATATATGGCGTATCTACGGACGAAAGCGAAGAACTAGTACAGATTGCTCGGGAGGCGCGACAGAAGGGTTGGTGGCACCCGTACAGCACGGTGCTCACCGGCGCTTACGTAGGGCTCGAGCAGGCAGCGAACTCCGTCCGGGCGTACGAGCAGCAGGTGGTTCCTGGCCTGTTGCAGACGGAGGAGTACGCAAAAGCGATGATCCGGGCCGCTAGGCCCGATATCACGGCTGACGAAGTCGAGCGACGCGTGCGTGTCCGTTTGAATCGACAGTCGTTGTTGACTCAGGACGATCCGATCGACCTGTGGGTGGTTCTCGACGAGGCGGTGTTGAGCCGCCCGGTCGGCGGAGACGCCGTCATGCGTGCTCAGCTGAGCCGGCTCGTCGAAGCCGCCGAGTTGCCCAACGTAACGCTCCAGGTCCTGACCTTTGAGGCCGGCGCACATGCCGGTATGGACGGGACCTTCGCGATCCTCGACTTCCCCGAAGCGGGCGACCCCGATGTCGTATATGCGGAAAACGCCACGGGCGGCCTCTTCCTGGAGAAGAGTGAGGAATTGCGGAAGTACGTGTTCATTTTTGATCACATCCGCGCCGCGGCGCTCCGCCCTGAGGAGTCCGTGGCTGTTATCGGAAAGCTGGCAAAGGAGCCGTTGTGGAAGTCGAGACCAAGGGGTTCCGCGTGGACTTGAGTCTGGCGAATTGGCGCAAGAGTTCGCGAAGCGGACCAAATTGCGACAATTGCGTCGAAGTCGCCTTCATTGACCAGGCGATCGCGGTTCGGGACTCCAAGAACCCGACCGGTCCGGTCTTAATCTTCACTGCCGACGAGTGGGACGCGTTCGTCGGCGGTACCAAGGACGGTGAGTTCGACCTCGACTGACAAGGTCCGTAGCGAAGCGGGGCTGGCGGGTTACTGCCAGCCCCGCTTCCGTCGCCAGGCCGCCGCACCTTCGTTGTACCCGACATGAATATTGGGCCAGAGGATGTCGGCAACGGCTCGACCACCATGCAGGAACGGTTTCCGCATCCAGGGGGCTACCAGCCGGCCCGCCGTGACAGCGAACCACCCGAGCATGAGCCCCTACCGCGTAACGGCTCCGCACCCGAACAGGCGCCCTCACTAGCGCTCGGCGACCTGTCGGAACCGGTCTACCCGCCGGCGAGCTGGCTGGAACACCACGAAACCGGCTCACTCGTCGACCACCCGCTACTGCGCGGGCTGCTGATGGAGTTGCCGCCCAAGGGCAGCGTGCCGCCGCCCGGTTGGCTCGACCGCTGGTTCGAGGCCGCCCGCTCCATCCTCGAGCTTCTCTACGTGCAGGGCTCGGGTCGCAACCGCTAGCGCTGCGTTACCTATCGCCGGTGATATAGAGACTTCAACATCTAACGGTCGTTGATCTAACCCAATAGCCTCTCCTCCAATCGGCATCCGTAACTGCCCGATCCGGCGTCACAAGCGTCCGGTCGGGCAGGTGCCGGTTAGAGGGGAGGAGTGGGGATATGACACCCCAGTTGAAGCGTCGCCTCATGACGCTCGGCATGGCCACCGTCGGTGTGACGGTGGCCGTATCAATGGCCGCACCGCCCGCGCTCGCCGCGGAACCGGAAGGCACGATTCGCAACGCCGGTGGTGATACCGCCGTCGCCGACAGCTACATCGTGGTGTTCAAGGACTCCGCGGTGCGAGGTGTCGACGTCGCGAAATCCGCCAAAGACCTGGCCGCCAAGCACGACGGGACCGTCGCTCGCACGTACCGCTCGGCGGTGCGCGGGTTCGAGATCAAGGCCACCGCGAAACGAGCGGCGCAGATCGCCGCGAACCCCGCGGTCGCGTACGTGGAACAGAACCACAAGATGACGATCCAGGACACCCAGACGAACCCCCCGTCCTGGGGTCTGGACCGCATCGACCAGCGCAACCTGCCGCTCAACAGCTCGTACACGTACCCGACCACCGCCAGTTCGGTGCACGCGTACATCATCGACACCGGTATCCGGTTCAGCCACAGCGACTTCGGCGGTCGCGCCGTCAGCGGCTTCGACGCCGTCGACGGTGGCAGCGCCGACGACTGCCAGGGCCACGGCACGCACGTGGCCGGCACCGTGGGTGGCACCTCGTACGGTGTCGCGAAGGGTGTGCAGCTCGTCGCGGTACGCGTGCTGAACTGCTCCGGTGAGGGCACCACCGCCGGTGTGGTTGCCGGCGTCGACTGGGTCACCGCCAACGCGGTCAAGCCCGCCGTCGCCAACATGAGCCTCGGTGGCGGCGCCGACTCCGCGCTGGACACGGCGGTCCGCAACTCCATCACCACCGGCGGCATCACCTACGGCATCGCGTCCGGCAACGGCAACGCCTTTGGCCAGCGGCAGAACGCCTGCAACTACTCGCCGGCTCGGGTCGCCGAGGGCATTACCGTCGGCGCCACCCAGAACAACGACGCCGCCGCCAGCTTCTCCAACTTCGGCAACTGCGTCGACATCCTGGCGCCCGGCGTGAACATCACGTCCGCCTGGTACAGCAACGACACCGCGACCAACACGATCAGCGGTACGTCGATGGCCACGCCTCACGTGGTCGGCGCCGCCGCGCTCACGCTGGCCGCGAACCCGTCGTACACCCCCGCCCAGGTCCGCGACAACCTCGTGGCCAACTCGACGGCGGGCGTGGTGACCAACCCGGGAACCAGTACCCCCAACCAGCTCCTCTACGTGCCCAACACCACGACGCCTCCGGCGAACGACTTCTCGATCGCGGCTTCGCCGACCTCCGGCTCGGTCGCGGCGGGCAGCTCGGCCACCACGACCGTGAGCACGGCGACCACGTCGGGATCGGCACAGTCGGTCGCCCTCTCGGCGAGCGGCCTGCCGTCGGGCGTGACGGCGACGTTCAGCCCTACGTCCGTGACGTCGGGAGGCTCGTCGACCCTGACGCTCGCCACCTCGGCGTCGACCCCGTCCGGCACCTACACGATCACGGTGACCGGAACCGGCGCGTCCGCGACCCGGACCGCCACGTACAGCCTGACCGTCACCGGCGGCAGCACCGGTAGCTGCACCGGCAGCAACGGCACCGACGTCTCCATCCCGGACGCCGGCGCCGCGGTCACCAGCGCGATCACCATCGCCGGCTGCGGCCGCGCACCGTCGACCAGCTCGACGGTGGCCGTCAACATCGTGCACACGTACCGCGGTGACGTGGTCATCGACGTGGTGGCGCCAGACGGCACCGCGTACCGGCTCAAGAACCGCAGCCTGTTCGACAGTGCCGACAACATCAACACGACGTACACGGCGAACCTGTCGGGCGAGGCCGCCAACGGCACCTGGCTCCTGAGGGTGCAAGATGTCGTCGCGAACGACACCGGCTACATCAACACCTGGACGCTGACGCTCTAGCGCTTCTGCTCAGCACTTTGGCGCCTTGGCGCTTTTCGTCAGCCCACAGGCCCGACCTGGGGAGGGTCGGCTGAGGCCCCGACGCACGTGCGGCGTCGGGGCCTCACTCTGCCAGCAGTACCACCTTGCCGAGGTGCTCGCTCGCCTCCACAATTCGATGCGCTTCCGCCGCCTGCGACATGGGCAGCCGCCGGTCGATCACGGGCTTGATCGCCCCAGACTCGATCAGCGGCCAGACCTCGTCACGCACACCGCGTACGATGGCGGCTTTTTCATCGTGAGGTCGCGACCGCAACAGCGCTCCGGAGATCGTGCCCCGCTTCGCCATCAGGCCGGCGAGGTTAAGCTCGCCCTTCCGACCACCCTGCAGCCCGACCACGACGATCCGTCCGTGCCGGGCGAGTGCCTCAATATTCCGATCGAGGTAGGCGCCGCCCATGATGTCGAGGATGACGTCGGCCTTGACCTCGGCGGCGAAGTCCTGCTCGGTGTAGTCGATCGTCTGGTGCGCGCCGAGCTCCTTGAGCGCCTGGTGCTTGGCCCGCCGCGCGGTGGTAACCACGTGAGCTCCAAGCGCCGCCCCAAACTGAATCGCGAACGTCCCGATCCCGCTGCCGCCGCCATGCACGAGCAGCGTCTCACCCTTCTTGAGGCCGGCGATCTGGACAAGATTCGACCAGACCGTGCACGCGACCTCGGGCAGCGTGGCAGCCTCCTCGACACTGAGGTTGCGGGGGATGGGCAGCGTGTGCGCTTCAGGCACGGCCACCATCTCGGCATAGCCGCCGCCGGCCAGAAGCGCACAGACCGGGGAGTTGGTCGCTGTGATCACGCCGCTGCACTCAAGTCCCGGGTACTGGGATGAGCCTGGCGGTGGCGTGTAGTTCCCCTGTCTCTGGAGGAGGTCGGCCCGGTTGACGGCGCTGGCCGTGACCTTGACGAGCACCTCGCCCGGACCGACCGTGGGATCCGGCACCTCAACCCACTCCAACACCTCCGGCCCACCCGGCCGCACAATCCTGACCGCACGCATACCTCCATCCTCCTCCACACCCGCCCCACACTGCCCACGCTCCCCGTGCTCTGCGCGTCGCGTGCCCTGCGCGTCGATCAAGGGCGAATGCACGTGGTTGGATCTCTTTTTCACGTGTGTTTGCCCTTGATCGATGGATTAGTCCTCGATCGGCGAGCGGGCGGCGGGGCATGGCACACTAGGCACGGCTGCCGCTCCGGCGGCGGCCACGGAGGGTTCGCCTAGTGGCCGATGGCGGCGGTCTTGAAAACCGCTAGGGCGCGTGAGTGTCCTCGTGGGTTCGAATCCCACACCCTCCGCTCTCACCAGCCAAAGAGGCTGTCTAGCCTGCGGATTCCAGATCAGCGAGGCTCTTGCTTCCGCTGACCTGTCGTGGCAAATGCGTGGCAAAGTTTCGGTACGCAACCCTGGAAGTGTGTCGTCTCCCTGTCGCCGCGCACAGCGCTGCCAGGATCCGGCGGCGTGGCAGAGCGTCGCCACACCGGCCGCGATCAAGTGGAAGGATGGCGGCATGAGTCTCGATCGTCCTATTGCGCCGGACCCGTACGACCTGCTGCCAACTGTGCCGTCGTTCACGCTCACCAGTGACGATATCCAGGACGGTAAGCCGCTCGACGCCACGTTCGCGCACGACAGCGTCGGTGGACAGAATCTTTCGCCGCACCTGGCCTGGTCGGGCTTCCCGGCTGAGACCCGCGGTTTCGTCGTGACGTGCTACGACCCCGACGCGCCGACTGGCAGCGGGTTCTGGCACTGGGTCCTGGTCAACCTGCCCGCCTCGGTGACGGAGCTTGAGCGCGGCGCCGGCGCGAGCGACGTGCACGGTGGCTTCCACGTGCGCAACGACTATGGCACGCGGGCCTATGGTGGCAGCGCACCGCCCGGTGGCGACCGGCCGCATCGGTATGTCTTCGCGGTGCACGCCATCGACGTCGACCGGCTGGACGTCAACCCCGACGTCGCGCCCGCGGTGGTCGGGTTCAACCTCGCATTTCACACCCTGGCCAGGGCGACGCTGCGGGGGACGTACCAAACCTGAGCACCGCCGATCAAGGGCAATCGCATCGATCAAGGGCAAATGCACGCGGAAAAGAGATCAAAGCACGTGCATTCGCCCTTGATCGACGAAAAGGCTCGGCGCCGCGAGGGCGGCCGCGCTGCGGCGAGTGCGGTGCGCGGCGGGTGGGACGTGGCGGTTAGCGGGGGGAGATGCAGCAGCCGGAGCAGATTTTGGGCTTGGGCAAGGTGAATGCCAAACAGCAGGTCTTGCGCTGCACTGTCGGCTCGCCGGTCGGTCCGGGGACCAACTCGATCAGATCGTCGATGCCCAGCGCCGCCAACAGTGTGCCGATGTGTTCGACGGTGGAGCCGGGGAGCACGTCGGCTGCCCGCAGGATGGCGTGTGCGATCCCCGAACTGACCGAACCGAGCAGTGTGCGGTGCCCGAGCCGGACGTGAGCGTGGATGGCGTCGAGCATGGGCGTGAGGTGGGCGTCTAGCAGCGACTCGCGCAGCGATGCGAGCAGCGCCGCCTCGTCGGCGACCACCCGGACCTCGGGCAGGCCGGCGAGGGCGAGCGGGTCGGATGGCAGTACCGCCACCGGGATCGACCGGCGCAGGCCCACCGTCAGGAGCGGTCCTCGATCGAGGTTGACCTGTACGTTGGCTGGGTCGAGTAGCGGGACGCGCCGCGCCGATGCCCAGCCGAGCGCGGCGGGGAGGGCCAGCCAGTACGTGTAGGACTTCCAGGCGAGCGCGGCGGCCGCGTGCGGAGATGCCTCCCAGCGTCGCTTGGCTGCCGCGAGCAGATCGCCGAGGCGGGCTCCGCTGGCGAGGTCGGTCGCCGAGATCCAGTTGCCGGTGCCACCCGTGACGATCAGGCCCGGCGCGAGTCCTGGCAGGTCGTCGGTGCCGAACATGGACCGCAGCGTCGAGGTGATCGGCGCCAGTGGGTCGATCGCCTGGATGCGGTGGGGGACGGCCGTAGTCACGCTACGTCGTCTCCGGTGTGAAGATCGGTGCGCGAGTGACCGCCGGCTATGCGCCTGGTCTGCCGCTGTGCCACCGATGCCACGCCGAACAATTCCCTTCGTTCCAGGACCGATGGCCAACCCTAGCCTACTAAGGCAAGGCTAACCAGAGAATGGAGCAATCCTGTCTCATGTGTCACTCACGGTATCCGTGGTTACCGAGAGTGGTACCCAGATCCAGAGGATCCAACCTCTACGTAGAGTGATGTCCGAGTAACGCCCGGTCGAGTTTGTCAAGGCTTTTGTCGGGAACGCGGCACTCCTCGTGAGCACAGGGGAGTCGGAAAGGAGACTGAAGGTCCCGGCCCTCAGGGACCCAGCATGACGACATCGCCCATCGAGCGGGCGGCCGATACGTTCGCGTCCGAACTCGGCAGGTGGCGCACCGAGCGCAACCTGAGTAAGAAGCAGCTCGCTGCTCGGATGGGTTTCGACCCCTCCTACGTGAGCCACGTCGAAGGGCGCCGCCACCGTCCCACAGAGGATTTCGCGCGGCGCGCGGAGGCGGTGCTCGGCGCCGGCGGCGCGATCTGGCAGCGGTACCAGGAGTATGACGAGCTGCGCCACGCGCGGTCCGCGGCGGCCAGCCACCGTGATCCTCCGGTACCCGAGCAGTGGCTGCCGCCCGGCACCGGCCTGATCGTCGAACAGGAGGTTGCCACCCTCTCCTACCGGGAGGGCTCGTACCGATGCGTGATCCGGCGCTCGCTCTACAACGCGGGCACCGAGCCGGTCACGCGCTACCTCGTGCGGGTGGCCGTCGACCGGTACCCGAACGATCCCGAACGCTCGAACCGGCACCACCGCGAGCATCCTCTCAGCTTCGCTGAGCTTGACCTCCAGGCATGGTGCGGCGAAGAGCCGGGTCGCGAAGCGATGGAATTTCGTAAGAAGCACGACCGGGACGCGTTCAAAGAGGTGTGGCTCCTCTTCGAGAACGCGGACGGACGGTTCCCGCTCTATCCCGGGCAGCGGACCACGATCGAGTACGCCTACACGGTCGGCCACGAGAAGTGGGGACAGTGGTTCCAGCGTGCGGTGCGGCTGCCCACCCGGCGGCTCGCGGTGCGCCTGGACTTCCCTCAAGGGCTCGACCCGCAGGTGTGGGGCGTCGAGACGTCGCTGTCGTCCGAGGAGGCGCCGCTGCGTACTCCTCTGGTGAAACGCTCGGAGAACGACCGGATGGTCTTCGAGTGGACCACCGAGTCGCCGCCGCTCAACGCCCGGTACCGCCTGGAGTGGCGCTTCCGCGCGAACGGCCCGCCGCCGAGGTCGGGTCGCGGTGGCTCTCGCGCGAGCGAGCGGATGCGGTCTGTTGGCATCGTGCAGCGGGGGGCCGACAGCCTGCGCCAGCCGGCGCGACAGTTCGTGTTGCCGGCCGACGAGGAGGCCGCGCGCGGCATCATCGAGCGGCTGATGACGACGCTCGACCGGGTCGAGGAGCTGCACTCCTTCGCCAAGGGCGTCGGGCTCGCGGCGCCGCAGATCGGGATCCCGTGGGCCGCCGCCGTCGTGCGCCCCGTCGACCGGGGCGCCGATGCGGTGGTGCTGCTCAACCCCCGGGTCGTCGACTCGTCGTCCGAGGCGGACGAGCAGTACGAGGGATGCCTGTCGTTTTTCGATGTGCGCGGCCTGGTGGCGCGCCCGTTGCGGCTGCACGTCGAGCACGCGCACTGGGACGGCAGCCGGGTGATCACGTCGTTCGAGCACGGCATGGCCCGGTTGGTCGCTCACGAGATCGACCACCTGGAGGGCCGGCTCTACGCCGATCGCATGACGCCCGGCGTCCCGCTGGTGCCCGTCGAGGAGTACCGGGAGGCGGGCACGCCCTGGCGATACTGATCAGATGTCGCCGAACGCGTCGTACTTGATGCGGACCGCCGGCACCTGCATCTCCGCCAGCGTGCGCAGGGTGTGTTTCACCATGAGCGCCGAGCCGGAGACGAAGAAGTCGTGGTTCTCCCACGGCCCGAAGCGCGCCACCACGTCGTTGATGTTGCCCTGCTCGCCGGTGAAGCTCTTGTCGTCGCTGCACGCGGGCACCACCGACAGCCACGGGTGGCGCGCCGCCAATCGGTTGAGTTCGTCGAGGTCGTAGAGATCCTCCCGGTCCTTGGCTCCGAAGAACACATGCACCCATCTGGTGCGGTTGTAGCGGGTCAGCTCCTCGATGAGGGCCCGGATCGGGGCCAGTCCGGTGCCCCCGGCAACGCAGACGATGTCGCGGGTCGACTTGCGGTCCAGCGTCATCGAACCCATCGGCGCCGCGATCCGCAGCAGGTCGCCGGGTTTCACCCGGCGAACCAGAGCACTGGAGACCCACCCCGCGCCGAGCGCCCGGACGTGAAAATCGAGGGTGCCATCCGGTCGCGGGGCGTTGGCCATCGAGTACGTCCGCCAGAGTCGCGGCTGATAGCGAGGCGCCTCGACGCTGACGTACTGGCCGGCGCGGTACTCCAGTGTGTGCTGGAGAGGCCGGAGTGTGAACACCGCGATGTCGCGGCTGCGGCGCTCGTGCGAGAGCACCTCGGCGTGCCAGAACGGCGGGTTCGTGTCCGCGTCGGCGCCGGCCATCATCTTCTTCGCGATCACGTTGTACGCGTCGGACCACGCCTGCTCGTACTCGACGCCCCAGTGCTCCCCGGCGAACGTCCGGAGCGACTCCAGCAGCGCGTCCCGCACCACGTCGTAGTGCTCTGGTTGCACGTGAAACTTGCGGTGGTCGCGTCCTAAGGCGCGTAGGTAGTCCTCGAAGCGTTCCGGATCGTCGAGGGTCTGGATCGCCGTCACGATGGCGCCGAGCAGGCGGGCCCGCTGGACATCCATGTGTACGGGAAAGAGCGTCCGCAGGTGCGGGTTGGACAGGAACATCCGCGCGTAGAAATAGCCGGCGACCTTGTCCTGCTGCTCCTCGACAAGGGTCCAGCTCTCCTTGAGCAACCGCGAGAGATTACCCATTGAAGCCCTTCTCTCGGAGAGCACGAGAGTTTCAGGGTGACGACTTAACGTGCCGGTAAGTCGCACAGAGTGTGCGACTTAACCTGAACACTCCTCGCTACCGTTTCGCCACGCGCCGTGAGGTTGGGAGGCACCGATATGAGCGGCGAGCATCTCTTGCAGCAAGAATGCGGTACGGCGGAGCGGGCCGAAAGGTTCTACACACAGCAAATGCTCGATCACCTGAACCCCCAGATGATCGAGTTTCTTGCAAGACAGGAAATGATGTTCGTGGCGAGCTCCGATGCCGCCGGCGAATGCGACTGCACATTTCGGGCAGGACCGGCGGGCTTCGTCAACGTGCTCGATCCGCGCGTGCTGGCCTGGCCGGAGTACCGGGGCAACGGGGTGCTCGCCAGTCTCGGCAACATCGTGGAGAACGCCCACGTGGGGCTCCTCTTCGTCGACTTCGTACGCGACGTCATCGGCCTGCACGTCAACGGGGCGGCCACGATCGTCGACGACGACGTCATGCGCGCCACCCATCCCGGCCTGCCCGTCGACCCGGTACCGGGCCGGCGCGCCGAACGCTGGGTGCGGGTCTTCGTCGAGGAGGCGTACATCCACTGCGCCAAGCACATCCCACGGATGATCAAGGTGCCGCGGGACCGGGCGTGGGGCACCGACGACGTACGCCGCAAAGGGGGTGACTTCTTCGGCGTCCGGGAGAGGCAGTTGGCCCAAACGTCGGGCACAGTGGTCGGGTGACGGTTGACCTTGCCTCGTCTCCTGTGGATCGCGCCGTCCGGCGCACCGAGGTTCTGCTGGTCCTAGGTGTGTCGCTCGGCGCGAGCGCGGTGTACTCGTTGGTCACGATCATCGCGCGGCTCACCGCCGAACAGTCGCTGTCCCAGCAGACCGCCACGCTCAACCCATCACGGTCGGACCGGCCGTACCTCGACCTGACGTACCAACTCCTGGGCATCTTCTTCAACCTGGTACCCGTCCTGCTCGCCCTCCACCTGCTCAACCGCGATGGCGACGGCCGGCGGGCGCTCGGTATCGACTGCCGCCGACCCGCGTTCGACCTCCGGTGGGGTGCGCTGCTCGCGGTGGGAATCGGCATCCCCGGCCTCGGCCTGTACTTCGGCGCCCACGCCCTCGGCATCAACGCCACCGTCGTACCGGCCGCACTCAACGACGTGTGGTGGGCGGTACCGGTACTGATCTTGGCGGCCGCCCAGAACGCGATACTCGAAGAGGTCATCGTCGTCGGATACCTGATGACCCGGCTGCAAGAGATGGGCTGGCGGATCCGCGCCGTCGTCGCGGCCAGCGCGCTGCTCCGCGGCTCCTACCACCTCTACCAGGGGTTCGGCGGATTCGTTGGCAACGCGGTGATGGGCGTGGTGTTCGCGCTGTTCTACCTGCGCTGCAAGCGTGTGGTGCCACTGATAATCGCGCACACGCTGCTCGACGTCGTGGCGTTCGTCGGATACACCCTGCTCAAGGACCATTGGTCCTGGCTCTGACGCCGGGTAGCCGCGGACGGTGAGGCCGCGGGAGCAACGGTCTCGCGCACGACGGGCATCGCGGTAGCCCAATATCGCTCTCTCCGCCGCGTCCGCGCGCCGCGCCCCGCCCGCGCCGCTCTCGCCCCGCCCGCGCCGGGCCCCTCTCTCCGCCGATCAAGGGCGAATGCGCGTGCTTTGATCTCTTTTCCGCGTGTTTTGCCCTTGATCGATGCGGTTCTCCTTGATCGGCGCGGCCGATCAAGCGCGGTAGTGCGCGCGAGCGCGGCTCGCGAGCCGCGCGACAGCGGCGGCGTCGCCCGCCGCCGCGGTGACCGCCGCGCCCCCGGGGATAGCCCGCGCAACCAGCCGCATCGCCAGCCAGCCACCAGTCTGCCCAGCCAGCGGCGCCGCGACCCGCCAGAGCGCCTCGGCAGCACGCTGCACCGGCTGGTCCTCGGCCTCCGCGACCTCGGCAGCGGCGAGCGCCGCCCGCGCGGTTTCGACCGTCGGGTACACCCGGGTCAGGACCAACAGATCCACCGCGCGCTCCGGGTCCGTCGGATCGTGCCCATACGCCGCCGCGAGATGCAGCACGAGCCCAGCCTGTGCCCACCCGAGCGCGGCCAGTTCCGCCAGCGGCCCGAACATGCCCGCAACCGCCGAAACCACCCCGCTGGCGCCAGCGAGCCGCACATACCGCTGCGTCGCAAGCCGCGCCAGGCCGTCAGGCGTCGCGGCCGGATAGGTGGCTCGGGTCTGCGTAGCCCACGCGCGAGCGCGCGGGCCCATGGTCCGCACGGCGGTCGCTGCGAGCAATTCGGGCGCATGGCCGGGCCGGTCCAGCAGCCCGGGTACCGCGCGCGGCGCCACCACGATCGGTGGTTTCGCCTCATCCCGTACCGGCGCGGCAGCCCTCTTGGCGGCCTTGACCGCCTTCTTGACGGACGCTTCTTTGGCTGGCGAAATCGGTTCCGTTCCCGCGGTCGCGCCGACTTGCTCGTGCGGCGAGGCGCTCGCGCTCAAGGCCGGCGCCTCGACCTGCTCCGGTGCGGTCGCTCTTTCGCTCGTAGCTTGCTCCGGCTCGGCGGCGCTCTGGCTTGCCGCTGACGTCGCGGCCTGCTCTTGTGTAGCGGCGCTCTCGGTGGCGGCCGGTGTCGCGGCTTGCTCCTGCGCGGCGTTGGTCTGGCTTGCGGCTGACGTCGCGGCGCGCTCCTGCGTGGCAGGCGTCTTGACTTGCTCTTGTGCGGCGGTGGTAGCGGTGGCGGCCGGTGTCTCGGCTGCCGCTTTGGTCCCGGCTGGCGTCGCGGTCTCGGCTGGTGAGCTCTCTGCCGACGCGGCGGTTCGACGCGCGGACGCTGCCTTTCTGGCCTTCTTAGCCGGCGCTGGCGGCGTGACCGCGGTTTGGGATGCGGGCTCGGCCGCCGGCGCGGCTGCCGTGTCGTCCGGCGCAGCTGTGGCGGACATCTCATTGGCCGTCGCCGTCGAGCGTGGCGCCGCCTTCGCCCGTGCGGCTTTCGCTGGTGCGGCCTTGATCGGTGCCTTCTTGGCAGGCGCCGCCTTGGCGGATGTAGCGCCGGGAGCTGCGGCTTGGGGCTGCGCAGCCTTTGGTGGCGTCGCCTTGGCCGGGGCCTTCTTGGCCCGCGTCGCCTTGGTCGCGCGTTCGGCTGGCTTGGCCGGTGTGCCCTCGTCCTGCGACACGGCTCGCTCGCTATGTGCGGACGGTTCGCCTTGTGTAGATGGCTCGCTTCGTGCGGACGGCTCACCGCGAGGGACATCGAAGGGCAGCTCGGGGGCGGGCGGCGGGGTGGTGGGTCTGGGGGTTGCCGGCGGTGGCGCCGGGGCTTGGAAGAGCACCGACGGCGCCGGACGGGAAGCTTCGGGCCGATTGGCGGGCTGCTTCCGAGGCTGCTCAGGCTCGGGTTCGGGCGGGGTGAACGCCGCCTCCGGGCTGCGGCCGCGCGGCTTGGCCTGCCGGCCAGTGGCCTTCTCCTGCGGCTCGGCCCGCTGGCCGGTCGCCCGGGGTCGCCGGCCGCTGGACCGCTGGTCCTCCTCCATGTCGTGGGAGCCTAGTCCCGATCAGCGCGGCGCACCTCCCGGAAACGGCGTACCTCTTTGCTGCCCGGCAGGCGGTCACGGTATCCTCGACCGGCGGTGGCCTGAGAGGGCCACCTGGAGACTTCGCCTAGTCTGGTCTATGGCGCCGCACTGCTAATGCGGTTGGGGTCTTACCGCCCCTCCCGGGTTCGAATCCCGGAGTCTCCGCGCCACGGCCGGGTATGTAGACTGGTCGAGCACCTGCGCCCGTAGCTCAACGGATAGAGCATTTGACTACGGATCAAAAGGTTAGGGGTTCGAATCCCTTCGGGCGCGCAACATCTTGACCAGGGCGTTCTCCTCTTCGGAGGGGGCGCCCTTCGTCGTTCCGGGATGCCATGCGGTTGTGGGTCCTAGGGCAAGGGTCGCTGGCCGCGACGGCCTGGAAGCTTCCCAGCGGCGGCAACACGCCGAACATTCAGTGGCCCGCACCTCGATCAAGCGTCGGTATGCGGGAGCTTGGCGCGCTGGCGCCGCCAGAGCCACGGTGGCCCGCAGAACTACGGCCCACGACGCCGCGCGCTGAGATCTTGGGGCGTTGGGGCGCCATTCGGCCGTAACCCATCCAGATTGCCCCGGTGGGTCGCCGTGCAGCGTAGCGCCAAGATCTGGCGCGCGCGTCCTTGGGCGGCGCGGACGCCGATCAACGAGATCCGCCGTGCCGCCGGCGGCCTGCGGCGCGCAACGGGACGATCCGGTCGGGCGCTGGTGCCCGGCGCCGCCGCTGCCCGAGATCGGTCGTCGCTCTCGCCCTGACGCCAGGCCGCGGCCGGCGCCGGTCGTCGCGACCGCGCGGCCTGAATCGGCAGCGCCGATCAAGGAGATCTGCATGGATCAAGGGCGAACGCACGCGGAAAAGAGATCCAACCACGTGCATTCGCCCTTGATCGGCGGAGAAGGCGCGGGCGGGGGGAGTGTTAGTGGTGGAGGAGGGTGTGGCCTGCTGAGTGGGCGCCTAGGGTCGCGCCGGTCTGGCAGCTTGTCACGGTGAGAGCGCCCGCCACGCGAACCGGCACCGGGCGGCCCGCGACGGGGCGCTGGGAGGCGTACTTCATGCCGATTTTGACGATCAGGCCGCTTTCCGCCTCGCCGCTCGTACCGGTCAGCATGTCGAGCGCGCCGACGCCGTCCAGGTTCAAAATGGCGTTGGCCTCGCCGAAGTACTCGTACTGCCCCGGGCGCTGGCAACCGGGCTGCGCACGCCGTACGGGTGCTCTGGCGGCGCGCTGGGTCAGCATGAGTGTGCCAGCCCCGGTGAGACCGCCGGCCTGGCCGGGGATGAGGAAGACCGCGCCCGAGTCGCGTACCCCGTTGGCGTCGTACGTGATGGCACCGGTGAGCACGTCGGCACGGCCGTCGCCGGTGACGTCGCCGGTCGACAGGGCGTTGCCGAAGTACGCGTGAGGCGTCTCGTCGGGTAGGTGGACGTTCGGATCGCCGGGCACGCCCGGCGTCTCCATGCTGATTGTCCTGACGCGGGCGACGTCCAGCCCGGCGGCCACACCCGGGACGTAGATGAGGTACCCGATCCAGCTGCGCGGTGCGGCGGCCACCAGATCGCCGTCGCCGTCACCGTCGATGTCGGCGATCGCCATGCCTTCGCCGATGGCGCTGAGACCGCGTGATGCGCCGTTGAACGAGGTGATGCCGGTGGTGACGACGCCGGTCGCGCTGCCGCGAAGCAACATGATCAGGCCACTTTCGTTGGTGGCGTTGGTATCCGATGGCGCGCTGATGGCCAGGTCGGCGTATCCGTCCCGGGTCATGTCTCCTACGGCGAGCCCGTATCCGAAGGAGTCGTCTGTCACGGCGGTGCCGGGGATGCCGGCGGTCTCCTGGGTCAGGAACTGGGTGCCCGTGGTGGCCAGCCCACCGGCGGCGCCGTACAGGACGGTCACCGAGCCGGCGTTCGGCTGACCGTTGACCTTGTCGCCGTACGCGCCGATGGCGAGGTCGTCGCGGCCGTCGCCGTTGAGATCACCGGCGGCCACGGCATGCCCGAACATGTCGTAGCTTTCCATGTCACCTGGCACGCCTGCGACGTTCTGGTTGATGTGCTGGGGCTGGTCGAGATTGAGGCCGCTCGCGCCGCCGTAGAAGATCCACACCGCGCCGCCGAAGGCTCGGTCTGCGCCGGTCGGCGCGAACTCACCCGGGTTTCCGACCGCCAGGTCGCCGTACCCGTCACCGTTGAAGTCGCCGGACGTCATCGCGTCACCGAAGTTGGGTCGCGTCGGCGAGAAGATCGGCGATTCGATGAGGTCGCGCTGTGGCAGGCCGGAGTACGTGACGATCACGCCGTAGCCGTTGTCGATGAAGCCGCCGGCGACGATCTCGTCCTTGCCGTCGCGGTCGAGGTCCATCGTGGACGTCGTCGCCGCGGCCGCGAGCTTCGGTGCGGCGACACCGACCGTGTGGGCGCGTTCGACGTCGAGCCGGGCGCCATCGCGCGTCACCGTGGTGTGCGGCGCCGCCGACGCGTGAGGCACCGCCACCGCAGGGGCAGGCACGCTCGCCATCGTGATGACGCCAGCCAAAACGGCGTACCCGAATCGCATTTTTTGTCCTCCCCCGTGGATCCGCGCACATCGTGCCACGTCACCCGCGAGACCGGCTATGTGCGGCGCCTGCGTTGGATCAGCCAGGGTGCCTGGGCGACCGCACCGCCGACGGCGAGGCTCGTGCGCGCCGCGGCGTAGAAGCGGTCGCGGCCCTCGTCGGCACGGTGCAGGGCCGTGTCGCGATCGAAGTCCGCACTCGCGCGTCCGCGCGCGGCCGAGACGAGCTGGTACACCGACTCGCGCCACTCTCGAGCGGCGTCGACCGTGCCGGCGTCGCCGAGCAGGAGTACGCCCTCCCACGCCTTGGAGCACTCGTTGTCGGCCTCGTTGAGCTCGTGAAGGCCGGCCGGGTCGGTCGCCGGTGACCGGGTGAGCCGCATCGCCACGAGATGCATCTCCTTGACGGCGCGCGCGAACGTGGCGTACGCGTCGACGCGCCGCTCGTCCCACCGGACCGCCTGCGCGCGCGTCCACTTCGAACGATCGCTGACGGACGTGGCGAGGATCGTGCCCAGCGTGCCGACGGCAACGCCGATCAGCGCGGGCAACTGGTCCAGGAAGGCGTTCACCGCAGCAGTCTGACAAACGCTCGCTTGTACTGAGCGGAAGAGACTGAAATCACATAGATTCATTCAGAAGTACCAGAACGCTCAGCATCCGATCCTGGGGAGTGACGATGGCGAAGCGATACGAGACGCCGCGACTGAGCCGCCGCACGCTGCTAGGTCTTGGCATCGGCGCGGTGGCCGCGCCGGCGCTGACCGCCTGCGGCGGTGTGTCGACCAGCGGCGCCGATGGCGGCAGCGGCACGGTCAACTTCATGTCGACGCAGTTCACTCCCGTCGAGGAGCGGCAGCGGTTCGAAAAAATCCTGGCCGACAAGGTCACCGCCGCGAAGGTGGCGTACAACCCGGTGGAGCCGAGCATTTTCGCCTCCACGATCCAGTCGCAGGTCGACGCCAAGAAGGTGCAGGTCAGCATCGCCGGCGGCTTGCATGGTGACCTGGCGCCGCACGGCAGCCGGCTGACCGATTTGGACGACCTGATCGGCGACCTGGGCGACCGCGGGTTCGCGTCCGACCTCACCGAGCTGGCGAAGCTGGGCGGGAGCACCACGAAGTACATCCCGTGGATGCAGGCCACCTATGTGGTCGCCGTGAACAAGAAGGCGCTGCAGTGGCTGCCGAGCGGCGCCGACGTGCAGAAGCTGACGTACGACCAGTTCCTGTCCTGGATGGTCGCCGGGCGGCGGGCCAACGGCAACAAGCCGATCTTCGGGTTCCCGGCCGGGCCGAAGGGCCTCTATCACCGGTTCTTCCAGGGGTTCCTGCTGCCGAGCTTCACCGGCGGCCAGATCACCACGTTCCGCAGCGCGGAGGCGGTCACGGGCTGGCAGTACATGAAAGAGCTGTGGGCGCAGGCGGCACCGGCGTCCACCAACTACGACAACATGCAGGAGCCGCTGCAGCGCGGCGAGGTGCTTGTCGCGTGGGACCACGTCGCGCGCCTGGTCAACGCTCCCGGAGACAAGCCCGACGACTGGGTGATGGTGCCGGCGCCGTCGGGGCCAAAGGGGCTCGGGTACATGCTCGTGGTCGCCGGGCTCGGCATCCCGCAGGGCGCACCGGAGACCGACCGGGCCAAGGAGGTCATCAAGGCGCTCACCAGCGCAGACGTGCAGGCCGAGGTGCTCAAGCAAAACGCGTTCTTCCCGGTGACGAGCGCTGACCTGCCGTCTGACCTGCCGGGCGCTGTCGGGCTGGAGGCGACGGCGGTACGCGGGCAGCAGGGCGCCCAGAACGCGATCGCCTCGCTGCCTCCTGTCGGCCTCGGCGCCAAGGAGGGCGAGGTCACGCAGATCTTCAAGAACTGCTTCAAGGAGATCTGCCTCGACGGCAAGCCGATCCAGCAGGTGCTCGACCGGCAGGCGGGGCAGCTCAACACGATTTTCGAAGAGCTGAAGGTGGCGTGCTGGCGGCCGGACCCGACAGGTACCCCTTGCCGGGTGGCCTGATGGCCCGGACAGGTCGGCGGACGCCGCCCGCCGCGGTCCTGCTGATCGCGCCGTCGCTGATCTTCATGACGGCGCTGTTCATGTGGCCGCTGGTGGTCGGCGTCGGGCAGGCGTTGGTGGGCCCGGACGGGCCCACCACGGCGTACCTGCGCCGGATGCTCGACGATCCGTACTTCTGGACGGCCGCCCGCAACACGCTGCTGCTGATCGTGGTGCTGATCCCGCTGCAGTTCGCGTTCGCCATCGCGATGGCGCTGCTGCTGCGGGAGCGGCCGCGCTTCGCCGGGTTCCACTTCTACATCTGGGTGATCCCGCTGGCGATCAGCGATCTCGCCGCCGGGCTCGTCTGGCTGTCGGTCTTCACCGACCGCGGCTACCTGAACTCGGCGCTCGACATGATCGGGATCGACGGATACGCGTGGCTGTCGTACCAGAACCCGGTCACGATGTTCATCGCGGTCGTGCTCGCTGAGTTGTGGCGCGCCACCTCGCTGGTCTTCGTGATCGTCGTCGCCGGCATGCAGGGCATCCCGAAGGACTACGACGAGGCGGCCGAGGTGTTCGGCGCGACCTACTGGCAGCGGGTGCGGCACGTGATCCTGCCGCAGTTGCGGCCCAGCCTCCAGGTGGCGCTGATCCTGCGCACGATCCTCGCGCTGGAGACGTTCGCGGTGGCGCAGGCGCTGACCGGACGCAACCTGCCGCTGCTCGTCGGCGAGACCTACCAGTGGTACTCGGTGCAGCTCAACCCGAACGTCTCCGCCGCCATCGCGCTGGTCATCCTCGCGGTGTCGATGCTGGCGGCGGCCGGTTATCTGCGGCTGATGCGCGACCAGACGGAGACGCGATGAGTCGCCGGGCCTGGGTGCAGGTCGCCTGCGTGGCGATCACCCTCTTCATGGGTGTGCCGCTGTATCTGATCGCGCTGGCGGCGCTGTCGAGCCGCGAGTCGCTGAACCGGTTTCCGCTGCCGCTGCTGCCCACCGACCCGTCGGTCGAGACGCTGCGGACGTTCCTGGACACCACCGGCATCGTGCCCGGCTTCGTCAACTCGCTGACCGTGGGCATCGGCACGGTCCTGCTGTCGCTGCTGATCGGCGTGCCGGGCGGATACGCGGTCGCCAGGTACGCGTTTCGCGGGCGCGGCCCGTACCAGATGTTCCTGCTGCTGACCCGGGCGTTGCCGATCGTCGTGCTGTCGGTGCCGCTCGCCCGGATCTTCCTGAACGCGGGCCTCTACGACACCACGTACGCGGTCACCCTGCTGCACACTGCGCTTGCCCTACCGACCACCGTGCTGATCACGGCCGCGATCTTCGTGGGGGTTTCGCGGGAGCAGGAGGAGGCGGCGATGGTGTTCGGCGCCTCGCCGATGAAGGCGTTTCTGCGAATCGTGGTGCCGCAGGCGCTGCCGGGCATCGCGGCGGCGGCCATGTTCACGTTCGTGCTGTCGTGGAACGAGGTGCTCGGCGCCACGATCCTGACGCTCAACCAGCGCACCCTGCCCGCGCAGGTGCTCACCACGCTGTCCGACTCGCCGCTGGCGTACCGGTTCGCGGGCGGCTTCGCGCTGGTGCTGCCCGCCGTGGTTTTTATCGCGATCATGCGACGGTATCTGCTCAACATGTGGGGGACGACGTTGAGATGAGCGACATCGTGGTGCGCAACCTCGTCAAGGCGTACACCCCGGGCGGCCCACGGGCCACCGACGACGTGTCGCTCGAAGTCGCCGAGGGCGAGTTCCTGGTACTGGTCGGACCCAGCGGCTGCGGCAAGACGACCCTGCTGCGGATGGTGGCTGGACTCGAACGGCCCGACAGCGGCACGGTCAGCCTCGGCGGCCGCGACGTCACGCGCCTGCCCGCCCGCGAGCGTCGGCTGTCGATGGTGTTCCAGTCGTACGCGATCTTCCCGCACATGAGGGTCCGGCAGAACATCGGCTTCGGCCTCGCGATGCGCAAGGTGCCCGGTGACGAGATCGATCGCCGGGTACGCCGTGCGGCCGAGCTGCTGCACCTGGAGGAGTACCTCGACCGGTACCCGGCGCAGCTCTCCGGCGGGCAACGGCAGCGGGTCGCGGTGGCTCGCGCGATCGTGGTCGACGCGGGCGTACTGCTCATGGACGAGCCACTGTCCAACCTGGACGCGTTGCTGCGCCTGGAGTTCCGGGCGGAGTTGAAGAAAATCGTCCGGCAGATCGGCACCACGACGCTGTACGTCACGCACGACCAGGCGGAGGCGATGTCACTCGGCGACCGGGTCGCGGTGATGCGCGGCGGCCGGATCGTGCAACTGGGTGCGCCCCTCGACGTGTACGACCGGCCGAGTGAGCGGTTCGTGGGCGGCTTCCTCGGCGCGCCACCGATGAACTTCATACCCGCCACTGTGGAGCGCAACGGCGACAAACCCGTACTGGCCCTCGGCGACCAGCACCTGGCCGCACCATCCACACTGGACGAATGGGTGGGTCGGCCGGTACTGGTCGGCGTGCGAGCCGAGAACATCGAGGTCTCCACCGAGGCGGCGCCCGGATGGGTCACCGCCACGGTGGAGGTCGTCGAGCCCACCGGCGCGGCGGTGCTCCTGACCGTGCGGCTCGGCGAGCACCAGATCAAGGTGCAGACCGCGCCGGGTTTCCGGGTCGCGCCCGACGACACCGTCTGGCTGCGCAGCACCCCAGAGGCGCTGCGCCTCTACGACCCGGAAACCTCGCTCGTGCTACGGCCCTGACCGGCGGGAGACGGTCGTGCCGGCGCCGAGAGCGGGCGCCTGGGTTCCTGGCTGGATTCCGGCGGCGATCGCCATTCCGGAGCCCCACGGCAGGTCGTACGTGCCAGCCACGTCGACCAGTACGTGCGTCGAACCCAGGTTGTTGTAGATGTTGAACACGTCGTCGGGGCCGATGCCGGTGAGGGCGGCGTTCGGCACGATCTGTCCCTTCGACGGGTTGAGGTTGCTGATGGCGGGGCGTCCGACGCCGGACGGCCACACCGTCAGGTACGTGTTGGCCGTCGGGCTGACCGCCGTGACGTTGAGCGACAGGGCGTAGGTGTCCACCCCGACCAGCGCGCTCGGTGTGGTGACCGTGGAGGTCTTCCCGGCACCGATGGCACCCGGAAGGCCCTGAGCGATCCGCGAGTCGGCGATGCGGGTCGGCTTGATCGGCTTGAACCGCAGGCCGCTGACGTCGTTGCGTGACTCGAAGAACCCGACGATGTCGACCACGACGTGCGTGCCGGCGTTGGAGCCGTTGTACACCGCGTACATCGGCATGCCGTAGCACCAGCTCTCGTAGCACGTCTGCACGGGCACGACGGCCATGTTGGGCACGGTCGCGCCGGGCGAGAAGTTGAGCGTCGAGGTGTTGGGGCGGGAGTCCGAACCGTCCCAGGCGGTCAGGAATCCGTGGCCGTTGGGGCTGACGACAGTGATGTTGACGACGAACGCCCGGATGAACGAGTTCCACTCGTCGCCGTAGTCGACCGCCTGCTGGATCCAGCCGCCGCCGGGCAGCTTGCCGTCTCCGTCGGTGCGGGTGTCGATGAGGCGGCTCGGCACGGTGCGGATGAGCTCGGTGCCGACCCCGAGGCTGGACATCACCGAGCTCGAAGCGGCGTAGAAGCCCACCACGTCCGCGATCACGTGAGTCGAGCCGCTGTGGTTGTAGAAGTCCACCTTGCCGCCGGTGCCGACCGGAACCGTCACCGAGTTGGCGCCGGTCCAGCCCTTGGGGTAGTTCAGGTTCGAGGCGGTGGGGCGGGTCTGGCCGGTCGGGTAGGCGGTGAGGTAGCTGGCCGACGTGGGCGACGTCACGGTCACGTTCAGCACGACCGCGGAGACGCCGCTGGCCGGTACGCCGCCGCGGCCGGTGACCTGGAGCGAAACGGTGCCCTTCTTGCCGAGCACGCCCTTGCGCACGCCGGTGCCGTATCGGGTGTCCATGAGACGGGCGGGGGTACGCGGGTAGTACGTGCCAACCGCGCCGACGAACCCCTCGACGGACAGGCTGACGGCAGGACCGTTGCCGTCGCTACCGGGCAGCAGCAGGGCAGCGGTGCGCGTGCCCGCCTGCCGGGGCGTCGTCTTGACGACCACCGCGCAGGTCTGGCCCGGTTCGAGTGTCTTGCCGGCGCAACCGTCTGTCACGACCGCGAAGTCGTTCCTCTGCGCGCCGATGACAAGGCTCTGCCCGAACGTGGTCGGTTCGACGCCCGCCGCCGTCACGGTGACCGTCTTTTGTGGACCGTCCGGTGTCAGCTCCGAGGATCCGTAGCTCAGGCTTTCGGGGTTCGTGGTGGCGCCGGAGTAGGCAAGGGTGGAGTTGTAGCGGACTTCGCCGGTGTTCGCACCGAGAGCGGTGTCGCACCGGACGCCGTACGAGGCGGCGAACGACGTGACCGCGTTCGTATCCGGGTCGCGGACCAGCTCCTTGATGGTGATCCAGCCATCGGCGGTGCCGCAGCCGCGCCCCTCTCCACCCAGGGTCAGGCCTGCGCGGGTCGCGTCGGCCGGCCACGCCGCGTCGTAGCGCGTGCCGACCGTGAACTGCGCGCCGGTCGGCGGAATGATGGACAGTCCCCAGCTCTTTCCCGCGGACGAGGCGCTGGCGCGCATCCCGCCCTCGGCATACGACTGGAGCTCGATGGTCGCGTTCGCGGTGTCGAAGACCCGGCTGCCACCGGGAAGCACGTACGAGTTGGGCGCACCGTTGACGGTGAACGCCGTATAAGGGGCGGCGGCGCTCGCTGCCGAAGGGATGAGGACCGCCGCGGCGGTCGCGATGCCAGTGACGGCACCGGCAAACAATCGCAAGGAAACCCCCGATGTTGTTTGGAAACAGGCGAATCTACTGTGGACTACGCCCGCAAGTGCGCCTCACCGTAGTCGATACCGGCCTTCGACGCTGACCCATTAACGGGGGCGACCCCGAGAGCGCCTCAGGGTTGGATCTAGGTGCCTGCTCAGGGCTTCGGCCCGGATGTCCAGAACCGTCCGCGCTCATAACGTCATGGGCATGACGGAGTGGCTGGGGTGGATCGGGGATCTCCCGACGGGCGTCGTGATGGCGGCATTGAGCGTGATCATGCTGCTTGACGCGATCCCGCTGGTGGGTGTCCTGGTGCCGGGCGACGTCATGGTTCTGGCCGCGGTCGGCGCACGGGGGCCGATGAGCGGTGGTGGGGTGCTCTTCGGGGTGGTGGCCGGCTGCCTGGCCGGCTGGTCGCTGACCTTCATGGCCGGCCGCCACCTGGGGGACCGCATCCGGCGGGGGCGGCTTGGCCGGTGGATCGGTGAGGCACGCTGGGCCGCGGCCGAACGGGCACTCCGGCAGAACGGCGCGGGCATCGTGATCGCCGCGCCGTTCCTGCCGGTGCTGAACGCGCTGATGCCGCTCGCCGCCGGCGGGCTGCGGATGCCGTACCGGCGGTTCATCACGTCGGCGGCGCTGGGCGCGGCGCTCTGGGCCGGGTTGTACGTGGTGCTCGGCCTCATCGGGCAGGCGATCGGTGGCCTCCTCGCCAACGACCTCGTCACGATGGCTGCCACGATCACCATCGGCCTGAGCATCGGCTGGGTGATGCTCCTGAACACGAGGCGGCGGTTCGCCCCCGCGTGACAGCAGTCACAAGAAGGAACATAACGCACCGTTCGTAACTTGAGCCGAACAAGCTCAACCTACGAATCGGGGTCCTTCACATGACGACTCTCCCGGTCCTGCCGCTGACCGACGCGGTCCTGCTGCCCGGCATGGTCATCCCGGTCACCCTGGATCAGACGACGCAGGCGGCGATCGACGCCGCCCGCACCTCAAGCGAGAAGAAACTCCTCGCGGTGCCGCGCCTGGATGGCGAGTACGGCCCCGTGGGCACCATAGCCACGATCGAGAAGGTGGGCCGGCTGCCCACCGGCGAGCCCGCCGCGGTCATCCGGGGCATCGCACGAGCCCGGATCGGCTCTGGCGTGCCCGGTCCCGGTGCGGCCCTCTGGGTAGAGGCGGCTGAGCTCACCGAGCCGGCGCCCACCGGGCGCACCCGGGAGCTGGCTCGCGAGTACAAGACGCTGGTCACGTCGCTGCTCCAGCGCCGCGGCGCCTGGCAGGTCATCGACGCCGTCGAGCGGATGACCGACCCCGCCGAGCTGGCGGACTCCGCCGGATACGCGCCGTGGCTCTCCGACCAGCAGAAGGTCGAGCTGCTCAGCGCTCCGGACGTCACCGCGCGGCTGGAGCTGCTGGTCGGCTGGGCACGCGAGCACGTCGCCGAGCAAGAGGTCGCCGAGAAGATCAACGACGACGTTCGCGAGGGCCTCGAAAAGTCCCAGCGAGAGTTCCTGCTCCGGCAGCAGCTCGCGGCGATCCGCAAGGAACTCGGCGAGGACGAGCCCGAGGGCTCCGCCGACTACCGGAGCCGGGTCGAGGGTGCCGACCTGCCCGAGAAGGTGCGCGAGGCGGCCCTGCGCGAGGTCGACAAGCTCGAACGGGCCAGCGACGCCTCACCCGAGGTCGGCTGGATCCGGACGTGGCTCGACACGGTCCTCGACGTGCCGTGGAACACGCGTACAGAGGACAACACCGACCTGACCGCGGCGCGGACGGTGCTCGACGCCGACCACGCCGGCCTGGACGACGTCAAGGAACGCATCCTGGAGTACCTGGCGGTGCGCAACCGCCGGGCCTCCCGTGGCCTGCATGTGGTTGGCGGGCGCGGTTCCGGCGCGGTCCTCGCACTCGCCGGCCCGCCCGGCGTCGGCAAGACCAGCCTCGGCGAGTCGGTCGCCCGTGCGCTTGGCCGCAAGTTCGTCAGGGTGTCGCTCGGCGGCATCCGGGACGAGGCGGAGATCCGTGGCCACCGGCGTACCTACGTCGGCGCACTGCCCGGCCGCATCGTCCGGGCGTTGCGCGAGGCCGGTTCCATGAACCCGGTCGTACTGCTCGACGAGGTCGACAAGCTGTCCGTGGGCTTCGCCGGCGACCCCGCGGCCGCGCTGCTGGAGGTGCTCGACCCGGCGCAGAACCACACGTTCCGCGACCACTACCTCGAGGTCGACCTGGACCTGTCGGACGTGCTCTTCCTCGCCACCGCGAACGTGGTGGAGACCATCCCCGGCCCGCTGCTGGACCGGATGGAGCTGGTGACCCTGGACGGGTACACCGAGGAGGAGAAGGTGGCGATCGCGCGCGACCACCTGCTGCCCCGGCAGGTCGAGCGCGCCGGCCTGACGGCCGACGAGGTCGGTGTCGACGACGACGCCCTGCGGGCGGTCGCCGCCGAGTACACCCGCGAGGCGGGCGTGCGCCAGCTCGAGCGGGCACTCGCCAAGATCTTGCGGAAGGTCGCGGTGCGTCTGGCGGCTGGCGGTGATCCGGTACGCGTCGACGCGAGCAACCTCAGCACGTACCTGGGACGGCCGCGCTTCACGCCGGAGTCGGCGGAGCGCACCGGGGTACCGGGCGTGGCAACCGGCCTGGCTGTCACGGGCGCCGGTGGTGAGGTGCTCTTCATCGAGGCGACCGCCATGGAGGGCGAGCCCGGTCTGGTCCTGACCGGCCAGCTCGGCGACGTGATGAAGGAGTCGGCGCAGATCGCGCTGTCGTACCTGCGCTCACACGGAGCGGAGCTGGGCATCGACGTGGGCGCGCTGGCGAAGCGGCGGATCCACGTGCACTTCCCCGCGGGGGCGGTGCCCAAGGACGGGCCGAGCGCCGGCATCACGACGGTGACCGCCCTGGCGTCGCTGGCATCCGGACGCCCGGTGCGTCCAGAGATCGGCATGACCGGTGAGGTCACGCTCGCCGGCCGGGTACTGCCCATCGGCGGCGTGAAGCAGAAGCTGCTCGCCGCTCACCGTGCCGGTCTGACCGAGGTGATCATCCCGGCCCGCAACGAGCCGGACCTCGACGATCTGCCCGAGAGCGTGCGGAGTGCGCTCACGATCCACGTGGTCGGCAACGTGGCCGACGTACTGGAGCTGGCGCTGCGCCCGGCGGGCGCGCTGCTGGCAACGGCCGCCTGAGTCAGCGGCCAGGTCGAGGGCGGAGGCGTTTTGCCCCCGCCCTCGATCGCATGTCGGCTCCGTTACGGAATCGTGACGTAGTCACCGATCGCTACCCAGCGTGCGCCTCCTGGGGGTCTTTGAGGTCATTTGCCGGGATGTCCGCCCGCTCACCGCATGGTCGCGCGATCCGCGCGCAACTTTTCAGTTACCAGCTAGTAGCAAGGGTCTTGTGACGCGGGTCGCTTCGGGGCAACATCAGCCCCACCGCTTGCTACCGCCTGGTAATGCAGTGCGGCCCCACATCTTTGGTGAGGAGAACCTCGTGAAGGATCCGCAGGGCGGTCTGGTGCAGGGACGCGTCAGATGGCGGCGCTTCGCCGCACTCCTGATCCCCTCGGCCGCACTCGCCGGTGCCATCGTCTTCGGCATGGCCAACGGCGCCATCGCCGCCTCGTTCGCCGTCTCCGGCCAGACCTTCAAGGTCTCGGCGAGCAAGCTCGACGGCGAGGGCTTTGCACAGTACGGCGGCGTGGTCACCGAGAAGGCCACCGGAAAGCAGCACCCCGTAGCGGTCTCGGCCGTCGCGAGCGCCAAGCTGTACGACCTGTGCCAGTCGGTGAAGGTGCCGAACATGCCGGTCGTACTCACGATCAACGCCGGTGGCGGCGGCAACCCCGCCACCGCGACCGATCTGCTGCTCGACGTGACCGAGCTAGAGGGCGACGCCACGTTCACCAACATCCAGATCGGCCGGGACGCCTCCGACCTCGGTGGCCAGCTCGGCGCCTTCGGGCAGCGGGCCGACCGCGTCGTCATCGACGACCTTCGTCAGGTCGCCTGGTCGACCACGGCCGGCACCTTCACCCTCAACGGGCTGAAGCTCAAGGTCAACGTGGGTGACGACGCCAAGGAATGCTTCTGATGTTTGCCCGCTTCTGGCGGTCGTTCACCCGGTGGCGGCGGTCGAGGCCGTTCTGGGGTGGCCTGTTCACGCTGCTCGCCGGCTTGGAGATCTTCGGCACCACACAGATGAGCCTGGGCGGCCTCACCTTCCAGATGGGGCCCACCGGGTTCCTCTCCTGGCTCATCCCCACGATCCTGTGCCTGTGCGGCGTGCTGATGTGGCTCACCCCGCAGCAGCGGATGTTCTACTCGATCGTGGGCGCCATGACGGCGGTGTTCTCCCTGGTCGCCGTCAACCTCGGCGGGTTCCTGTTCGGGCTGCTGCTCGGCATGGTCGGCACCGCGCTCGGGTTCGCGTGGACGCCGGGCGTCCAGGCGGCACCACCCCCTTCGCCCTCGGAGGAGCAAGAGCAGGAGCCGGAACCGGAGGCGCCGCCGCACACCACGGTCCACAACCTGCTCAACGGGCCTGTGGATCCGGAGGCCACCGGCGAGATCCCGCCTCAGCGACGCAACCCGCACATGTTCGTGATCACGCTGCTGTTGCTCAGCCTCGGCGCGGCCGGAGTGGTCGTCGGGCGCGGCGCCACCGCCGCGCACGCGGCGCCGTGCCCGCCCGCGGTGTCCAAACCGACGAAACCCAAGCCAACCCCGTCCAGCAGCGCCGAGGCGAGCCCGACGCCTACGCCGTCACCAACCCCGAACGAGTCGAGTGAGTCCTCAGAGGACGGTGGCAACATCGTCACGGACATCCTGGACGGGATCGGCGATCTGTTCGGCATCGGCGAGAGTGAGGCCAAGGCGGAGCCGACCCCTTCGGCATCGCCGTCGGCCTCGGCCTCGGTCTCGCCTCCGCCTTCCAAGCCGGTGCCTTCGTGTACCCCGAAGCCGGGCGACTCCGGTGGCGGGAAGGACCCGGCGAAGGACGACCCGCGACTCAAGCCGCTCGCGGCGCCGGGCGACATCCCCGCCATCAACGAGACACCGTCCCGCATGACCGGCACCAAGCTGACCATGTGGAACCTCAAGTTCGTGGGCGTCACGAACCTGCGTACCGCCGGCGGTGGTTCGCAGAAGGTGCTCCAGTTCTCGATGACGAAGTCGACCACCGACAACTTCGAACTGGTGCCCACGATCCTCAGCGGCGGCCGCACGATGTCGCTGAAGAGCAGCGCGCTGACCGTGGAGGGCAACGTCCGGTTCTTCACCCCGCGCTTCGAGGGCAACCTGCTCGGCGTGCTGCCGCAGGTGTACACGCCCGAACAGCTTCCGCCCCTGCCCGAGGAGCTGGAAGTACCGCTCCCGATCTTCTACACCAAAATCAACATCCAACTGGCCTATGTGGACTGCGACAAGCTCGAGGCCCCGGATCTGGTGAACGCCCTCTAGACAAAGCCCCGTTCCCACGGCGAACGGGCCGGTGCCGCTCCCCCCGTGCGGCGCCGGCCCGTTCGTTATTTCCAGTCAGATGCGGGCCATCGCGGCCTTGAACGGGTCGAGGCCGAGCGAGCCCAGGTTGAGCGCGTCGCGGTGGAAGTCCTTGAGGCTGAACGCGGCACCCTTGCGCGCCTTCGCCTCCTCGCGGGCCTGCAGCCAGATCCGCTCACCGACCTTGTACGCGGGCGCCTGCCCCGGCCAGCCGAGGTAGCGATTGAGCTCGAAGCGCAGGTTTTCGTCCGGCACCCGGCAGTGGGCGCGCATGAACTCCCAGCCCAGCTCGGGCGTCCACCGCTCGCCGGGGTGGAAGCCGAACGCGTTGTCGCGCGGGATCTCCAGCTCCAGGTGCATGCCGATGTCGACGATCACCCGGGCCGCCCGGAACGCCTGCCCGTCGAGCATGCCCAGCTTGTCGCCCGCGTCCTCCAGGTAGCCGAGGTCGTCCATGAGGCGCTCGGCGTACAGGGCCCAGCCCTCGCCGTGGCCGGAGCTCCAGCTCAGCAGCCGCTGCCAGCGGTTGAGCAGCTCGGCGCGCACCAGAGTCTGCGCGATCTGCAGATGGTGGCCGGGCACACCCTCGTGGTACACGGTGGTGACCTCGCGCCAGGTGGAGAACTCGTTGATGCCCTCGGGCACCGCCCACCACATGCGTCCCGGACGGGCGAAGTCTTCGCTCGGGCCCGTGTAGTAGATGCCGCCGTCGCTCGTCGGTGCGAGGCAGCACTCGATGCGGCGTACCTGTTCGGGGATGTCGAAGTGGGTGCCAGCCAGCTCACCAACCGCCTTGTCGGCGAGCGCCTGCATCCAGTCCCGGAACGCCTCCTTGCCCTGGATGTTGCGGGCCGGGTCGGCGTCGAGTGCGGCGACCGCCTCATCGACGGTGGCGCCGGGGCCGGCGATGCGGGCGGACACCGTGCGCATCTCGGCTTCCAGCCGGGCCAGTTCCTCGAAGCCCCACGCGTACGTCTCGTCAAGGTCGATCGTGGCGCCCAGGAAGTACCGGGAGGCCAGCTGGTACCGCTCGCGGCCGGCAGCCTGCTTCGCGCGCCCTCGCGGTGCCAGCTCGTCGCGCAGGAACTGGGCGAACTGCGCCGTCGCGGCGGTCGCGGCCGCGGCACCACGACGCAGGTCGGCGGCCAGCGCGTCGCCGGCCTCCAGCTTGTCGACGAGGCCATGGAAGAAGTTGTCGCGCTCGGTATCGGTCCAGATGTCGCACTGCTTGGCGACCTCGAGCATCTGTGCGCTCGGGCTCACGTGCCCCTCGTCGGCGGCGGCTCGCAGCGTCTGCTTGTACTGCTCAACCGCGCCGGCGAACTTCGCGAGCCGGGCGGCGATGTTGGCGACGGCCTCCTCGCCCTGGGTCGGCATGAGGTCGAAGACCTGCCGCAACCCGTGTACCGCGCTGCTGATGACGTTGATCTCGCTGGCCGTCTCGCCGGATTCGTATCGCGCGAGCTGGAGCTTCAGCCGCTCCTGCATCGCTTCTTTGGCGACCCGTTCGGGCTCGTCGTCGGGTTCGGTCGCGGCGAGCGTGGCCAAGGTGCGCCGGGTCAGGTCGGCGAAGGCGGCGAAGCCCTCCGGCGACAGATCGTCCAATTTATCGTCGAAGCCGGCGATTCCGGCATAGGTGGCGCCGGTCGGGTTGAGCGGCGCCCACTCGTCGACGTAGCGGTCCGCCAGGTCAGTGATTCGTCCCACGGTGCGACCTTACGTGAAATGTCTGGCAGCCTGCTGATCCGTTACCAGCAACGGACTGCTGAAACACGCAGCCGATGTCGTACCGATAAGGCAGAGTGTCACGGGTGAACGCGGCAAACGCTCCTGACAAGCTCGACCTGCGGGGTTTCCTGCCCGGCTTCCTTGCGCTGGCGGTGATCTGGGGTGCCAGCTTCCTCTTCATCAAGGTCGGCGTCCGCGAGCTGCACCCGCTCTACCTGACGCTTTTCCGGGTCGGCGCGGGCGCGCTCACCCTCCTCGTGGTGCTCGCGCTCGGCCGGCAGCGGCTGCCGCGCGACCCGCGGTTGTGGGGTCACCTCGCGGTGGTCGCCGCGATCGGCGTGGCACTGCCGTTCACCCTGTTCGGCTTCGGCGAGGAACGCGTCTCCTCGGTGCTCGCCGGCATCTGGAACGCGACCACGCCGCTGGTCGCGCTGCCCCTCGCGGTGCTGGTGTTTCGCACCGAGCGGATGAACACGCGCCGGGCGGTCGGCATCGGCCTGGGCTTCGTGGGCGTGCTGACCGTGCTCGGCGTCTGGCAGGGCGTCGGTGGCTCCCAACTGACCGGGCAGCTCATGTGCTTTGGTGCGGCGGCCTGTTACGGGCTGGCGATTCCGTACCAGAAGAAGTTCGTCGCCGGGCATGCCGCGTCGGGCCTCTCGCTGTCGGCTGTGCAGTTGCTCATCGCGACCGTGCAGATGGCGATCGTGGCGCCGCTCTTCGCCGGAGCGCCGCCCGCGCCCACCGCGCTCTCGCTCGACGTGATCGCGAGCGTGCTGGCGCTCGGTGCGCTCGGCACAGGGCTGGCATTCGTGCTCCACATGCGCAACATCCGGCTGGCCGGCGCCTCCACCGCCTCGACGGTGACCTACCTCATCCCGATCGTCGCCACCGTCATCGGCGTGGTCGCGCTCGGCGAGGGCGTCAGCTGGTACCAGCCGGTCGGCGCGCTCATCGTGCTGCTCGGGGTGGCGGTGTCGCAGGGGGTGCTGAGCGGCCGATTCAGCCGCGCGCCCGAGCCCACTCGACAACCCGCTCAGCAGGCCAACTATTGATCACGCGATCGGCCGGTACCCCGCACAGGGCCGCCCGCTCGCAGCCGAAACGCTGCCAGTCGAGCTGACCCGGCGCGTGGGCGTCGGTGTTGATCGCGAAGCGGCAGCCCGCCTCCAGGGCCCGCCGGAGCAGCCGCTTCGGCGGGTCCTGCCGTTCCGGACGAGAGTTGATCTCGACGGCGGTGTCGTGCTCGGCGCACGCCGCGAAGACCGCGTCGGCGTCGAAGTCGCTGGGTGGCCGGGTCTTGCCGCCGCGCCGATGCGCGCGGTCGCCCGGCCCGGTCACCCCAGCCGGCCTGTTTGCCACCATGCGACCCGTGCAGTGGCCCAGGATGTCGACGTGCGGGTTGGCGATCGCGGTCAGCATCCGCTTCGTCATCCGGGCGCTGTCGTCGCGCAGCCCGCTGTGCACCGACGCGACCACGACGTCGAGCCGGTCGAGCAGCTCGTCTTCCTGGTCGAGGCTGCCGTCGGCCAGGATGTCGACCTCGATGCCGGTCAGGATGCGAAAGCCTTCGGGCAGCGCGTCGTTGACCGCGGCCACGTAGTCGAGCTGCTTGCGCAGGCGATCAGCCGTCAGGCCGCGGGCGACGGTCAGGCGAGGGGAGTGGTCGGTGAGCACCATGTACTCGTGGCCGAGCTCGACCGCCGCGAGCGCCATCTCCTCGATCGGGGAGCCGCCGTCGGACCAGTCCGAGTGGGTGTGGCAGTCGCCGCGTAGGGCCGTGCGGAGCGCGGTGGCGGCCTCATCGAGATCGACGCCCTCGGTGGCGAGCAGGCGCCGCAGGTAGACGGGCTCTTCGCCGGCCAGCGACTCGGTCACGCATCGAGCGGTGACGTCGCCCACGCCGCCCAGCTCGGTGAGCGTGCCGGCCGCCGCTCGGCTCGCGACCTCGGTGGCGGGCAGCGCGGCGAGCGCCTTGGCCGCCGAGCGGAACGCCTTGACGCGATAGCTGGCTTCATTGGCCCGCTCCAGCAGAAACGCGATCCGCCGTAGATCGCTGATCGGATCCCGTGCGCTCATGGACACCACATTAGGAGTTGGGTCTGACGGCCGTTACCGTCTGGCGGTCCTCAGCCACCGCGGTGATCCAGCCGCCCGCGCGGCCGAGGCGGAGGAGGGCGTCGGAACGGGCGGGCAGCTCCAGGGACTTGCCCGGCCGGGGCGGCCACGCGGCGCGCGCGGCCGCGCCCGGCGCCAGCCAGCGGGTCAGCGAGCCGATCGGGTCGCGCTCGTCGAGGGCCTCGCGGGCACCCGCGAGCGCGTCGAGCACCGCGTCCAGCGCCGGCCCTACGGCCGCCGCGTTGCCGCCGCACATCGCCGCGACCAGCTCGGGCCGGGTGCCCGCCACCCGGGTGCCGTCGCGGAAGGAACCAGCCCCCAACGTGCCGGCGAGGGGGTCGGCCGCCGCGGTCGCCGCCAGCGCCGAGGCCAGCAGATGGGGTACGTGGCTGACCGCCGCCACGGCCCGGTCGTGCTCGGCGGCGGTGGCCGGTACGACGCGGGCGCCGATGCCGGTGAAGAGGGCGGCCAGGTGCAGGAAGTCGGGGAGCGAGGTCTCCTCCGGCTCCAGGCAGAGCACCCACGAGCAGCCCGTGAACAGGTCGGCGTCGGCGGACGCGAACCCGGACGTTTCCCGGCCGGCCATGGGATGCCCGCCGACGAACCCGGCCAGCCGCGGCAGCCGCCGCTCGACGAGTTCGCGGACCGGCCCCTTGACCGAGGTGACGTCGGTGACCAGGCCGCGGTATCCGGTGCCGCCCAGCTCGATCAGTACGCCCTCGACCGCCGGCAGTGGCACGGCGATCACGACGAGCTCGGCCTTGGCGACCGCGTCCCGCACTGTCGGCGTGACCTGCCAGCGGGCGCGTGCCGGAGCCTTCGCCGCGGCGGTGCGCGCGGTCGCGCGGGTGGCCGGGTCGGCGTCGTACCCGAGCACGGCGTGCCCCGCCCCGGCGAGCGCGCGCAGCACGGAGCCGCCGATCAGTCCCAACCCCAGCACCGCGATGTCCACGGGGGTGACTCTCGCACATAGCGCACCCGCGTTGTTACCCCGTGCGCTAGCGTGATTCTGTGGCTATCCGGACTGGATTGTTCGCATTGGTCATGGTCGGTGCGGTTGGCGGAAGTTTGGCGATCGCAGCGCCGGCATCGGCGGCCGTGTCCACAACCCCTAATCCCGCGCCCACCTTCAACGGCACCGTCTACGCGACCGCGTACGCGGGCGAGACCGCCTACGTCGGCGGCGACTTCACCATCGCCACCTTCAACGGCCGCTCGTACACGCGCAATCGCCTGGCCGCGTTCGACGTGCGCACCGGGGCGCTGCGCGCTTGGGCACCCAGTGCCGACGCGCGCGTACGGGCCATCGCGGTCTCCGGCACGGCTGTCTACGTCGGGGGTGCCTTCGGGTACGTCAGCGGAGCGCGCCGGGACAGCCTGGCGCGGCTCGACGCCGGCACCGGGGCGGTGCACAGCTTCAAGCACAGCCTCTCCGGCCAGCCGTACTCGCTCTCCGCCGCGAACGGGCGCCTCTACGCGGGCGGCAACATCAGCTCGGTCGACGGGCAGGCGCGGTCCCGGCTGGCCGCGTTCAGCCTGAGTACCGGCGCGCTCGACGGCGGTTGGCGGCCGAACGCCGACAGCACCGTCGAGGCGGTGACAGCCACGACAGACCGGGTCTACGTCGGCGGCAAGTTCGGTGCCGTGAACGGGACCAGCCAGGCCCGGCTCGCCGCCGTGCACCCGTCGTCCGGCGCGCTCGACACGGGTTTCCGGGCACGCCCCGCTGACGTCGTACACGGCCTGGCGGTGAACGGTTCAGCCGTGTACGCGGCACACGGTGGCCCGGGCGGGCGGGTGGTCGCGTACGGGCTCGACGGCACCAGCCGGTGGAACCTCACGATGGACGGCGACCCGCAGGCCGTGACGGTACTGGACGGGGTCGTGTACTTCGGCGGCCACTTCGACAACGTGTGCCGATCGGCGCGAACCGGATACCAGGGCGAGTGCCTCGACGGGAAGAGCCGGCGGGTCAAGCTCGGCGCCGCCGACACCGGGAGCGGCACGCTGCTGTCCTGGACGGCGAACGGCAACGGCAGCGAGGGCGTCTTCGCGATGGCGGTGCACACCAGCCTGCGGAAGGTCGCGGCGGGTGGTGCGTTCACCGCCATCAACGGCAGCCTGAGGGAGCGGTTTGTCCAGTTTGGTTAGGGCGCGCTCGGGCAGCCGTTGGACTTCTGCCACGATTTGACCTTGTCGACCGGCGACTTGTTGCTCTTCTTGCGCCACGCGTCGAGGTACATGGCCGGCCAGACCACGCCACGGCGGATCCACCAGTCACCCGTGCGCTTGCACGGCGGCGAGATGCCGAAGTGCAGGTGGCACACGTTGTTGGCGTTACCGGTCTTGCCGACCGTGCCGAGCCGCTGCCCGGCCCGGACGCGTACGCCCGCCTCGATGCCGCTCTGCACGACGGTGAGGTGGGAGCCGTAGTACCGCACGCCGTCGTCGCCGAGCAGCGACACCGACAGGCCACCGTTGTTCGGCCCCTGGACGCCCGACTTGCTGTACTTGTCGACCCGGCTCACCTCGAGCACCTTGCCGTCGGTGACCGCGACGACGGGCTGGCCGCAGTCGGCGAAGATGTCGGTCGCCGGATACGCCGAGTGGGTCGGGTGGTATGCCACGTTGCTGGCCTGGACGGGGAAGACGTACTTCCACTTCCCGGTGGCGGTGGCCGGAGAGGTCGACTTGGTCGTCGACGGCTTCGGCGTTGGCGACGCGCTCAGGGGCAGCGAGGGCGTCGGCGAGGGTGTCGGGCCGGCCGTGGTGGGCGCAGCGGTCGTGGGCGCTGGCGTGACGCTGCCGGCGCCCTCCCACTGCGGCGCCGCCTCTTCGGGCGCCTGCTTGGCGCAGCCCGCCACAAGCGCGGCTGACACCAGAACGATCATCGACGCGTGTACCCGTCCCCGTAACACCCGGCCATCCTGGCAGATAGGTACGCTCCTGTCATGGCCGACCACTACCCGGCACGGCCGCCGGTGCGCACCCCGTCGGGGCTGTTTCCGTCGGGACCGCCGCGCCCGACGTATCGCGAGCCGCACCGCGTGCGGGCCGCTGGCCTGACCGCTGGCCTGGGCGCCGGCGTCGCCTGGCTGCTCTTCCTGGGGCTTCTCGGTGACGATCTGCGCGGCTACGTGTGGTGGACGGTCCTGGCAGGGCTGGTCGCGTGGGTGGTCGCCGGCGTCCTGACCCGCCAGGGCGACCGGGGCGTGGCGGCCGGTGTGGCGATCGCCACCGGATTGGCCTGGTCGATCGCGGTCGTGGCGGTGGCCGTCCGCTGGGGCATGACGGGCGACTGGCCGCTCTGGTAACCCCCGCTCTGGTAACCCCCCGTTCTGGTAAACGCTGTGTGGCGGGCGCGTTGCGTCTCGCACCCGGGCTTGACGAAGCGCGGCGCGGGGCGGCACCCTCGCGACATGGTCTGGACAGTGCAGCGGCTCGACCCCGACCGAAGCCGCCGCCGGTTGCAGCTCCTAGCCGAGCTGGCCAGCGCGAAGTCGGTGCGGGACCGCGAGCGGCCACGCCAGCAGCACGATGAGCGCCTGCGTGAGCTGATCGCGATGCGCCGCCGCCTGGCCGGCTGACCGCGCACCCCTCGGCGTTGCGCGCTCAGTAACCGACATAACCGGCTACCGTCACGCGTATCAGACAACTTGGGGGGACCGTGTCGTACTTCGCTGCTGCCGTTGCGCGCGGCTCGGACGGCTGGACCGTAGCTGAACTTGATCTCACAGGGGCGGCGGACATCGACGAGGTGGCCGACCGCCTTCGCGACGTCAGTCCGGACGCCGATGTGTCGCTGCTCTTCGTCGAGGCCGACGACCTGTACCTGGCGATCTTGCGCCTGGATCAGGGTGAGGACCTGAGGCTCTTCGGGTCCGACTCGGTATTCGCGGAGGAGTCCCGGCTGGGTGCGCTGCTGCTCGGCGACATCGAGACTCCGGCACTGGAGATCGACGAGGTCACCGAGCCGCCGGCGCCCAACGACGACGATGATGACGAGCCGCCGGCCAGCGAGCCCGACGTCGAGCCGGTCGGCGACGCGGACCTGCTGAAGGATCTCGGCATCAGCTCGCACCAGCTCCTGGAACTGTGCGCGCACGAGGGCATGATGCCCGCCGACGTGACCGCCGAGGTGTGCCAGGTGCTCGGGTGTGGCGACGAGGTCGAGGAGCTACGCGAGGCGTGAGCGAGGGAGTTGGCGCGGCGGCGTTTTCCCGGCGGCGCCAGCACGAACTCTGGATGCGTCGGGCCCTCGCCGTCGCGGCCTCGGGCGGCGCCGACGACGTACCGGTCGGTGCCGTCGTGTACGGGCCGGACGGCGTGGAGCTGGCGGTCGGGAGCAACGAGCGCGAGCTGACCGGCGATCCCACCGCGCACGCCGAGATCCTGGCGCTGCGCCGGGCCGCCGCCGTGCTTGGCGAGTGGCGGCTCGACGGCTGCACGCTCGTCGTCACCCTCGAACCGTGCACGATGTGCGCCGGCGCGCTCGTACTGGCGCGGGTGTCCACAGTGGTCTTCGGTGCGTGGGAACCGAAGACGGGCGCGGTGGGATCGCTCTGGGACGTGGTGCGCGACCGCCGGCTCAACCACCGGCCCGAGGTGTACGCGGGCGTACTCGAAGCCGAATGCGCCGAACTGATGCGCTCGTTCTTCCGCCCCTAGACGATCTATTTAAGGGTCCAAAGCCAGGATTTGAGCTACCGCGATGCTCGTCGTGCTCTTGGACGCGGTCGGAGGCCGCATTGTCGGGGATTTCGCTGCTACGTGCGGGCGGGTTGTGTAGCAGCGGAGGGTGAGGCCGCGGGAGCAACGGGCATGGAGCGCCGCGGACGTCGCGGTAGCCCCGGAATTCTCTTGAATAGATCGCCTAGGGCTTGAGGAGGCTTTCGCCGACCTCGCGGGCCGACTCCGTCCACGCCGTCGGGCGCAGGGTCGCCGGGTCGAGGCGGACGATCGCGCGCCGCCCCTCAGCGAAGCACGTCTGCCGGTCGGCGGAGAGGAACTGGAACCCGTACTCCGCGCTGGTCTGCCCCATGTGGTTGAGCCAGAAGTGCACGTGCACCTCGCCCGCGCCCCGGATCGGCCGCAGGTACGTGATGCTGAACTCGCGTACCGCGTGGACGAGGTCGGGCGTCGACGGGCCGTTGTGGTCGAAGTAGTGGCCGCGCGCTGTCCAGTACGGGGCCACCGCCCGCTCCAGCAGCACCGCGTACCGGGCGTTGTGCACGATGCCCATGGCGTCCAGGTCGTCGAAGTACACGGCGATTGGCTCGACGTGACCAAATTCCAGGGCGAGGGTCATTCCGGTGCCTCCGGTAGCAGGGTGGGATCGGTGCAGAGCCCGCGCAGCCGTTCGAGCACGGCGCGCGCGGCGATGGGGTAGACCACTTCGACGGAGAGCAGGCGGAACTGGATCACCGCGGCGACGCCGACCGCCTCGACCTCGTAGGCGAGCACCGCCACATCTGTGCCAGCGCGCAGCTCGCCCAGCTCGACGGCCTGCCGGGCCAGCAGCTCCAGGTAGTCCATCCACTCCGTGTGGCTGCGCGCGATGCCGTCGTACACCGGCCCAGACCTGGCGTTGAACTCGAACTTGGCGTTGGCGAAGAAGCAGCGACCCGGCAGCGCCTGTGCCGAGTAGAAGTCGAGCCGCGACACGTGCTGGGCCCACAGCCGGCGCACCCCGCGCGGTGCGGCCCGGGCCGGGTCGATGACCTGCTCCCGCCACTGCTCCCGCGCCCGTTCGATCGTGGCGATCTGCAGGTCCTGCTTTGAGCGCCAGTGCGCGAACAACCCGGACTTGCTGACCCCGAGCGCCTCGGCGAGCTGGCCGAGGGAGAGCCCGTCGAGGCCCACCTCGGTGGCCAGGGCGACGGCAGTGTCGAGCACCGCCGTGCGGGTGCGCTCACCCCGGGCCACCCGGCCATCCACCATCATGCCGCGAGCATACGATAAATAAGACCGACCGGTCGTAAATTTAGTTGGCCGGCAGCGTGACCTGGACCACCAACCCGCCGCCCTCCCGAGGCACGGCCTGGGCGTCGCCGCCGTGCGCCCGCGCGACCGCCCGCACGATCGAAAGGCCGAGCCCGAAGCCGCGGCCGCCGTCGACCCGTTCCCGCCCCAAACGGCGGAACGGCTGGAAGAGCGTCTCGATCTCGTACCCCGGCACGACCGGCCCCGTGTTCGACACCGTGAGCAACGCCTGGGCGCCCACCACGCCGGTGGTCACCGCGAACCACCCATCGGGCACGTTGTGGCGGATGGCGTTCTCCACGAGGTTCTGCGTCAACCGCTCCAGCAGGATCGGGTCGCCCGCGGTCGAAGCGGCGCGCAGGTCGCGAACCATCTCCACCTCGCCCGGCGCGGCCTGGTCGAGCACGTGCGCGGCGACCTCGGCCAGGTCGACGGGCGTCCGTTCGGTGATCTCCTGTTCGGCGTCGGCGAGCGTGAGCAGCCCATCGATCAGCCGCTCGTGCCGCTCGTTGACGGTCAGCAGCGACTCGCCGAGGCGCTTGGTCTCGCTCGTCGCCTCGGGCCGCGTCACCGCCAGCTCCACCAGCGCCCGGTTGAGCGCCAGCGGGGTGCGAAGCTCGTGCGAGGCGTTGGCGACGAAGCGGCGCTGGCCGTCGAACGAACGGTCCAGCCGCTCCAGCATCACGTCGAACGTGTCGGCCAGTTCCTTCACCTCGTCGCCCGGGCCGGCCAGCGCTATCCGCTCGTGCAGCCCCCGGCCCGCGCCGTCGGCACCCGCGATCCGCCGCGCGGTCTCGGTGATCCGTTGCAGTGGCTGCAGCGCCCGGCCGGCCACCAGCCAGCTGAACCCGCCGGCCGCCAGACCGACCGCGAGCAGCGCCACAGCGCCCTGGGTGAGCAGCGAGTCAAGGGTCTCCTGGCGGTACCGCTCCTGCTCCGCCGTGATCTCCTTGCGGATCGCCTCCCACGCCTCCGGGTTCTGGGGGAGTGACTGGAGCTGAGTCCGGAAGTCGACCATGGTCCCGCTGTCGCGATCCAGGCCGACGCGATCGTCGAGCCGCTGATTCACCAGGAAGTACGTCACTCCGAGCAGCAGGGCGCCGGCCAGGAAGAAGAGCGCGCCGAACAGCACGGTCAGGCGCAGGCGGATCGTCCAGCGGTTCATGGCACTCGGTACCCCACTCCCGGCACGGTCTCCACCACTTGGGGCTCGCCCAGCTTGCGGCGCAGCTTCATCACGGTCACCCGGACCACGTTCGTGAACGGGTCGATGTTCTCGTCCCACGCCTTCTCCAGCAGTTGCTCGGCCGATACCACCGAACCGCCGGCCCGCAGCAGCTCGGTCAGCACCGCGAACTCCTTGTTCGCCAGCGGCACGTACCGCCCGTCGCGAAAGACCTCCCGCCGGGCGGGATCGAGCCGGATACCGGCCCGTTCCAGCACCGGTGGCGCCGCCGGGCGGGCCCGCCGCATGAGTGCGTGCACCCGGGCCGACAGCTCCGCGAACGCGAACGGCTTCGGCAGGTAGTCGTCGGCGCCGAGGCCGAGGCCGGCCACGCGATCGCGGACACCCGCGGCGGCGGTCAGCATGAGCACGCGGGCCGGCGAGTCGGACTCCACGATCGCCCGGCACACCTCGTCGCCGTGCACGACGGGCAGGTCGCGGTCGAGCACCACCACGTCGTACTCGTTGACGCCCAGGCGCTCCAGCGCGGCGTCGCCGTCGTACGCGATGTCGACCGCGAACGCCTCGCGCCGCAGCCACTCCGCGACCGCGTCAGCCAGGATCTTCTCGTCTTCGACGACCAGGATGCGCACGTCTCCATCGTTCCGCAGCGACGCGTAACGCGGCCGTTAACGCCCGTGGTTACGCCGTGGTTATCGGCGGCTCGGTTGACTCTCGAACGTCAGAATCCAGCGAAGGAGAGCGATCGATGTTCAGAGTCACGGTCGCCGCCGCGCTGCTCGCGCTCGCGGTCGCCGGGTGCGGCAGCGGAGGCTCCAGCGACGACGAGATCGCCAGCGCGACCGGCGGCGGGGCGAGCCCGACGGCCAGCGCCAGCCCGGGTGGCACCGATCCCGACCAGTCCCGGAAATTCGCCCAGTGCATGCGCGACAACGGCATACCCGACTTCCCCGACCCGGACGCGAACGGCCAGATACCGCGCGACAGCTTCGACCGCGAGAGCATGGACACCGGCGCGTGGCAGAAGGCGTTCCAGGCGTGCCGGTCGGTCGCGCCGAACGGCGGCGAGCGGCCCGAGCTCGACGCGGCACAGCAGGAGCAGCTCCGGGTGTGGGCGCAGTGCATGCGCGACAACGGAGTCGACATACCCGATCCGGACGCCAACGGCGGCGGCTTCATGTTCGGCGGCGATTCGCAGATCGACCCGAACGACCCGAAGTTCCGGGCGGCCATGGAGGCGTGCCAGGACAAGTTCACGTTCCGCGGTCCGGGAGGCGGCGCATGAGCGCGGTTTCTTCTGGGGCGCCGCGCCGGCGCCGCCGGGGCAAGGTCGTCGGATTCGGCGGCGCGGCCCTGGTGGTCGCCGCGGGCGCCGCGGCCGCTGTCGGCGTCGGCGGAGCGGACGCGCAGGAGCCGGTACGCAGCAGCGCGCCGCCCGCCACCGCGACGGTGACCCGGACGACGCTCACGCGGACCGAGACCGTGAACGGGACGCTCGGGTACGGCGACGCGACGGCCGTCAAGGCGCGCGGCTCCGGCGGCACCATCACGTGGCTGCCGGCCGAGGGATCGCGGGTCGCGCGAGGCAAGAAACTGTACGAAGTGGACGAAGACCCGGTCGTGCTGCTGTACGGCTCGGCGCCGCTCTACCGGACGCTGTCGTCGGGTGCGGAGGGCGCTGACGTATCGCTGCTGGAAAAGAACCTCTCCGCCCTCGGATACGACGGGTTCACAGTGGACGACGAGTACACGTCGGCCACCGCCAGCGCGGTGTCGGAGTGGCAGGAGGACCTCGGCGTACCGGAGACCGGCACCGTGTCGGTCGGGCAGGTCGTCGTGGCGGCCGGCGAGGTGCGGGTGGCCGAGCACCAGCTGACGCCCGGCGACGCCGCCAACGGGCCCGTGCTCACGTACACCGGTACCACCCGGGTCGTCACCGTCGACCTGGAGGTCGACAAGCAGGAGCTGGTCAAGAAGGGCGTCGCGGCGACCGTCGAGCTGCCCGCCGGCACCCGCGTGGCGGGCACGGTGTCGAGCGTCGGCACCGTCGCCACCACGAGCGGCAGCAACAACGATCAGGTCACCACCATCGACGTCACCGTCACCGTCAAGGACCAGAAGGCGCTCGGCACGCTCGACGAGGCACCGGTCGACGTGATCCTCCAGTCGGAGCAGCGCAAGGACGTCCTCGCCGTACCGGTCAACGCACTCGTCGCGCTGGCGGAGGGCGGGTACGGCGTGCAGGTCGTCGAGGGAGACGCCAGCCGGTACGTGGCGGTGGAGACCGGGATGTTCGCCGGCGGCAAGGTCGAGATCTCCGGTGCCGGCATCGCCGACGGTGCGGTGGTCGGGGTACCAAAATGATCGTCGCCCTGGAAGGTGTCTCCAAGGTGTACCCGGGCGGTGTTGCCGCGCTGAGCGGCGTCTCGATGCGGATCGCCCGCGGTGAGCTGGTCGGCATCGTCGGCCCGTCCGGGTCCGGGAAGTCCACGATGCTGCACCTGATCGGCACGCTCGACCGGCCATCGTCCGGGACGGTGCACATCGACGGGTACGACGTCGCCGAGCTGTCGGACCGGGAGCTGTCGGCGCTGCGGGCCCGCACGATCGGATTCGTCTTCCAGCAGTTCCATCTGGCCGCCGGCGTACCCGCGGTCGACAACGTGGCCGACGGCCTGCTGTACGCCGGCGTACCCCTCGGCGAGCGGCGCCGGCGGGCCCTCGCGGCCCTGGAACGGGTCGGGCTCGGGCACCGGGTCGACCACGAGCCGCACGAGCTGTCGGGTGGCGAGCGCCAACGCGTGGCCATCGCGCGTGCGGTCGTCGGCGATCCACCGCTGCTGCTCGCCGACGAACCCACCGGCAACCTCGACTCGGCCTCCGGCGGCGCCGTACTGGCACTGCTGCGCGAACTGCACGCCGCCGGTACGACGATCGTGGTGATCACCCACGACCGTGACATCGCCGCGTCGCTGCCGAGGCAGGTCGAGATGCGCGACGGACAGGTGGTGGTGCGACGGTGATCGACCTATCCCGCCCGCCGCTCTCGCCGGCGCGCCTGACCCCTCGCGACGTGGTACGCGTCGGCGGTGCGGGGCTGCGCAGCCGGCCCCTGCGGGTGTTCCTGTCCGCACTCGGTATCGCGATCGGCATCGCCGCGATGGTCGCCGTGGTGGGCATCTCCACCTCGTCCAGAGCCGAGCTTGACCGCACCCTCGAACGGCTCGGCACCAACCTGCTGACCGTCGGCCCCGGCCAGAGCTTCTTCGGCGAAGACAGCCACCTGCCCACCGAAGCGGTCGGCATGATCGGGCGCATCGGGCCGGTCGAGTCGGTCAGCGCGACCGGAAACCTGGACGCCAAGGTGTACCGCAACGAGCACATCCCGACCGGCCAGTCCGGCGGTATCGGGGTACGCGCCGCGCGCACCGACCTGCCCAGCACCGTCGGTGCCACCATCGCCAGCGGCGCGTGGCTCAACGAGGCAACCGCCGGGTACCCAGCTGTGGTACTCGGTTCGACCGCCGCCGACCGGCTCGGCGTCAGCCTGGCCGGCCCATCCGTGCAAGTCTGGCTCGGCGGCCACTGGTTCACGGTGGTGGGCGTCCTGCACCCAGTGCCACTGGCCGAGGAGCTCGACACCGCCGCGCTGATCGGCTGGCCGGTCGCCGAATCTCTCCTGGGTTTCGACGGTTACGCCACCACGGTCTACACCCGAGCCACCGAGACCTCCGTCGAGGCCGTCCAATCGGTACTCGCCGCCACCGCCAACCCCGAAAATCCCAACGAGGTACAGGTGTCCCGCCCCTCCGACGCGCTGGCCGCCAAGCAGGCGACCGACGAAACTCTGGGCGGGCTGCTGCTCGGCCTGGGCGCGGTCGCGTTGCTGGTGGGCGGCGTCGGCGTCGCCAACACGATGGTCATCTCGGTACTGGAGCGCCGGCCGGAGATCGGGTTGCGCCGCTCACTGGGCGCCACGCGCGGCCAGATCCGCGTGCAATTCTTGGCGGAGTCGCTGCTGTTGTCGGCGCTGGGCGGCTTGGGCGGCGTACTGCTGGGCATAGGCGTGACGGCTGTGTACGCGTCGACCCAGCAGTGGCCCACGGTCGTCCCGGTGTGGGCCATGGCGGGTGGGGTGGCGGCAACGTTGTTGATCGGCGCGCTGGCCGGCCTGTACCCCGCTCTCCGCGCCGCCCGCCTATCCCCAACCGAAGCCCTCTCCACCCCATAACCCCTCTTCGTGATCAGGGCGTCCCCCAAGTCGTTAGAGCAACTTGAGAGACGCCCTGATCACGGCGGACCTTGTGCACAGTGCTGTGGATAACGCGTACGGGTCTGTGGATAACTGTGTGGGGTTAGGCGATCACCGTGTCGAGGGCGATCTCGACCATCTGGCCGAAGGTCTGCTCCCGCTCCTGTGCCGTCGTGCGCTCGCCGGTCTTGATGTGGTCGCTGACCGTCAGCACGGTCAGTGCCCGCGCCTTGAACCGGGCCGCGATCGTGTACAGCGCCGCCGACTCCATCTCCACCGCCAGAACGCCGTAGTCCGCCAGCGTGTCGTAGAGATCGGGCCGGTCCGTGTAGAACGCGTCCGCCGCCAGGATCGGACCGACGTGCATCGGGATACCTCGTGCCTCGGCTACGTCGACCGACTTCCGCAGCAGCCCGAAGTCCGCCACCGGCGCGTAGTCGATCAGCCCGTCGAACCGCATCCGGTTCATGTTCGAATCGGTCGACGACCCGATAGCGGCGATCACGTCTCGCAGCTTGATCGACTCGCTGAGCGCCCCGCACGACCCGACCCGGATCAGCGTGTTCACCCCGTAGTCGTTGATCAGCTCGTGGCTGTAGATCGACGCTGACGGCATGCCCATGCCGGTGCCCTGCACCGAGACCCGCACCCCACGGTAGGTCCCGGTGAAGCCGAACATGTTGCGCACCGTCGAGTAGCACTTGGCGTCCTCGAGGTAGGTCTCCGCGATCCACTTCGCCCGAAGCGGGTCACCCGGCAGCAGGACCCGGTCGGCGATCTCGCCCGGCTGGGCGCCGATGTGCGTGCTCATGAGCTCGATCCTGCCAGGCGGCATACCGCCACGACCGCGCCCCCGGCCGTCGGGTACCCTACTCGGCGGTGGTGTGTCCGAGTGGCCTAAGGAGCACGCCTCGAAAGCGTGTGAGGGTTTACGCCCTCCGCGGGTTCAAATCCCGCCGCCACCGCTCCTAACCTCGGCTGAGCGCCTGGCTGGTCCCAGAGACCACCCGGGCGCTTGACCGTCTTACTGCTTGTGCGCCTGTCGGTGATAGGTCAGGTGCGTCCAGTCGATGGCGTGTCCAAGATCCATGCGTAGCTTGCCGATCTCTTGTCCTGAGATCGTGTCGCGGACTATGCCGTCCTCGTCCACCACGATCGCGCCAGTGTCGAACAGCACGTGGTGATTCGGACATAGGCAGAGGATGTTGCTCAGACGGTCCGGTCCGTCGTGGGGACGACCGAGTGCGCGAATGTGAGCGGCTTCGGCGTACGGTCCGGTGGGCGTCTCCAGCCGTAGACCACACACCTGGCAGCGGTAGTCGTTGAGCCTCTTGGCGGCGTTAGCTACTGGTGTGCTTCGGATAAGCCGCTGGATCACGGCCCTTTCTCGGCCGGCCGGGCCGGCGGCCTCGACGTCCGGTGGTGGCCGGTCGGTACTCTCCAGCTCAACCAGGCGGAACCGCCAGATGCGAAAGCCGTGAACGCCGACCTGCGACCAATGATCTGCTACGCGGTACAGCCCGTCGTACCGGAAGCCCTCGGCGGGACTGTGGGCGCGATCGCCTTGGGCGCCCCGGATCACGCGGACTGGATAACCCTCAAGCTGACTGCGGACGAGGCCCAGGTTGCCGAACTTCAGTTGCTGGTGCGCGACCTGGCGTTTGGTGTTGGGGTCGTTGCCACCCTGCCCGGTGTAGAGGATCTCGTCGCCGAAGTCCTCGTCGTCGATGTAACCGCCAGAGACGACGATGGACTCTGCTCCGTCCTGGCCGCCGCAGATGCCGCCTTGTAACGGCCGATGGACCTGGGACTTGGCGAGCTCCGTCCGGTTTTGGAAGGTCGAGCCGACCGGATAGCCGGGGATTTCGCCGTAGGTCCGAGGCGTGGGCATGGCAGGACCCTAGTGCGTCGCTCGCTCGGTTGGGTGACTTGGCCCAAGAGCTATCCACAGGTTGTGGATAGAACATGTGTACGAGAGGATGTGACGAGGAACGGCCCGGCTCCACGGGGGAGCCGGGCCGTTGCCTGGTCGAGCGGAGGATACGAGATTCGAACTCGTGAGGGGTCTCCCCCAACACGCTTTCCAAGCGTGCGCCCTAGGCCTCTAGGCGAATCCTCCGCCGGACACGATACATGTACGCCCCGAGGGGGTGCGCGACAGGACTACCGGTACAGTAGGTGGCGCCCCTCGTGCGGCGTACACCTCGTGAACCTCCCCAGGGCCGGAAGGCAGCAAGGATAAGCGGGCTCTGACGGGTGCACGGGGGGCCTCTTTGTGTCACACCCCGGTGGCAACGTGCCAGGCAGCCGAGGAGAATGGCGCGGTCGAGAGGAGGCGGCGAGAGTGGCACTGGCGCTCTACCGCAAGTACCGGCCGCGCACCTTTGCCGAGGTCATCGGCCAGGAGCACGTTACCGAGCCGCTGTCGCAGGCGCTGCGCAGTGGGAGGCTGCACCACGCCTACCTCTTCTCCGGGCCGCGTGGCTGTGGCAAGACGAGCAGCGCCCGCATCCTGGCCCGCTCGCTCAACTGTGAGCAGGGGCCGACGCCCGAGCCGTGTGGCAAGTGTGAGTCTTGCAAGGCGTTGGCGACCGACGGTGCTGGCTCGATCGACGTCATCGAGATCGACGCGGCCAGCCACGGTGGCGTCGATGACGCTCGTGAGCTGCGTGAGCGGGCGTTCTTCGCGCCGGCCACCAGTCGATACAAGATCTATGTCATCGACGAGGCGCACATGGTCTCGTCCGCGGGCTTCAACGCGCTGCTCAAGCTGGTTGAGGAGCCGCCCGACTACGTCAAGTTCATCTTCGCGACGACCGAGCCGGAAAAGGTGCTCGGCACGATCAAGTCGCGCACGCATCATTATCCCTTCCGGCTGATTCCGCCGGGGGTCCTCCGGCCCTACCTGGAGCAGCTCTGCGCGGCGGAGGGGGCCAAGGTCGAGTCGGCGGTGTTTCCGCTGGTGGTGCGCGCCGGTGGGGGCAGTGCCCGAGACACCCTGTCGGTGCTTGACCAGCTCATCGCTGGTGCTGGGCCGGAGGGGGTCACCTACGCACGTGCGGTGTCGCTGCTGGGCGTCACCGACGTGGCGCTGATCGACGAGATGTGCGACGCGTTGGCGGCCGGCGATGGTGCGGCGGCGTACGCGACGATCGACCGGGTGGCCGAGGCTGGCCACGATCCGCGGCGGTTCGCGTCTGACCTGCTTGAGCGGTTGCGCGATCTGATCGTGCTGCAGCAGGTGCCCGACGCGGTGTCCAAGGGGCTGATCGACGGGCCGTCCGACCAGATGGAGCGGATGGTGGCCCAGTCGCAGCGGCTCGGGCAGGCGACGCTCTCGCGATGCGCCGACATTGTCCACAATGGTCTGGTTGAGATGCGCGGCACGACGGCGCCGCGGCTCCTGCTGGAGCTGATCACCGCTCGCATGTTGCTGCCGGGTGCCGACCCGGGCGACAGCGGCGTGCTCCAGCGGCTGGAGCAGATGGAGCGCCGGCTTGCGGGCGGTGCCGGTGTGCCAGTACCAGTGCCGGCGCCGCCGCGACCAGCGGCGACCGAGCCCGCAAGGCCGGCCGACCCGCCGCCGGCCCCGAGGCCCACAGAGGCCGCGCCGGCCGCGAGCAGCCCAGCCACTAGCAGCCCAAGCCCGAGCGCGCCTCCGGCGGAAGCGCCGGCCGCGCAGGAAGCTCCGCGCCGCACCCCGCCGCCGGAAGCGGTCATGCCGGACCCGGCGACACCGGAGCCGGAGCGACCCGGCAGCAGCCCTCCTGGCCAGCTCGACGCCGCCGCCCTCCGGCGGTCGTGGAGCGAGGTCATCGACATGGTCAACCATCGAAACAAGCGGATCGCGGCGCTGCTTCGCAACGCGACCGTGCGCGATCTCGATGGCAACGCGGTGGTGCTGACCTTCCAGTACCCGGTACACGCGCAAATGGCGTCCAAGGAGGCCGCGGTCCTCGCCGACGCGGCCTACGAGGTCTTCGGGACGCGGTGGGAGTTCCGGTGTGAGGTGGCCGGCGACCAGCGCGCCGCCGCACCGACCTCGGCGCCGCCCGCAAGGTCTGCGCCGCCGCCGCGAAAGGCGGCACCTGTTCAGAAGCCTCAGGCGAGTCCCGCCATGGCGAAGGACGACGACTGGCCGGAGCCGGCGCGTCCGGGTGGGTCCGCGGCCGCCCAGCAGGCCCCGCCGTCCAAGGCACCGGCGGCCGCCGCGCCGCGATCGGTTCCCTCGAAGTCAGCCGCTGTCAAGACGGCCGACAGTGACTGGGCGGGTGAGCCGCCTTGGGATCCTGACTACGACGGACCCGCGGGACGGCAGGGCGGGCCCACGGGAAGGCAGAGCGGGCCAGCGGGGCAGGGCGGGCCCCCTGGAAGGCAGAGCGGGTCCGCGGGAAAGCCGGGCGGGGTCGCCGGAAATCACGGCGGGCCTGCGGGCACGCAAGCGACAGGTGCCGCGGGTTCGAGCACGACCGTCTACGAAGGATTCGATCCCGGCGACGAGCCGACCGACGAGGTGGTCGACGAGCGCACCGCTCGCCAGAGCAGCGAGCAGCAGGCGATGCAGTTGCTGCAGGAGACGTTCGGCGCCGAAAAGATCGGCGAGGTTTAGGGCCGCTAGGCTGGGCAGCGGTAACTGATACGGAGGAGACGGCGATGCGTCCCGGTGGACAGCCCAACCTGCAACAGCTCATGAAGCAGGCGCAGAAGATGCAGCAGCAGCTCGCCGAGGCACAGGCCGAGCTGGCCGACGCCGAGCTGACCGGCACGGCCGGCGGTGGCCTGGTCACCGTGACGATCTCCGGTTCGGGTGAGATCAGGTCCGTGAAGATCGACCCCAAGGCGGTCGACCCCGACGACGTCGAGACCCTCGAAGACCTGGTGCTCGCGGCGGTGCACAACGCGAACGACGCCGTGCGCAAGCTGACCGAGGAGAAGATGGGCCCGGTCACCGGTGGCATGGGCGGCCTCGGCCTGCCTGGTTTCTGAGCGACCCCCCGATGTACGAAGGTGCGATCCAGGATCTGATCGACGAGCTGGGTCGGCTGCCGGGCGTGGGCCCGAAGAGCGCTCAGCGGATCGCGTTCCACATCCTGTCGGCCGATCCGGCCGACGTGACCCGGTTGGCGACCGCGCTGCGCAAGGTCAAGGAGCTCGTGCGGTTCTGCGCGATCTGCCACAACGTGGCCGAGTCGGAGCAGTGCCGCATCTGCCGCGACCCGCGCCGCAGCGACGAGGTGCTATGCGTGGTCGAGGAGCCCAAGGACGTGGTGGCGATCGAGCGCACCGGCGAGTTCCGTGGGCGGTACCACGTGCTCGGCGGGGCGATCAATCCGTTGGAGGGCGTGGGGCCTGACAACCTGCGCATCCGCGAGCTGATGATTCGACTCGGTGAGGGCACGGTCAAGGAGCTGATTCTCGCCACCGACCCCAACACTGAGGGCGAGGCCACGGCGACGTACATCGCGTTGATGGTCAAGCCGATGGGCATCTCGGTGACGCGGTTGGCGAGCGGTCTGCCGGTGGGTGGCGACCTTGAGTACGCCGACGAGATAACCCTCGGCAGGGCCTTCGAGGGGCGCCGGGCGGTCTGACAGACGCGCCGAGAAACGTGCTTCTCATGTAACAACTTGGCATCGACTAAATCTGGACAAACGGCTCGTTTGACCTCGTCCGGACGCACCACTGATCGTGGACGGTGGCGACTAGGACACGATCCGGTACCAACCCCTTATCGGCCCGTTTCCGGCTGGTGAGACGGGCGGCTAAGGTCTCGCCACAGGTGACCTCTGTCACCGCGGATGTCCGCACCCATAGGACGAGGTGAAGCACCATGCGTGCATCAAGGCCGAAGGTCGCGATCGCGGCCGTTGCGGTCGCCACACTTGCGGTAGCCGGTTGCGCCGAAAGCGAGCGCGACGGGGGCTCTGGCCAGAGCACCAGAGACACCTTGGTCTTCGGTGTCGCCGGTGACCCAAAGGTGCTCGACCCCAGCCTCGCCAGCGATGGCGAGTCGCTGCGCGTGGCGCGGCAAGTCTTCGAAACCTTGGTGCGCCCCGAGGAGGGCGGCACGAAGGTCTCGCCGGGCCTCGCCGAGAGCTGGACGCCGGACTCCACCGGCACCGTCTGGACGTTCAAGCTGCGTTCGGGCGTGAAGTTCCACGATGGCGCGGAGTTCAACGCCGACGCCGTCTGCGTCAACTTCAACCGGTGGTACAACTCGACAGGGCTCATGCAGAGCCCCGACGTCACGGCCTACTGGCAGGACGTCATGGGTGGCTTCGCCAAGAACGAAGACCCCGAGCTGCCGCCGAGCCTCTTCAAGTCCTGCACGGCCAAGGACGCGACCACGGTCGACCTGGCCTTCACGCGGGTCTCCAGCAAGATCCCGGCCGCGCTGATGCTGCCTTCGTTCTCGATGCACAGCCCGAAGGCGCTCGAGCAGTACCAGGCCAGCAACGTCACGGGCAGCGCCGACGACATCAAGTACCCGTCGTACGCGATGGAGCACCCGACCGGCACCGGCCCGTTCAAGTTCAAGTCGTGGAACGTCGCTGACAAGACGCTCACCATCGAGCGCAACGACGACTACTGGGGCGACAAGGCCAAGCTGAAGTCGCTCGTGTTCCGCACGATCTCCGACGAGAACGCCCGCAAGCAGGCCCTCCGCTCCGGTGACATCCAGGGATACGACCTGGTTGGCCCGGCGGACGTCGAGCCGCTCAAGGGCGAGGGCTTCAACGTCCTGACCCGTCCGGCGTTCAACATCCTCTACCTGGCGATCAACCAGAAGGGGAACCCGAAGCTGGCCGACATCAAGGTCCGGCAGGCGATCGCGTACGCGTTGAACCGCAAGGCTCTGGTCGACTCCAAGCTCCCGCCGGGCGCCGAGGTGGCCACCCAGTTCATGCCGTCCACTGTGGAGGGCTGGAACGACTCGGTCACCAAGTACGACTACAACGTCGAGAAGGCCAAGCAGCTGCTCGCCGAGGCCGGCGCGACGAACCTGACCCTCCGGTTCTTCTACCCGACCGAGGTCACCCGGCCGTACATGCCGAGCCCGAAGGACCTCTTCGAGCTGCTGGCGGCCGACCTGCAGGCAGTTGGCATCAAGCTGGAGACCAAGGGTCTCAAGTGGAGCCCGGACTACCTGAACGCCGCCACCTCCGGCAGCGCGCACGACCTGCACATGCTCGGTTGGACCGGTGACTACGGCGACGGTTACAACTTCATCGGTACCTTCTTCGACCGGCCCAAGGACGAGTGGGGCTTCAACAACCCGGCCCTGTTCGAGAAGTTCAAGAAGGCGGACACGACGGCCGACCTGGCCGCTCGGACGGCGCTCTACAAGGAGCTCAACGCCGACATCATGAACTTCCTGCCCGGTGTGCCGATCTCGCACTCTCCTCCGGCTCTTGTCCTCGGTAAGGATGTGACCGGCGTGGTGGCCAGCCCGTTGACTGACGAGCGGTACTCCAAGGCCGAGTTCAAGTCCTGAAACATATAGATAGTTAGGAACGCGCGGGCGGGCGGCCACGATCTGGCGCCCGCCCACGCGGCCCTCCATACATCCACCGAGGCGCCCGTGTTCCGATTCATCGTCCGTCGCCTGTTACTGCTGATACCCACGCTGTTCGGGCTGTCGATCCTGCTGTTCATCTGGCTGCACCGCCTGCCGGGCGGCCCTGAGACAGCCATCCTCGGCGAGCGCGGCACGCCCGAGATGCGTGCCCAGATCCGGCGCAACCTTGGCCTCGACGAGCCGCTGCTCATCCAGTACGGGCGCTTCATGAAGCGGCTTCTCCAGTTCGACCTGGGAACGTCGATCTCCACGAAGCGCGAGGTGACGACCGAGTTTCTCCAGCGCTTCCCCGGCACTGTCGAGCTGACCATCACCGCGATGGTGATCGCGATCGGCATCGGTATCCCGCTCGGCTATCTGGCGGCCCGCCGCAATGGCTCGATCCTGGACTACGCCTCAGTGGGCGGATCGCTGCTCGGCACCTGCATCCCGATCTTCTTCCTGGCCTACGTGTTGAAGGCGATCTTCGCGGAGTCGCTCGGCTGGTTCCCGGCCATCGGCCGGCAGGACTCCAGCATCAACGCCACCCACCCCACGAACTTCTTCGTGCTCGACGGGCTGATGACCCGGGAGTGGGACGCCGCCGCCGACGCCATATGGCACCTGATCCTGCCGGGTCTCGCGCTGGCCAGCATCCCGCTCGCGATCATCGTGCGGATCACCCGGGCCAGCGTCCTGGAGGTGCTCGGCGAAGACTTCGTGCGCACCGCCGAGGCGAAAGGCCTGACCGAGCGGGTGGTACGCCGGCGGCACGTGCTGCGCAACGCGATGCTGCCGGTCGCGACGTCGATTGGCCTGCTCACCGGCCTGCTGCTGTCCGGTGCCGTGCTCACCGAGACCGTGTTCGGCTTCAGCGGGATCGGGCTGTTCCTCTACGAAGCAATCAGCAACCGGGACTATCCGGTGCTGCAGGGCTTTATCCTTCTCATTGCGGTGATCTTCACGCTGGTCAACCTGGCCGTCGACGTGTCATACAGCCTGATCGACCCGAGGGTGAGGGTGCGATGACGCTGGCATCGGGGCAGAAGAAGGAAAAGCTTGACCGGCTCGGCGAGCTGGCCGCGGTCCGCGACGACGAGCAGGGCGTCAGCCTGTGGCGCGACGCGTTCCGCCGGCTGCGGCGCAACCCCGCCGCCATCGTAGGCGCGATCATCCTGGCGCTGTTCGTCCTGGTCGCCATCGTCGGACCGTTCCTCGTCCCGTACGACCCGGCCGCACCGATCGGCGTTCAGGACGGCGTCGTCCGGTCCGGCCAGGGGATCATCCCCGGGCCGTCGAGCGACCATTGGCTCGGGTACGACCACCAGGGTCGAGACGAGTTCAGCCGGCTGATCGCGGGTTCGCGGCAGACGCTCATCGTCGGCGTGGTCTCCACCCTCATCGGGTTGACGGTCGGCGTACTGCTGGGCGGGCTCTCCGGCGCGGCCGCCGGACTCGGCGGCCGGTGGGGGCGCTGGGTCGACAACATCCTGATGCGGATCGTCGACATGCTCCTGTCGGTACCGGGCCTGCTGCTGGCGGTGAGCTTCGCGGCGATCCTGGGCCCGAGCCCCATCACGGTGATGATCGCCGTTGGTGCGGTGTCGGTGCCGATCTTCGCCCGCCTGCTGCGCGGCTCGATGATCGCGCAGTCGAACCGGGACTACGTGCTGGCGGCGACCTCGCTCGGGGTACGCCGCTGGAAGATCGCGATCAGCCACGTCATCCCGAACTCGCTGGCGCCGGTGATCGTCCAGGCCACTTTGACGCTGGCGACCGCGATCATCGAGGTCGCGGCCCTGTCCTTCCTCGGGCTGGGCACCCAGGTGCTCGGGCAGCCGGAGTGGGGCCTCATGCTGGCCGAGGCGCAGCAGTACCTCGGTATCCGGCCGGCGCTCGCGATCTACCCGGCGGTGGCGATCATCATCACCGCGTTCGGCTTCACGCTGCTGGGCGAGGCGATGCGCGAGGCCCTCGATCCCAAGTTGAGGAAATAAAGATGGCCCTGCTTGATGTCGAGGACCTGTCCGTCACCTTTCAGCGTCGCGGGCAGCGCACGGTTCACGCGGTCGACGGGGTGTCGTTCAGCGTGGACGCTGGCGAGGTCGTCGCCCTGGTCGGCGAGTCCGGCTGTGGAAAGAGCGTCACGTCGCTCGCCCTGATGGGACTGCTGCCCCGGCGCGGTGCGAAGGTCGGCGGCTCCGCGAACTTCGACGGCACCGACCTGCTCGCCCAGGACCAGCGATCCATGCGTGACATCCGCGGCAGAGACGTCGCGATGATCTTCCAGGACCCGCTCTCCTCGCTGAACCCGGTGATCCCGGTCGGCATACAGGTGACCGAGGTGCTGGTGCGGCACCGGGGGATGAGCGGCGACGCGGCGCGCAAGGAAGCCGCGGAGCTGCTCGACCGGGTCGGCATCCCGGATCCGCGGCGGCGCCTGAAGGAGTACCCACACCAGCTCTCCGGCGGGATGCGCCAGCGTGCGCTGATCGCCATCGCCGTGGCCTGCCGGCCACGGCTGCTGATCGCCGACGAGCCCACCACCGCGCTCGACGTGACCATCCAGGCCCAGATCCTCGAGCTCCTGAAGGAACTAGTACGGGACTCCAACACCGCCCTGATCATGATCACGCACGACCTCGGGGTGGTCGCCGGCATGTGCGACACGATCAACGTGCTCTACGCCGGTCGGGTGGTGGAGTCGGCGCAGCGGCGGGAGCTTTTCGCGGCGCCCCGGCACCCGTACACGGTGGGTCTGCTCCGGTCGATCCCGCGTCTCGACGCGGGGCGTGGCGAAAAGCTGACACCGATTCCCGGCTCGGTCCGCGACGTGCTGCCATGGGTGGAGGGCTGCGCCTTCGCACCCCGGTGCAATCGCCGGATCGACGCCTGTGTCGGCGCACCGCCCGCGATGGTGCCGACCCACACGGGTCACTCGTATCGCTGCGTCAACCCGGTGCCGGTGGAGGAGAAGCAGTGACTGAGCTAGCTGGGCCGCTGGTCGAGGTGCGAGACCTCAAGGTCCACTTTCCGATCACGACGGGCCTGATCTTCGACCGGGTGGTCGGGCACGTCATGGCCGTCGACGGCGTCGACCTGGCCGTACCGCGTGGCAAGACGTATGGGCTGGTGGGTGAGTCCGGGTGCGGCAAGTCGACGCTCGGCCGGGCCATTCTGCGGCTCACCGAGCCGACGGCGGGCACCGTCCACTTCGACGGCGTGGAGCTGACCAAGCTTCCAGCGGCCAAGATGCGCGGCATGCGGCGGCGCATGCAGATGATCTTCCAGGATCCGATGTCCAGCCTGGACCCTCGCCAGAACGTCGAGTCGATCCTGGTGGAGGGCCTGCAGGCGCACGGGATCGGCGCCGACCGCGCCGAGCGACGGAAGATCATCAGCAAGACGCTGGACGCGGTGGGGCTGCCGCAGTGGGCGCTCTCGCGGTACCCGCACGAGTTCTCCGGCGGGCAGCGGCAGCGCATCGGCATCGCGCGAGCGCTGGTGCTGGGGCCCGAGCTGATCGTGGCCGACGAGCCGGTCTCCGCGCTCGACGTGTCGATCCAGGCGCAGGTCATCAACCTGCTCGACGAGCTTCAAGACGAGCTGGGCCTGACGTACCTGGTGATCGCCCACGACCTCGCGGTGGTGCGGCACATCTCCGACGTCGTCGGCGTCATGTACCTCGGCGCGCTCGTCGAGGAGGCGCCCAGCGACCGGCTGTACCGGGAGCCGCTGCACCCGTACACGCGGGCGCTGATGTCGGCGGTGCCGGTGCCCGACCCGGAGGTGGAAGACCGTCGCGAGCGGATCCTGCTCGCCGGCGACCTGCCCTCACCAGCCAACCCGCCGGCGGGGTGCCGCTTTCACACGCGGTGCCCGTGGGCGCAGCCGACGCGCTGCGCCGACGAGCGGCCGGTTCTGCGCGACGTCGGCGGCACCCGCGTGGCGTGCCACTTCGCGGAGCAGATCCAGTCTGGCGAGCTGCGCCCGCACGAGGTGCGTGTCCAGCTGGTCCGGCCGGAAGGCGAGGGCGAGACGCCGGGCGTAGTGTCGGCACCGAGCGAGCCCGGATCGTACGTCTAGCGGGGTGCTTTAGCCCTCGGGACGGTTGAGGAGGCCGACCGCGATCGCGTGTACCGCGGCGAGGTCGGCCTCGTCTTTCAGCGTCGCGCGGCCACCGGTCACCGCGTACCACTCGTCAGCGTCCTTATATTGGACGCGGAGGGTGACCTGCCCCTCGGACAGCTCGGTGCGCAGCGTCAGCTCGCCGGTGACGACCCCGACCTCGTCGGTCATCACACCGCCGGGACCTGCGGTGATGTCGCTGGTCTGTTCGGCCATGACGCGAGTCTATGGCTTGGTGCCGGGGCATGTGCCCAACATGTCGGACAGCGCCGCCTTTTCCGCCGCCGTGACGGTGAGTCGCCAGAACGCCTTCACCGTGATCCAGTCCTGGGCGTACGTGCACCAGAAATCGCGGTTGGACGGCTTCCACTTTGACGGGTCCTGGTCGCCCTTGGCCCGGTTCGAACTGGCCGAGACCGCGATGAGCTGCGGCCGGGTCAGATCGTTGGCGAAGTCGGCGCGGCGCTCGTCGTCCCACTGGCTCGCGCCGGACCGCCACGCCTCGGCCAGCGGCACCATGTGGTCGATGTCCATATCGGACGGATCGTTGACGGTGCGCTTGTCGTACTCGCTGTACCACTTGCCGGCGATCACGTTGCAGCCGCTCAGCCGCACGTTGTCGCCGTCCCGTTCGAGCACCTTGTCGCGCACGTCGCAGTTCTTGCCGGTGCTCCGCCAGTGTGGAAAGCGGTCACGGCTGTAGCCGCGCATCGAACCGGCTTTGGCCTCGGTGAGCTGGCCGAGCAGGCGCGCGGAGTCGGTGGCGGCGGACGGCGCCGCCGTCGCTTCGCCGCTGATGTCGTCGGGCGGTACGCAGCCGGAGAGCACCAGCGCCAGGGCGCACAAAGTAAGGAGGGACCGCACACCACAAGCTTGCGGCCCAGGAGCAAGGCTGGCCAGCGCGCCACGCCGCTCCCATGATCAGGGCGTCCCTGAAGTTGCCCTAACGACTTGAGGGATGAATGGTCCGAGTCGCTGCGCGGCGCCTACGCACGACGAGGTAAGCGACTCGGACCGTTCACAGCCCTGATCAACGGAGAGAGGGTCAGCGGTTGACGGCGCTGGTAACGGCCTTGATGGAAGCGGTGACGATGTTGGGGTCGAGGCCGATGCCCCAGACGGTGCGACCGTCCACATCGCATTCGATGTAGGCCGCGGCCTGCGCGTCGCCGCCGGCGGACATGGCGTGCTCGTGGTAGTCCAACAGGCGTACCTGCACGCCAATCGACTGCAGAGCGTTGATGTACGCGTCGATGGGGCCGTTGCCGACCGCGGCGACCGAGCGGGCCGAGCCGTCGAACTCGATGTCGGCGGTGATCTCCACCTTGCCGTCGATGGTGGCCACCCGATAGTCGTTCATGGCGACCCGCCCGGCACCGAAGTACTCGGCCGCGAAGATGCCCCACATCCGGCCGGGCTCGACCTCGCCGCCCTCGTTGTCGGTGTACTGCTGCACGACGCCGGAGAACTCGATCTGCAGCCGCCGCGGCAGGTCGAGGTGGTGCTCCTCCTTCATGATGTACGCCACGCCGCCCTTGCCGGACTGCGAGTTGACCCGGATGACGGCCTCGTAGCTGCGGCCCAGGTCCTTCGGGTCGATCGGCAGGTAAGGCACCGCCCAGTCGTACTTGTCGATCTCCACGCCGGCGGTCGCCGAGTCAGCGGCCAGCGCGTCGAAGCCCTTCTTGATGGCGTCCTGGTGGGAGCCCGAGAAGGCGGTGTAGACCAGGTCACCGGCGTACGGGTGGCGCTCGTGAACTGGCAGCTGGTTGCAGTACTCGACGGTCCGCTTGATCTCGTCGATGTTGCTGAAGTCGATCTGTGGATCGATGCCCTGCGAGAACAGGTTCAGGCCCAGCGTCACCAGGTCGACGTTGCCGGTGCGCTCACCGTTGCCGAACAGGCAACCCTCGACCCGGTCGGCGCCGGCCAGCAGGCCCAGCTCGGCGGCGGCGACGCCGGTGCCGCGGTCGTTGTGCGGGTGCAGGGACAGCACGACGGAGTCACGGCGCGGCAGGTGCCGGTGCATCCACTCGATCGAGTCCGCGTACACGTTGGGCGTGGCCATCTCGACGGTGGCCGGCAGGTTGATGATCAGCGGACGGTCGGGCGTGGGGTCCACCACGTCGATGACCGCGCTGCAGATCTCCAGCGCGTAGTCCAGCTCGGTGCCGGTGTACGACTCCGGGGAGTACTCGTAGAAGATGTCGGTGTCCGGCGTGTGGATCTCGGCGTACTTCTTGCACAGCCGAGCCGCGGACGTGGCGATGTCGGTGATGCCGTCGCGGTCCAGGCCGAACACGACGCGGCGCTGTAACACCGAGGTCGAGTTGTAGAAGTGGACGATGGCCCGCTTGGCGCCGCGGATCGACTCGAAGGTGCGGTCGATCAGGTGCTCCCGGCACTGCACCAGGACCTGGATGGTGACGTCGTCGGGGATCAGATCCTGCTCGATGAGCTGGCGTACGAAGTCGTAGTCGGTCTGGCTCGCCGACGGGAAGCCGACCTCGATCTCCTTGTAGCCCATCTGCACCAGCAGGTTGAACATGCGGCGCTTGCGCTCGGGCGACATCGGGTCGATCAGGGCCTGGTTGCCGTCGCGCAGGTCGACGGCGCACCAGCGGGGCGCCACCTCCACCCGGCGGGTCGGCCACTGGCGGTCGGGCAGGTCGATGGCGAACTGCTGGTGGTACGGCTGGTAGCGCTGGAACGGCATGCGGCTCGGGCTCTGCCGAGCAATGGGGTCAGCGCCGGCTACTTCTGACACGGAAGGCTCCTTGAGGAAGTCATGTGACTGGGTCTCGAACGGGCAAGACCGGCGCGCACGCCAAGACTCCGCGACGAGGTGCCGGCCTAGAGGGCCTCGTCGCGGCGGCGAAGAAGGAGCGCCTGCCACATGACAAACGACACTCTAGGTGATCGCCGCGCCGATTGCCAGCTCGGAGCGTGGGCGGCGGCGACGCAGAGTGATCTCAAGGGTCCGCAGGTCGGGTGGGAGTGACCCCGGGTCACCGAGGCGGCCGATCGCTAGAACGACCTTGGGAAGCAGATCGTCGGGCAGGTCGAGGTCGGCGCGCAGGCCACCGCGATCGATGCCCGTGATCTGGTGGACGTGCAGGCGCAGCGCCGTCGCCTGTACTGAGAGATGCGCCACAGCCTGCCCCAGGTCGTACGCCGCGTGGGGCGTGCCGGGGTCGACGACGTATCCGGCGACGATCAGCGCGGACGCGCTGCCTGCCCACCGCTGGCTGGCGGCGGCGAGGTTGGTGAAGATCCGTTTATGCGTCTCGGTGTGGCGCCGGCCCACCAGGAAGCGCCACGGCTGGCTGTTTCCCACCGATGGCGCCCAACGGGCGGCCTCCAGGAGCGAGGCGATGTCATGGTCGGCCAGCTGGGCGGCCGGGTCGAACGCACGCGGACTCCACCGAGTCGCGAGCAAGGGGTGTAGCTCGGACATGGCGCCGAGTGTGCCCCAATGGGCGGTTGGTCACCACCCCGGGGTCACTTGGCGTGTCCATAACCCGACGACACGTGATCGCATTCACCCGTTCGGGGACGGACTCGACTCGCTCGGAGATGGCTCCGCGGTGGGCGTCGGCGGTGCCGCCATGCCGAGCGGTTCGCCGTTGACGATCGACCCGGCGAGGGTGATCGTGGCCGGTGCCGCCGCGGGCGGGTTCGTGAGCTTCAGCGTGCCGTACGCCAGCCGGGCGGCGGTCAGTGTGCCATCGCCGTCGTAGCAGTAGATGCCCACGTCGAGCGGCGCCTTCAACGAGGTGGTCGTCGACTCGACGGAAAAGCAGGTGCCCTGGGCGCCGGAGATCGGCTTGGTGACCGATACCGCCAGCGGCGCGTCCCGGTCGATCAGCACCTCCCGCGAGTCGGTGAACGGATGCCATACGCGCGGGTCGACCTTGGCGTCCACGCGACCGCCGGGCTTGGCCACCCGCACGCACGTGGGCTGCAGCGGCCGGGACGACGACGGCAGCGCGCACTGGTAGATGCCCTCGCCGTTCTGGGCCATCGACACGTCGGCGGTGCCACCGAGTGCCGCCTCCGGGATGTCGATCCGCCAACTCCCGTCCGTGGCGCTCGTCACCACGACGGTCCGGTCCGGCCGTCCGGAGACCGAGAGCGTGTAGGTCGCGGTGAGCTTGCGGTCCTTCGCCGCCGCGGCGAGTCCGGCCAGCTGCTGGCGCGCGTCACCGGCACCTGTCGCCGCAGGTGGCGCCGGGGCTGTCGCCGCAGGTGCCGGATCATCCGAACCGCAGGCCGTCAGCGCGATCAGACCAGCGATCACGCCGGCGCCGAGGGGTCCGCGGAAGATGGCGGAGCGCACACTCACGTTCACATTCTCGGGCCGGATTTCCGTGTGGGCCGTTGACACGCCGGAGGGCGGGCGCTGGTTGCGGGCCGGATGCTGGGATCGCGTGTTCGCGTGGTCACTGCGCGCCGGTACCCTGGGGGCGACTTACTCGGCGCCGCCGGTCCGCCCGGCGGCGCTTGGCACGAAGGGGCGAACTGCCGTGGCGCTGGTGGTGCAGAAGTACGGTGGCTCCTCGGTCGCCGACGCCGAACGCATCAAGCGGGTCGCCGAGCGCATCGTCGCCGCGCGCAAGGCCGGCGACGACGTGGTCGTCGTGGTCTCCGCGATGGGCGACACCACCGACGAGCTGCTCGACCTGGCGCACCAGGTGAGCCCGCTGCCCGCCGGGCGCGAGCTCGACATGCTGCTCACCGCGGGCGAGCGGATCTCCATGGCGCTGCTCGCGATGGCGATCCAGAACCTCGGGTACGAGGCGCGCTCTTACACCGGCTCGCAGGCGGGGGTCATCACCACGTCGGTGCACGGGCGGGCCCGGATCATCGACGTGACGCCGGGCCGGCTGCGCGGCGCGCTCGACGAGGGCGCGATCGCGATCGTCGCCGGCTTCCAGGGCGTCTCCCAGGACACCAAAGACATCACGACGCTGGGCCGCGGTGGGTCGGACACCACTGCGGTGGCACTCGCCGCAGCGCTGCACGCGGACGTCTGCGAGATCTATACGGACGTCGACGGCGTCTTCACCGCAGACCCGCGGATCGTGCCCAATGCACGCCATATCCGGCAGATCACGTACGAAGAGATGCTGGAGCTAGCGGCGTGCGGCACGAAGGTGCTGCACTTGCGCAGCGTGGAATATGCGCGCCGGGCGGGGCTGCCGATCCACGTCCGCTCGTCGTACTCGTACAACACCGGCACCATGGTCACCGGAGCGATGGAGGACCTTCCGTTGGAGCAGGCACTGATCACCGGGGTCGCCCACGAACGCAGCGAGGCGAAGATCACGATCGTCGCTGTACCGGACGAGCCGGGTGCGGCCGCGCGGATCTTCGAGACGGTCGCCAACGCGGAGATCAATCTCGACATGATCGTGCAGAACGTCTCCACCGAGGGGACCGGTCGCACGGATATCTCGTTCACGCTTCCCAAGGCCGACGGGCCGACGGCGATGGCCGCGCTCAGCAAGATCCAGGAACCCGTGAAGTTCAAGGGTCTCCTTTACGACGACCATGTCGGTAAGGTGTCGCTGATCGGAGCGGGCATGCGGTCGCACCCCGGCGTCGCGGCGAGTTTCTTCGCGGCGCTCGGCGAGGCAGGCGTCAACATCGAGATGATCTCCACATCGGAGATCCGGGTGTCGGTGGTCTGCCGCGACACCGACCTCGACGCGGCCGTGCGCGCTGTTCACGAAGCTTTCGACCTCGGCGGTACGGAGGAAGCGGTCGTATACGCCGGGACGGGGAGGTAAAGCTCCTATGGCCGGACCCACGCTGGCTGTCGTCGGGGCGACCGGAGCCGTCGGCACCGTCATGTGCGAGCTGCTCTCGTCGCGGCGAAACGTCTGGGGCGAGATCCGCATGGTGGCCTCGGCGCGTTCGGCCGGTAAGAAGATCATGTGTCGGGGCGAGGAGCTGACGGTTCAGGCGCTCGCTCCCGAGGTGTTCGACGGTGTCGACGTGGCCATGTTCGACGTGCCCGACGAGGTGTCCGCGGAGTGGGCGCCGGTCGCGACCGCCCGCGGCGCGGTGGTGGTCGACAACTCCGGCGCGTTCCGCATGGACAGGGACGTGCCGCTCGTCGTTCCCGAGATCAACCCGGAGCAGGTACGCAACCGGCCCAAGGGCATCATCGCCAACGCCAACTGCACCACGCTCGCCATGATCGTGGCGGTGGCGCCGCTGCACCGGGAGTACGGCCTGCGCGAGCTGGTGCTCGCCTCGTACCAGGCGGTTTCCGGCGCCGGCCAGGTCGGCGTCGACACGCTGCACGACCAGCTCGCGAAGATCGCCGGTGACCGGGTGCTCGGTTCGCGGCCCGGCAACGTCCGGCAAGCCGTGGGCGACGACCTCGGACCGTTCCCGGCTCCGCTCGCGCTCAACGTCGTGCCGTGGGCCGGGTCACTCAAGGACGCCGGCTGGTCGTCCGAGGAGCTGAAGCTCCGCAACGAGTCGCGCAAGATCCTTGGCCTGCCAGACCTGAAGGTCTCGGCCACGTGCGTGCGCGTACCGGTCGTGACCGGTCATTCCGTGGCTGTGCACGCTGTTTTCGGCACCGAGGTCGACGCCGAGGGAGCCCGCGAGGCGGTGCGCAACGCGCCCGGCGTGATCCTGGTCGACGACCCGGCCGCCGGGGAGTTCCCGATGCCGATCGACGCGGTCGGCACCGACCCGTCGTGGGTGGGCCGGCTGCGGCGCTCGATGGACGACCCGCGCGCGCTCGACCTCTTCGTCACCGGCGACAACCTGCGCAAGGGCGCGGCACTCAACACAGCCCAGATCGCGGAGCTGCTCGCGGTGGAGCTGGCGCGCTAAACCCCGCCGTGATCAGGGCGTCCCTGAAGCTGCTCTAACGACTTGAGGGACGCCCTGATCACGGCGAGTCGGCGAGGCGGACGCCGTCGCGGCCCTCGCGCTTGACGTCGTAGAGCGCGGCGTCGGCCCGTCGCAGGGTCAGCTCGGGCGCCTCACCGCGGCGACGCAGGGCGACGCCGACGCTGACGGTACGGCCGATCGTGCGGGCCGCCGACACGAGGCGCTCGCCGATCCCGGTCGCCTCGTCGGGGCGCGCCACGTCGACCACCGCGACGAACTCGTCGCCGCCGATCCGGTACAGCTCGTCGCCGTGGCGCAGTGCGCTCTGCAGCGCCCGGGCCATCTCAACTAGCACCTGGTCGCCCGCCTGGTGGCCGTACGTGTCGTTGATGGTCTTGAACTGGTCGACGTCGATCGCGAGCAGGGCGGTGCGGTCCGGGGTGGCCCGTGCGATCCGCTCGCCGAACGAGCCCTGGTGCCGCAGGCCGGTCAGCGGATCGGAGGTGGCGCGCTCGCGCAGGTGCTCCAGCGTCTTGAGGCGGTCGAGGCAGGTCCACGCCTGGGTGGCCAGCAGCTCGACGAGGTTGACGGTCGCGGGGTCGGGCGTCACCACGCCCTCGTCGACGATCAGCAGGACGGCACCGATGTCGACCGGGCCGACCGGTACCGCGATCATCGATCGGACGCCCGCGTCGACCAGCTCCTCGAACCCGTGCGCGTCCAACGACGCGGGATCGCCGATCGTGTACGAGGTGCCGTGCCGCCGCGCACGCGCCACCGTACGGGTGCCGAGCCGGGCCCGCAGGCGCTGGCCCAGCGGCCCATCCACGCCGTACAGCCGGGCGCCGACCCGGGTGGGTACGGCCAGTACGGGCGTCGACAGGCCAGACACGTCGCGAGCCGCCTCGACGACGGTCGACAGCAGCTCACGGTCGCTTCCCGCCGCGGTCAGCGCCACGGCGTGCCGCAGCAGGCGCTCACCACGGCTCTCCGCTGGCGGGCCGCCGAGCTGAGCGATGCGCTCGCCGAGCAGCTCCGCGATCTGCTCGGCGAGGTCGCGCCACAGGTCGGCGTCGACAGGTTCGGTCCACTCCAGATTGAGAGCGCCGATCGGCTGGCCGGAGGGGGCGAGGATCGGGGCGCAGACCTCCACGGCGACCTCTGGCCCGAGCGAGATGTAGTCGGGGTCGTTTCCGACTGCCAAGAGCACCTCGGACTTTCCCGACGTGAACGCGCGGCCAGCGACCCCTTCCGCGGGCCGGATCGACGAGTACACCTGCCACGAGCCGGCCGCCGCGACGCACCGGAGGCGGTCGTGGACGTGAAGCAGGGTGGCGATCATGGCGGGCGTGTGGCGGCTGGCGGCGTCTACCGCGAGCGCGCACGCCTCTGAGACGGTCGCCGCCGTTGCCAGGCGCGCCGCCACATCGGAAAGCAGCAGATCAGGAGGCACGAGGGCGTCAACGATACTCACCGTGCCTGCGTGAGAACTGTGGAGTGACCGAGTTCACCGCACAAAGGTGAACAGGCGTTTCCTGGATGCGAAAGGGTTCGGCGGGTCGATCAGCGTGTGGACGCCCATACCGTATGGCTCGGACGGATCGGACAGGAACCGGAGCGCGAAGCCGCTCGCCGCGAACCAGTCGCACACGGTCGGTACGAGGTCGGGCGCTTCTCGGGTGCGGGTCCAGATCACCGTGGCGCCCGGGGCGCACAGCCTCGGCAGGAAGTCGATCGTCTGCCGGATGTCGAGGTCGGTGATGTTGCCGAAGACGCCGCAGGCCAGTACCAGATCAGCTGGCGTCGCTCCCGCGTAGCTGTCGCTCTCGCCCGCGTCGGCTTCGCGCACCTCCAGGCCGGTCAGGCCGGCGGCGACGACGGACGCCCTGGCGTCCGCCGCCAGCCGCGGGTCGAGCTCGACCAGCCGGCCGCTCACATCGTGCCGGCGGGGGTGGTCGGTCAGGACGCCGAGCAGGTCACGCCCCTGGCCGGCGCACATGCTGAGCAGGCGCACCGGCCCGGGCGGCCGTTCGTCGAGATAGGCGCGGATCTGTCGCTGTACCGCGGCGAGGCGCTGGGACAGGGCGGAAGAGGGGTCGGCGTAGTCCTCGTGCCACTGAACCCAGTCGCGCCCGCGCACGTCAGGACCGGTCGGATCGGTTACCCGGGATGCCAGCGGGGCCGCCCGGTGCCGGGGTGACCGGTGCCGGCAGCTCGTCGGTCAGCACGCCGCCGTCCTTGCGGGCCGGGGCGGGGTTGTGCGCCGGGGCAGGGCTGGCGGGGCCGCCGCCGGAGCGGTGCGCGCCACCGCTGGCGGCCCGGCGGCCGAGCACGAAGGCGTAGATCACCAGGAGCAGGCCGATGATCGCGAGGCCGAGCGGCGCCCAGATGCTGATCAGGTTGAGCTGTGCCCGGTTGGAGCCGGCGCGGTCAGCGGCCTTGGTGATCGTCTCTTGGTTGTACTCGAAGTCGGCGTCCAGCAGGACGGTCGACGCCCCGGTCGCCGGCACGAGCTCCTTGTGCTGCTCCTCGCGCACCTTGATGTACATGCCGGTGGTCGGCTCGACCCACAGGGTGCGGGTGTTGCTGTACATGACCTGCCCGCTGGTCGCCTCCGGGGCGAAGCGGCCCAGCAGCACGGACATGCTCTCGGTGCTGACGTTCTTGGCCGGCTGCTCCGCGACGACCTGCTCGAAGCGGTAGACCTCGACACCCTCGATCGTCTCGGTGCCCTTGAACTCCGCCGGGAGCGACGTGCGCAGGTCACGGTCCCAGACCTGGTAGGTCCGCTTCTCCGTGCCGAAGGGGAACTTGTAGATCTGCCCGACGAACTTCACGTTGCCCGGGTCGTCCGCCGCGACCGCCTCGGCCAGCCACTGGCCGTCCCAGTCGGCCGGAGCGCCGGAGCGCCGGTTGAGGGCCAGCTCTGCCGAGTACTTGCTGATCTCGTACTGGTCGTCGGTGCGGATCACGTTCTGGTACGCGTCCCAGACCACCACGTTGCCCTTGAGGTCTTCGGGCAGCTTCTCGGTCTCCATCGGGTCCGGGATGATCTCGATGGTCGACCGGAGGGTGGCCTGCTTGACCTCGACCTGGCCGGGCTTGATCTCCAGGAAGGTCGCGTTGGGCGCCTCGGCGACCGAGGTCGACGGGTCGAGGTCGTAGGGCAGCTGCTTGAGTGAGGGAGCGATGACGAAAGCCAAGGCGGCGGCTGCCACCAGCAGAAACACGCCAGCGCCGAAGATCACGGCACCTATGACGCGGATCTTCATAAGTCCACTCCACTCGTATGTTCTCGTCTGTCGCACACAGCGTCGACTCCGTAGTATGGCCGGGAGGTTACTACCCAGTCACATTCCGCGCGACCCCTGGGAAGTCATAAATGTCGCCCGACCTTCAGACGACCGCCCCGAGCCGCCTGCCAGCGCTCGATGCCCTGCGCGCGGTGGGTGCCGCGGCCGTGGTGGGCACGCACGTCGGGTTCGCGACCGGGGGTATCGGAGATCCTACGTGGGGCGGTTGGCTCGCCCGCCTCGACGTCGGAGTGGCCCTCTTCTTCGTCCTATCTGGATTCCTTCTGTTCCGGCCGTACGTCCACGCGCTCGCCACCGGCGGTGACCGCCCCGGCGCCGGGCGGTACCTGTGGCGGCGGGCGGTGCGCATCCTGCCCGCGTACTGGCTCACCGTCGCCGTCAGCCTGCTTGTACTGCCGGGCAACGCGAAGGCCACCGACGCCGACTGGCTCCGGCACGCCGCGTTCGCCCAGATCTACCAGCCCGGGTGGTTGCGCGACGGGCTCGGCCACACCTGGAGCCTCGCGACCGAGGTGGTCTTCTACGCGGTCCTTCCGCTGATCGCCATCACCCCGCTGGTGGGTCGCAAGTGGCGTCCGGTGTGGACGGTCAGCGCGATGTGCGGGCTCGGCGTGGTGGTCACCGGAGGCTGGCTGACCGCGATGGGGTTCGGCCTGCTCGACCTGGGACTGCACACCATGTGGCTGCCGTCGCAGATGGCCTGGTTCGCGGCCGGCATGGCGCTCGCGACCATCCACGTCGCGCTCGCCACCGGCACAGGGCCGGCCCGCTGGCGGTTCCTCGAAGAGCTCGGCCAGGCGCCGCTGGCGTGCTGGGGCATCGCGGTCGGGCTCTTCGCGGTGGCGGCCACCCCGCTCACCGGGCCGCGCGACCTGACCGAGCCGACCGCGTGGCAGTTCGGCGCGAGGCAGGCACTGTTTCTGGGCGTCGCGGTGATGGTGCTGCTGCCGCTGGCTTTCGGCCCGCGTACGCGCAGCCGCGTCCTTCTGGAGAGCCGGCCGGCCCGCTGGCTCGGCACCGTCTCGTATGGACTGTTCCTCTGGCACCCGTTCGTGCTGGAGCTGATCTACTGGCTTGGCGGCCGCGACGCCTTCTCCGGCGACCTGCTGACGGTGTACCTGCTGACGCTCGGCGGCGGCCTGCTCCTCGCCTCGATCAGCTGGTACCTCGTCGAACGCCCGATTCAGTGGCTGGGCTCGCGGTGGCCGCGACGGAAGGTACGCACCGCGAACGAGAGCCACAAGGCGCTCGCCGCGGCCAACGCCACCACCTGAGGCGCCGCCGACCAGTGCGGGTCCTCCGCCGCCAGCGACAGCACACCCGCGATCGCGAAGAGGGCCACCGGCAGCCAGCGCCAGAAGAGCTGCACCCCGCGGTGCAGGGCCTTCTGGTCGTAGCGGGACAGGTTCGGCATCAGGGCGCGGTAGATCAGCAGACCGGCGCCGCCGAGGGCGGCAAGGGCGGCGAGCTGCAGACCACCCACCGACACCAGCGCCAGGCCGCCAACGACGGTCACGAGCATGGGCCGCCGGTACCGGTGACGCGTGACCCGCTCCGTCTGGAGTGGACCGCGGCGGGACAGCAGCGCGACCACGAGCACGATCAGCGCCAGCGTCGCGCCACCCGCCAGGCCCCACTGGTACTGCCGGTCGGGTCCAAAGCGGAGCGTCACGTCACCGGCGACCCCGGCGGGCAGGACCCAGCCCTGCTGCCAACCGTCGATCGTGATGGGGCGCAACGTCTCTCCGGCCGCCGTGGCGATCCAGCCCGGGTTGGCGTTTTCGCGCAACACCAGTACCCGGTGCTTCGACGACGCGGCGACCGTGACGTGGCGCTCGCTGGCCGACCAGTCGCTGACGCTGACGTGTGAACCCTCCGCCTCCGGAGTCTCCGATGTGGTCAGTGCGAGTCGGGTCGGTGTCGCCAGTGTCGTGCCGGCCGCCACCACGCGCGACTCGCCGGCCGGCAGCTCCACCTCTTCCGACTTGCAGACGGTCGCCCACACCTCGCGCAGTTCCAGGAGCTGCTTGCGGGTGGCGCGGATCGACGTGGCGAATGTCGTGCCGGCGATGTTGAGTATCGGTCCGCTGCCGCACGGCAGCCGCACGATGGCGTCTTCGTCGACCGCCAGCTTTCCCTTGTCGGGTAGGGCCGTCAGCTCTGCCACCGCGACCGGCAGCGGGTCGAACTTGTTGCCGTACGGGTCATACGAGCGGGCCGGTGTGGTGTCGGAGAGCAGCACGGTGATTTCGTTCGTCGTCATTGGACGGTCGAACGCGATCGTGCCGTCGGCGGAGAGCACGCCTCCGCGTACGCCACCGTCGCCCAGCACGGTGACCGACCACGGGTGCGACGCGGCGATCTCCTCGTGCAGCGCCACCTTGAGGCCGGTGATCTCGCGGGACTTGGGCCAGGTCAGCCGGAGCCACGGCTGCTTGTCGTCGTCGGCCGCGTACCAGACGGTGGTCGGGTTGCCGTCGGCCACGACGCCGGGCCGGGCGGCAGGGTCGGGCATCCCGCTCGACGAGGCCGCCACGGACGGTATGTCGTACTCGGAGTCGAGCAGCGCCGACAGCTCCGGTCCCGCCTTCGGCACCGCCCAGACGGCTGGCCGGTACGAGTCGGCGGCGCCGAGCCGCACCGTCCGGTCGATCACCCTGTTGTCCTCGGAGGCGCGAGCGGCGGCTGGGGAGCAGTAGGTGCGGTTGTCGAGGAAGTAGCACGACGGCACCGACGGCGCTGCGCTCAGGACGATGGACGAGGCGGCGTCGCCGACCGGAACCTCCGGCGTGACCAGGGTCCGGCCGGTGCGCAGGTCCGGGATCGTCAGCTCGGTGATGCCGACTCCGCCGAACCCGGTGCGCATGCCGAAGACGTCGTTGACGGTGACGCGCAGCCGTTCGGTGAGGAACCGCCCCGGCAGGCGTACGACCGCGGTGGTGCCGGAGACCTCGGTGGTGACCCGGTCGGGTCCGGCGGCGACGGTGATGCGGGTCGGTATCGAGTCGGCGCCGGTGTCGAAGGTGATCCGGACCTCGGTGACGACCCGGGGAGCGGTCAGCTCCACCTCCAGCCACTGTCCGATCGACAGGGTGCCCGGCGCGGACCGCCACGAGGTGGTCGTGTCACCGTCGAGCGCCGCGTACGGCTGGTTGGCTGGCCGGCCACCGGACAGCGAAAGCGCCTGCGACATCGAACTGGACGCGCTGACCCCGCTGAACCCGAGGTACCGGACGGTCGTCTGAGCCTTCGTGGTGACCCAGGAAGGCAGGTAGTCGTGCTGGGGCGTGTCCAGCCGCCACGGTTCGAGGCTGGTGAGCGTGTTGGACGCGTTGTCCTGCGCCCGCCCGAACGCGACCTCGCGCCGGCGCAGGCCATCGGTCACCGTGGTCGATCCGGTGTCCACCCCGTCGGGCAGGTCACCGGCGAGCACCGTCGGCGCTTGCGGCAGCAACCCGGATTCACCCAGTTCCAGCAGCGACTCCGGCCCGCCGACGAGCCTTGTCACCGAGTCAAGGTCGTACGCCACCACCTGGTCGACAGGCCGCTGTACCCGGAACACCTCCAGCGCGCGGACCGGCACGTCGAGCCCGCGGTCGGAGTAGTTGCTCGGCAGGTGCCCGCCACCCACCATCGGACCGAAACCGGCGGCCAGCGTCAGTCCCGGCGACCGCGTGAGCGCCTGCCGTACCAATAGCGGGCGGGCGGCGTCGCTGTCGCCGTAGTTCAGATCGGACCGGATCAGCACGTAGCGCACGCCCGACCGGGCCAGAACATCCGCCAACGCGGTCGAGCCGGCGCCGGTGGCCATTGTGGACTCGATGGCGTCGAGCAGCCGGATGGTCGCCGGTGGGGCGAGCGGGATCGAGCTTCGCACCGCCCACGCGCTGTCGAGCAACGGCTGGAGGATCTCGTCGCTCGGGCTTCCCCAGAGGTACCGGGGGAAGCGGGCCGCGGGCGCGACCAGTACCCGTTCCCTGCCCAGGTTGGCGTCGAGCCAGGTGGATGCCTGCTTCCAGTACCCGGGTACCTCGTTGAAGCTGCCCTTCGCCGGCAGGCCGCCGACCAGAGCGGGTGCCGCGACCGCGGCGACCGCGACGAGGCTCGCGCCGGTGACCGCGGCGGCGCGCAGGCTACGCAGATGCCAGCGCGGGGCGCCGGCTGCCGCGCGGCTCAGCACGCCCAGCACGTGCGCGAGCCCGAGTATGAGCGGCAACCGGAGCACGACGTCGAACTTGTGCACGTTGCGCAGCGGCGCGCCGGACCCGTCCAGGAACGCCCGCTGGAGCTCGGCGAGGCCGCCGCTCGCGGATGCCACGTGCCCGAAACCGACCAGGGCGACGCCGACGAGTAGCCCGGTGACGAGGAACCGGCGGTGTGGCATGCCCCGGCGAGCCAGCCCCGCGAGGCCGATGCCGGCCACCACCAGGGTCGCCGCGATGAGCAGCGGCTCGGTGCCCAGCTGCCAACCGGCCGTCCATGTTGGACCGTGCGGCCCGCCCAGGTACGCCAGCCAGTGCGAGGCGCCACGCATGGTGGTGACGAGGTCAGTGGTGCGTGTGGTGACTTCGGAGGTCTCGATGTAGTCCAGGAACGGTGGGCTGTACCGGCCGAGCAGCAGGAGCGGGACCACCCACCACGCGGTCGCGAACGCCACGGCCACGCACCAACCGGCGAGCGCGGCCACGCGGCGCTTCAACGGCCGCACCGTCGCCAGCCACAGCACCGCCAGCGGCACGACAGCGAGCACCGCGGTGGCGTTCACCCCGCCCGCGCACGCGACGGCGAGCGCCGACCAGGCCACCGACCGGCGGATCGAGGCTCCCTTGGCGATGCCGACGAGCGGTACGAGCACCCACGGCGCGACGGCCGTGGGCCACGCCTCGACGGATACCGGTCCCAGTTCGGTGACGATTCGGGGGCAGAGGGCGAACGCGATACCGGCGATGAGGCGGCTCGCCGGCGTGCCGATGCCGAGCCGGTCAGCCAGTTTCACGACGCCCGTGAAGGCGACGCACATCAGCAGCGCCCACCACAGCCGCTGTATCGCCCAAGCGGGAATCGCGAGCAGCCAGCCGCCCGCGAAGAACGGGCCCATCGGCCAGAGGTATCCGTACGCCTGGTTCTGGAGCTGCCCGAACGTGCCCGCCGGCTCCCACACGTGCAACGCGCGTTCGAGCCAGGCGATCGGGGTGACGGCCAGGTCCACCTTTGTGTCGATGACCGTCATGCCGGGCGCTTGAAAAAACGCTAACGCGGTGAGAAAGACACATACCGCCACGGTCCGGAGCCGCCAAACGATACCGGTGGCCGGTGGCGGCGGATCATCCGGTGCCGAGCCGTTGCCAGCCGGCCCGGATTGCCCATATGGTGGCCCGATCGCGAAAACTACTCGTGAGTAGGAGCTGCCGTGGGCACCCGGCACGTCCTCATCCTCAACTGGCGGGACACCCTCAACCCTGAAGGCGGCGGCTCCGAGGTCTACCTTGAGCGCGTCGCCGGCGAGCTCGCGGCTCGCGGGCACCGCGTGACCCTCCACTGCGCCGCTCACGGGAACGCTCCCGCCGACGAGACCACCGCCGCTGGCGTCCGCGTCATCCGGCGCGGCGGGCGGCACACCGTTTACCTTCGGGCCGCGCTGACCTACCTCGCCGGGCTTATCGGGTTCGGACCGCTGTCGCGGAACGCCCTCGGCCGGCCGGACGTCATCGTGGACGTCTGTAACGGCCTGCCGTTCCTGTCGCCGCTCTACGCCCGCCGTCCCGTGATCGCCCTCGTGCACCACGTGCACCGGGAGCAGTGGCCGGTCGTGCTCGGTCCTCGGCTGGCGCGGCTGGGCTGGTGGATCGAGTCCCGGCTCGCGCCGTGGGTTTACCGGCATTGCCGGTACGTCACGGTGTCCGAGGCCACGCGGGCCGAACTGGCCGTGCTCGGCGTCGATGCCGCGCGCGTCGTCGTCGTCCACAATGGCACTCCTGAGGTGGCGTCGGAGCCGGTGCCCCGTACCGCGCACCCGTCACTGATCGTCCTGGGTCGCCTGGTTCCCCACAAGCGGGTGGAGATCGCCCTCCAGGCCGTCGCCGCGCTCGCCGACGAGATGCCGGGGCTGGAACTGGTCGTCGCCGGCCAGGGCTGGTGGGAGCAGCCCCTGCGGGAGTACGCCGAATCGCTCCACATCGAGGACCGCGTGCGGTTCACCGGGTTCGTCACCGAACAGCAGAAGCACGAACTGCTGTGCTCCGCCTGGGTCGCGCTCACCCCGTCGCTCAAGGAGGGCTGGGGGCTCACGATCGTCGAGGCGGCCTCGCGCGGGACACCGACCATCGCGTTCCACGGCGCGGGCGGTGTCGCCGAAGCACTCGTCGACGGCGAGAGCGGAATGCTGGCGGACGACATCGACGACTTCGTCGCGAAGACCGGGACGCTCCTGCGGGACGGGGTCCAGCGGGCCGCGATGGGTGAGGCGGCCCGGAAGCACGCCGCCTCGTTCACCTGGGAGGCGTCCGGAGAGCGCTTCGCCGAACTAGTCATGCGCCGTCAGCGGGACCACTACCTGGTGCCGTAAGACGCCGGCTGCCGCTCGTCGGCCGACGGGTTGTCGCTCTTGGCGATCTCGCTGGACACCTTGTCGGCCGCCTCCTGCGGGGTGACGACCAGCGCGGATGCGAGCGCGTACGCACCCGTCACCGCCAGCACAGCGGCGATCACTCCGGCCAGCAGCAGGCTGCTCAGGGTCTTCATGCCTTTATCTCCCTCATGGCATCCAAGTGCGGGCACGTTACCACGCGGTAGCTAGTCATGGGAGGGGCGCTTCCGGCGGCTTTCCTGTACGACCGCGGCGACCGTCACCGCCAGCGCCAGCACGTGGCCGGCCAGAGGCAGTGGCCAGCGCGGTTCGGGCGCCGTCGTGGGCGCGCTCGGGTTCTCGTACAGGGAGAGGGTGGGGCCGGCGTAGACCAAATCGAGACCCGCGAGGGCGCTCGCCGGCACCTCACCGCCCGCGCCGTGCTGCACCAGTACCCACCGCACATCGGTCACCGGCTCACCGGACGCGAGCCGACGGCGGATCTCGGCGGCCCGCGCGCTCTCGCCGCTGACGCTCAGGTCACCGACGAGCAGGACATCGTCGACGATCACCGGCGCTTTCAGATAGCGCGGGGCCGGGTCCAGGACCACGGTGTCGCGGTTCCAGGGATACGCGCGGTACGCCGTGAACGGCAGCGACAGCACCTCACCGCCCTCGACCCGCTTCGCCACGACCGCCCAGTCGCGCGGGTAGTCCACCGGCCGCAGGCGGCCCGCCCCGCCGAACGCCAGATCCGGCATCACGACCACCGGCAGCAGGGCCGCCCCGACGAGCACCGGGGTGCGGCCGAGCCGCTCCGCGCCGAGGGCCGCGCAGATGATGAGGAGGAGGGCGTACGGCATCAGGAACTTCTGGCCGTCCCGGAACAGCCCGGCACCAGGCACGTGCGCGACGAGCCATTCGAGGGCGGGGGCGGCTGGGCCAGTACCAAGAAGGGCAAGGACGAAACCGACGACAGCGACCACCGACAGTCGCGTCGCCGCGCTCCAGCGGCGGCGCAGCACCGGATATCCCGCGGCCGCCAGCGCGAGCAGCACGACCGTCGCCAGCGGCGCCAGGAGCGAGCCGCGGCTGTCGGGCGTCGTCTGCGCGTTCCAGATGCCGCCCGTGCCGAGCAGCGCGCCCACCGGCCCGCTCCAGTTTTCGCCGCGGGCCGCGAAAGCCGCCACTCCTTCCGCGTCGGAACGCCCACCCGCCGCCGTCACGAGCGCGGCCAGCACCCACGGCGCGTTCAGAGCCGCGGCGGCCAGCCTTGCCTTCCACGGAACGGAAAGCACACACACCAAAACGAACGCGATGATGCCGCCGGTCGGCGTCAGAGACGCGACAGCGGCCGCGATGACGATTTTGCCGGTACGCCTCGCGAGTGCCGCCTCGACCAACCAGGGCAGAGCGGCGTAGCAGAGCAGCAGTCCCCACTGTCCAATGAGGAGTCTCTCGGCGAGGAAAGGCGTCCACGCGTACCCGATCGCCGCCACGATCCTGCTGAGTGTGCGCTCAGTCGGCACGAGGCGGCCCGCGCCGAGAGCGGCGGCATAGACAATGGCGGCCAGCGCGATCCGCTGCACCAGCCACCCGGGGACTACTTGTGTGACCACCGAGACGGCGGCGTCCAGCGGCACCGCCCTCGGCAGCGCGTCGACCGGGGCGAGAAAATCCCAGCGCAGCGGCTGCCGCGGCACAAAGACCATGTCGTAGGCGAGCACGTATCCGGGCGCGGCGAGCGGGGCCAGGATGGCTACGGTGACAAGGGCGGCGGTGGCGTGGAGCATCAACCGTTCGCGCACGGTTGACCTCCTCACTACGCTGACCGGGTCACTCTACGGTGACGATCTTCCGGAGGTGTCGTGGCTTCTTCGACTCGCGCGGCTTCGCTCGGCCGTGCCGGCGCTGTCGTCACGGCGGCAAACGTCGTGGTCAACCTAGCCGCGTACCTCGTGCCGCTCCTCGGCGCCCGCTATCTGACCTCCGACGATCTCGGCGCGCTCGCCACCGCGATGGCCCTCTTCGCCATCGCCACCGTGCCCGGCGTCGGTCTCCAGACCGCGATCGCGGTATCGGTCGCCCGAGGCGAGAATCCCGCCAACCTCGGCCGGATGTCATGGACGACCGCCACGTTCTGCGGCGTCCCGCTCCTGCTCGCCACCCCGATCCTGGTGCCCGTGCTCGACCTGCCGGTGGCGGTGCCGCCGCTGCTCGCCGCGATGACCGTACCGGTCGTGCTGGCCTGCCGGTCCCTCGGCGAGATGCAGGGACGGTCGCAGTTCTCCAAGCTGGCGGTGGGCTTGGCCCTGGTCGCCTTCGGCCGGTACGCCGGCGTCGTGATCGGACTGGCGGCCGGCCTCGGTCTGGTCGGCTCACTCGTCGTGGGCCTCGCGGTGGCGTGGCTCGCGCTCCCCGTGGTGGCCCGCCTGAGCCACGCTCCTCACGTGACCACCTCGGGCCGCCTGGGCGGCGGAGCGGTCTTCACCGCCGCCAGCGCGACACTCGCGATGCTGGTCGCCTCGTATGCCGACCTGATCCTCGCTCGCACCGTCCTCCCTGCGGCCGCCTCAGGCGCGTACGCCGTCGGCGCGGTGCTCACCCGCGGCGCCATCTGGGCCCCGCAGGTGATCACGATGCTGGCCCTACCTCGGCTCGCCCAGGGCCACCGGCGCACGCTGATGACCGGGCTCGGGTTGGTGGCGGGTGCCGGATTGGCACTGGTCGGGCTGACGGCGGTGGCGTCCGAGCTGGCGGTGCGCGTGGTGGGCGGCGCCGACTACCTGTACTTGACAGCGGACGCGCCCTGGTTCGCGGCACTGGGCGCCGTGTACGCGATCATCTTCTTCCTGCTGAACGCCCAGATCGCGGCATCCGCCCGCTGGCCGTCAGCTCCGCTGTGGATAGCGGTGGCCGCGTTGCCCCCAGCCATCCTGGTACTAGGCCGCCCATCAATCGGCTCAGTCCTGGCCTGCGCCTTGACAGTGGCGGTCGCCGCCGGCACGGCCATGCTTGTGCGCGTCCTCCACACCGCGCCCGCGCCGCCGGCGCCCTCTTCCGTGCCGTCGCCGCCCTCTTCCGCCGATCAAGGGCAAACGCACGTGATTTGATCGCATTTCCGCGTGCATTCGCCCTTGATCGATGCGAATGCCCTTGATCGGCGCGGACGCGCTACGGGGGCGGTGCCGGTAGGGAACCACGCACGCGCCGCCGAACCATCATCACGCCCATGACGACGGCTGCCGCGAGTATCGGCAGGGTCAGCGCGACCATGACCGTGTGCCCGGTGCTGCGGCGTTCGAACAATGCGGTTCCGACCAAGCCGGTGGCCACGCCCAAGCCAATGAACAGGTGCATCGCGGCCTGTAACCGCGGAGCGTGCAGCGGGCTGCGACGCCAGAGGATCGTGTGAGGGTTATGCCGGCTCTTGGCGAAAATCGCGGTGGCGACAGCCACATTCGAGGCGGCGGCTCCGCTGCCCAGAACAACACGGACGACATCGATCGAACCCATGGCGGCAGGGTATGCGAAAGGGGCCACCCTTCTGATGGAGGATGGCCCCTGACCTGGTCGGGGTGGCCGGATTCGAACCGACGACCTCTTCGTCCCGAACGAAGCGCGCTACCAAGCTGCGCCACACCCCGATCGTGCCCGCGTAATACTAGCCGACCGGTCCGGTGGGACAAACTCGGTATCCCGGCTACCGGGGGATCAAGGTCAAGACGCTGGCTTCGGGCGGGCAGGCGAAGCGGACCGGTGCGGTCGGGTGGGTGCCGATGCCGGCGGTGACGTGGAGCCAGGAGTCGGAGCCGGGCCACCGGAACAGGCCACGTGCCATCGAGCGGGGCAGATCGCAGTTTGTCACGAGGGCGCCGACGAACGGTACGCAGACCTGGCCGCCGTGGGTGTGGCCGGCGAGGAGCAGGTCGAAGCCGTCGCCGGACATGGCGTCGAGGATGTAAGGCTCGGGGGAGTGGGTGAGGCCGACGCGCAGGTCGGCTTCGGGTGACGCGGGGCCGGCCACGAGTTCGTACTCGTCGCGGCCGACGTGCGGGTCGTCGACGCCGATGAGCTCGATGAGGCGGCCGCCGGCCTTGAGGGAGGTGCGGGCGTTGTTGAGGTCTGCCCAGCCGGCGCCGACCAGGACGTCGCGCAGTTCCTCGGTGGGCAGGTCGGCGCCTTGGCGGTACTCGCGGTCGGGGAAGAAGTAGCTGAACGGATTTTTCCAGACCGGGCCCTTGTAGTCATTGGAGCCGAAGACGAAGGCGCCCGGGTAGTCGAGCAGCGGTTCGAGCGCGCGCAGGGCACCGGAGACCGCGGCCGGGTGGGCGAGGTTGTCGCCGGTCACCACGACCAGGTCGGGGTCGGTGGCGGCGAGGGAGGCCACCCAGTCTTGCTTGCGGCGCTGGTTGGGCATCATGTGCATGTCGGAGAGGTGCAGGATGCGCAGCGGTTCGGCGTCGGGGGCGAGCACGGGTACGTCGTACCGCCGGAGCGTGAACATGTTTCGCTCGATCAGAGACGCGTACGCCAGTGTGGCGGCGCCCGCGGCGGCGGTGCCGGCGGCGATCGAAAAGAGAGTGCGCTTCCGCATGGGCCCCAGAGTAGTTTGACCCACCATGAGCACGCTCAAGGACACCATCACCACCGACATGCGCGCCGCGTTGAAGGCGCGCGACGAGCTCACCACGTCGACGCTGCGAATGGCGTTGGCGGCGATCGGCGCGGCCGAGGTCGCGGGCGACGCCAAGCGGGCGCTCTCGGACGACGAGGTGCTCGCCGTGCTCACCAAGGAGGCGAAGAAGCGCCGCGAGGCGGCCACCGCGTTCGCGCAGGCGGGGCGCGAAGAGCAGGCGGCGCGGGAAAACGCCGAGGGGGACGTGCTCGGACGGTACCTGCCGAAGCAGCTCGACGACGCCGAACTGGCCGACATCGTCGCGGAGGCACTGGCTGGTGCTGCGGCCACGGGTAAGGCGCAGATGGGTCCGGCGATGAAGGCGGCGCAAGCCGCTGTCGCCGGTCGTGCCGAGGGTGGCCGGGTGGCAGCGGAGGTCCGCCGCCAACTGGCCGTCTGAAAAGGCGAGCCGTCCGGGCTGGCGAGCCGTCTAGAAAGGCGAGCCGAAACGCCGCTGGCGACCCTCAAAGGGGCCGCCAGCGGCGGAGCTAGTTCCTAGGCGGGGGGAATATGTTTCCGCCGCCTCGTCGGCCCGGTGGAGTGCTGGTACCCGGTTGTGGGGCGCCCTTGCCGTTGCTGACCTGGATGATGACGATGCCGCCCTTGATGGTGCGGCCGTCGGGGCTGGTGCCGGCCGCGGTGTTGGCGGGGCACGACGAGTTGACCGGGATCCGGTCGACCTCGACCTCGAAGCCGGCGCTGCGCAACCGGGACCGGGCGTCGTCGATGGACTTGCACTTCACGTCCGGGATGCTCCGCTGGTCACCGTCGACGATTTTGCCGGACGGTGGCGTGAAGTTTTGCGACGGTTTGCCCTTCATGGCGTCGCGCACGGTCTCCCATACCGCCGGGTTGACCTGGTCGTGCGAGAACCGGACCGAGGTCTGTGCCCAGTCCGGGTCGGCGATGATGCCGGCCACCGCGAGCTGCTTGGTGCTGACGATCAGCGACGCGGTCTTTTCGCCGTCGGTGGTGCCGCTCTTGCCCAGCACCGGCTTGCCCACGATGTCGCGAACGCCCGGCGAGGTGCCGCCCGCGCACTTGGATGTCGACGACCGGTCGCCGAGCGGGCAGCGGGCGGCGTCGGCGGCGGCCCGAGCGACCTCGGTCTTGATCCGTTGCTCGCACCGGGGGTTGGCGACGTCGAGCTTGTTGCCGTCCTGGTCGCGGATCTCCTGTACGGGGATCGGCTCGCAGTACTTGCCCTCGGCGGCGAGCGTGGCGTAGGCGTTCGCCAGGTCGAGCGGCAGGGCGGAGGAGACGCCGAGGGTGAAGGCGCCCCACTGGTCGACGCCGCCTTCCTCGGTGGTCCGGCGGGCGTCGTCGGCGCTGAGGAAGCGGATGCCCATCTTCTGGGCGACCTTGACGACGTTGCCGGCGCCGGCGCGCTCCTCAAGCGGCACGAAGTACGTGTTGACCGAGCGGCCGAACGCGCTCCACATGTTGTGGACGCCGGCCATCGACTTCACCGCGTTCGACGGGCAGTACTTGTTGGTGCCGGGGCACGCCGCGGGTGAGCCGGCCTCGATGATGTACTTCGACTGGTAGGTGTCCTTGGCGTTGATGGTGTATTCGAGCGGGTAGCCCTTTTCGAGCGCCGCCACCATCGTGAACATCTTGAACGTAGAGCCGAACTGGTAGCCGTGGATGTCGCCGCCGCCGGTCATCAGCGGGTTGGTCGTGTTCGGGTACGTGCCGCGGATCTTCTTCTTGGCCTTCGCCGGGTTGGTCGAGATCTTGTTCTGGGGGCGCTCGGGGTCGTCGAGCTTGAAGGTGCGGTTGACGGCGAGCGCGCGTACCCGGCCGCTGCCCGGCTCGATACCCGCGAGCATCAGGGCGTGCTTGTTGCCCGTCTTGAGGTGCTTCTCGACGTTTTTCTTGGCCGCGTCCTGCGTCTTCGCGTCGAGTGACGTGACGATCTGGTAGCCGCCGGCCTTCAGGCGTCGCTCGCGGTCGTAGGTGGTGGCGCCGAACGTCTCCTGCTCCATCCACCAGCGGTAGAAGTAGTCGCAGAAGAAGCCCCAGTGGTTCTTGCTGGCGGCGACGCAGCCGTTCGGGGTGCGCTTGTCCTTGACCTTCAGCTCGACCGCCTTGGCGGCCGTTGCCTGCTCAACGGTGATGGCCTTGGTCTCGACCATGTTGTCGATGACGTAGTTGCGGCGGTCGAGCGCCTGCGGGTGCCCGGCCGGCGTGGTGGGGTCGTACGCTGAGGGCGCCTTGACCATGCCGGCGAGCATCGCGGCCTCTTCGATCTTCAGGTCCTTCGGGTGCTTGCCGAAGTAGACCTGGCTGGCGGCGAAGATCCCGTACGCGCCGTTACCGAAGGGTGCGGTGTTGAGGTAGCGCTCCAGGATCTCTTCCTTCGACATCTCCTTGTCGAGCTGGAGCGCGTACTTCATCTCGCGGAACTTGCGAGCGTTGGTGTCTTCCGTGGCGGCCACGACGTCTTGCGGGTGCGTCGCCGAGTACGCGATGAGCATGCGGACGAGCTGCATGGTGAGCGTCGACGCGCCCTGCGTGGTCGTACCCGCCTGGTTGTTGGCGACGAAGGCGCGCGCGATGCCCTTGGCGTCGACGCCGTTGTGGGTGCGGAAGTTGTGGTCCTCGGCCGCGATGATCGCTTCTTGCATGATCGGCGCGACGTCCTTGAGCGGCACGTCCCGCCGGTTCTCGTCGTACATCGTGGCGATGAGGGTCTTGCCGTCGGACGCGTAGACATACGAGATCTGCGGGGGGCGCTTGACCGTCAACTCGCTGGGCAGGTTGTCGAACGTTTCGGCGCCCGCTTTAGCGGCCAAACCCGACATCGCAACCGCCGGAAAAGCGGCCGCGGCGACCACGACGCCCGCCAGCAAACCGCAGATCAGCAGCGACGCGGCGTTCGTCAGCAGGTTGTGGTCACGCTTCCGCATCCAGGTCACCCCGTCAGGGTACGTGAGAGGTCCACGAGGGGCAGTCCCCAGGAAAGTCCTACGACTTTCGGGCATGTCCTGCGGGCGCTGGCCTCGTTGTGCTAGACGCACGACCCCCTGCGTGCGGATGCGTTCTCCTGATGTTGAGTTTGACCCCCTCGCGGGACACTTGACTTGAGTTTTCGCAGATGGGTGCGGGGTACCCATGATCCGGGCGCTCGGGAACCGTCCGCGATGTCCGGTTCGATGGATTTGCCAGACAACGTTGCGTAATCGTACGACTACAGAGCATGATGGTCCGGCGAGTATTGCACGTGCACTTGCTGGACTCGGGGGATGGACAGCAAGTGTCCGGGGGGAGTCCCGACCGGGCATTGGTGTGGACAGTCGGGAAGCGGAACTGCAAGGGGGGACGGGATGATCACAGACTGGCCGAGCATGGCAGCGTGCCAGAACGGCGACCCTGATGCACTCTTCGTGCAGGGGGCCGAGCAGAACGTCGCGAAGCGGATCTGTCGCAGTTGTCCAGTGCGCTATGAGTGCCTGGCGGATGCGCTGGACAACCGCATCGAGTTCGGTGTGTGGGGTGGCATGACCGAACGCGAGCGGCGTGCGCTGTTGCGCCGGCACCCGCACGTGGGCAGCTGGCGAAAAATGTTCGAGGCAGCCATGCGTGACAAGGAGAAGGTCCTGGTCACCGCCGGCTGAGGGCGTCACCTACCGTACGCAGCCCGTCGACGTCATGGATGTCGGCGGGCTGCGCCGTCACCTCGACCGTCGGTACACCTGGGAAGGCGTCCGTGAAGACGGCGGCCACGCTCTGCTCGCGGGCCGTCTGCTGGGCCAGCGCCGCGTGCACCCGCAGCGCTTCGGCGGTGGCCTCATGGCCACCGAGCTCGTCGAGCTCGGCCGCCGCGGCCAGGGTCCGCTCCGCGGACAGATCCACCGCCGTGTGGTGTACCCGGTTGAGCACCAGCCCAGCGAGTGGCATGCGCTCCTCGCTCAGGCGGCGCGCGAAGAACGCGGCCTCCCGGACCGCGTCGGGCTCGGGCGCCGCGACCAGCAGAAACGCCGTCTCCCGAGCCTGGAGTATCCGGTACGTCTGCTCGGCGCGCTGCCGGAAGCCCCCGAACATGGAGTCGAGCGCGGCCACGAACCCGGACAGGTCGGTCAGCAGCTGCGCGCCGATGATCTTCTGGACGACCTTGGTGAACACGTTGAAGGAGGCCGTGACCAGCGTGAACATGCTGCGGCCACCGGCGCGGGCGGGCGCCAGCAGGAGGCGCAGCATCCGTCCATCGAGGAACCGCGCGAGCCGGGCGGGTGCGTCGAGGAAGTCGAGCGCGGAGCGTGACGGTGGGGTGTCCACCACGATCAGGTCCCACTCGCCGCGCGCGTGGAGCTGGCCCAGTTTCTCCATGGCCATGTACTCCTGCGTGCCGGAGAAGGTGGAGCTCATCGCCTGGTAGAAGGGGTTGGCGAAGATCTCGGCGGCGCGGACCGGGTCGGTGTGGGTGAGCACGACCTCGTCGAAGGTCCGCTTCATGTCGAGCATCATGGCGTGCAGCTCGCCGCCCGCCTCGCCGGCGTCGATCTCCTTGACCTGCCGGGGCGTGTTGTCCAGCTCGGTCAGGCCCAGCGACTGGGCGAGCCGGCGCGCCGGATCGATCGTCAGGACGACCGTGCGACGCCCATGGCGCTCGGCGGCGCGCAGGGCGAGCGCGGCGGCAGTAGTGGTCTTGCCGACCCCACCCGAGCCGCAGCAGACCACGATCCGCACGTTGGGGTCCGCGAGAATGCGGTCCACGTCGAGCGAGGGCACCGGTCGAGCGTATCCGGATCTCACCGGCTCGGTCACAGGGCGCTCACTGTGGTGTGAGCAGCGCCGCTGTCAGCTTGTCGAGGCTGGCGCGGTCGACGCCCTCCGGGAGCAGCGGCAACTCCACCATCGGGCGACCCAGTTCGGCCAGGTCCAGCCGCAGGGACTCTTCGAGCGCACGGCGAGTCTGGTGGGCCTTCGCCTCGGCGTGCAGCCCGGCGACGACGCCTCGTTCGGTCGGCAGGCCGGCGGCGGCCAGCCCGCGGCGCAGCTCGGCCTGGGTGACCCGGGCGTCGGCGAGCAGCGGTGGCCGGGTGGCGTTGACGATCAACTTGCCGATCGGGATACCCAGCGCGGTCAGCTCGTTGATCGCGTCGACCGTCTCCTGTACCGGCATCTCCTCCAGCAGGGTCACCACGTGTACCGAGGTCATGGGCGAGCGGAGGAGCGCGGCCACGCCTTCGCTCTGCGTCTTGATCGGACCCATCTTGGCGAGCCGGGCGGTCTCGGCCGTCACGTTGAGGAAGCGCCCGATGCGGCCGGTGGGCGGCGCGTCGAGTACCACCGCGTGGTACACCCGCCGGCCCTCCGCGGTGCGGGTGGTGGCCTCCTTGACCTTGCCGGTGAGCAGGACGTCGCGCATGCCCGGGGCGATCGTCGTGGCGAAGTCGATGGCGCCGACCTTGCGCAGGGCCCGGCCGGCGGCGCCCAGCTTGTAGAAGAGGTCCAGGTACTCCAGCAGCGCAAGCTCGGCGTCGACAGCGAGCGCACGCACCTCGCCGCCGCCAGCGGCGGTGGCTATGCGGCGCTCCTCGTACGGCAGCGGCTCGGTCTCGAACAGCTCGGCGATGCCCTGACGGCCCTCGACCTCGACCAGCAGGGTGCGCCGGCCGCCCGCCGCGAGCCCGAGGGCCAGCGCGGCGGCCACGCTGGTCTTGCCGGTGCCGCCCTTACCCGTGACGACGTGCAGCCGCGCGGGCCACGCCGCTCTCGGGTCCTGTTCGCTACCGGGCACGTTTTGAGCGTAGTCCGATCACTTACGAAGAGATCTCGCAGACGAACCAGCCGGTCTTCTGCACCACGGTGAAGGTGAGCTGCTGTTCGGCGATCTTCTCGTCGGACGTGGTCATCGTGACCTTCACGGAGACCTTCGCGCTCTCCGAGTCCTGGTTGTCGACCTTCGGCTCGTCCCACTTGTATCGCGGGCTCTGGTACTTCGTGGCCAGGTTCTTGACCTCGTCGACCTTCTTCTTGATCTCGGACTCGTCGCGCGACTCGGCGCAGACCAGGTCGTTTGCCTTGGCCGGATCCTGGTCGGTGTAGACGGCCTTCAGGAACTCTCGCACAGCGGCGACCGGCTCGGCCTGGCCGGGGTTGGGCTCGGTGTTGCGCAGCAGCAGGACCGCGCCCGTGATGCCGCCTCCGCAGAGCACGACGGCGACCGCCGCCACCACCGCGGCGATGACCAGGCCGGTGCGCTTCTTCGGCGGGCCGGGCACCGGACCGCCCGGATACGCCGGGTATCCCGAGACCGGCTGCGGCGGATACGGCTGGCCGGAGGTGGGCTGCGGCGGGTAGGGCTGGGCGGACACCGGCTGCGGCGGGTAAGGCTGGCCGGAGGTGGGCTGCGGTGGATACGGCTGCCCGGAGACCGGCTGCGGCGAGTACGGCGAGCCGGACGTCGGCGCGTACGGCTGGCCCGAGGTGGGCTGGGCCGGGTACGGCGGGCTCGACGTCGGCTGCCCGTACTGCGGCTGCTGGTAGGGGCCGTAGTTGGGCGGGGGCGGTGGCGGCGACGTGGGCGGCGGCGACTGCGCGGGCGGCGCGGCGTACGGGTCGACCGGCGGCGGGTAGCCAGGCTGGCCCTCCGGCTGCTGGTTGGCGCCGCCGTACGGCGGTTGCGTCATGGTCTCCCCCACAGGCCCGCGATCGTGTGCCCGTCAGGGTAACGCTCCGGGGCACGCGGTGGGCGACCCCGGTCGTCCCGCGCGCTAGGGTGCCGGCATGCAGAAGTGGGAGTACGCCACCGTGCCGCTGTTGGTACACGCGACCAAGCAGATCCTCGACAACTGGGGTGAGGACGGCTGGGAGCTGGTGGCCGTGGTGCCAGGCCCGAACGCCGAGCAGCTCGTGGCCTACCTCAAGCGTCCCAGGTCGGCGTGATGGCCGACCCGTACGCGAAACTCGCCGAACTCGGGCTGTCGCTGCCGGAAGTCACCCCGCCCGTGGCGGCGTATGTGCCAGCCGTGCAGTCCGGCAAGTGGGTGTATGTGTCGGGGCAGGTGCCCATCGCCGACGGCAAGGTACTGGCCACCGGCAAGGTCGGGTCCGGGGTCTCTCCCGAGCAGGCCAAGGATCTGGCCGAGCGGTGCGCGCTGAACGCGCTCGCCGCCATCGACTCGCTCGTCGGCCTGGAAAACGTGGTCAAGATCGTCAAGGTGACCGGTTTCGTGGCGTCGGCCGAGGGGTTCACCGGTCAGCCGGGCGTGATCAACGGCGCGTCCGAGCTGTTCGGCGCGGTCTTCGGCGAGGCCGGCCAGCACGCGCGCAGCGCGGTGGGCGTCGCGGAGCTGCCGCTGGGCGTGCCCGTCGAGGTCGAGGTCATCGTCGAGGTCGCCTGATCGCTGAGCGGCCGGACGAGCGGAGCAAGCGCCAAACCAGCGTTGTCATACAACCGCCGTACCATCGCTGGCATGGTGGGGCATGTCACGGCGCCGGCGGGGGCGCTCGCTGACCAGGTGCCGGGCTGGGTGACGCTGATCCGCGCGCCCAACCCGGGCGTGATGACGCTGGACGGGACAAATACCTGGGTCCTGCGCGTGCCCGGCGAGGAGCACGCGGTGGTGATCGATCCGGGGCCGCTCGACGGCGGGCACCTCGACGCGATCGCCGCGCACGCGCCGGTCGGGTTTGTCCTGATTACGCACGGTCATCCCGATCACGTGGAGGGCGCCCGCGCCTTGTCGGAGCGCTTGGGCGGCTGTGGTGTGATCGCGGCCAGCCAGGAGCACTGTGTCGGGGTCGATCCGCTCGATCCCGACGAGAGCCTGGGCGGTTTCGGCCTGGAGATCCGGGCGGTGTCGACGCCGGGGCACACCCGTGACTCGGTCTGCTTCGAGATCGAGGCCGGTGGCGAGCGGGCGATCTTCACCGGCGACACGATCCTGGGCCGGGGCACCACCGTGGTCGCCTGGCCCGACGGCGACCTGGGTGACTATCTGGCGAGCCTTTCGCGGCTGTCGGCGTATGAGGGGGTGCCGGCGCTGCCGGGGCACGGTCCCGCGCTGGCCGACTGCGCCGCGGCGGCCCGGTTCTACCTGGCGCACAGGCAGGCCCGGCTCGAGCAGGTGCGACAGGTCGTAGCCGAAGGGGCACGCAGCGTGCCGGATGTCGTAGCGAAGGTCTACGCCGACGTCGACCGCTCGCTGTGGCCGGCGGCCGAATGGTCGGTACGGGCCCAACTGGCGTATCTCGGTGTCGCCAACGGGGAATCGGATTCCGGCCAAGTGTGGTTGGACTCACCGTGACCTGCCCGGTGTGCGGCACCGTAGCGGTGCCCAACGCGCGCTTCTGCCACAACTGTGGTGCAGCGCTGCCCGCCGCCGCCACGCTGCCCGCGGCAGAGCGGCGGGTCGTGACCGTGCTGTTCGGCGACCTTTCCGACTTCACGTCGTGGTCCGAAGACCTCGACCCGGAGCGGGTGGGCGCGGTCACCGACCGGGTGCTGGCGGCGCTGGCCGGTGCCGTCAAGACGTTCGGCGGTCACGTCGACAAGCTCACCGGTGACGGGATCATGGCGGTCTTCGGCGCGCCCGTGGCCCACGAAGACGACGCCGAGCGGGCGGTGCGCGCGGCGCTCAGCATGCAGCGCGCGGTCCGCCGGGTGCTCGACGACGAGCGCGGCGGCGGTGCCCCGCTCGGGCTGCGGGTCGGGCTCAACACCGGCGACGTGGTCGCCGGCATCCAGGCCTCGATCGAGTACACGGTCATCGGCGACACGGTCAACACGGCGGCCCGGCTCGCGGACGCGGCCGCCGTCGGTGCGGTCTACGCGGGTGCCAGTACCTCCAGCGCGACCCGGCATGTGGCCTCCTGGCGCGAGCTGCGCCCGTTACGCCTCAAGGGCAAGCGCGAGCCCGTCCGGGCATACGAGTTGCTCGGGCTCCACGACGCACCTGGCACGCGGTCCGGCCTGGGCGACGAGGCGCCGTTCGTCGGGCGTGACGCCGAGATCGGGCGGCTCGCGGGCCGGCTGGCCGAGGTCATCGAGAGCGAGCAGCCGAGGGTTCTCGTGCTGACCGCCGAGGCGGGCATCGGCAAGACCCGGTTCGCGGGCGAGGCCGAGCGGTTCGCCGCCGGATACGACGTCGGCGCCGGGCGGTACGCCGCGCGCACGGGGGCTCGGGTGCTGTCGGTGCGCTGCGCCGCGTTCGGTGAGCGCCGCCGGCTGGCTCCCCTCGCCGACCTGGTGCGCACCGCGATCGGCCTGCCCCGCGACGCGGCCACGGCGGTCACCCGCGCGGTCGTCGAGGAGCGGCTCAAGCGGCTCGCACAGCGGCTCGCGCGGTCGCAGCCAGACGCCGAGGCGCCGCCGATCGCCATCGAGCTGCTGCTGACGCTCATGGGATACGGGGAGATGCCGGCCGCCCACGGCGTGCCTGCCGGCGTGGCGGAGTGGAGCCCAGACGGGCCGGGGCCTGACGCGCAGGCGATGCCGGCGGCGGTGGCGCAGCTGCTCAGCGCGCTGGCCGTCGAGACGCCACTGTTGGTGATCGTCGACGACCTGCACGACGCCACGCCCGAGACGGTCGACGCGCTGGGCGTGACCTTGGCCCGCCTGAGCGGCCCGGTCCTGGTGCTGCTGCTGGGGCGGCCCGAGCTGGTCCGCACCGCGGGTGCGCTGACCCGGCTCTCCGAGGCCGAGGCGCACACCCTGCCGCCGTTGCGCGGCTCCGACGCGGCCCGGCTGCTCACGTCGTACCTGGGCGGGGGCAAGCTGCCGCAGGCCGACACCGACCGGCTGCTCGCCACCGCGCAGGGCAACCCGTTCTACCTGGCCGAGCTCGTCACGCTGCTGATGGAGCGCGGCGCGCTGACACCGGCCGGCCGCGCCACCGGCCTATGGCGGCTGGCACCCGGCTCGCTGGGCACCCGGCTGCTCTCCCGCGACCTCGCCGCCGTGCTGGCCGCGCGCATCGACGCGCTTCCGGCCGACGCGCGGGGGGTGCTGCGTGACGCCGCGGTCATCGGTGACACGGTGCCCGGCGGCACCCTGGAGGCGCTGCGCGAGCGGGGGACCGGCCGGTCCGGCCGCCCGACCGCCGTGGCTGCCGTCGAGCTCGAGCGCGCCGTCGACGAGCTGCTCCAGCGCCGGATGTTGCGGCGCACCCGTGACGGATACGCGTTCCCGACCCCGCTGATGCGTGAGGCGGCCTACGCCGGCATCGGCAAGGCCGACCTGGCCGAGCGCCACGCCGCCCTGGCGCAGTGGGCCGCGCCGGCCAACGGCGCCGTCCACGCCCACCGCATCGGCGGGTTCGGGGGGATGTCGCCGGCCGACCGCGACGCGTTCATCGCCGACCACGTCGAGGCGGCCGCCGCGCTCGCCGACGCGGTCAGCCTGCGTCCCGACGCGGCCGCACGCACCGTCATTCCGCTCGGTGTCGCAGCCCTGGGGCGGGCCGCCCGGCGGTCGCTCGCTCAGGGCGAGCCGACCCTCGCCGTCGAGCGTGCCGAGCGCGCCGCCCGGCTGGCCCGCGACGGGCTGCCCGGCGCCGATCGGTTGGTGCTCGCCCGCGCCCTACTGCAGACCGGCCGCTCGGGCGACGCCCTGGCGTACGCCGAGAAGATCGCCGCGAACTCCGCCGACGACGCCGCGTGCCGGGCCGGCGCGCTGCTCGTCATCGGCCGCGCCCACCGGGTGCTCGGCGAGCCGGCGCGAGCCCGGCAGGCATGGCACGAGGCGCTGCAGGTGGCCACGGAGGCGGGTCTGCCCGGCCCGCGGGCCGAGGCCATGCGGCGGCTCGGCATGGCCGACTACCTGCGCGGGCGGCTGGCCCAGGCCAGCAGCAGGTTCGCGGGGGCGTATCAGGTCGACCTGGCCGCCGGCGACCGGCTCGGCCAGGCGTGGTCACTGCAGGACCTCGCGTGGGTGACCACCACGCGCGGCGACTTCGCCGGCACCGACGCGGTGCTCGGGCGCGCCGCCCGGCTCTTCGCCGAGCTGGGCGACCCGACCGGGCGGGCATGGTTGCGCGGCACGACGGCGTTCGCGCGGCTGCTCGCGGGCCGGCTGGCCGAGGCGCGCCGGCTGGCTCGCGTGTTCCTGCCGTTCGGCGAGCGCGTTGGCGAGGCGTGGGCGGTTGGCACGCTCCGCGCGGTCGAGGCGTTCGCCGCCGCCGAGATGGGCGACCTGACCGAGGCCGACCGCGAGGCCCGCCAGGCATACCGCGAGTTCGACGCCGCACGCGACGACTGGGGTTGCGGGTTCGCCCTCGTGGTGCGGGGCGCGATCGCGCGCGGGCTGGGCGAGCCGGAGCACGCCACCGACCTGCTCACCGACGCTCTCGAATACGCCGGTCGGATCGGCCATCCGCTGCTCACGGGCATCGCCGGCACGATGCGCGGGTTCGTGGCGCTGGAGCGTGGCGACGCGGCCAGCGCGGAGTGTGACGCGCAGTCCGTGATCACCAGCGTCGAGCCGCACAATCCGCTCGCGCCCGCCCAGGTTGGGCCGCGGGTGCTGCTGGCACGGGCACGGCTGCTGTCCGGCGACTCGGCCACTGCGGTGGGGCTGCTCGCCCCGATCGCCACCGCGGCCAAGGGGCCGGCGCTGCTCTTCTCGCGGCGGCAGGCGCTGGCCAGCTACGCGGCCGCGCTGCTCGCCGATGGGCGTCCGGAGCAGGCGCTCGACTGGGCGAGGCGGGCGATCGCGGTGCCGGCGGAAGATGTACGCAGTTGTGTGACGGCCGCCGAGGTACTCGCCGAGGCGCTGGCCGCCACAGGTCAGCACGACGAGGCGGTGGCGGCGGCCGACGAGGCGGTCCGGCTGGCGTACTCGACGCAGCGGCTGGGCGAGCGGGCCGGCGCCGATGCCGTCCGTGAGCGCCTGGCCGGAGTACAGGCGGCGCCGTGAGTGGTCGCGCGCTGTCTTCGGTACCTTCTTACGCGTGACCGACACCCGTCCTGGCGCGCTTCCGCTACCGGTCGTGCCGGGCCTGTCTGAATTGTCGGTTTTGGCCCGCGGGGGATACGCGACCGTCTATCGCGCGACGCAGGTCTCGGTGGCCCGCGAGGTCGCCGTCAAGGTGGAGAATCGCACCCTCGACAACGAGCGCGACCAGCGCCGCTTCCTGCGCGAGGCGCGTGCGGCCGGCCGGATGTCGTCCCACCCGCACGTCGTCGACCTCTTCGACGCCGGTGTGACCGCCGACCAGCACCCCTACCTGATCATGGAGCTGTGCGACGGCTCGTACGCCGAGCGCATGCGCAAGTCGCCGCTCACTCCGGCTGAGGCGCGCGACATCGGCGTGAAAATCGCTGACGCGCTGGCCGACGCCCACCAGCTCGGCGTGCTGCACCGCGACGTGAAACCGGCCAACATCCTATGCAGCCGGTTCGGCGAGCCAGCGCTGGCCGACTTCGGGCTCGCGATCCTCGCCGAGACCCGCGACTCGTCGGTGACCCTCGAGGTGCTCACGCCGGCGTACGCGCCGCCGGAGATGTTCCGGCACAGCGCGCCCTCGCCAGCCGTCGACGTGTACGCCCTCTGCGCCACCCTGTACGCGGTGATGCGCGGTAAGCCGCCCCGCTGGCACGAAGACCGCAACCCGAGCCTGATCACCCTGGTCGAGCTCTTCAACCAGCCGGTCCCCGACCTGCCCGGGACGCCGCCGGCCCTGATGGAGCTCCTGCGGCGGGGGATGTCCAACGATCCCACCGCGCGCCCCTCGGCGGCGGCGTTGCGCGACTCGCTGGGCGAGGTGTCCCTGGCGCACGTTCCCGCGCCACCGGCGTCGCAGAAGCCCACCGGGCAGGGCGTATACGTCTCGCGCAACTACTCGCCGCCCGCGCCCACCCACGGTGACGACAGCACGCCGACCGTGCCGTCCAAGCGGGGGCGGGGCCGCCTGCGCTGGTGGCTGGCGGGCCTGGCCACCCTGGTGGTGGCGCTCATGGTCAGCGCGGGCACGTGGTACGCGGTGGGTGCGCCCGGGCCCGATCCGACCCCGACGGCGGTCTCGACGACTGAGCCGATCATCGGGGCCACCTCACTGTCGGCCGGTGGAGCGCTCCCGGGTTGCCTGGTGCCGATCAACGGCGGGCGCTGTCCGGAGGCCGAGGAGTGTTACGGACCGGTCAGCACCACCGGCGGCAAGGTCCGCGCCGAGCAGGTGCCCTGCGCCGGCCGGCACACCTGGGAGTCGTACGCGATCGGCGACCTGCCGTCGGGTCTGGCCGGCGCCGGCCTGGCCAAGGTCAAGGCCGATCCGGCCGTGAAGGCCCTCTGCAGCCGCTTCACGTTCTCGCAGACGACCCTGATCTTCAGCCCCGAGGGCTGGCAGTTCGAGGTGCTGCCCGGCGAGGGTGATTTCCGGTGCCTCGCGGGCAAGGGGACCAACGCGCTGACCGGTCACACACTTGGTCGCTGAGCTGTTGATCCAAATCCGCAGCTCATGCGTATGTCACCCTGCGGGGAACGTCTGCATGGGGAGCCGCCGTGCCCGGGTTACGTCGTCTGTTCGCGGTACGCAAGCCGACCGCGTCCGAAGTGCTGCCCTGGATACCGACGCTCTTCGGCGTCGCGCTGATGATCGGGCTGATGGTCACCTCGATCGTGCTGTCGCTCCGGCCCGACACTCCCGCCGGTTCGGCGGCCGAGCCGGGTGCCCTGCCGCCCCCGATCGAGTTCCCAGTCCCGGCCGATCCTGAGCCGACCACGCCGCCACCCTCGACACCCGCGCCGACGCCGTCCGCCTCCGTGGTGCCCACGCGCCCGGCGGCACCGGTACGCACCACTCCGGGCCGCGAGACGCCTCCCGATCCGGAGCAGGAGTCGCCGCCGGTTGTCCCGCAGCCACCACCGCAGACCACCGTCACCGGCCGGTACCAGGTGCTCGACTCGTTCGGCGACTCGTTCATCGGCGAGGTGCTGGTGTCGAACAGGGGGAACAGTCCGCAGAACTGGACGGTGCGGCTGCAATTTCCGTCGAACGTGGGCAACCTGCGCACGTTCTGGATCGAGGGCGCACCGCAGGGCACGATGCGCCGCTCCGGCGACGCGTACATCTTCACCAGCGGCGTACCGGTGGACGGGGGAAGGTCCGTGCCGTTGCGGTTCCACTACGACCGGGTCGGCAGCGGCGACAAACCATCGTCGTGCACAGCGAACGGCGCGGCCTGCTTAATATGAACGCGGCTGGTCCAGGACGTGCTGGGCCACGAAGTTCAGGATCATCTCGCGGCTGACCGGTGCGATCCGGCCGGCCCGCACGGCACCGAGCAGCGTCGCGACGCCGTACTCCGTGGTCATGCCGTTGCCGCCGTGCACCTGTATGGCTGTGTCCACGGCGAGCGCCGCCGCCTCCGCCGACGCGTACTTCGCCATGTTCGCCGCGACTCCGGCTTCCAGGTCGCGTCCCGCGTCGTACAGGGTGGCCGCCTTGGCGATCATCAGCCTGGCCAGGTCGACCTGCACGGTCGCGTGTGCCAGCGGGTGCGCGACCGCCTGGTGCGCCCCGATCGGCCGGCCCCAGACCTGCCGCGTGGACGCATAGCCGCTGGCCCGCCCCAGGGCGTACCGGGCGGTGCCGGCTCCCATGGCGGCGACCGTGATCCGCTCGGGGTTGAGCCCGGAGAACAGCGCGGGCAGGCCCGCCTCTACGTCACCGATCAGGGCGTCGGCCGGTACCCGCACGCCGTCCAGGTACAGCAGCCACTGGTTCTCCGGCGACACGATCTCCATGTCCAGTTTGGACATCGTGAGGCCGGGCGCGTCGACAGGCACCATGAAGAGCGCCGGCTGGAGCCGGTCACCGCTGGCCACCCGGGCCACCACCAGCACGTACGCCGACTCGTCGACGCCCGAGATGAAGCACTTGCGGCCGGAGATCAGCCAGTCGTCCCCGTCCCGCCGCGCGGTCGTGCCGAGCTTGTGGAAGTTCGAACCCGCCTCCGGTTCGGTGATCGCGAACGCCACCTTCAACGACCCGTCGGCGAACCCGGGAAGGTAGCGGGCTCGCTGCTCGCCGGTGCCGTGCCGGGCGATCACGGTGGCGGCGATGGCCGGCGAGACCACGAGCAGCAGCAGCGGGCAGCCCGCGGCGGCCAGCTCCTCGCAGACGATGGCCAGCTCGGTGATGCCGCCGCCACCCCCGCCGTACTCCTCGGGCACGCTCACGCCGAGGTAGCCGAGCTTGCCGGCCTCGTCCCACAGCTCGGTGGTGTGCTCGCCCGCCTTCGCCTTGGCCACGAAGTAGTCGTGGCCGTAGCGGCGACCGAGGGCCGCCACGGCGTCGCGGAGGTCGGACTGTTGAGGGGTGAGATCGAAGTCCACAGTAGACCTACTCGGGGGTGAGGACCGCCAGTACCGTTCCGGTGTCGACCTGCGCGCCGGCGCTCACGGGGATCGAGGTGACGACCCCTGCGGCCGGCGCGTGTACGGGGTGTTCCAACTTCATCGCTTCCAGCGTCATGAGCAGCTCGCCGGCGTCGACCCGCTGGCCGGACACCACCAGTACCCGGCTGACGGCTCCGGGCAGCGGTGCGAGGAGTGAGCCGTCGGTCAGCTCCGCCGCCGGCTCGGGGAAGCGCGGCAACTCGGCGAGGGTGACCGACCCTTCTGGACTGTCCACGTAGGAGGCGTCACCGACGCGGTGCACCCGGAAGGTGAGCCGGATGCCGGCCAGATCGAGCACCACGCGGTGCGGTTCCGCCTCGACGATCGCCACCGCCGGGTGGTCGTCGGTCACCGGCGGGTGGCCGAGCCCGGCCAGATCCAGCTCCTCCGGGTCGACCGCGCGGACCCACCAGCCCGCCAGATCGCCGGCGCGGTGCAGCCGGTACCCGACCTCGACCGGGCCGGCGGGCCCGTCGTACACGGTGATCTGCGCGCCGGACGGCACGTTGCGCCACCCGGACGGCAGCGAGCGCAGCACCGTGGCGTCCGCCCGGCGAGCCGCCGCGCCGGCCAGCGCCGCGGCGAGGCACGAGACCCGGACAGCGTCCACAGAGGACAGCAGTGGCGCGAACACCTCGGTGTACCGGTCGAGGAAGCCGGTGTCGATCTCGCCGGACCGATACGCCTGGTGGCGCAGGACGCGCACCAGCAGGTCGCGGTTGGTGGCCACGCCGTGGATCTCGGTGCGCGTCAGCGCCGAGGCGAGCAGGCGCGCCGCCTCATGCCGGGTCGGCGCCCACGCGATCAGCTTGGCGAGCATCGAGTCGTAGTGCACGCCGATGACCGAGCCGTCCCGCACTCCTGAGTCGAGACGCAGGCCGGGCTGTGGCAGCGCCCGGAACTCGGCGACCACCTCCGGCACCCGGAACCGGTGCAGCGTGCCGGTCGCCGGCAGCCAGGCGTACGCCGGGTCCTCCGCGCACAGCCGTACCTCGATGGCGTGGCCCCGGATCTGCGGCGCGCTGCCCGCCATCGGCAGCGGCAAGCCTTCCGCCACAAGGAGTTGAAGCTGCACCAGGTCCACACCGGACACGCACTCGGTGACGCCGTGCTCGACCTGGAGGCGGGTGTTCATCTCCAGGAAGTAGAACTCGCCGGTCGGGGTGAGCAGGAACTCCACGGTGCCGGCGCCGACGTACCCGACCGCGCGGGTGGCCGCCACCGCGGCGTTGCACAGGTCCTCGCGCATCTGCGGGGTGACCGCCGGCGACGGCGTCTCCTCGATGAGCTTCTGGTGCCGGCGCTGGATCGAGCACTCCCGCTCACCGAACGGCACGATGTTGCCGTGCGTGTCCGCGAAGATCTGTACTTCGATGTGGCGGGCACGCTCGACGTACGTCTCGCAGAAGACCGTGCCGTCGCCGAACGCGCCGGCCGCCTCGCGCCGGGCGGACGCCACCGCCTCGGCGAGCGACTCCGCCTCGCGGACGATGCGCATGCCGCGCCCGCCACCGCCAGCGGACGCCTTCACCATCACCGGAAAGTCGGTTACCTGCTCCGGATCGAGGTACGTGGGCAGCATCGGCACGCCCGCGTCGGCCAGCCGCGCCTTGGCCTCGATCTTGGAACCCATCAGCTGGATCACCTTCGCCGGCGGACCGACCCAGGTGAGCCCGGCGTCGGCCACCGCAGCAGCGAAGTCCGCGTTTTCGGCCAGGAAGCCATACCCGGGGTGCACGGCGTCCGCGCCCGTCTTGCGGGCCGCGGCCACGATCAGGTCGCCGCGCAGGTACGTCGCGGTGGGCGCGTTGCCGGGCAGGTGTACCGCGTAGTCCGCCTCGGCGACGTGCGGTGCGTCGGCGTCCGCGTCCGAGTAGACGGCGACCGTCTCGATGCCGATCAGCCGGCACGTGGCGAAGATCCGGCGGGCGATCTCACCGCGGTTGGCCACCAGGAGTCGTCGGATCATTGTGGCCACCCCTCACATCCGGAAGACGCCGTACCCGGCGGCGCCCTCGATTGGTCCACTGTGGATCGCGGACAGGCAGAGCCCGAGCACCGTCCGGGTGTCGCGCGGGTCGATGACGCCGTCGTCGTACAGCCGGCCGGAGAGGAACAGCGCCACCGACTCGGTCTCGATCTGCCGCTCGACCATGGCGCGCATCGCCTTGTCGGAGTCCTCGTCGTACGGCTGGCCCTTGGCCTCGGCCGCCTGCCGGGCCACGATCGACAGCACGCCGGCCAGCTGGGCGGGGCCCATCACGGCCGACTTCGCGTTCGGCCAGCTGAACAGGAAGCGCGGGTCGTACGCCCGGCCGCACATGCCGTAGTTGCCGGCGCCGTACGACGCGCCAAGGTTGACGGTCAGGTGCGGCACCTTCGAGTTGGCGACCGCGTTGATCATCAGGGCGCCGTGCTTGATGATGCCGCGCTGCTCGTACTCGGCGCCGACCATGTACCCGGTCGTGTTCTGCAGGAACAGCAGCGGTGTGGCGGCGGCGTTGGCGAGCTGGATGAACTGTGCCGCCTTCTGCGACTCCTCGGAGAAGAGCACGCCGCGCGCGTTGGCGAGCACGCCGACCGGGTACCCGTGCAGCTCGCCCCAGCCGGTCACCAGGGCGGTGCCGTACCCCGGCTTGAACTCGTCGAATTCGCTGCCATCCAGTACCCGGGCAAGGACCTCACGCGGGTCGAACGGCACCTTGAGGTCGGCGCTCGCGATGGCGATCAGGTCTTCCGGATCGTGCTTGGGCGGCGCGGGCAGTGCGTTGCGCGCGCTCGACGCCTTGCGCCAGTTGAGGCGGCGCACGCACTGGCGTGCGAGCCGGATGCCGTCGCGCTCGTCCTCGGCGATGTAGTCGGCGAGCCCGGACCGGGTCGCGTGCATCGCCGCGCCGCCCAGCGACTCGTCGTCGGTGACCTCGCCGGTGGCCATGCGCACCAGCGGCGGCCCGGCCAGGAAGACCTTGGCCTGGTTGCGCACCATGACCGTGTAGTCCGACATGCCCGGCACGTACGCGCCGCCAGCGGTCGCGTTGCCGAAGACCACGCTGACCGTGGGGACGCCCGCTGCGGACAGCCGGGTCAGGTCGCGGAAGACCCGGCCGCCGGGAATGAAGATCTCGGCCTGGCTTGGCAGGTCGGCGCCGCCGGACTCGACCAGGTTGACCAGGGGCAGGCGGTTCGCCAGCGCGATCTCACCGGCCCGTTGGGTCTTGCGGAGGGCGTACGGGTTGACGGCGCCGCCCCGCACGGTCGGATCGTTGGCGACGATCACGCACTCGACACCCTCGACCACGCCGATGCCGGTCACCACGCTCCCACCGACCGGATAGTCGGTGCCCCACGCGGCGACGCTCGACAGCTCGAGGAACGGCGCGTCCCGGTCGAGCAGCAGCTCTATCCGTTCGCGCGGCAGGAGCTTGCCCCGCGCGTGATGGCGGGTCACGTACTTCTCGCCGCCACCACCGCGAGCACTGTCCAGCGCGGCTTCCAGCTCCGCGATCCGCTCCAGCATCACGCCGCGGTTTTCCAGGTACGACGGGGTACGCGGGTCGATGGTGGTGTCCAGGACGGCCATGGCTCAGACCCCCATCTGGTTCACATTGATCTCGGACGCGCGCGCCGGCCCAGTCGCACGCCGCGCCACCTCCGTAACGAGCGGCTCGCCTGCGGCGACACGGGACAGATCCGCTATCCGGAAACGCAGTCGCTCACCCAACCCCTTGGCCTGCGGATCCACCTGGGCGGGCGATGCCAGCAGCCCGCGTACGACGAAGTTGACCGCCCGCAGGTTGGGCAGCTCGTACCGTTCAACGGGCCGGCCAGCGGTTTCAGGGAGAAGCTCGGCGAACCGGTCGACGGTCAACCAGGCCCGCAGCCGGGCGTACTCCTCGCCGGAACGCGCCCAGACACCGACGTTGGCGTCCGGACCCTTGTCACCCGACCGGGTGCCTACGCCTCGGGGTGGCGGTCCTTCCGACTCCCTTTCAAGGGCGGGCGGCGGGTCGTCCGAAAGCGCGGTCGTCGGCGGCGGCGCGATCGCCACGCGGGTGCCGTCGGGGTGGACCGCCACGTGCTCGCGCTGCGGCACCGCCCCGGCCGTGAAGACCCCGTACGGCGAGGCGTCGGCCGGGGGCGTGGTGAGGAAGCAGCCCGGGTACGAGGCGAGGGCCAGCTCGACCGCCGCCGCCGAGAACGCCCGGCCCGCGCGCTTCGCGTCCGCGTCGTGGATCTGGGCTCGCAGCAGGGCGCCTTCGCCGGTACTCGTCAGCGTGAAGGCCAGCCCATCGGTGCCGACCGCGGCTTCGAGCTGGGTTCGCACGAGTGCCGCCTTGGCCTCGATGTCGAGCCCGACCAGTACGAACGTCATCGCGTTGCGGAAGCCGCCGAGCGTGTTGACGCCGACCTTGAGGGTGGGAGGCGGGGGCGTGCCACGGACCCCGGTGACGCGCACCCGGTCCGGACCATCGGGCGCCAGCGTGATCGAGTCGAGATAGGTCACCACGTCCGGCCCGAGGTACGCCGGCCCGCCCACCTCGTACACGAGCTGCGCGGTCACGGTGTCGACGGTGACGGCACCGCCGGTACCCGGATGCTTGGTGATCACGGTGGACCCGTCGGCGTGCACCTCGGCGATCGGAAAGCCGGGCCGCCGCCCACCGTCGGGCAGCTCGGTGAAGAAGCTGAAGTTGCCGCCGGTGGCCTGGGCCCCGCACTCCAGCACGTGCCCGGCGACGGTGGCGCCCGCGAGCGCGTCGAAGTCGGTGCGCCCCCAGCCGAAGTGGGCGATCGCCGGCCCCACCACCAGGGACGCGTCCGTGACCCGGCCGGTCACCACGACGTCCGCGCCGGCGTCGAGGCACGAGGCGATGCCGAACGCGCCAAGGTAGGCGTTGGCCGTGAGGGCACCGTCGCGTTCGGCGGCGTCGCCGGCGACGTACCCGACGCGCGCGCGGAGGCCGAGCCGCGCGGCGAGCGAGTCGAGCGCGGCGGCCAGCCCTTCGGGGTTGAGCCCGCCAGCGTTGGTCACGATGCGTACGCCGCGGTCGAGCGCGGTGCCGAGGCACTGCTCCATCTGCCGGAGGAAGGTGCGGGCGTACCCGAGCGACGGGTCTCTCAGGCGGTCTCGCCCGAGGATGAGCATGGTCAGCTCGGCCAGGTAGTCGCCGGTGAGCACGTCGAGCGGGCCGCCGTCGAGCATCTCCTGCCAGGCGGCGAAGCGGTCGCCGTAGAAGCCGGACGCGTTGCCGATGCGGATCATGGAAGGCTGCTGGCTGGTCTGCGGCCGGCGCCCGGCGGGCCGGCGAAGGCCTGTGCGATGTCGAGCCACTCGTCGGCGACCGGGCCGGTGGCCACCAGTGCCAGGTCGGCACGGTGCCGGCGCTGCGTGACGAGCAGGCAGAAGTCGAGCGCCGGGCCGGTCACCCGATTCGCGGCACCGGCCGGACCGTACACCCAGACGTCATCGGGTCCGACCAACTCGACCCGGACGGGCTCCGTGGGTGCAGGCCGGTCATGGGTCAGGAAGCTGTGCGCGAGGGTGCGGAAGCCGAGGTGCGCCACGTGCCGCAGGCGCGTGGTCGGCACCCTGCGGTGTCCCAGCGTGTCCGCGATGTCCTGCCCGTGCGCGAACGTCTCCATGATCCGTGCGGTCGCCATCGAGGGCGCCGACATCTCCGTGCCGTACCAGGGCAGGCGCGCGCCCGGCGGCACGGCCTTGAGGGCGTCCGCGAGGGCCGCCCGGCCGGTGCGCCAGCGGGCCAGCAGCTCGGCGGGCGGCGCCAGGCATTCCTCCGTGCCCCGGTCGATGAAGTGCTCGGGATCGGTGGCGGCGTAGGCCATCGAGGCGTGGAACGCGTCCGGGTCGGTCGCCGCCAGCATCGCCATGTGGTCGGTCCAGACGAGGTGCGCGATCTGGTGCGCGATGGTCCAGCCGTCGGCGGGCGTCAGCCGGGTCCAGTGCGCGTCCGGCAGCGGGCCGACCCGGGCATCCAGGTCGGCCGACTCGTCGGCGAGGTCGGCGAGCAGTCCGTCGAGGTCGACCATGGGCGTCGTCTCCTGTCAGAGGTTGGCGAGCGCGCCGCCGGCGAGGCCAGGAAGCGCGGCGAGTTGCTTCTTCCACGCCGCTAGCAGGGCCTGGCGGCGATGGGTGTCGTCGGAGAGCAGGTTGGCCACGCCGAGCCCGCGCAGCAGGTCGAGGGTGGCCTGCACGGCCTCCCGCACCCCGGGCGCGCGCTCGTCGGCTCCGAGCAGGTCGACCGCGAGCCGGTGCATCTCCCGGCCCACCCGGGCTTCGAGCGGGACGAGGGCGGCACGCAGGTCGGGATCGGTGCGGGCAGCCACCCACACCTCCAGGGCGGCCACGAAGAGCGGGCCGGTGAACGCCGCGGCCAGCATGTCGACGACCCGGTCGAGCCGCTGCGGACCGGCGGGCAGGACGGCCGCCTCCTGCCGGATCTCGGCAGCGCGGCGCTCGGCCAGGTGCTCGACCGCGGCCATCACCAGCTCGGACTTGGTGGGGTAGTGGTGCAGCTGGGCGCCGCGCGAGACGCCGGCCCGGGCAGCGACCACGGTCGTGGTGGTGCCCGACCAGCCGTGCTCGACGAGGCACTCCACGGTGGACTCCAGGAGGCGGGCCTGGGTGACGCGACTGCGCTCCTGTTGCGGGGTACGGACCGGCACACCCTCAGCCTGCCCGTACAGAAACAAACAGTCAAGCCTGCTTGTTTTTGGAGAGTCGCTGCCGGGAATGATCAGGGCGTGAAGCGGCTGCTCGCGATCACGTTGGGCATTTTGACCGCGATCGGCGGCTTCGTCGATATCGGGGACCTCGTCGCCAACGGTCTTGTCGGCGCGCGGTTCGGGCTGAGCCTCGCCTGGGTGGTGATCGTCGGGATCGGCGGCATCTGCGTGTACGCCGAGATGTGCGGGCGAGTGGCCGCCATCTCCGGCCGCCCGGTCTTCGACATCGTGCGCGAGCGCCTCGGCCCGCGCTGGGGCGTCACGAACCTGCTGGCGTCGTTCCTCATCACCTTCCTCACGCTGACCGCCGAGATCGGTGGTGTCGCCCTCGCGCTCGAACTGGCCAGCTCCGTCCACTACCTGCTGTGGGTACCGCTGGCGGCGTTCGCGGTCTGGGTGGTGATCTGGCGGGTCCGGTTCAAGCGGATGGAGGAGATCTTCGGGCTGCTCGGGCTGTGCCTGCTCGCCTTCGGCGTGGCCGTCTGGCAGCTCGGGCCGGACTGGGGAGCACTGTGGACACAGGCGACCCATCCCGCACCGGACGGCAGCGAAGGCTGGCCGACCTATGCGTTCTGGGGCATCGCGCTCTTCGGCGCGGCGATGACGCCGTACGAGGTGTTCTTCTTCTCCTCGGGCGGGGTCGAGGAGCACTGGTCGCGCCGGGACCTGGGCACCATGCGTGCCAACGTCTTCATCGGCTTTCCGCTGGGCGGCCTGCTCTCGCTCTGCATCATGGCGGCCACCGCCATCGTGCTGCTGCCGCGCGGTGTCGAGGTGGAGACCCTGGACCAGCTGGTTACGCCGGTCACCGAGTCGCTGGGCAAGGTGGGGCTCGCGGTGGTGCTCATCGGCATCTTCGCGGCCACCTTCGGCGCCGCGCTGGAGACCGGCTTGTCGTGCGGGTACACGGTGGCGCAGTACTTCGGGTGGCAGTGGGGCAAGTACGTGCGGCCCCGGGAGGCGTCGCGCTTTCACGTGACGGTGCTGCTCACGATCCTCACCGGCGTACTGATCCTGTGCACCACTGTGGACCCCGTGCTGGTCACCGAGTACTCCATCGTGCTCTCGGCGGCGGCGCTGCCACTGACCTACCTGCCGATCCTGGTCGTGGCCAACGATCCGGACTACCTCGGCGAGCACACCAACGGGCGGTTCGCGAACACGGTCGGCACGGTGTACCTCGGCATCGTGCTGGTCGCCTCGCTCGCCGCCATCCCACTCATGATCGTGACGGGAGCGGGCGGATGAGCGGTGGCAGGGCGTACGACGCCCACCTGCACCTGCTGGACCGGCAGATCATCGACCCGGACGGCCGGATGGTCGGCAAGGTCGACGACGTCGAGCTGGCTCCGGACGGCGAGGGCGGCCTGTACCTCGCCGCGCTCCTCGTCGGCCCGGCCGCGCTCGGCCGGCGGGTCGGTGGACGGTTCGGGCGGCTGTTGGTCCGGCTGCAGGGGCGGGGCGAGCCGGTCCGCATCCCGCTGGAAGAGGTCACCGAGATCGGCAGCGCGGTGCGGCTCGGCACCCGTCGACCCCCGCCCGGCTCGGAACACTGGATTCGTGACCACGTCGTCGCCCGCATACCGGGAGCCTCCGTTGAGTCAGATGAGTGAGCCTCCGCTGACACGCGTGAGTGAGCTGATCGGCGCGCCCGTGTACGGACCGGACGGGGAGCGCATCGGTGTCGTGGAAGACGTGCGGCTGGCGCAGGACGGGCCTCCGCAGGGCCACCTGCACACGCGGATACGCGTCGCGGGGCTGATCGTGGCGCCGCGCCGGCACGTGCGGCTCTGGGGGTACGAGCGGCGACCCGACATCGGGCCGTGGCTGATCCGGGCGATCGTGCGCCGGCTCAGCCACGGCGCCCACGGGGTGCGCTGGGCCGACGTGCGCTGGGACCCGGTGGCTGGCGTCGTGCACTGCCGCTTGCCGAAGCGCGCCCTGTCGGCGGCATACGACCTGCCGGCGACGCCGTGACACACCTTTTGAGCTGCCGCGATGTCCGCCGCGCGCAAGATCGTTGCTCCCGCGGCCGCACCGTCCGCGATTCACGGTCAACCCCGGACGGGGTTGGTCGTGGGGACGCGAAGGGCGAGGCCGCGGGAGCAGCGGTAGCTACCGCGACGAGCGTCGCGGCAGCTCGAAATCTCTGAATCCTGGCTGGTCGCGCCTAGACGCGGGCGCGCCGGGCGAGCCGCTCCGGGTCGAGGATGATCACGCTCTTGCCGTCGAGGCGCAGCCACCCGCGCGACGCGAAGTCGGCGAGGGCCTTGTTGACGGTCTCGCGGGAGGCGCCGACCAGCTGGGCCAGCTCCTCCTGGGTGAGGTCGTGGGTCACCCGGAGCACGCCGCCGTCGCGGGTGCCGAACCTGCCGGCCATCTGGAGCAGGTTTTTCGCCACGCGGCCGGGAACGTCGGTGAAGATCAGGTCGGCCAGTGCGTCGTTGGTCCGGCGCAGCCGGCGCGCCAGGACCCGGAGCAGCTGCTCGGCGATCTCCGGCCGGTTGTTGAGCCACGGGCGCAGCGCCTGCTTGCGGAGGCGGGCCAGGCGCGTGTCGGTGACGGCGGTGGCCGTCGCGGTGCGCGGGCCGGGGTCGAAGAGCGAGAGCTCGCCCAGCATGTCGGATGGGCCCATGACGGAGATGAGGTTCTGCCGGCCGTCGGCGGCGCGCCGACCAAGCTTGATCTTGCCGGACAGCACTATGTAGAGGCTGTCGCCGGGCTCGCCCTCGTTGAAGACGACCTCGCCCTTACGGGTCTCGATCGTCTCCATCTCTTTGGCGAGCGCTTCGGCCGCCTCCGGGTCGACGCCCTGGAAGATCCCACTGCGGGCCAGTACCTCGTCCATACCGCACCTCCGCCTGCGCATTCCTGTCACTTACCGGCAATTCGGCCGGTTAGTCGGCGCGCGCAGTAAGTCTAGGCGCACGTCGGCGAGGTTCGGGCGTGCACCCCCGGAAACTTGATCGTAAAGTGCGGCGGGTGGTGCCGGAGCCAATCCTTGGAGACCGTCTTGAGAACGGTCGCGACATTCCGCTGCTGACCTGGCGGATCGGCCGCCCGCTGCTGGCCATCTCGTCCGCGCCGCTCGGCGGCGGCATCGGGCTCCGGCAGTGGATCATCAACGCAACGGTACCAATGTGGTACGACCGGGACGATCCAGACGTGCACCTGGCCGAGTTGGCCGCCGAGTTGGGGTTCGAGGGGCCCGGCATCGGCCTGCTGACCGGCGTCGACGTGGCCGAGGTCGTCACTGCGGTCGACGAGGGGGTCCGCGTGTGGGCCACCGTCGGGCTCGGTGACCCCGTCTGGGCGGCGGCGATTCGTGCCGATTCACCCCGTGTCGGCACGGTCAACATCGTGGTCTCAGTGCCAGCCCGGCTGTCCGAGGCCGCGCTGGTCAACGCGGTCGCCACCGCTACCGAGGCGAAGGCACAGGCGCTGTGGGACCTCGGTCTCGCGGCGACGGGTACGCCCACCGACGCGGTGTGCGTGGTGTGCCCGCCCGACGGCCCGGTTGCCGCCTACGGCGGTCCGCGTTCGGAGTGGGGAGCCCGGATCGCCCGTTCGGTCCACTCGGCCGTCCGATCAGGTGGTGGCACGGGCAGGGGGACCGGGATGCCCTGGTCCGACCGAAATCTGTAGTTCGCAGGCCCTTGCAGCTGGCCGGTATCGTCGCGGAACGATGAGTCACCCCGGGCTGCACGAACGTTCCGGCCGCACACGGCGTCCCATCCTCGCCGTGGTCGCGGTCGTCGCGGTGCTGCTCGGAGCCGGTCTCGGCGCCGTGGCCTTCGTCGCGAACCGCGACTCCGGATCGGGGTCGACGCTCTGGCAGGGCAGCGCGGTCCACGAGCCTTCCGGATCGACCGAGCCCTCCCCGTCGCAGTCCACCGAGGCGTCTCCGGCCACCATCTCCATGTCGGCCACCGGTGACATCATCATGGGCAACGCGCCCAGCAGGCTGCCCGCCAACGGCGGCAAGGGCTTCTTCAACTCGGTCAAGTCCGCGCTCGCGGCCGACCTCGTGATGGGCAACCTCGAAGAGCCACTCACCGACGACACCGGGGCTGGCAAGTGCGGGGCCAACTCCACGAGGTGCTTCCAGTTCCGGGCGCCGCCCTCGTACGCGGCACACCTGAAGGACGCCGGCTTCGAACTGCTCAACCAGGCCAACAACCACGGCAACGACTACGGCCCGGCGGGATACCGCAACACCCAGAAGGCGTTGAAGGCCCAGGGTCTGCGGCACACCGGGGCGCCTGACGAGATCACCGTGGTCGACGTCGAGGGCGTATCGGTGGCCGTGGCCGGCTTCTCCTCGTACCCGTGGTCGAACAGCCTCACCGACATCGACGAGGCCACCGAGGTCATCAAGAAGGCCGCCACCATGGCCGACGTCGTGGTGGTCCAGGTGCACATGGGCGCCGAAGGCGCCGACCAGACACACGTCAAGCCAGGCACCGAGCTCTACCTCGGGGAAAACCGGGGCGACCCGGTCAAGTTCTCGCACGCCATGATCGACGCAGGTGCCGACCTGATCGTGGGGCACGGTCCGCACGTGCTGCGCGGCATGGAGTTCTACAAGGACCGGCTGATCGCGTACAGCCTGGGCAACTTCGCGGGCGGCGGCAAGACGTTGAGCAGCAACGGCGTGCTCGGGCTGGGCGGTGTGCTCAAGGTCTCGGTGAAGCCAGACGGTACCTTCGCCAGCGGCCAGCTCATCTCGACGGCGATGAACAGCGCGGGCCTGCCGACGATCGACAACGCGCACCGGGGCGCCAAGCAGGTGGGCCAGCTCAGTAAGGCTGACTTCCCGACCACCGGCGCCAAGCTCGACGGCAAGGGCAAGATCACCGCTCCGGCGGCCGGCTGAGTCGGAGCGTCGGCGTACTCTTTCGCCGTGGCCCGTACCGAGAGTGACCTGTCGCGCAAGCGGCGCGCCCGGAAGATGGCGCGCCTGCTGGAAGAGACCCACCCCGACGCGCACTGCGAGCTCGACTTCCAGAACGCCTTCCAGCTGTTGATCGCGACCGTGCTGTCGGCGCAGACCACCGACGTCCGGGTCAACCTGACGACGCCCACGCTGTTCGCCAAGTACCCCACGCCCGACGACCTGGCAGCGGCCAACCCCGAAGACATCGAGCAGATTCTCAAGCCGACCGGGTTCTTCCGGGCCAAGACCAAGTCGGTGATGGGGCTGTCGGCGGCCCTGCGTGACCGGTTCGGTGGTGAGGTGCCGCGCACGCTGGCCGAGATGGTCACGCTGCCGGGCGTCGGTCGCAAGACGGCCAACGTCGTGCTCGGCAACGCCTTCGACGTGCCGGGCATCACGGTCGACACGCACTTCCAGCGGCTCGTGGGTCGGTGGGAGTGGACCGCCGAGTCCGACCCGGTCAAGATCGAGCACGCCGTCGGAGCGCTGATCGAGAAGCGCGAGTGGACGATGCTCTCGCACCGGGTGATCTTCCACGGCCGGCGGGTCTGCCACGCCCGCAAGCCGGCCTGCGGCGCCTGCACCCTCACCAAGCTCTGCCCGGCGTATGGCACCGGCCCCACCGAGGCCGCCGCCGCGGCCAAGCTCCTCAAGGGCCCGCGCGCCCGCGAGCTCGCCGCCGCGGCCGGCGTCGACCCGGAGTTGGTGCCCGCCAAGGCGGTGACCGAGCCGGAGGCACCGTGAAGCGAGCCGCCTTCTTCCTGGTCGCGACGCTGCTCGTCGCCGGGTGCACCGACGACCCTGAGCCGCCGCCGGAGCCCGCACCGGCACCGTTCGCCGACTGCGCAGCGCTGACCGCGCCACCGGCACAGGCGACCGCCAGCCCGGGTCCGGCTCCGGCCGCCGCGGCAGCGCTGCCCGACATCGCGCTGCCCTGCTTCACCGGCGACGCCACCGTCCAGGTGAGCGCCATCCGCGGGCCGGCCATCGTCAACCTGTGGGGCTCATGGTGCGCGCCCTGCCGCGAGGAGCTGCCCGCCTTCCAGCGCTTCGCCGACCGCGCCGCCGGCAAGGTCCACGTCATCGGCATCGACACCCACGACACCCGCGAGGCGGGCGGGTCGCTCGCCGAAGACCTCGGGGTGACCTACCCCAACCTTTACGACCGGTCGGAGCGGTTCCGCATCAAGCTCTCCGGGCGCCCCTTGCCGTTGACGCTCTTCGTCGACCAGCAGGGCAAGATCCGGCACCTCTACAACGAGGCCGCGCTCGACGACGCCACGCTCGCCACCCTGGCCGCCCGGCATCTCGGGGTGACGCTTCCATGACTGACGGCGCTTCCATGACTGACGGTAACGGGACGCCGGACTGGTTGGCGCCCTTGCTCGATCGGCTCCGGGACGCTCGGGTCGAAGACTTCACGCGCCTGCCCACGCCCACCGACAGCGGCCGGCCGAGCGCCGTCCTCATCCTCCTCGGCGAGCACGACGGCGAGCCCGATGTGCTCATGCTCCAGCGGGCGGCGACGCTGCGCACCCACGCGGGGCAGCCCGCGTTTCCGGGCGGGGCGAGCGACCCGGGCGACGCCGACGCGGTCGCCACCGCCCTGCGCGAGGCGCAGGAGGAGGTCGACCTCGACCCGGCCACCGTCACCGTGCTCGCCGACCTGCCTCCGCTGTGGATACCGGTCAGCGGCTTCGTCGTCACGCCGGTGCTCGCGTGGTGGCACGCACCGCATGCCGTGCACCCCAAAGATCCGGCCGAGGTGGCGCATGTCGCGCGCCTCCCCATCGCTGAGCTCGTCGACCCGGACAATCGGCTGCAGATCCGTCATCCGAGTGGCTGGATGGGCCCGGCGTTCCAGGTGCGCGGGATGTTGGTTTGGGGCTTCACCGCGGGGGTCCTTTCCGCGCTCCTGGAGATGGCCGGCTGGGCCCGGCCCTGGCCACGCGACCGGATCGCCGACATGCCGACCAGCCCGCCGCCCACCGGCACCGAAGACGTACCCGCCTAGCGCGTCGGCGCCGGTACTCGCGAGACCCCCGTACCCTTGACGCGTGTCCGCCATCGATGTCGCCCTTGTGCTGCTCATGCTGTTGTTCGCGATCAGCGGATACCGACAGGGATTTGTCATCGGTGCGCTGTCATTCGCCGGGTTTTTCGGGGGCGCTCTGATCGGGCTCCAACTCGGGCCTTTCGTAGCCCAGCGCTTCGCCGACGACGCCGTGCGCGTCGTCGTTTCTCTTATCGCCATCTTCGGGCTCGCGGTGCTCGGGCAGGCCCTCGCCGGCTGGCTCGGCACCCATCTCCGGCACGCCATCACCAGCCCAGCCGGCCGCCGGGCCGACGACGCCGGTGGTGCCGTGGTCTCGGTGCTGGCCGTACTCGTGGTCGCGTGGCTCGTGGCGGTGCCGCTAGGCACGTCATCGCTGCCCTGGCTGGCCAGCTCCGTCCGCAACAGCGCGATCCTGCACGGCGTCAACCGCGTCATGCCCGAGCAGGCCCAAGCCCTCTCCCAGGCCCTCCGCGAGACCGTCGACACGCAGGGCTTCCCCGAGGTGTTCGGCGAGCTGTCGCCCACCCGGGCGCGCGAAGTGGCGGCTCCCGACCCGCGTCTCGCCGGCTCGAGGGTGGTCGCCAACGCGCGGCCGTCGGTGGTGAAGGTCCTGGGCACCGCACCGAGCTGCTCCCGGCGCATCGAGGGCTCCGGCTTCGTGTACGCCAAAGAGCGCGTCATGACCAACGCACACGTGGTCGCCGGCACCCGCTCGATCGAGGTGGAGATCGGCGACGAGAAGCTCGACGGCCGGGTGGTCGTCTACGACCCCAACCGGGATCTGGCCGTCCTCTACGTGCCGGGCCTGGACGCGCCGGTGATGCCGTTCGCGCAGCGGGAGGCCCAGGCCAACGCGGACGCGATCGTGCTCGGGTTCCCGCTCGACGGACCGTTCAACGCGCAGTCCGCCCGCGTCCGCGACCTCGGCGACATCACCGGGCCGGACATCTACGACTCGAAGGACGTGACCCGCGAGATCTACACCATCCGGGCGCTCGTGCGGAGCGGCAACTCGGGTGGCCCGCTGGTGGGCACGAACGGCCAAGCGATCGGGGTAATCTTCGCGGCGGCCGCCGACGACCGGAACACCGGGTTCGCGGTCAGCGCCAAGGAGGCTTCCCCGGTGGCGACGGCGGGCCTGTCTCGCACGCGCGCCACGGGCACAGGCGCCTGCGCCTAACCCACCCGGCGTGATCAGGGCGTCCCTGAAGGCGCTCTAGCAACTTGAGGGACGCCCTGATCACGCCGTTGCGGTTAGCGGGTGCGGAAGAAGCGGCGGACCGTGAAGGCGCCCGCCACGATCACCCCGAGCGCGATCAGACCGCCCGCGAGCAGCCCGCGGCGCGACTCTTCCACCTCGCCGACCGGCTCCGCCGACCAGCCCGCGTTGGAGCCGGGCGCCTGGCCACCGGTCTGGTGATTGCCGCTGGTGCCGCCGGCGGCCTCGATGCCAGGCGCGGCGCCAAATCCGGCGACGCCGGGCGGGGCATTGTTGTCGAGCGGGTTGCGCTCCACCGTGGACATGCCGACGGTGAGCGCGGCGACGGGGTCGACCAGGCCGTATCCGAACCGGTCGTCGCGGCCCACCGCACCCAGATCGTCGGCGGTCTTGATGAGCCGGTTGACGACGGTGCCGGCGGTCATCTCGGGCCACTTGGCACGGACCAGCGCGGCGGTGGCGCTCACCAGCGGGGCGGCGAAGCTCGTGCCCTGCACCTTCCACGTGCCGCCGGGCCGGGCGCCGACCAGTCCGTTGGCGGGGGCGGCGAGCACGGTGGCGGGGCCGGTGATGGAGCCGGACCAGAGGCCCTCGGTCTCGCGTTCGAGACCGGTAACCGCGATGACGCCGGGCTCGCGAGCCGGGTACCAGACCTCGGCGGGCGCGTCGGGCGCGACGTTGCCGGTGCAGGCGATCACGACGACGTCGCGAGCGAACGCGTAGTCGATGGCGGCCGCCAGTGCCGGGCTGTTGCCGCTGCCGCCGAGCGAAAGGTTGATCACCTCGGCGCCGTTGTCGACCGCCCACCGGACGCCCTTGGCGACGATCAGCGCGTCGTCGTACCGGTTGTCGGCGTCGAGGACCCGGACGGGCAGGATCTTCGCCTGCGGCGCCAGCCCCATGACCCCGTCGCGGTCATCGTTGCGCCCGGCGATCAGGCCGGCGACGGTGGTGCCGTGCCCCACCGGATCGGTGCGCCCATCGCCGCTGCCGGTCACGAGGTCGATGCCCGGCAGGACCTGGCCCGCGAGGTCAGGGTGGCTGCCGTCGACACCCGAGTCGATCACCGCGACGGTGACGTTGGACCCGGTCGCGTATCGCCATGCGTGCGTGGCGCGCAGCTCGGTGAGCTGCCACTGGTCTTCGCGGACGGTGTCGCGGCGCTGGACTGTGCTGGCAGCCTGCGCTGGCGTAGCGGCGATCGCGGGCGCGCCGGTCGCACCGACGGCGACGAGCGCCGCCCCGACGAACCGCGGAACGGCGCCCCAGCGAAGGCTCCACAGCCTCATCGCAGATGGCCTCCAGTCAGGCCGGTATATAGGTCCGGACCGACAAAGTCGTTGGAGGGAGGTTACCGCGTTCAGGTACCCCGGGTAATCCGCTGACGGAAGAAGATCACTCGTGGGGAAGAAATGCCAGCTGAACGAGGCGTGCTCCCTTCTTCCGCGTGACGAGACGCCCGCGGCCTGGTGGCAGCGTAGTCGGACGTGCGGTGCCGACGAGGGCTCCTTCGTCCTTGTCACCGGACATCACCAGACCGGGTGACGCCAGCTCGCGCAGCCGCTGCACGACCGGCTCGTACAGCGCCCGCGCCGCACCACCGCAGCGGCGGGTCAGCACCAGGTGCAGGCCGATGTCGCGGGCCTGCGGCAGGTACTCCAGCAGTGGCAGCAGTGGGTTTGCCGGCGCGGTGGCCACCAGGTCGTAGTCGTCGACCAGTACGAACAGCTCCGGACCAGTCCACCAGGAGCGCTCGCGCAGCTGCCGAGGCGTGACGTCGGGGCCGGGCAGGCGCCGCCGCATGTACCCGGCCACTGACTCGATCAATTCGCTGGTGGTGACGGCGGACGTCCCGTACCCGATGAGGTGCTCGCCCTCGACGGCGCCCAGCAGGCTGCGGCGATAGTCGATCAGGATGAGCCTGGCCTGTTCCGGCGTGAAACGCCGGGTGACCGACGTGGCGAGCGCCCGCAGGAAGGCCGACTTGCCGCACTCCGCGTCGCCAAACAGCAGGAAGTGCGGCTCGGCGCCGAAGTCCACTTCGGCCGGGCGCAGGTCGGCCTCGGCGATTCCGATGGGGAGGGTCAGCCCAGAGCCGGCGGAGAGGTCGAGGTCGGCGTACGGCACCACGGCGGGCAGCAGCCGCACCGGCGGCGCCGGAGCACCCGACCAGCCGGCGGCGACCGTGCGCACCAATGCCTCGGGGTCGCCGTCGAGTGTGGTTAGTGCCGGGCGGGCGGCCAGGAAGTGCAGGCCGGCTGCGGTGAGCCCTCGACCCGGTGTCTTTTCTGGCACATTGAGCGCGGCCTTGCGGGAGACGATCGAGTCGGCCGGATCGCCGAGGCGCAGTTCGAGGCGTGAGCCGAAGAGATCGCGGATCGCCGGCCGGAAGTCGAGCCAGCGAGAGGTGGCTGCCACGACGTGCACCCCGTACGCCAGGCCCCGGGTCGCGATGTCGGTGATCGCGGGCTCCAGGTCGTCGTAGTCGCCGCGCAGTGTGGTCCAGCCGTCGATCACGAGAAGGATGTGGCCGTCGACTGGCTCGCCACGTTCGCGGTCGGCGAGCCGCGTGGCGATCTCACCCACCGTCCGGCGCACCACTTCGACGTCGTGCCGGCCGGCGACCCCGCCGACATGCGGCAGCGCGCGGAGCGCGGCCAGCGTGCCGCCACCGAAGTCCAGGCAGTAGACCTGCGCCTCGGCGGGCGTATGGGTGAGCGCCAGACCGCAGACCAGTGTCGCGAGGAGGCTTGACTTGCCGCTTCGCGGTCCACCGACGACGGCGACGTGCCCGGCCGCGCCGTCGAGCGCCAGCCACAGCAGGTCGCGCCGCTGCTCCAACGGCTTGTCGAGGATCGCGACCGGCACCTGTAAGGCGCCGCGCAACGCCGGGTTGGCGAACGTGAACCCGCGCACCGGATCGCTGACCAGCGAACCGAGCAACTCGTCGAGCCCCGGCGACCGCGACAGCGGCGGCAGCCATACCTGGTGCGCCGGCGGACCTTCGCCAGCCAGCCGGTCGACCAGCGCGTCGAGCAGCGTGCGGCCGCTCTCGATCGCCGGGGTGGCGGGTTTGGGCGCCGGTACGAAATGCGTGCCGAAGGCCAGCACGCGTGGACGCCCGGCCCGCCCGTCCCGCTGCGGATCGGCGGCGCGGCGTAACGGCCCGGAGACATAGGCGGCGCGGAACCGCACCAGCGGCTCGGTGCCCGCCTTGAGGTATCCGTGACCGGGCGAGCGAGGCAGCTCGTAGGCGTCCGGCACGCCGAGAACCGCCCGTGACTCCAGCGCCGAGAACGTGCGCAGCCCGATCCGGTACGACAGGTGCGTCTCCAACCCGCGCATGCGCCCCTCTTCGAGCCGCTGCGACGCGAGCAGCAGATGCACGCCCAGCGACCGCCCCAACCGTCCTATCTGGAGGAAGAGGTCGATGAAGTCGGGCTTGGCGGCCAGCAACTCGGAGAACTCGTCGCACACGATCAGCAGCGTGGGCAGGGGTGCGAGGGCGGCACCGCCGGCGCGTGCGCTCTCGTACTCGCGCAGGCTCACCAGGTCACCCGCGCGCCGCAGCAACTCCTGGCGGCGAAGCACCTCTCCGTTGATCGCGTCGACCATGCGGTCGACCATCGGCAGATCACCGGCCAGGTTCGTGATCATCGCGGCGGTGTGCGGCAGCCGGTCGAGCGCCGCGAACGTGGCGCCGCCCTTGAAGTCGACCAGCACGAAGTTGAGCACGTCGGGCGGGTGTGTGGCGGCAAGGCCGAGTACCAGCGTGCGCAGCAGCTCCGACTTTCCCGAGCCGGTCGCGCCGATCAACAGCCCGTGCGGTCCCATGCCATCCTGCGCGGACTCCTTCAGATCGAGGATGGCCGGCGTCCCCTCGGCGCTGACCCCGATCGGAACCCGCAGGCGGTCGCGGTCGGGCCGTGGCAGCCAGCCGTCGAAGGTTTCCGGATCGATGCCGAGCAGGTCAGCCGCGCCGGGCTCCGCGCCAGGCAAGGGCTCGGCCGTCGCCGAACCGGTCAGCCGCACGGGCGCGAGGCGCCGCGCCAGCGCCTCAGCCGCGACGAGGTCCAGGCCGTCGGCGACACCGACCTCCGCCGTGCCTTCCATCGTGTACGAGACGAGTTGTCGCGCCGAATCGATGGTGAGCACCACGGTGGAGCTGTCGAGAACCCGGGACGGCGGTGTGTCGAGGTCCACAATGGATACGCCATCGACGCCGCCGTCGCCGAAGCCGCCATCCGCCCCGTCGAGCACCACCACGACGTGCGGACCCTCCGCGGCTGGCCCGGCACCGAAGCGCGGCCGGCTGCCGATCAGGTCGTGCGACAGCCGCGCCAGATCGGCCACCGACGAGGCGACCAGCCGCACCGGGCCCAGCGCGTCGGTGCGGCTCGGGTGCTGAATGTGCGGCAGCCACTTGACCCATTCCCACCGGACACGCCGATCCGGTGCCACGCACAGCGCGATCCGCAGGTCGTCGGGTGCGTGGAAGACCGACAGCTGAGCGACCATCGCGCGGACGAGCGCTCGGCTCGACGCCCCGACGACGTGCACGCGAGCGAACCCGCGCAAGGTCAGCGCCACCGGCAGGTCAGGCACCACGGCGTGCGTGTCGAGGAAGCGGCGTAGGGCACCGGAGGTCATGGGTTCGAGGTCTTCCAACGGCCGGGTCGCCGCCGCCACCAGTGGCGTCGCCAGGGTCTGCGGGCCCAGCCCGACCCGTACGACCGCGAAGTCGGAGTCGGCCGGGCGCCGCTCCCAGAGCCGGTAACTGGCCACTGTGGACCAGAGGTGATCGGGATCGGGGTGCCGGTACAGCAGGCCGGCCGTCTGGCGGGCGGCGGTGTCACGGGCCCGGCGCCGCAGGGTGCCGAGGTGGCGCAGATAGTCGCGGCGGGCGGCGGTCATCTCCGCTCGCCTCGGTGTGCCGCCCCACGACGCCAGCATCGCGAGTGACGAGACGCCGAAGATCGCCCCGACCACGTACGAATACGCGCCGCCGCCGTGACCCATCATCATCGCCATCGCGACGCCGCCGCCCACCATCGGCAGCACCACGAACATCTGCTGCCAACGCCCGCCCGTCTCGCCCGGCACCTCGGGAGGCGGGTCGATGCGCAGGTCACCCGCCGGAATCCGAGGCGCGGGACGCCGCGCCCTCCGTCTGAACTGGACAGTGCTCATCAGAGGGTCACCTCCCCATCGCTCATCGTAGGTAAAGTGCTCGCGGATGGAGGACCCATCGATGATGGCTGGACTCGCGCGGGTCACGATCAGCACGCCGCGTCGCAAGCTCGACGTGGCGCTGCCGGCGCACGTACCGCTCGCTGAGCTGCTTCCCGAGGTGCTGCGCCACGCCGGTGACGGTCTCGCCGACGACGGCGAACGGCATGGCGGATGGGTCCTGCGCCGCGCCGACGGCGCGCCACTGTCGGTGGGCCAGGCCCTTCACCCGCAAGGTGTACGCGACGGCGCGCTCCTCTTCCTGGTGCCGGCGCGCCTACAGTGGACGGAGATCCGGTACGACGACGTCGTGGAAGCGATCGCCGACGGTGCCGGCCAGCGGGGCGCCTCGTGGTCGCCGGGCGCTACCCGGGTGGCCGGTCTGGCGTTCGCCGCCCTGCCCGTGGCCGCCGGCCTGTTCGCGGTCGCCCGCGTCGCCTCCGGCGTACTGGCAGCGGCCGCCGCCACGGTGCTGCTCGTGACGGCCGCCGTCGCTTCACGAGTCCACCGCGACCGCCCGGTTGCCGCCGCGCTGACCGCCTACGCGATGCCGTACGCCTACGCGGCCGGCGTCTACATCGCCACGCCGCGACCTGGTCTCGACGGCGGTGCCCTGCGTGACCGCGTCGCCGATCTGGTGGGCGGCGCCGGAGGGCTGGTCGGCGGCTCGGTGGGGCTGCTCGTGGCGGCTCTGATCGCGGCCGTGATCGTGGCCGCCGAGCTGCGGGTCTGCGCCGCGGCCGCGCTGGTCGGCGCGTTCGGTGCACTCGTCGGGCTGACCGCCCCAGCGCTACCACCCGACGACATCGCCGCGATCCTGCTGACCGTACTGGTCTGCGGCGTCGGCCTGCTCCCTCTGGCGACCATCCGCCTCGCTCGCCTCCCCCTCCCACCGCTCACCCTCCCACCCACCCCGTCCACCGAGCCCTGGCCCGACGACCAGACCCCGTGGCCCGGCTCATCAACCCCGGGCTGGTCGAGCGCCGCTCCACAACCGTCCGGCGCCGGCTACGCACGGCCGCCAGCCGCTCCGGGCCCTGGACGGCCTTCCGGAGGGGCGAGCACGCGGGTGTTCGCGGCTGTCGCGCGTGCCGAAGAATTGTTGACCGGGACACTGGTCGGGTACGCGGTCCTCGCGACCGGTGCGATGCTCGTGCTAGTGATCAGCGGCGGCCTTGCCGCACGGTCGCTGGTGGCGGTCTCCGGTGTGGCGCTGCTGCTCCGCGCGAGGCTGTTCGCCGCCGTCCGGCAGCGGATCCCGTTGGCGGCCGCGGGACTGGCCGGTCTCGCCGCCCCGGCCACGGTGTTGCTGGCATCGGCCGCCCCCTCGGTGCTGGAGATCGTCGCCGTTGGCGGGGCGCTCGCGGCGGCGGCCAGCGTCGCAGCGGGTCGCACGTACGCCCACCGACCACCCTCCCCATACATCGGCCGGGCAGCCGACCTACTCGACACCGCGACCGTCGTCGCCGCCGTCCCGATCACATTCGCGGTACTGGGCCTCTACGACCTAGCCCGCACACTCGTGACCTAAGAGACCAGCTCCCTAACACCACCCCACGCTCCCGGCCCCAACCACACCGGCGCCGGTACGCGCCGTGCCGGCGTGGGGCGGCGCGCTAGGCGCGCGAGCGGCGCGCCGCTCGTCGATCAAGGGCGATCGCGTTGATCAAGGGCAAACGCACGTGAAAAGAGATCCAACCGCGTGCATTCGCCCTTGATCGGCCGAAGGGCGCGCGGCGCGGGGGTTATTCGACTGGGGGGGTGGGGTGGGAGAGTTCGTGGCGGCGGCGGGAGGCGCGGATTTCGGCTTCGGCCTCGACGCGGCCTACCCAGGTCGCGCCCTCTACCGACTTGCCGGGCTCGAGGTCCTTGTAGACCTCGAAGAAGTGCTGGATCTCCAGCCGGTCGAATTCTCCCAGGTGATGAATGTCCCTCAGGTGCTCCTGACGCGGATCTTCGAACGGTACGCACAAGACCTTGTCGTCGCCGCCCTTTTCATCCTTCATCCGGAACATCCCGATCGTCCTGCAGCGGATCAGGCAGCCCGGGAATGTCGGTTCCTGCACGAGGACGAGCGCGTCGAGCGGATCGCCATCTTCGCCCAGTGTGCCCTCGATGAAACCGTAGTCGGCCGGGTACTGGGTCGCGGTGAAGAGTGTCCGGTCCAGTCTGATGCGGCCTGTAACGTGGTCCACCTCGTATTTGTTGCGGTGACCCTTCGGGATCTCAACCGTGACGTCGAAATCCATCTCACGCTCCCCTACAGACCAGGCGGACGCGTGTTGCCCCACGCGTTCCGACTAGCCAACGCCGCATAGTGTTCGGACGCAAGTAGTGTCGCCTAGACCGGATCACGGACGGGAGGAGGGGCCGGGTGCCGAGGCAAGATTCACAGTACGGCCCCGGGGACGAGACCGTTCGCATTCCCCCGACACCTCCGGTCGCCGAGGATCAGGAGACGCTCCGGCTGCCCTCGTTTGACGGTTGGCCGCCCACACCACCATCGTCGCAGGCTCCGAAAACGGCACAACAGCCGCAGAGTGGTCCGCCGGTCGCGCCGAAGAAGAGCAGGCGGGGGCTCCTCGCCGCCACCACCGTGGTCGGCCTGCTCGCACTGGGGACCGCCGGCACGGTCATCGTCCGGCCCGGCCCGGTCGCCGGCTGGCTCGGTGAGGGCACCGCCGCCACTCCCAGTGCTGCCGCCTCGACGCCCGAGCCCGAGCCGTCGCCGGTGCTGGTCGCCTCGGCCACGGACGCCCCGATGCCGAGCGCGGCAGGGGTGAGTGCCGTGCTGGACCCGATTGTCGCCTCGGCGGGACTCGGTGGACGTACGCACCTCTCGGTCGTCGACGTGGCGACCGGCGAGTCGCTGTACTCCCGGGGGCCGGACACGGTCACCATCCCCGCCTCGACTACCAAGATCGTGACCGCCGCGGCGGTGCTGTCGGCGCGCGGGCCGACGTACCGGATCGAGACCCGCGTGGTCGCCGGTGCCAATCCGGGTGAGGTGGTGATCGTGGGCGGTGGCGACCCGACGCTCGCGGTCAACGGCACCGGCACCTACCCGGGCGCCGCTCGCCTCGACCAGCTCGCGAAGCAGGTCAAGGAGGCGCTCGGCGGCACCGCCCCGACCAAGGTGATCGTCGACGGCAGCCTGTTCGCCGGGCCCGTGTTCGAGCCGACCTGGGACGCCGACATCCCGACCAGCGGGTTCGGCGCAGCCACCACGGCGCTCACCATCAACGGCGCGCGGATCAATCCCAAGCAGGCCACGGGGTACGCCAAGCGGTACGAGTCGCCGGACCTCGTGGCTGGGCAGGCGTTCGCCAAGGCGCTGGGTGTCTCCACGAAGGCGGTCAGCAAGGGGACGGCGCCGGCCACCTCGGACGCGACCCCTACTCCGGGTGGCGCCGCTCCCGCTCCGGGCACGGTCCTTGGAAAGGTGGAGTCGCCGCCGATCCTGCGGCTGGTCGAGTTCATGCTGACCGACAGCGACAACGTCGTGGCGGAGTACCTCGCTCGGCAGGTCGCGATCGCCGGCAACCAACCCGCTTCGTACACCGGGGGCGGGGTCGCCTCGCTGGCGGTACTCGATCAGCTCGGTCTGCCCACGGCGGAGGCCGCGCTGTCCGACGGTAGCGGGCTGTCCCGAAAGAACCGCCTTACTCCCACGCTGCTCACCGACCTGCTGAAGCTTGCCGCGGACGGTTCCCACCCGGAGCTGGCCGGGGTGATCAGCGGCCTGCCGGTCGCCGCCTGGTCCGGCACGCTGCGCGACCGCTTCCGGAGCCCGGCGCCCGGCGGTCCGGGCGCGGGCGTGGTCCGCGCCAAGACCGGCACCCTCGGTGGGGTGAATTCCATCTCGGGCGTCGTGGTGACCGCCCAGGGTCGGCTGCTGGCGTTCGCGGTGCTCGCCGACAAGGTGCCTTTTGGCAAGGACGAGGCCGAGACGCGGCTCGACAGGATCCCGAACGCGCTGGCCGGCTGCGGGTGTGCCGCGTGAGCGAGCGAGCCAGCTAGCAGAGCGCGGGTACGGTGGGGTGATGGCGCAGTTCGTGGACTGGGATCTGGCCGCCGCTACCGCTGGCGCGCTGAGCAAGTCCGGGCCGCGGGTCTCGTACGACGAGGCCAGCGATGTCGTCGCCGACCTGCGGCGGCTCACCGATGAGGCGGCCGGACACGTGGCGGAATACACCGGGCTGCGCTCGCAGGTCGGGCATCCACCGGTGCGGATAGTCGACCGCAAGGACTGGGCGGCCGTCAATATCGCGGGTCTCCGTGAGGTGGTCACCCCGTTGGTCAACCGGCTGGCCGGTGACAAGCAGCCGGGCGCGTTCACCGACGCGATCGGATCGCGCTTCACCGGGGTGCAGGCGGGCACCGTGCTGGGATACCTGTCCGGGCGGGTGCTCGGGCAGTACGAGGTGTTCTCGTCCGACCCGGGACAGTTGCTGCTCGTCGCGCCCAATATCGTCGAGGTCGAGCGCAAGCTCCAGGCCGACCCGCGCGACTTCCGGCTCTGGGTGTGCCTGCACGAGGTGACGCACCGCACGCAGTTCGGGGCGGTGCCGTGGATGCGCGGGCACTTCCTGGGTGAGGTGCAGGCGTTCGTCGACGCGTCGCAGGCGGGCGGCGAGCACTTCCTCGAACGGGTGCGGCGCAGCATCGCCACGCTCTCCGAGGCGGTGCGCGATCCCGACAGCCGCCTCAGCGTGCTCGACCTGGTGCAGACGCCCGGCCAGCGCGCCGTGCTCGACCGCCTCACCGCGCTGATGACGCTGCTGGAGGGGCACGCCGAGTTCGTGATGGACGGCGTGGGCCCCGAAGTGATCCCGAGTGTCGAGCAGATCCGTGCCAAGTTCAATCGTCGCCGCGAAGCCGGCAACCCGCTCGAAAAGGCGATCCGCAAGGTGCTCGGCATCGAGGTGAAGATGCGCCAGTACGCGGAGGGCCGCAAGTTCGTCCACGGGGTGGTCGAGCGGGTCGGCATGGAAGGCTTCAACAAGATCTTCAGCTCGCCGCTCACCCTGCCGCGGCTTGAAGAGCTGGGCGACCCCGACGCCTGGGTCGCGCGCGTCCACCCAGCCGCAGGGTAGATGGCCACTATCTCTCCGCCGGTCGCCGCGATCCGCGTCGCGGTCCGGGATGCTTTGCGAGGTGTACGCGGACACGTGCTGGTGGCGTGCTCTGGCGGCGCTGATTCCCTGGCCCTCGCGGCGGCGGCCGCCTTCGTCGCGCCACGCGCCGGCCTGGTGACCGTCGACCACGGGCTGCAGCCCGGTTCGGCCGAGCGCGCGGCAGCCGTGGTGTCCTGGGCGCGTGACGCCGGGCTGGCACCGGCCGAGGTGGCCACCGTCGACGTGTCGGGGCGGCCCGGAGGCCCCGAGGCGGCCGCCCGCGAAGCCCGCTACGAGGCCCTGCTCGACGCGGCCTCCCGGCACGGCGCGGAGGCGGTACTGCTCGGGCACACCCGCGACGACCAGGCCGAGACGGTGCTGCTGGCGCTTGCCCGGGGCGCCGGCCCGCGCGGGCTGGCCGGGATGCCCGCACGGCGCGAAGTAGGCGGGGTGCCGCTGCTGCGCCCGCTGCTCGACGTGTCGCGTGAGGACACCCGCAAGGCGTGCGCGGCGCTCGGCCTTAGCCCTTGGGAGGACCCGCACAACGCGGACCCCAGCTACGCGCGGTCCCGGGTGCGGCACGGGGCGCTGCCCGCGCTCGTGGCGGCCCTGGGCCCGGGCGTCGTCGGCAACCTCGCACGCACCGCCACGCTCCTCGCGGACGACACCGCGGCGCTGGACTCGCTCGCGACCGCGGCGCTGGCTTCGGCCCGCACTCCGGACGGATCACTCTCGGTGCCGGCCCTCGCGGAGCTGCCCCGCGCCCTGCGCACCCGCGTGCTGCACGCCTGGGCCCGTGAGCTCGGCGCCCGCCCAGCCGCCCTCTCTCACCGCCACGTGGCCGCGCTCGACGCGCTGGTCACGGCGTGGCGCGGCCAGGGCCCGACGCATCTGCCGGGCGGGATCGCGGTCTCGCGCGCCGGCACACACCTGACGGCCTCATCGCGGGCCGGAAAGACGGCTTCGTCGCTGGCGGACGGGGCGCCGTCCGGGTCGTCGCCGGCTGAGGGGTTGCTTTTGTGAAGCCGGTATTCGCGCCGCGCGGAGTGGTCGCGACCAGCCAACCGCTTGCCGCCAGCGCTGGCCTCGCGGTGCTGCGCCGCGGTGGCAACGCCGTCGACGCGGCCCTGGCCACCGCGATCGCCTTGACCGTGGTACAGCCGACGTCGAACGACATCGGCGGTGACCTCTTCGCGATCGTATGGGACGGTGAGCGGCTGCACGGGCTCAATGGCTCGGGACGGTCGCCGGCGGCGCTGACCCTCGACCGGCTGGGCGGGCGCATGCCGGAGCGTGGCTGGCTTCCGGTGACCGTACCCGGAGCGCCGGCCGCCTGGCGTGACCTGCACGAGCGCTTCGGCGCCCTGCCGTTCGCCGACCTCTTCACGGACGCGGTCGAGTACGCCGAGCGTGGCTATCCGGTCTCGCCCGAGGTGGCGCGCGCCTGGGTCGGGGCGGTAGCCGAGCACAGCGCCCTACGCGGGCCGGAGTTCGCCGAGTGGGGCCGGGTGTTCACGGTCTCCGGTCGCGCACCCCGCGCGGGGGAGCGCTGGCGGAATCCCGGGGCGGCACGGGCACTCCGGCTGATCGCCGAGACACACGCTGACGCGTTCTACCGGGGCGAGATCGCCTCCGCCCTGGCGGCACACGCTGGCGGTACAGGTGGATTGCTGACCGCCGCGGACCTGGCGGCGCACGCTTCCACGTGGGTCGAACCGGTGTCCGTCACCTACCGGGGACATGAGGTGTGGGAGCTGCCTCCCAACGGGCAGGGTGTCGCCGCGCTCCTCGCCCTCGGCGTGCTGGACGGCGTCGACCTGGCCGCGATGCCCCTGGCCGATCGGCTGCACTGGCAGATCGAGGCGATGAAGCTGGGTTTCGCGGACACGTTCGCGTACGTCGCCGATCCCGCGGCGATGGCGGTGCCGACGGCTGCGCTTCTCACACCGGAGTACCTGGCTTCGCGGCGGGCGCTGCTCGGCGAACGGGCCGCGTTGCCCGGTCCCGGCGAGCCGGTGCGGGGCGGCACTGTCTACCTGTCCACCGCCGACACCGGCGGCATGATGGTGAGCCTCATCCAGTCGAACTACATGGGCTTCGGGTCGTACGTGGCGCTGCCCGGATTCGGGTTCGGCCTGCACAACCGGGGTGTCGGATTCCGGCTGGAGCCGGACCACCCCAATGCGGTCGGGCCCGGCAAGCGGCCTTTCCACACGATCATCCCCGGGTTCCTGACGCGCGGCGGGACGCCGGTGGGGCCGTTCGGGGTGATGGGCGGGCACATGCAGCCGCAGGGCCATCTCCAGGTGATTTCGTCCACTCTGGACCGCGGGCTGGACCCGCAGGCGGCGCTCGCCGAGCCGCGCTGGCGGTGGCAGGCGGGCCGGACGGTACTGGTCGAGGAGGGGCTGGCGCGGCCGGCCGTACTGGAGCAGCTGCGCTCACGCGGCCATGAGGTACGCGTGGAGCCCGAACCGACGGGTTTCGGTTATGGGCAGGCGATCTGGCGCCTGCTGGACGGCGGCTACGTCGCCGGATCGGAACCGCGCGCCGACGGGTCCGCGCTCGGGTACTAGATGATCGATTCCAAGGGATAGGGGACAGCAAACAGACGCGAGGGCATCCATGATCGACGCTGCTGAGCAACGATGACCATGGAGGCCACGTGCACGTCGATCTGGACACCCTCGCGACCGCACTTTACGTCAGGATCGACGACGAAT
>NZ_BSDI01000013.1:0-19055 GCF_027923225.1 Phytohabitans aurantiacus
GACGCCTCACCGACTTTCCCGAAGTCCTACGCACCGTCACCGGACTGGAGATCTACCGAACCTGGGGATAACCACGTTCTGAATAACGCTCCGACGGTTCGGCACTTTGGCATTGCCGTAGCACGTCCGGCAGTCGGCATCTCGTGGCAGTTCGGCAGTCTGGCCTTGCCCGCTGGGTGGGGAGCGCCGCAGTGGCGATACCGACGCAGGTGGCGTCGGGGGTCGGGCCGCCGTTGTGTCGCTCGTCCCCGGCGGTAGCGGCGACGTGCCAGGCGTTCGGCGGGGCTGGGTGCGGCGGATCGCCGGGGCGTTGGGCCGGGCGGCTCTGACATGGCGCGCGGTGAAAATATTTCTGACAATCGATATCTTGTCAGATTTTCATTCCTGACAGTCGATGTCTTGTCAGATTCGTCAGGCGGTCCCGCGTGGGCGGCGAAACAGCCGTTGACCTGCGTTGTCAGACCGCCGTCAGACGGCTGTGGCCTACTGGGGGCGACAGCTGTGTCCTGCGTGCGGCACCTCCCACTGGGTTGGAGCCCGTCCCCGTGAGCGAGTCCGACCTTCGCGACGACTGACCGGGTCCGCGCTACGGGCCGCCGACAAAGCGTTCGCGTTGCTGACCGTCGCCCCGGCGCGGTGAGCCTCGGCTTCGCTGCCCTGATCGCCGCCGGCATCGCCGAATCCGGCACTGCGCGGTCGGCAGAGTTCGGCACTTCCGAGTTCGGCACTGCCGCATCCGGCACACCCGGCACTGCCACATCCGGCACTGCCGCGTCCGGCACTTTGGGTTCGGCACTCTTGGGTCCGGCGGCGGCACTGCCGCCGCCGGATGCGCCGGCACTATCGCCGGCAGTTTCGACCCGTCGACATCTGCCGGCGTTGATCTTGTTTCGCTGCGCCGGCGAGGTGCCGCTGCCGGTACTGAGGGCTGGCTGATGGCACATCCGAGCGCCTCGCCGTCCGTGACGCTGTGTGGCGGGAGCTGATTCGCCGTGGCCTGGCAGGGCAGGCGCGAGTGGGCGACCGCCGCCGTTGGGATGGCCGTGGCGGCACTTTGTCGCCCATGGCCGGCACGGGTCTGGCCGACCCGCTTCCTTCCGTCGTAGGCCCGGCGCGAGCGCGACGAGCCGTAGTCGTGCCGCGGCTCCTTGTCGTCCGCACCGTGAACCCTGCTGGCGGGGCTACGGCCGCCGCTGACGGCGGCGGTGCGCGTGGCCGGCCGCTGTCAGGCGCGCGGGATCTGACAAGGAATCTGACAGCGGTCGACCTTGCCTTCACCGCACGCCGAGCGGCGTCGAGTGGCCGTCGGTCCGGCACCTGCTCTGACCTGCCTTGTCAGACCCATGGCGGCGTTGTCAGTGCGCTGTCAGATCGGGGGGTGTTCGCCACGTCTGACAAAGCCCGGTTGGTGGGTGCGGCGGTCGCGAGCCGCCGACGGCAGGCGGCGAAGCTGGCTCCGACCCTCGAGGGTAAGCGCGATGGTGGGTGGGCGCGCCATCGCGCTGTCGTGCCGTGGTTGCGGTGCGGGCCTTCCGTCGGATGCCGGTTACGGCAGCTGGTCGGCCGCGAGGGTGGTTGCACGCCGGGCAGGCAGTCGTGTGCGGACGACCATGCCGTCGCTTACGGCAATGCCGCAGCCGTCGAGCGGAGAGTGCCCGGGATGCCGAGGCCCGTCGCGGATGTGCGTCGCGCTGATGCTTCTGTGCATGTGCCGGCGGAGAGTTGCCCGGGAGCCGGCGCGTTGCTGGCTCTGCCGGACTGGCGGCGATCGGGTTGGGGTCAGTGCTGGCGTCAGTGTTGCGGTCGCTTCCGGGGTCGTTCTTGAGACTGACCCCGAGACGGTCCTAATTCTTGTCTGTCAATGCAGGACAGCGCCGCTGTGCCTGATTCCCGGCCAGCTCAGAAAGACCCTTCGGTTCTTCTCTCCCCCGGGGGCCGCGTTGCGTGTTTCGTCATCTTCTCGTATCGACAGAATTGAGGACTCTGCTGTGTCCGATCGCGTTCTTCGCGCGCAGTCCGTGCTGACCGCCCGCGACCACACCCTGCTGCAATGGCTGTACGACCACGGCGTGCTGACCACGTTCCAGATCGCCCATGCCCTGTTCCCCTCCCTCGATTTCGCCCAACGCCGCCTTACCCGGCTGACAAGCCTCGGGTTGGTGGACCGGTTCCGGCCGTTGAAACCGGACGGCGGCTCGTTCCCCTTCCGCTACGTGATCGACCAGCTAGGCGCGGAGGTCGTCGCGGCGCAACGCGACGAACCAGTACCCCGGCCGGGGCTCGGCCGGGCCCGACGCCGGCGGTGGACCTCTACGCGCACGTTGGGGCACCGGCTCGGCGTCAACGGGTTCTTCACCGACCTGGCCGGATACGCCCGCACCCGCCCCGGGCATGCGCTGGTGCGGTGGTGGCCGGAGTCCCGGTGCGCTCAGCCGGGCGCGTTCACCGGGCGGGCCGACCCGACCGACCTCAAGGCCCGGCGGACACAGGTACACCCCGACGGGCACGGCATCTGGCAGGCCGGCGACCGGCGGGTGCCGTTCTTCCTGGAGTACGACACCGGCACCGAGCCGGTCACCGAACTGTGCCGCAAGCTTGTCGCCTACCTCGCCCTGATGGACCGCGGCGGGCCGGCGTGGCCGGTACTGGTCTGGCTGCACGCCACCCACCGCGCTCTGCACCTGCATCAGCAGATCGCCGAACTGGGCCTGGGTGAACTGCCGGTGGCCACCGGCACCCGCGACCACGCCACTGCCGGCCGGCTGAGCCCGGCCGGCCCGGTGTGGTGGCTGCACGGCCACTCCGGCCTGCTCACCCTGGCCGACCTCGCCACCGCCCTGCCCGACCTGGACGACGACGAGTCCGGCCCTGACTGACCCGCCCGGCACCGCCGGGCAGCCAGAACATCTCGTTCCGCCACCCGCCGACGGCGGGCGGCCCAACCATCGCGCCGCATGACGGCGCACCATCATGGAGGTACTGGTCGTGACGACCACCTATCCCAACCCGTTCATCATCCCCTCACCCAAGCCCGTCCCCGCCGAACTGTCGCTTTACGAGCTGGGGCGGACCACCCGACGCGACCGCTGGGCGATCCTGATGATCGCCGAGCACCGCATCCTGACCACCGGCCAGCTGACCGCGCTGGGCTTCGACCCCGAATCGGCCAGCACCGAGCGGCGGCTGCGGATTCTGGCCCGCCGCGGCTGGCTGGACCGCTTCGCGATCGGCCCCACCCGCACCGGCACCATCGAGATCGTGTGGTGCCTGGGACCGCTCGGCGCGGTCCTCGCCACACACCCGCACTATCCAGGCCCCGGCCCGGCCCACGTGTACCGGCAGCAACAACGGCTGCAAGCCGACCCACACCTCGCGGAACTGTGGGACCTCAACCAGTTCTTCGTCGAACTGGCCACCCACGCCCGCGGGCGCGCCGCCACCGACCTGCGGACCTGGTGGTCACCGCGCACCTGCGCCGACGCGATCGCACCGGCCAAACACCGTGTCTGGCACGGTGAGTACATCCACGACGGCCAGCGGTACGGGTTCTGGCTGGAACCCGACCACGGCGACACCACCATCGCTTCCGTCGCGGGCCGGATCCACCGCTACCGGCCGGTCGCCGACCGGACTGGACTGGCCACCGTCCTGTTCCGGACAACCGACCCGCACCGCGAGGCCGCCCTGCACCAGCAGTTGGCCCGGCTGAACCTGGACCAGCTCACCGTCGCCACCACCCACCCCGACGCCGGTCACCCCGCCACCCGGGTCTGGCTGCCAGCCGGAGCGCGCGAACGGTTGGCGATGGTCGACCTCCCGCCCACCGAACAGGTGGAACACCCCAACGACCGCGCGCTGTTCCTCGACGCGCAGAACCTCGCCGAACACCCCATCCACGACCGGAGCCGGCCCGGCGACGAGTCCATTGTCGACGGTGGCTACAGCTACATCTAATCCGTAACCCCCTTCGATACGGCGCACCTCGGGCCCGCCCCCGCCATCACGCGGGGCGGGCCCGACGCCGTACAGCCACAGCCCACACCCTTTGCCCAAGGAGTCTCACAGTGAGCAACACCCGCCGCAGCCGGACCGCCCGGCGTACCCGAGAACATGCCGGCGGCGAGCCGGCCTGGACCGCGGAATCGATCCGTGCGCTCGGTGCCACAACCGACCTGCGCACCGCCGCGCACATCTTCGGACTGGCGATGAGCACCGCCTACCTGCTGGCCAAAAATGGCCGGTTCCCGGTGCCAGTCATCCGTGCCGGCAGCCAGTACCGGATCCCGGTCCAACCGATCCTCGCCGCCTTGCACCTCGATCCGGACCCCAGCCAACCCCCGTAGCCCCACCCCCGCGCGACCGTCGACTTGATCGTCGGCGCGAGGCACGCGTTCATGTTCATCGACAAATCCGCCGCCCACCTCAAGACGGCGGCGACACCCTTCTGACCAGGAGAAACACTCGATGCCCGAAGGATCCATCACCAAGCGCTGCGGCTGCCGCGACCCCGGCAGCGGCAAGCCCGCGGGCAACAACTGTCCGAAACTGCGGCGAGCCAGCGGTACCTGGAGCTCCGAACACGGCCACTGGCAGTACCAACTCGAACTGCCCGTCACGACGACCGGCCAGCGGCGGCAACTACGCCGCAGCGGGTTCGACAGCTACCGCGACGCCCTGGCCGAACTCGACCACGCCCGCGCCCTGCTCGCCCTCGCCGGCCGCGCCCGCGACCGCCGCACCGAGATCGGCGACCTCCTCCAGAGCGCCGCCCACACCCGCCAACCACTGCCCGACGTGGAGACCATCCGGACGCGGCTGCGCGCCAACGCGTCCCTGGCCGAGGTCCCCACCGTGGCCGACTACCTCACCGGCTGGCTCGCCGCACTGAACGTCGACGCGAACACCCAGCGCGGCTACGCCTGCCACGTACGAGTCCACCTCATCCCGCACCTCGGCGACATCCGCCTGGACAAGCTCAAGCCCCGCCACATCAGGGCCATGTTCGCCGCGATCGCCGACCGCAACACCGAAATCCGGGCCGCCAAGGCAAGCACCGACCCGAGCGTGCGCGACAGCGTACGAGGCATCCGCCCCACCGGACCGGCCACCTGCCAACGCATCCGCGCCACGCTCCGCAAGGCCATCAACGACGCCCTCGCCGAAGAGGTCATCGCCGGGATCACCAACCCCGCCACCCTCGTCAAAACCCCCGGTGACAAGGCCCGGCCCATCGTGTGGGAACCCGAACGCGTCGCACACTGGCGCCACACCGGGCGGATACCAGGCCCGGTCATGGTGTGGACCGACGACGTGCTCGTCGCCTTCCTCGACCACGCCGCAACGCACGACCCCGACCTGTACCCGATGTTCCACCTCATGGCCTACCGCGGACCCCGCCGCGGCGAAGCCTGCGGCCTGCTCGACGCCGAGGTGCGGCTGGGCAGCAGGGAAACAACGATCAACAACCAGATCGCCGTCCACGGCCACACCCTGGTCCAGAAGCCACCAAAGAGCGACGCCGGCAACCGCGACCTCATCCTGGACGACGACACCGTCGCCGTCCTCACCTCCTACAAGGCGCGCCGCGCCGCCCAGCGACTCGCCGCCGGTCCCGACTGGCCGGACACCGGGCTGTTCTTCGTCCGCCCCGACGGCCGCCACTGGCACCCCAACCTGGTCACCCGACGCTTCAACCGCCTCGTCCGCCAGGCTGGGCTGCCGCCCATCCGGCTGCACGACCTGCGCCACGGCGCCGCCACCATGGCCCTGGACGCCGGCGTCGAGGCCAAAGTCGTCTCCGAACAACTCGGCCACAGCACCATCACCCTCACCTACGACACCTACACGAGCGTCGTCAAACGCCTCCACCACGAAGCCGCCGACGCCGTCGCAAAGAAGATCAAAAACCGGCGCAAGAGCGCCTAAAAAGATGAGGCCCGTCCAGGTCGTTGACCCGGACGGGCCTCTTTCGTCGTTTCAGCGTCTGCTGGTACTTGTGGGTTCTTGGCAAACGGCGCGCAGGTTAGGTGATCGTGCTGACCCGCGCACACTCTCGAGCGCGATTCGGATGCAAACTACCTTGATTTGAAACGACCATTCGCCGTCCCTGTCGCGGGCTGCCGCAGCCGGCCTTCGCCCGTGCCCGGACAAGCTGTCGCTTTGGCGCGAGCGCGTGCCCAGGTCAACCAGGCGGCGAGTTCGCCGCGGCTGGCTGCCTGACCGGCGCGGAGTAGGCGTGTTCGAGGGCATCGCCGGACGTCCGAATATCCGCGGCGTTCCGCCACTGTTCCAATGCGGTGTTGAAGGTCGCCTTGCGGTGCTCCTCGATGGCGAGGTGGCGGGCTTTCGCGATGGCATGTTCAACCCCGCCTTGCGTTCCATGTCGTGGCGGCGCTCCTCGGCTGCCTGTTGCTCGGCAAGTTTTGCCGCGGCTTTGCCGTTCCTGCTCGCGCCGCTTGAGGGCGGCGGAGATCCGTTCCTGCTTTTCGACGGCTCTGACTATGTCGGCGACGATTCGATCGGCCTGCTGTTCCAGTGTCGAGGTCGCGGTGTCGCGCCAGGTGACCGGAATCCTCCAAGTGCCCGTAGAGGACATTCTCGCGAAAATCCAGTGGTTCACCACCGATGATGCCACGATCGTCTCGCCCGCCGGCACAGTCATGATCGCGGAGGCCGCCTGCGGCGCCCACTCGCACACCATCCTGGAGCACGTGATCGAGGAGGAGGCCGAAGCCCGACACAAGTGCAAATACGGTGGTCCACATCCGGTCCGCAAGGGCGAAAAGTCCAGTCCGGAGTGGGAGGATCGGTGGTACCGCGAGCACGTCCGACCTGAGCACGAGCTTCTGCGGCAATGGTGCGGCCACCGCGTCGTCGCTGCCCACGAACGCCTCACGGCCGCTGAAGCGGAAAACCATCGCCTCGACCTACTCGTCGTACAGCTCATTAAAGCGCTCGACCTCGCCGGTGAAACTATGCAAGCCGAACAGTTCGCCGAAGAACACGAACGCGACCGGATCACCCCCTACCTGGCACGCCCCGTCGTCGACCGCCCGCAGCACTGGTCCGAGATGCCAATACGCGAAGTCCAGGTACATCGGCGCCGCCGCTGGGCGTAGACGACCATTGCCACAGTCGCTTCTCCTCGTGGCCGCGGAGTCATGACGCTCGGGCCGCTCGGCATCCCTGGCACCGCACGGCCCACGTGTCGACGCCGGCCTGTTTCCTGGGCATCGGCAGGCGAGGCTGCCTCAGCCTTCCTCGTCATCCTCGCGCCGACGGCGCACTCGCTCGGCGATCCCGCTTGAGAGCTTGCCCTTTACGGTGCTGACCCGATCGAGAGCCTCGTGACTGAGGCCTTTGGCGGCATCGACGCCCTTTGCTCCCGTTTCGAGCGCCTTTTCCCTCACCTCCGCTGCGGCGTCCACCCACCGTCTTACCTGCGCTGACTGGTGACCAGACTCAATTCCGAGTCGCCCATGGAAGTCGTAGATGCCGGCTACGACGTGGTTACTCGACCGGACTACCGCTGGGGACTTGGTCGGGTGCCGCAGCACCTTTGCATTGGCCGCGCCAGCAGCCGCATTCATGCGGGCTACCAAATGTTCGGTGCTTCGCGAGATGTGTTCGAGCCGGTCCTGCCGGGCCGCCCTCAACCCGAGGCGATGCCCGTCCAGTTCCTCTGGAGAGGAGTCCAGCACCCGATCGAGTTCGAGCACCGCGATCGCGTCCTGTAGCTGGAAGCAGCGAGCCAGAACGGCGAGCCACTCCCGAACCATGGACTCGGCTTCCTGGGTGGTTTTGGCGAGATCGCTGATAGCGGTCTTGCGCTCCATCTTCTCCGCCAGTGCGTCTAGTTGACGCAACACGTACGCCTGGGTTTCTGCGATCGTCGCCGGCGCGGCCTGCACCTTCGACCACGTGACCTCGTCGACCCTACCCCTCGCTTCTCGGATGGTCATGGCCTCCTCGACCACGAAGCCCACTCCGATGATGCGGGCCACCACAGCGTCCTTCTGAGCGCGCAGCACATCGTCGACCTTTTCATCGATCGAGGCGAGATAGTCGGTGATTTCGTCCATGGTCTGCTGCATCGCAACCTGCGCCATGATGGTCGCAGCTCCGGCAAGAATCGCTGGGTTGGTCAGAACCGACCGGGGTCCCTTGATGAACTCAACGAACCCCTTGATCTGGCCTTTGTGCCCCTTCACCACACCGGTGCTCAGGCCCGTCCTCGAGTTTTCCCTCAGCCCGTACTTCTTGACAAGCTGAGCCGACTCCGAAGTCAGCTCCACCCAGCGGCCGGAGTTGATGGCAATCTCCGAACCTGCCTGAGTGACTGCAGCCCCGGCACTGACGACTGAGTTGAGCCGTTGCAGTCCAAGGTCCTTCGACGACAGCCCCTCCGAGACGAGGAAGCGTTCGACATCCGGTGGATTCCCGATGACCGCCAGTCCATCGCCGTCACTGATCAGATGAATCTCGTCCATTGCCTTTCCTGAAGTGGCTTTCCGCGACTGAGGTAGTCGGCAGATCACTGGGAACGTTCGAGGCCGTCCAAGCTCCGTCCAGTAGGCGGCGGTGTCACGAGCATGTGCGTCCGATGCGCACGCAGCGATCGAGCACCCCAGTTCACCCCGGCATTCCCTGGGCCTGGCGCTCGCCTGTCACGCCGGCGCCGCCCAGCGCGGCTGCGGTGGCCTCAAGAACGGCCGGCCACATATGTTCGGGGGCGGTTGCCTTGATCCGTTCGACAACGTCGGCGGTTATCAAGGCCACGACGCGCTGCTGCAGGTCCAGCGCTTCGTCGCTGACCGAACCACCGACCGGGACGGCGGGCAGGGACAGCTGGTTCTGTCGTGGAGCAGCCTGCTGCGGAACTGCCGGCATGACAGGTTCCGGCGATTTCGCCGGATCGGGCTCGATGTCCACTACGTCGAGTCGCTGCGTGGTGCGGGTCAGCGCGATATAGAGCAGTCGGTCGCCGCGTTCGCTGCCGAGCGCGATCGTTGCTGGGTCGAGGACGACGACCGCGTCGAACTCCAGGCCCTTCGAGCTTTCCGGGCTCACGACCGTGACCGGTAGGCCGAGCTCACCGCGGTCCGCGTCGCTCCAGCCGATGTTGGCGCTGATCAATGCCGCTTCGACGGCCGAACGGCGGCTTCCGGAGCAGATAACGCCAACTGACAGGCCGTCGTCCCGGTGCCGGCGCACCCGGGCGACAACCTGTCCTGTGACATGGGCTTCCGTGACCAGGCAGATGTGAGGATCTTCGTCGCCGTCGCGGACCGGTTGCGGCAGCTCGATGCCAGGAGCGATCTCAGGCGCACGGTGGACCGCCAGTTCGTGCACCTGGCGCGGCACCCGGTACCCATAACGGAGCGTGTACCGCGCCACCGGCAGCGCCTGCGGGAGATGCTGGAGAAGGTCCTCCCAGTCATCCCTGGCCCACAGGCCGGTCGACTGTGCGATATCGCCGACCACCGTCATCGACCCATTCGACCGGCGGGCAAGCGCCCGTAGCTGCATCGGGGAGAGATCTTGCGCTTCGTCGACCACGATGTGCTGGTAGCGCAGCGGTATGCCGTTGATGATGGCGTCCGCCTCATCAAGAAGCGGGATGTCGGCGGCCGTCCACCGTTCCTTGTCCGCAGCTTGCGGCTTCCGATACAGTGCCGCCGCTTCCTTGTCGGTGAACAGCTCCTTGTGGATCGGTTCAATGCGATCGCCGGCACCCAGCACCCACTGCACGAGGCTGGCCGGTGAGGCGGGCGCAATGATCCTGTCCGTCAGCGAGGCTGCGGCGTTCGGCTTCGGCCAGCGGATCTGCGCGGCACGTTTGTTTAGCGCCGTGCTCTGGAACCAGGTACGAAGTCGCATCCTCCGCTGGTTGTAGGTGCCTCCGGCATCCCACGCCCGTCGGACAGCAGCAGCGACTTCCGCACCGTCGAGCGAGAAGGTCTCCTTGCCGGACTGCACGACCCACGGTTGTGAGGCGAGCGGCATCTTCGAGCCTAGGCTGAGCGCGCGGGCTAGCAACTTCGCCATGCGTGCGTCGCCCTTGATCGCCGCCACATCTTCGGCTTCCTGACCGCGGATCCGCAGCGGCACCCGCGCATCGGGACGCAGTTCGTCGATCGAACGGTGCGCGACCCGGTCACCGAGCCCGGGCAACAACGCCCCGATGTACCGCACGAACGTCCGGTTCGGCCCGACGACTAGCACGGAGTCGGGCTTCAGCTCCTCTCCGTGGTTGAAGAGCAACCATGAGACACGGTGCAGCGCGACGGCCGTCTTCCCCGTCCCCGGGCCACCCTGGATGACGCTGAGCTGCCGCAGCGGCGCCTCGATAACCTCGTATTGCGCGGCCTGGATCGTCGCGACAATGCTGCGCAGTTCGCCTGTGCGCGCGGTACGAAGCTCGGCAAGCAGTGCATCGCTGAGATCCGGATGGGCTGGAGTGCCGTCTACGGCGGCCGACGTAGAGCTTATCGCCGCGAGGACCACGTCGCTGAAGTTCAGGATCGTATTGCCGTCGCACTGGAAGGTTCTCTTGCGCCGGACGTTGCGGGGCTCGGCTGTTGTTGCCTTGTAGTACGGCGCAGCGACCTTGGTCTTCCAACTGACCACGAGGACTTCTCCACCAGTGTCACGGATGAGGTCGTGGCCGATGTAGAAGGTCTCTTCCTCGTCCATGTCAAGGCGACCGAACGCCACCTGCTCCGTCGGCTCTGCCATCTCCTCGAGGCGAGCCCGCGAGTATCGCGACGATCGCTCCGCCGCTCCCTTGTTGACCGCGACGCCCGGAATATCCGGCACCACGCCACGGCGCCGTTCTCGTTCGACTGCTGCCCGGTCGAAGTACTCCTGCTCCGCCACGATCTCGAAGTCGAGGGCGCCAGCCGCCGTCAATGGGTCACTCTCCGACTACGTATGAGGATTGAACCGCGCGGGAGGGCACTGATCGTATCGTGATGATCATGTGGAGGCACCGTTTTGTCGCCTCGGAGACAACTGATCGGTCACCAGAAGCGCGGGGGATAACGTCATCGGGCAGGCTCAAAAGGCGGGAAGGATCGGCCCTTGAGCCTCGCGTACCCCAGTCCGATCCGGGCAGTCTGACGGATGACGCCGTGCCGACCTGCGACGGCAGCAGGTACCCCTCAATCTGCTCTGCGAGGTGTAACGGCCAGAGCAGGATCGTGGTGTTCCCGGGCGTGGAGTGCGGTGTCGCGGAGGTCGTGGGCGAGAGCGGCCCAGTGCTCCGGGCTGTCGCCGTCCTGGAGCCCGGCCACGGTCAGTTCGATGAACTGAGGTTCCAGACCTGTGCCTTCGCCTTCGGCGCCTGGAGCTGTATGCCTGCTTGTGCGAGGGGTAGGGAGGTCATCGTCAGCAACTCAGGCACCACGCCGCCGTCACCGGTGCGCTACTGCCGGGCCGTCGACTGGGACCTCAACCAGCTTTTCCGGGTACGAGATGGTGGAGCAACTCGGCGGCGATACCAGCTTCGTCAGCGGCGTCACCAACGACGGCCACGCCGACCCGGATCCGTCTTTCCCGCTGACGGACAACGGAATCAACGGCTGGTTCACCGACAACGGGCCCTCGGACGACGGGGTGCTGGTGAAATCGACCTCGGACCATCGCCCCCGGCACCAGCAAGATGTTCACGCTCTACAGGGGGCTGGCTGGCTCCGAATCGGCCGCACTGGGCGCCGTCTCAGCAGTAGGCGCCCAGATCTACTCCTTCGGCCAGATCAACGCCGACGGCTCGCCGTTTACCGCCAACATGGCGATCGACGGCAGCAACCTCACCAACCCGACCACCGGCCCGCGAGCCTTCCGCTCCCCGGCCGGTGCATTCGGCGGCAGCCGACCGAGCGCCCGATGGCGCCGAGCGTCCGCAACACTCTTCCGGTGGGAGACCAATATGAGTAGGACCGGGCGCGGGGTCACCGTGGTGGTGGCCGTGATGATCCTCGCGGGCGGATGCGGGCTCGCGCTGATCTTCCGGGACGAGGTCGGCTGCCGCCTTCCGCTCGTGGAGTGCCTGAAATCCGAGGGTGAACTGTTCGTACGCAATGACCGCACGGACATGATCACTATCAAGGTCGACTCGTCGTCCATCGTCGTGCCTCCGGGTCAGATGAAGACGCTGGCCAGCCTCGGCTGCGGCGGCTCCGTTCTGATCGCCACAGACGCGGCCGGCACGGAAGTGTCCCAGCTAGCTCCCGACGCTGAATGCGGCACCCGCACGTGGATTTTTCACGCCGACGGCACGACGCAGGTAGAGCCGGGACACGCATAGCCACCGGACCCGCGTCCGCGCCACAACCCGTCACCCCCGATCGGTCGTTCCCTTCATGGCTGTTGCCTAGGCCAACGGAGCGTCGTATCGAGAGGACCACCGGCCCGCGTCGCAGTGGTCAAATGCCGGCAGCCATACCTGTGTGCTCGGTTTGGCCGCTATGGAGATCGGAGCTGGTCGGCGACGTCCGGTGCCGTTCGGCGACAGCCGGCGCCCTGCAAGATCATCTAGGTTCGCGTGATCGGTGCGTGCTCCGCCGGTCGGCGTTGGAACGGTTGGCGGCCGTCGGTGCTCCCCGGTGCCTGTCGGCGGCCGCTGGCAGGTACTCTGGGAGGCCGCGCCCTCGTAGCTCAGGGGATAGAGCATCGGTTTCCTAAACCGTGTGTCGCAAGTTCGAATCTTGCCGGGGGCACCCTCGCCATCGCGACCACCGGGTCTCGTCTCGACCCGCTGCTGTGTCGCTTACCAACATCTGGCACGCGATAGGCGTGTTGGTAGATGTTGCAGGCCAACAAGTTTGCCGCCTGCAAATTGCAAGTACCGGCTGGCTGGCGCGGCGCTTTCTGTCTACGTGGTAGCTCTTTCTGTAGAAAATTAGCCTACTCGACAGTTCGTGATCACCGTATCGCGCCTAGTGAGTCGTGAAATTCTCAACACTATCAAATCAATAAATGAATTTTCGCTACTGACCAGGACTTACGCGGTCAGTTTATTGCGAATCTCAAATCAGATCTAGCTATTTTTCGCTCCGGTGATAGTGTTCACCGCTGGCATTGATCTTTGGGTGCCGGCGCCCGTAGATCATGGAGGCGATTACCAAACTGGCCGCCATACCTGGCCGGGGGGAGCGTATATGAGGTGGGTTCTGCGGTTCGCAGTTCTCGCGATGATCGGGACAGGTTTCGCCGTTAGCGTCTTTTCGAGTCCTGCACAAGCCCAGGACGTCAAGCCGCCGCAGTGCATATCCGTCGAGCCGTACGTGCACTTCGAGTGAGGTGTGGGTTTCCCCAGGTAGTGAGCTGGGGAAACCCACACCGGTAGCCTCGCGATCATGTGGCAGGGCTGGACACGGGCAGCGTTGGGGGTAGCACTCGGCGCGGCCACGGCCGTACCCGAACTGCTCTACCTCGCCCTCGCGACCCCTGTAACGGCGCTTCCCGGAGCGCGGCAGACGGTCTATCGAGGCGCGCGGCGGCTCGCCGACATGGAGCGCCGGCGCCTGGCTGCCTTCTACGGCGCCGAGAACGCCGCCGACTTCACGGGCAAACGTGCCTTCCAGTATCTGGCGGTCCGCTGGGCGGTTGGGCTGCTGGGCGGACTGCTTGTCTTGCTGTTTGTCTACGGGCTGGTGGTCGGAGCCGTCTGGGTCTGGCATTTTCTGATCGGGCGGAGCAGCCTACTCACCTTCGGGTCGCAGGTGCTGATCGGCGCGGTGCTGCTCTTCATCAGTGTGCAGGGGTTCGCCGGGCTCGTGGAGGTCGAGCGGAGGATGGCGCGTCGTTTCCTCGGGCCGAGTGAGCGGGAGCTGCTGGAGCGGCGGATCGCCGAGCTTGCCACGAGCCGCGCTGGTGTGGTGGAGGCGGTCGACGCCGAGCGGCGCCGGATCGAGCGTGACCTCCATGATGGGGTACAGCAGCGGCTGGTCGCGCTCGGCATGCTGCTCGGGCGGGCGCGGCGCACTGATGGTGATACAGATTTGTTGCGGCAGGCGCACGAGCAGGCCCGCCAGATCCTCGACGAGTTGCGGGATGTTGCCTGGCGAGCGTACCCAGCCGCGCTGGACCACCTTGGCCTCGACGAGGCGCTGCTGCGGGTCGCCGAGCGGGCCGGGTTGCCGGTGCGGGTGCGTTATGAGCTGACTGAGCGGCCAGCCAGGGCGGTGGAGACCGCAGCGTACTTCGTGGTGTCGGAAGCGGTCACCAACGCGGCCAAGCATTCGCGAGCGAGCCTGGTCGTGGTGAGACTGTCCACTGAGGAGGGCAAGGTGACGGTACAGGTGCGGGATGATGGTGTGGGCGGCGCCGACCCGGCGGGGGGTGGCTTGTCGGGGTTGGCGCGGCGTGTCGCCGCGCTCGATGGACGGTTCGATGTGGACAGTCCGGTTGGCGGGCCGACGACCATTGTCGCGGAGTTGCCATGCGCGTGACGCTGGCTGAAGACTCGACGCTCCTGCGGGAGGGCCTGGTCAGGTTGCTCGCCGAGGAGGGGCACGAGATCGTCGCCGCTGTCGGTGACGCAGAGGCGCTGCTCGCGGCCGTCGCCGCGGACCAGCCAGACGTCGTGGTCGTCGACGTGCGGATGCCGCCGACTCACACGGACGAAGGGCTGCGCGCCGCCATGGAGCTTCGCGGCCGGTGGCCGCGCGTCGGGGTCCTGGTGCTTTCCCAGTACGTGGAGAGGCGTTACGCCGTCGAGTTGCTGACCGCCCACACTGACGGTGTCGGGTACCTCTTGAAGGATCGTGTGGCGCAGGTTGGTGAGTTTCTCGAGGCGCTCGACCGGGTCGGAGCCGGCGGCACCGCGTTCGACCCGGAGGTGGTGCGGCAGTTACTCGCCCGGACGACTCACACCGACCCGCTGAGCCGGCTGACGCCCCGCGAGCGTGACGTGCTCGACCACATGGCGCAGGGCCACACTAACGCGACGATCGCCGAGCAGTTGCACATCTCGCAGAGCGCGGTCGAAAAGCACGTCAACAGCATCTTCGACAAGCTCGACCTGTCGCACACCACGGGGTACAGCCGGCGGGTGCTCGCCGTGCTCAGATACCTGGGCTCGTAATCAGTGCCGGAAGTGCACGAACACGCGGCCGAAGTTCTTGGAGTCCTTCTCGACCCGGTGATACAGCGCCTTGATCTCCTTCTGGTCGAGGAACCGCAGCACCCGCTTCTTGAGCTGGCCGGATCCCTTCCCTGGGATGATCTCGACGACCGTGGCTTTCTTGGCGACCGCCTCGTCGATGATTCCCCGGAGGGCACGGTCGATGTCGTGACCCCGGTTGAAGATGTCGTGCAGGTCCAGCTTGAGCTTCATCAAGTCGGATGTTAGCCGCGATCCAATCGTGTGAGTGAGGCCTGGGCTGGAATCTTCAGCGCTCCCTGTGTTGGTACGGTCTGCGCGTTGCCTGCTTGGCCACGCCCGTTCAGCGGATATGTCCAATCTTGTACGAACTTGCCGCTTAGTCTGCTTTCTGACGGTATCGACACCGAGAATGGAAGGCCGTGTCCGATCAGTTCCTCGCCGAGGGGGTGTCGCGTCCTCGTGACGTGACCAGCCCCTGGATTCGCTCGACCCGCTGCGACAACGCCCACTGTGCCGAAGTACAAATCGGCCCGAACGAGGTTCTGATGAGAAACAACAGCGATCTTGACCAAGGCGTCCTGGCTGTGGGGCCAGACGGCTGGCGAGACTTCACCCAGGCGATTAGGCGTGGGGAGTTCGACCGCTAGCCGGATTGGATCGTCGGCGGTGGGTGGCCATCGCACCCACCGCGATTCCCGTGCAGAAGGCTGCAAGCGCCGTGGCGCCGAGCCTGCGAGCATCACTCGGCGGCCCGCCCAGCTTCCTGGGTGGGCCGCCGGTGGATGGCGGTTGGGCGAGCGACGACTGATAGACGGAGTCGACGATGCCTGCGAAGCGGCGTGAGTCGCGGAAGTGGTCGTTCAGGTAGGTCAGCCGGGCGCCGTGCCAGAAGTCGCGGAAGCTCTTGTGGGTGAAGATCAGCTGGCAGTACTCGCGAAGCTCATAGTCGGTGAGCAGTCCGAGCATGTACGAGGTCTTGTTGTAGGCGAGAACCATCGAGATATAGGCCGCTTCCTGTCGATCTCGGACGGGTCGCTTGGGGTCCGCGCCCCATACGTGCAGGAATTGCGGACTCTCGATGGCGAACTGGAGCAACTGCACCCGCATGCCGCGGGCGGCGGCGACCTGGGCGGCGCGGGTTTGCTGCATCTGGAAGTACAGCGAACCGGCGATGCCCATCAACGCGATTGCTGACAGGATCGCCGACGCCGCCTGGCCGGTATCGCTCAAACGCTGTAGCTGGTCGGCTTCGATCTGGTCGGTCAAGGCCTGCCAACTCGCGAACACCGTGCCCACCGCCAGCACGACACCCGCACCGAAGGCGAGAAAGACGAGGCTCCTCGCGGTGTGCGCGACCCTGAGCACTGCGACCTCCCGAAGCTTGTGGTAGTCACATCATCACGTAGCGTCGCAATGTCGATCGTCAATGAGCGCGGATCGATCCATTGACATGTGGGAAGGGCGTTGAGAGCATTCCAGAGGTTGGGAGCGCTCCCACAACTGGAAGGAACGACGTGACAAAACGGATACGACGGCTCGCCGTCACGGTCGCGGCGGCGCTAGTCGCGGCCGGGCTGACCGCCTCCACGGCGTACGCGGACGGGCCTGAACAGATCGTCAACGGCACCTTCGACAACGGTCACGCCCCCTGGTGGGGCACCGCCAACATCACCCTCGACTCCAGCAGCGGTCAACTGTGCGCCGACATCCCGGGCGGCACGGCCAACCCCTGGGACGCCATCGTGGGCATCAACGACATCCCGCTCGTCAGCGGCGAAACATATGCGTACAAGTTTTTCGCCACCGGCACACCCGCGCGGGTGGCCAAGGCGCTCGTACAACTCGGCGCGGACCCGTGGACGCAGTATTTCGGCGCGACGCCGGAGTTCAGCCCGTCCGGCAATGACTATTCGTACACCTTCACCTCGCCGGTCGACCTCGCCAACGGCCAGGTCGTCTTCCAGCTTGGCGGCAGCGCCGAGCCGTGGCGGTTCTGCCTCGACAACGTCTCCCTGGCCGGCGGCGCGGTCGCCGAGCCATACGTACCCGACACCGGGCCGCGGGTGCGGGTCAACCAGGTCGGCTACGTGCCGGACGGGCCGAAGAATGCCACGCTCGTCACCGAAGCGACGGCGGCCCTGCCGTGGCAGCTCAAAAACGCCGCCGGCGCCGTGGTGGCGAACGGTAAGAGCACACCGCGCGGCGTCGACGCTTCGTCCGGGCAGAACGTGCACACGATCACGTTCAGCCGGTACACGAGGGTGGGCACGGGCTACACGCTGGTCGCGGACGGCGAGGTTAGCCGGCCATTCGACATCGGCTCTGGGTACTGGGAGCAGCTGCGGCTCGATGCGCTCAAGTTTTACTACACCCAGCGCAGCGGCGTGGAGATTCTCGACAGCCTTCGGCCTGGGTACGGGCGGCCGGCGGGTCACGTCGGTGTCGCGCCCAACCAGGGCGACACCAGTGTGCCGTGCCAGCCGGGCGTCTGCGACTACACATTGGACGTCTCGGGCGGCTGGTACGACGCGGGCGACCACGGCAAGTATGTGGTCAACGGCGGCATCTCGGTGGCGCAGTTGATGAGCGAGTACGAGCGATCGGTGAAGCCGTGGAAGCTCAAGGATGGCACGCTCGCGATTCCCGAAAGCGGCAACAAGGTGCCGGACATTCTCGATGAGGCGCGGTGGGAGCAGGAGTTCCTGTTGAGCATGCAGGTGCCGGCGGGCGAGTCGCTGGCGGGCATGGCCCACCACAAGATTCACGACGAGACGTGGACAGGGCTGCCGCTGCTGCCGCACCTCGACGACCGCAAGCGTGAGCTGCACCCGCCGTCGACCGCGGCGACGCTCAACCTGGCGGCTACCGCGGCACAGGCGGCGCGCGTGTTCGCCGGGTACGACCAGCAGTTCGCGGCGCGCAACCTGGCCGCGGCGAAGAGCGCCTGGGCCGCCGCCAAGGCGAACCCGAGCGTGCTTGCAGACCCGGCCGACGCCACCGGTGGCGGTGCCTACTCCGACGCCGACGTCAGCGACGAGTTCTACTGGGCGGCGGCGGAACTGTTCATCACCACGGGCGCCAAGGAGTACAAGGACTTCGTCCTGGCCTCACCGCACCACACATCGGACGTGTGGCGTGAGCGCGGCTTCGACTGGGGCTCGACGGCGGCTCTGGGCCGGCTCGACCTGGCCACGCTGCCCAACAAGCTGCCGGACCGGGCCCGGGTGCGCGCGTCGGTGCTCGAAGGCGCCGATCGGTACCTGGCGACGATCAAGGCGCACCCGTACGGCATGCCGTACGCGCCGAGCGACAACCAGTTCGACTGGGGGTCGAACCAGCTCGTCATCAACAACCTGGTGGTCATCGCGACCGCGTATGACCTGAGCGGGCGGGCCAAGTACCGCGACGGTGTACTGGAGGGGATGGACTACATCTTCGGCCGGAACGCGCTCAACATGTCGTATGTGACGGGGTACGGCGAGGTGGCGGCGAAGAACCAGCACAGCCGCTGGTACGCCCGGCAGCTCAACCCCGACCTGCCGAACCCGCCCAACGGCACGCTCTCGGGCGGGCCGAACTCGGCGATCCAGGACCCGCTGGCGCAGCAGAAGCTGCGCGGCTGCGTCGGCCAGTTCTGCTACATCGACGACATCGAGTCGTGGTCGACGAACGAGCTGACGATCAACTGGAACGCCCCGTTGGCCTGGATCGCGGCGTTCATCGCGGACCTGTAGCGCTCGGCGGGCCGCGTAGCGGCCCGCCGATCAAGGACATCCGCATGGATCAAGGGCAAACGCACGCGGAAAAGAGATCGAACCACGTGCGTTTGCCCTTGATCGACGGGCAGAGCCGCCGTGCGGCGCGGGCAGAGCCGCCGCGCGGCGCGGGAGGCCCGTGCGGCGCGGGGCCGCCGTGCGGCGGGGGAGCGGGAGTGTGATCAGGGCGT